>PXRP01000014.1 GCA_003021655.1 Halobacteriales archaeon QS_4_69_31
CTCGGGGACCTGGGCCACGGCCCCGGGGGAGACGTCCGCGAAGATGCGGTCGCCCTCCTCGGCGCGGCGTAGCTCCTGGACCGTCCCCGAGTAACTCGCCGTCGGCTGGGGGGGGATCGTCACGTCCGCGTTCTCCTCTAAGTACTCGAACAGCGGCTGGTACTGCACCTCGATGTCGATCTCCTCCTCTGCGGGGTTGAGGATCCAGGTGACCTCCGTCGGTTCGTCTCCGCCGTCCATGCCGTCGCCGTCCTCGGTATCCGTCCCGTCGCCGTCCTCGGTGTCCGTGCTGTCGCCGTCTTCATCGCCCATCCCGTCCTGGCCGTCGCTGCCGCCGTCTTGGCCGTCACTGCCGCCGCCGTCGCCGGAACACCCGGCGAGCAGCGCCGCTCCCGCGAGACCTGTCTTGGTAAGAAACCGACGCCGTGTGGGCCGCCCACTCGAACCTTGTTCGGACATCGACCCGACCTTTCCGCGGAGCCAGTATAGTATTTGCGTTCCGGACAGGAATCCGACTGTATACCGCTCAATTGTCGTACAGAGTGATACGGAGCCGGACAGCCGTCGACCTGGTCGACGACCCCAGGGCCGTCGACGCCGACGGCGTCGTCCTTCCCGGCGTGAGCGCCCTCTCCGAGGGGATGGACAACGCCGCGCCGTACCCCTATTCATACTGTCGGACACAAGTACGTGAACGTGCTCTTCGCCATTCGGGGATGTGACGTCTCGAAGACCCCTCGACAGCCACCGAGCGGTGGCATCACTTGTGTCCGACAGTATCAACACAGCACCTCGCACTGAAACTCAACTCGCCGGAAGACTGGTTCGAGAAACTCCGACGTTACAATGTATCGGGATGAGCGTAGAGGGTAAATACAGCATGGGCCCGGGGATCTGAGTCGCGGTAAAATGACGGCTTGGCTGTCCGCGCCCCTATCGTTACCTCTCGCTACTCGCAGTAGACTCCGTCGGCGAACGTCCCACACGTGAGCGAGACCTCGTAGCGGCCGACTTTCTCGGGGTCGATGGCCTCGGTCGATTGGATTGCGACGCCAGTGGTCTCGCCCGCTGCGAGCGTCCTGCCACCAGCGGGGCTGACGATCATGTTCCCCTCGCTTCGATTGAGTTTCTTCAGCACGTCCCCGGCGTCGTCGTACACGGTCAGCGCCCAGGTATACTCGTTCAGTTCGGTCGACTGGTCGCCGCTGTTCTCCAGGTCGATCTTGACTCCCCATTCCCCCTGACGAGGGTACGGGTGGCTCTCCGCGACCTTCGACTCCAGACCGACGATCCTGAGTCCCTCGACGGAGCTTTCCTTCACTTCGCCTATCGGATCGCCGAGGTCCCGGCTGGTGGTCGTCGTCTCACCCCCCCTCGGTGTGGTGGTTTCGGTGACGGGTTCCACGGTGGTTTCGGTGACGGGTTCCACGGTAGTTTCGGCGGGTTCCTCGTCCTGGCCGTCGTCCTCCTCCGTCGGGGTACCGTCACCGTCTGTTCCGCCGCCGTCACCCTCGTTCCCCTCGCCGGTACACCCAGCCAAACCGAGGGTAGTCGCCGTCGCGAGTGCCGACCCACACCGCCGGAGCATTGACCTCGCTTCACGTGTTACCGTGCCGGTTGGACTACTCCTCTTTATTCTCCGCTTGTTCGCCAACCCCAGTCGTGGAGCGGACGAGGCATAAATCCATAGAGCCTTGCGTAGGCGGTCCTGTAGGTATCGGCTAGTAACCATGTCAGGTGAGCATAACTTACCAAAATTAATGTGGATTCGCCTGAACGACTTCGTATGTCAAAGACTGTCAAAACTATCCGTGGCGGGACGGCGCGAGCAATCGCGGTCACGGCCGGGGTATTCATGCTCGTGCCCGGCGTCACTATCCTGTTGGTCGTCGGGAGCGTCAGTGGGAGTCCCCTCTTCCCGGCGAGCGTAGAGCGTGTCGTCGAATCGACGGTCCCCGTGGTCGGGGTCATCTCCGACGGCACGCTTCCACTGTTCGTGGTCGCCTTCGCGGCCCTGTTCGGCGGCTTGTTCACCATCGGTGGAGTGAGGCTGATTGCCACCGCGCTCCTGAAGTCCGATTACTCGGTCGACATCGGAGTCGGGGGGCCGGGAGGCAGCAGTGGCGGAGAGTGAGGGCTACATCGGCACCGGACCTGGTGAGGATATCGTGGGAGACGTCAGCCGGCATCAGTATCGTCTTCGGTTTCTTCGCTGACTCGTTCTGGTTCAGCGATATCGTTCTCCTCGGCGACGCTCTCCCACGTCATGGGTTCGCCATAGTCGTCGTCGATCTCCCACTGGGTATCGCCCTCCTGTACCTCCCGTGTCTTGCTTGATCCTCCCTCACTGTCGCCTCCAGTCTCGGCTTCTCCTCGGCCACCGGCTTCCGATTCGTTAGTCGTTTCGGTCCCACCCTGAGCGCCCTCGCCATTACGGATCATTCTGATCCCGTATCTCAGACCGACCAGTCCGAGTCCCATGGCTAGAAGGAGTCCGACCGATTTCGCGGGCGAGCCGAACGCAGCACCACCTTCTCCCGTGGACGTGGTCGAAGGGGGCGGTGCCGTCGATGTGACTGAGGTTTCGGTGAGTGAGGTGGTTCGTCTGGAGGTACTTGTGGTCCGGTCGGCGGCGGTGTCCTCTTCGTCTCCCGTCGAACTCAAGGCGTAGACCGAACCGTCCGCCGAGCCGACGTACACCGTGCCGTCGACGACGGCCGCGCCCGCGTCCACTGAGTGCCCCGTCTTGAATGACCAGTGCTCGTCGCCGGTGGTGGCGTCAAGCGCATACACGTTGTCGTCGTACGACCCCACGTAGACAGCGTCCCCCACCACGGCGGGATCCGCGTAGACCTTCCCGTCGGTCTGGTATGACCACCGCTCGTCCCCGTTTGTCGCGTTGAGCGCGTACACTCGGCTGTCGATACTGCCGACATAGACGGTGTCGCCGTCGACAGCGGGAGAGCTGTACACCGCGTCGCCGGGTTTGACGCTCCAGACGTTCGCGCCATTGGCAGCATCGTAGGCATGAACGGTCGCCTCGTCGATGGCGCCGGACCCGCAGTAGACGACAGCGTCTACAACCGTAGGACTGCTGTAAGAGTTGCCCCCCGGGACCTCCGCGTGCCAAACCTCGGTTCCGTCGGCGGCGTCGATCGCATAGAGATTGCCGTCACCGGAGGAAACGAAGACGGTCCCGTCGACGACAGCCGGCGTGTTACCGATGCGCCGGTCCGCTTCGAACGTCCACATCACGTCGCCGGTGGCAGCGTCGAACGCGTACAGCACCCCCTCAAGCGAACCGACATAGACGATGCCGTCGACGACGGTCGGACTTCCTTGCTGGATTGGAAGATCGCGGCTCCCGACCGCAACCGACCAGCGCTCGCTCCCATCCTCGGTCGCGAGCGCACGAACGAGTCCCTCCCGGTCCTGAATGTATACGGTGTCGCTGTCGACTGCGGGGCTAGCGTCGACGAGTTTCCCAACTTTGACCTGCCAGCGGATCTCACCGGTGGCGGCGTCAAGCGCGTTCACTTCCTTGCCCGCGCCGACGTAGACAGTGTCGTCGACGACTGCCGGATTACTTTCGCTCCCGCTGGGTCTGGCACTACCTCCAATGTCGGCCGTCCAGCGTGCCTCGACCGGGCCACTGGGTCCGTTCCCGTCAGGGACGAACCCCGTGTTTGCGGCATCGTAGGCGAACGTAGGCCAAGGGGTGTTTTTCAAGGGAGTAGTATCTGTCCCGGAGTCGTCCACGCTCATCTCGTCGACGTCGAGACTCCCGTTATCGGATCCGCCAGCCCGGTCGGTGAACCCGGCGACGCCTGCCATCACTCCACTCAGGCGCAGCAACCGTCGTCTGGTCGTCAAACGTTCGGCCACGTATTCAGATTCAATCACATCTGCATTTAAACTGACGCTCATCCCGATAAGTCGTAACTCGACTCTGCACGTTTATATGTGGGTGCACTCAGAGATAGACAGAGCTTCTGAGAGCAGTGATTTCTGGTAGCGATTATGTCGATGCTTCCCGCTGCGACCGCCGATCTGGTGCGGGAACCGGGCGAAACGGTGGCTGCAACCGAGATACAGAGCAATTGATCGATCCAAAACGGCCGAAAATAGATTATTCAGCTACTCTGTCGTACTCGCTTATAAATGTGCAAAGCCGAGTATCGAACTACACGGAGCAAATTATTAGTATTCTGCACCACTTGGTGCACGCGTCGAAGTCACTCCAATGAATCTGATAGGAAACGTTGGTTACAACCGCAACAACGGAGAAAAGATGACACCATGCACGACAGTCAACAGGCAGAATTGACTTCCGGATTTGACCCGCTTTCAACTACTGGTCACCGTCAGGTCACGGCGAGCGCGAGTCTGGTCGCGGCCAGGAGCGCGACCATCCCGAAGACGTCGCCGGCCGTCGTGACCGCGGGGCCGACGATGTCGTCGGGGTTCAGCCCGTGGCGGAAGCCGACGAACACGACGACGAGGACGACGGCCGTCAGTGCCAGGCCGGCCAGCAGCCCCCCCACGACCGCGACCACGAGGAAGGTCCCGAGGGGCGCGACCGGCCGGCCAAGCGCGGGCAGGACGAAGACGACGAGGACGGTCGCGAACACCGTCGCGCCCACCCCGTTGAGCATGGCCGCCAGCGCGGCCGCGCCGACCCGCCTGTCGGGTTCGAACGTCGGCGACACCAGCCCCTGGTGGAGCGCGCTCGACAGCCGCGACCCCAGTGACCCGTAGACGCTCCCCCGGATCGCCAGGAAGGCCGGCACAAGCACCAGCAGGCCGTCGACGGCTGCCAGGTCCGCCTCCATTCCCCCGAGCACCGTGCCCGCGAGCAGCCCCCCGACGGCGCTGACCAGCAGCGTCGGCAGGGCACTCGGGTACGCCTCCCCGACGACGTCGGCGACGGACATGGTTGTACTGGCCCCCGCGGACGCTTAATGGCTCCGGGTCCCGCGAGGGAACGCGCCGCCCGGGCGCGCGCGCCTGCCGCCGGACGGTCCCCCGCTCATCGGGTGGCGGCGCCCGGGGTGACTACACCAGCAGTTGACTTACGACGAGCAGAACGACGACGCCGAGGACGTCACAGACGTTGGTCACGGTGGGGATGACGACGTCGTCGGGGTCGAGTTCCAGCCGGTAGGCCCCGTAGGCGGCCACGACGGTCACGACCACCGCGAGGACGGCCAGCGCGAGGCCGCTGGTCACTGCGACCGCCAGCACTGTCCAGGGGGACAGCCGTGCCCGCCCCGTCGCCCAGGTGACCGCCCAGGCGCCGACGCCGACGACCGGGAAGACCGTCAGGGCCAGCAGGACCGTCGTGGCCGCGTTGCCGACCAGCCGCTCGTCGCCGGGGTCGAACGCGAGCAACCCGAGGTGGAAGGCCGTCGCCAGCCGCGCCGAGAGGACGCTCCCGAGGTTGCCGGCGGTGCCGATGACCGCCGGCACGAGCACCAGCAGGGAGGGGTACGCCAGGAGTGTGGCCTCGAAGGACTCCAGTGCGAGCCCGCTGACCAGTTCCAGGGCGGTCAGGACCAGCAGGACCGGCAGGAGTGCGCGCGTGATCCCCCGGACCGTCCAGTCGGTCATGTGGCCAGCTCTTCGAGGCGGGCGACGGCCGTCCGTGTCCCCTTGGCGATGAGGTGGTCGCCGGCCCGCAGGTCCGTCCCGGGGCCGGGCGAGAGCACCCACTCCGACCGGTCGGTCCCGTCGTCCTCGCCGGCCCGCCGGACCGCGATGACGGTCACGCCGGCGGCGTCGCTTGCATCGAGGTCCGCCAGCGTCCCGCCGACGAGCACCCCCCCGTCGAGGACGACGCGGGCGATGATCTCGTCGGACTCCCCGACGGCGGCCGCGACGACCGGGTGGCCCGAGATCCCCCGGAGGACGCCGTCGCTGATCTCGACGGCCGCGTCGCTGATGACCTCCGTGCTCGTGCCGATGTGGACCAGACCCCGGAGCGAGACGGGGTCGTCGACGGCGGCCGCGGCCCGGAGCGTCCAGGCCTCGAACCGCGACTGGAGGGCGTCGACCTCGATCTCCAGTTCGCGGACCTCCGTGGCGAGGTCGGCGTCGTCGAAGAGGACGCTCCCGTAGGCCAGGTCGACGGCGAGTTCGCTTATCGTCTTCATCAACACGACGGACTCGACGGCCCGGTCCAGGTCCGCGATGTCGGCCGCGTCCGGGGGCGGGCGCTCGAAGGCGTCGCCGGTGAGCGTCTCGTAGACCGTCTCGACCGCGTCCTCGGGGCCGCGACAGACAGCGACGTCGCCGGCCGCCAGCCGGGTTTCCCGGTCCGGGCTGTGGATCCACTCGCGGTCGCGCCGGACCGCGATGACGCGGACGCCGGTCTCGGTCTCCAGGTCGACCTCGCCGAGGGTCCGGCCGGCGTACGCCGACTCGGGGGCGACGGCGGCCCGTGCGAGCGTCTCGACGGCCTCGGGGAGCGACCGGCGCAGCGCCGCCGGGAGGCCGATGTCCTCGCGGACGACCTTCGCGATGTCGCCCGCGGCGTCGCTTATCTTCTCGGCGGCCCCCACGATCCCGAACACCGGCGCGAGCGACTCCGCCTCGTTCGGGCTCCGGCCGGCCATGACGAGGGCCATCCACGCCTGCATCTCGAGGACGTCCATCCGCTGTTCGAGTTCGAGCACCTCCCCGGCGAGCTCGGTGTCGTCGAACAGGACCGACGAGTACGACAGGTCGATGAGCAACTCCGCGGTGTCTTTCATCTCGCGCAAGAGAGCCTTCACGCTACGGGGCTCGTACTCGACGCGCCCGTCCTCGCTCATGTGTGACCCATCGCGGACAGAAGATAAAACTCCACCGCCCGCCGTGGGGCGATGAGGTGGGGCCGGGAAACCGGGGGTCACTCGACGGCCTGGAGTGGGGTCGGTCCGACGGCCGTCGCCGCCGGCGGGGCCAGTATCGCGGGAAAATCGGGCCAGAGCGCTTATCTGCCTCTGTTCACGATGAAGGTGGTGCACGTCCTCGATGAGCTATCTCCTGACGGACCCGGCGACAGTTCTCGTCGTCGGCGGAACCGAACGGATGGTCGAGCGGGTCCGGTCGGTCGTCACGGGCGGTGTCGCGACCGAGGTGGTCGTACGTCCCGCCCACGGCCGCGGACGACCGGCTCCGGGGGGCCGTCGACGAAGCGCTCCTGGCGTTCGACGAGCGCCGCCGGCGCGACGCCGAGAGCAGTCTGTTCAGGACGCTTCTGGACCGGACCGAGACCGCGATATCCGCCACGGACGCCGAGGGGCGGTACCTCTACGAGTCCGACCTCAACGTCGACATCGACCCGTCGAGGGCGGTCGGCCGGACGGAGGTCGAGGCCAAGCCGGAGTACCTGCGGGAGACGGCCGAGACCGACTGGGAGGACGACATGCACGTCATCGAGACGGGCGAGCCGATATACGGGAAACTCAGGACCTACGACGACTACCACGGGTACTGGGAGCGAAAGACGAAGCTCCCCCGGCGCGACGAGGACGACGAGATCCGGGGACTGGTCGGCATCAGGACGGACACCACCCGCGAGAAGCTCGCGGAGAAACGCCTCCGCCGGCAGGCCGACCAGGTCGACCGGTTCGCCCGTCAGGTCACCCACAACGTCCGGACGCCGCTACAGATGGCCGACAGCGCCCTCGCTGGATGCGCCCGGAGCGATTTCGTATAGCGCCATGAGATTTATCGCCGGGACGGGCGCGACGCGTCGGACTTTTGCCCGCTGGCCGCGAAGAGACCCCATATGGTCGAAAATGTCGCGTCCGTGATGGCCGAACTCGAGGCCGAGGACTTCCACCTACTTTCGGGGGTCGAGCAGGGGATGCGCTTCTCGGAGTACGTGGCCCGCGAGAAGTTGCCGGAGTTCTCGCGGCTGACGGCCGAGGACGTCGACTACCGGCTCGACCGCTGCGAGGACCGGGGGCTGGTCGAGCGAAAGACCATCCAGTACGAGGGGTTCAAGCTCACCTTCGAGGGGTACGACGCGCTGGCGCTGCACACCTTCGTCGAACGGGAGACCTTCGACGGCGTCGGCGCCCCGCTTGGCGTGGGCAAGGAGAGCGACGTCTACGAGGTCCGGTCCTACGAGCCCCTGGCGCTGAAGTTCCACCGCGAGGGGTACACGAACTTCCGGGAGGTGATGAAAGAGCGCCAGTACACGGCCGACAGGGAGCACGTCTCCTGGCAGTACACCGCGCGCAAGGCCGCCGAACGCGAGTACGAGGCGCTGGAGGCGCTGTATCCGGACGTCGCCGTCCCCCGCCCCGTCGACCAGAACCGCCACGCCATCGTCATGGAGAAAGTCGACGGCGTCGAGCTCTCGCGGACGAAACTCACCGACGAGCAGGTCCGGCCGGTCCTGGACCTGGTCCTCCGCGAGGTGGCGACCGCCTACGACGAGGGGTACGTCCACGCCGACATGAGCGAGTACAACGTCTTCGTCACCGGGTCGGGGGTGGTCGTCTTCGACTGGCCACAGGCGGTCCCCACCGACCACGAGAACGCCCGGGAGCTCCTCGAACGCGACGTCGGGAACGTCGTCGGCTACTTCGAGCGCAAGTACCCCGGCCACGTCGCCGACGCCGACGTCGCCGGACTCGCCGAGGCCGTCGCGACCGACGAGTTCGAGAGCGCCACCCCCTTTCTCGGCTGATCCCGCCGGCGCCGGGCCGGACCGCTCTCGAACCGTGCTGACCTGTCCCGAGTTGTTCCGACCGGAGTGAGACGACAAAATTCGCGTGTTGTGGTTGTAAACTACATAGCGCTATACCAAATTCGTCTGCGGACCTGGTTCTCTCAACACACGAGAGACCGAGCCCGGATGGTCGCTCGGCGACCCGCGAGGGAAACGTATATACCTTCGACCCGCGAGTCGACCGTCTATGCGAATTCTGTACGTCGACTGTGATTCGCTCCGCCCGGACCACCTGGGCTGTTACGGGTACGACAGGGAGACGTCACCGAACATCGACCGGATCGCTGCCGATGGGCGACGGTTCAGGAACGTCTACGTCTCTGACGCGCCGTGTCTCCCCTCCCGGACGGCGTTTTTTACCGGCCGCTTCGGCTATCACACCGGTGTCGTCAACCACCTCGGGATCAACGCCGACGTTCGCCACCGGGGCGGGGCCCGCGGCACCTCGACGAGCGGGCGCTACCGGACGCTCCCGCGGGCGCTCCGCGAAGCGGGGTTCCGGACGGCCTTTATCAGTCCGTTTCCCCAGCGTCACGGGGCGTTTCACGCGCTCGATGGATTCGAGGAATGGGTCGATACGGGAATGGACGGCGCCGAGCGGGCCGAGGTCGTCGCGCCACACGCCCGGAACTGGCTCAGGGAGCACGCAACCGAGGACGACTGGTACCTCCACGTCAACTTCTGGGACCCGCATACCCACTACGATACGCCCGAAGCGTTCGGGGATCCGTTCGCAGACGACCCCGCGCCGGAGTGGCTGACCGACGAGCGAATCGAGGACCACTACGAGAGCTACGGTCCACACAGCGCACGGGACCTGCACCACGGCTACCTGACTGGCGATGAACCGCCGGACCTCGCACGGACGCCCGACGAGATCGCCGACCGCGACGACTTCAAACAGTGGATCGACGGCTACGACACCGGCATTCGCTACATGGACGACCACATTGGGGACATAGTCGAGACACTGGAGACGGCAGGGGTCGCCGAGGAGACGCTCGTGGTCGTCTCCGCCGACCACGGCGAAAACCAGGGGGAGCTAAACGTCTACGGCGACCACCAGACCGCGGACGACCTGACCTGTCGGGTCCCGCTGGTCGTCTCGGGCCCCGGAATCGAACCGGGCGTCGACGACGACTTTCACTACCAGTTCGACTTCGGGGCAACACTGCTCGAACTAGCCGGGGCAGACGTGCCCGACGGCTGGGACGGCGTCTCGTTTGCCGAGACACTCACCGGGAGCGAGTCCGCCCGAACGGGACGCGACGTGCTCGTCACTGGACAGGGTGCGTGGTCCTGCCAGCGCGGCGTCCGGTTCGACGACTGGCTCCTCCTGCGGACCTATCACGACGGCTGGAAAGAGTTCGACGCGGTCGAGCTGTACGACCTGGCGGCGGACCCACACGAAACCGAGGACCTGTCCGGCCAGCGCCCGGCCGTCGTCGAGCGAGGGCTGGCACTGCTCCAGCAGTGGCTCGGTCAGCGCGCGCTCGATGCTGCGACCGGCCGAGACGGCGGCAACGAGACGGCGCCACGACACCTCCGAGACCCGCTGTTTGAGGTGATAGACGAGGGCGGGCCAGCGTATCTCCGGGACGGCGACGCCTACCTCCAGCGGCTTCGCGAGACCGGGCGCGAGCAGTACGCCGAGGAGATCGAACACCGCGACGGCATCGTCCAGCAGGAGTGGAACGGACCGGGAGCAACACCCCACTGAATGTGGGACGCCCGAAACTGTCCGGCCTGTCTCGTTCCAGTCCGTGTCCCGGCCAGTTCGAGGCGAGCCACAGGCCGCCGGTGGCTCACCGGGCGGAGTCGCTCGTGTCACGGACCGTCCCGCGGTCGCCGAGTCCTCCGCAGAGTCACTCGTGCGAGCGCGGGACACGAGGGCGGGATCGAAGTTCAGCTAATTTACTGCTTGGCTCTGCTAACAAGAATTTGATATTCGGGAGTCACGGAACGCGACGGGCGGGGACGGATGCCGGCCGGGACACGCGGCGCCCTCGGGGCCGCGCGTCCGGAGAAGCCCCGAACAGTCCGACCGGGGAAGGACGGCGGCCCCGAACCGTCCGCCCGCGGAGGAGAGCACGAAACCGTCGCCAGCGGGGACTTATATATCAGATTTTACAGTAAGAAAATATATATGTCACGGCACGACGGTCCGGACCGGCCGCGGGAGCGTTCGTGGCTCGCGAACGCCTGGAGGGCGGCGTCGGGCCGGGCGGGCCGGGCGTCACCGGCTAACGCGGGCGATCCCGGCCGCGGGACGCGGACCGGGCCGTGGTCCACCCCGCACACTCCGGGCAAATGTGGCACACAGCCGCATGCATTACAGTGATACGACCGTAATCGAGATGGTCGGTGCGGTTCTCGCGAACGCGGGGAGTGCGGCCCGGAGAGCGGCCGCTGACCCCGGAGACGCCGCCTGTATCGCCGGCGAGTCCGCCGAATCGGGGCAAGTGTCGTTCGTCGCTCTCGAACGCGGCGCGTCGGCTCAGGAGAACTGGCTGTTTATCTCGATGACGTTGGCCGAGCGGGTCACCATCTCGGGGACCTCCTCGCGGAAGAACTCCCCCACCATCCGCCGGGAGGGTGCCGTGACGCTCACGGCGCCGAGGACGTCGTCACCGTTCTGGATCGGGGCGGCGACACACCGCACCCCCTCGATCCGCTCCTCGTTGTCGAAGGCGTACCCCTGGTCGCGGACGGTCGCAAGTTCCTCGTGGAGCCTGTCGCGGGCGGTGGTCGTCCGGTCGGTGAACGCGGGCAGGCCGTGGCGGTCGACGATCTCGTCGACCCGCTCGTCGGGCATCTGCGAGAGCATCGCCTTCCCGAGCGCGATACAGTGCATGTACTCGTGGGCGCCGACCGACGACCCCGTCTGGACCGCCCGCTCGCCGCCCGTCTTGCAGAGGTAGACCGCCTTCCCGTGTTCTTCGACCGCAAACTGCGCGAGTTCGCCGCTCTCCTCGGCGAGGTCCTCGAGTTCCTCCTCGGCGGCGCCGTAGACCCCGAGCCTGTCGACGGCCGTGTTCGCGAGGTCGAAGTACCGGAGGCTCAGGTGGTAGGTCCCGTCCTCTTTCACCAGGTAGCCGTTGTCCAGCAGCGTCGTCAGGTGGCCGTGGACCGTCCCCTTCGAGTGGCCGAGGGCCTCCGCGAGCTCCGTCACACCGGCCCCGTCGTGCGCTTTCAGGTACTCGATGACCGCCAGCGTGATCTCGACCGCCTGCACTCGCCGGGACGCACCCCGATTTGCCATACGATACCTGTGCACGCGAAATCTAATAACTGTTCGCATCTCCCAAACGGAATATCCGGACGAGCGCAATATCGAGTTTCGCCGGCGTTCCCGTTCGTACCTCGCGAACGGGTGTGACACGTCGCCGGCGGGTGCGAGATTCCCCAAACCGGGGCCGCCGGCAGGACGTCCGACGTATCACGCCCGGATCACCACAATGTTTATTCGCCGTTCGGCACACAGTAGCACACGAACCATGCCGCGACTGACTGGTGGCGAGATCATCGCCAGATATCTCGAAAAGGAGGGGGTCGAGTACCTGGTAGGCATCCCCGGTCACGGGAGTACGAACATCCTGGACGCGTTCAACGACTCGGACGTGGAGGTCATCCAGCCCCGCCACGAGCAGGGGGCCGCGCACCTCGCGGACGGGTACGCGCGGGCCAGCGGCGAGCCGATGGCCGTGTTCACGTCGATCGGACCCGGGGCGACCAACACCGTCACCGGCGTCGCGACGGCCTACGTCGATTCGATCCCGATGGTCGTGTTCACCGGCGCGCCCCAGACCCACGAGTACGGCCAGGGGATCCTCCAGGAGATCGAACGCCAGAAGCCCGGCGACTTCCCGAGCGTGATGGAGCCCGTGACCAAACAGAGTTTCGAGGTCTCGGACGTCGAGATGCTGCCGCGGGTCCTCCGGCGCGCGTTCCAGGTCGCGCTGTCGGGCCGGCCGGGTCCGGTGCACATCGACGTGCCGATGGACGTCCAGGGCGCGGTCGCGGACGTCGAGATCCCCGAGCCGACGGCCCACCGGCCACACAGCCGGCCGGGCGGCGACCCGGAGACAGTGGCCGAGGCCGCGGAACTGCTCGCGGAGGCCGACCGGCCGGTGATCGTCCCCGGCGGCGGGACCATGCTCGCCGAGGCGTGGGACGAGGTGCTCGAACTGGCCGAACACCTGAAGGCGCCGGTCAGTCCGACCTTCCAGGCGAAGGGTATCGTCCCCGAGGACCACGACCTGTTCGTGGGGTACGCCGGCTGGATCGGGACGACGGCGGGCAACGAACTCGCGTCGAACGCCGACGTGGTCCTGGCCATCGGCTGCCGGTTCACCGACATGCACACCTCGTCGTTCGAGCCCGGCGTGAGCTTCGAGATCCCGTCGAGCAAGCTCATCCACGTGGACATCGACCCCGAGGAGGTCGGCAAGAACTACCCGGTCGAGGTCGGCATCCAGGGCGACGCGAAGGTCGTCACCCGCCAGATCTACGAGGAACTGGCCGCGCGGACCGACCCCGTCGGGACCGAGGACAACGACTACTACGAGGAGGTCCAGCGGCTGTGGGACGAGTGGGAACAGCGCGTCGAGGAGTACGTCACCGACGACGTGCCCATGAGCATGGCGCGGGTGCTGGTCAGCCTGCGGGAGGTGCTCCCCCGCGAGGGGGTCGTCGTCTCCAGCGCCGGCCAGCCCCAGGAGACGACCAACCCGCAGTTCCCGGTCTACGAGCCCCGGACCAACGTCTCGTGTGGCGGGTTCTCGACGATGGGCTTTGGCGTCTCGGCGGCCATCGGCGCGAAACTCGCCCGCCCGGACCGCCCCGTCGTCGACGTCGAGGGCGACGGGAGTTTCCTGATGTGCAACCAGGAGGTCGCCTGTGCGGTCGAACACGACGTCGACGTCACCTACCTCGTGTTGAACAACCACGGCTGGAAATCCATCCGGAACCTCCAGGTCGACAAGTACGGCTGGGACCGCGTGCTGAACACGCCGTTCGACGAGGAGACCGATGTGAACTACATGGACATGGCCGACGCGTTCAACGTCGGCTACGCCGAGCGCGTCGTCAAACCCGAGAACCTGGAGGCGACCCTGAGCGAGGCCATCGCCCACGACGGCCCCGCGATGGTCGAGGCGATCGTCGAACCCGACAACCCCGACTCCGGCGCGATCATCACCGGCAAGTGGGACCTCGCGGACCTCCAGGAGTGACCGGGGTCGGGTGGATGCCCGCGACGTAACACATTTGTGGCTCCGGGGAGTGGGTCCGGATGTATGACGAGCAGACAAGAGCACCAGGTAGAGCCACCAGCACTGCCGGACACGGTCCGCAACTACGTCGACGGCGAGTGGGTGGCCGGCGAGGGCGACCGGGTCGACCCGGTCGTGAACCCGGCGACCGGGGCGGAACTCGCGTCGGTGCCGTACGCGAGCGCGGCGGACGTCGACGCGGCCGTCGCGGCCGCCCGCGAGGCCTTCGACGACTGGCGGGCGACTCCCGCGGTCGACCGCGCCCAGTACCTCTTTGACCTGAAGGCGGAACTCGACGACCGCCAGGAAGAGATCGCACAGGCACTCACGCGCGAACACGGCAAGACGCTCGAGGAGGCACGCGGCGAGATCCGCCGCGGGATCGAGAACGTCGAGGTCGCGGCCGGGGCCCCGAACATGCTCCGGGAGGGCAGCGGCGTCGTCGAGGACGTCGCGCCGGGCATGGACGAGTCCGCGATTCGCCAGCCCCTGGGCGTGTTCGCCGCCATCACGCCGTTTAACTTCCCGGCGATGATCCCGCTGTGGTTCCTCCCGTACGCGGTCGCGACGGGCAACACCTTCGTCCTCAAGCCCAGCGAGAAGGTGCCCCTGAGCGCAGGACTTATTCTCGAGGCGGTCGAGGCCGTCGGCTTCCCCGACGGGGTGGTCACCCTCGTCAACGGCGGCGCCGACACCGTGGACGCGTTGCTCGAACACGAGGACATCGTGGGCGTCTCGTTCGTCGGGTCGACGCCGGTCGCCCGGCACGTCTACGAGACCGCCGCCGCCCACGGCAAGCGGGTCCAGGCCCAGGGCGGCGCGAAAAACTACGTCGTCGTCACGGAGTCGGCCGCACTCGAGGAGGCGGTGCCCAACATCGTCGGGTCGGTGTACGGCAACGCCGGCCAGCGCTGTCTCGCCAACGACGTGGTCGTCGGCGTCGGCGACTGCTACGACGACCTGCGCGCGGACCTGCTGGACGCCGTCGACGAGATCACCGTCGGTAACGGTCTCGACGAGGGGACCGACGTCACCCCGCTGATCACGCCGGACTCGCGGGACCGCGTCGCGGGGATGATAGCCGACGCCGTCGAGGAGGGTGCGGACCTGGTCGTCGACGGCCGCGACTTCGAGCACCCCGACTATCCCGACGGGAACTTCATGGGCCCGACCGTCCTGGAGGGCGTCACGACCGGCATGACGATCGCCCAGGAGGAGGTCTTCGGCCCGGTGCTGTGTCTGGCCCGGGCCGAAGACCTCGACGAGGCCATCGGGATGGTCAACAGCACCGAGTACGGCAACGCCTCGTCGGTCTTCACCGAGCGCGGCGCCGAGGCACGCCGCTACCGCCGCGAGGTCGACGCCGGGAACATCGGCGTCAACGTCGGCGTCTGTGCCCCGATGGGCTTTTTCCACTTCGGCGGCCGCAAGGGCTCGTTTTTCGGTGATACCCACGCCCAGGGCGAGGACGCCGTCCACTTCTACACCGAGAAGACCATCGAGATAGAACGCTGGTACAGCTAGCGAGACGCGCCGGGGCCGGCCCGCGTCGTCGGTCCCGCCCGGCCGAGGACACCGCCGCGAGGGGCGTCTCCGGTGACACCACCCGTCAGTCCTGCTCGGCCGAGGACACTGCCGCGAAGGGCGTCTCCGGTGACACCACCCGTCAGTCCTGCTCGGCCGAGGACGCCTCGGTGAGGGCGGCGTCGTAGCGGTCGATGACGTCCTCGATGCCGTCCATGAGCAGGGAGGTGTCCTTGCCGGCGATGAGGAAATCGAACCCCTGTTCGAGGTGCGCGTCGATGGCCGCGGTGTCGGTCGTCAGCGTCCCGACGGGCGTCCCGGCGGCGTGGCCGGCTTCGAGGACCCGGTCGAGGTGGGCCTCGAACTCGGGGGACTGCCACTCCCCGAACATATCGAGCGCGCCAGACAGGTCCGCGGGGCCGACGAACAGCGCGTCGATCCCGTCGACGCCGGCGATCTCGCGGGCGTTCTCCAGGCCCTGTCGCGTCTCGATCTGGGCGATTGTGAGGATCGTCCCGTTGGCGTTCGCGACGTAGCTCTCGAACTCCCGGCCGTAGGTGGTGGCGCGGCCCGACGCGATCCCCCGGTCCCCATCGGGAGGGTACCTGAGCGACCGGACGAGGTCCTCGGCCTCGCTCCCGGTCTCTATCATCGGGACCATCACGCCGGCGACGCCGATGTCGAGGACGCGTTTCAGCCGGACGGGGTCGTTCCACGGGACGCGGACGACCGTCTCCGTCGAGTCCGAGGCGGCCTCGACCCCGCGTTGCATCTCCTCGACGGTCTCCAGGCTCGTCGTCGTGTGCTCGGTGTCGAGGAGGACGAAATCGAGGTCCAGCGTCGCGGTCGCCTCCGCGACGACCGGGTGGCCGATCGATATCCACGTGCCCAGCGGGTGGTCCCACGATGCGAGCTTCTCCTTGAGTGTCGGTTCCATCATGGTGACTGGCACCGAGCGCAGGTCGTTTGGTTGCCGTACATACGCGACCGTCTCAGTCCGTCGTTCGTCCGATAGATTGTGCTACCGATATTAATTATTTGGGGGTGACGGGGCACTCCATCGCGGGCGCCGACGGGCGTGCGTTCGGACCCGTGACCGTCCGCCACCGGCCACCCTGCGACCGGCGGTCGGACCCGTCCGTTCCCGGCCACGGGACGGCCGGAACATATAACAGCGGTCCGGCCCACCCACCGACAACCGGACGAACGCAACGCGGAGGTGACACCATGTACGAGGACTTCGCGTCGAAGCTCGCCGCGACGATGTGGGCGGACTTCGACACGACACCGAGCCGCACCGACGGCCAGCTGGCCGCGATCACCGGCGTCGACACGCTCGTCGTCGACGGGAACTTCCCGTGGACGCTCGTGACCGTCGAGACAGACGCCGGCGTGACGGGGGTCGGCGAGGCCTACCCCTCGCCGGGCGTCCACGAGATCATCACCGACTACCTCGAACCCGTACTCGTCGGCGAGAACCCGGCCGACGTCGAACGGCTGTACAACCTCATGCGCGAGAGCCTCTCGGGGCGTGGCTCACAGTGGGGCGTCGGCACCATCGCGATTTCGGGCGTCGAGATCGCCCTCTGGGACGCGACCGGCAAACTCCTCGACCAGCCGGTCTACCAGTTGCTCGGCGGCAAGACCCGCGAGAGCGTGCGGGTGTACGCCGACTGCCACGCCGGCGAGGCGATGGTCGCCTCCGCCGAGGCGGGTCAGGAGGCGGCGACCTACGAGCCCGAGGCCTACGCGCGGGCGGCCCGCGAGGCCGTCGACGAGGGGTTCGACATCGTCAAGTTCGACCTCGACGTCCCCTCGGGGGGCGAGAGAGAGACGCTGTCGCGTCACCTCGACGGGCCGGAACTCGACCACAAGGAGCGTATCGTCGCGGCCGTGACCGACGCGGTCGGCGACGACGCCGAGGTGGGGGTCGACCTGCACTGGAACTTCAGCCCCGAGACCGCCGAGCGCCTCTGTGAGGCCGTCGAGCCCTACGGCCTCGCGTGGGTCGAGGACCCGATCCCGCCCGAGAACACCGACGCGATGCGGGAACTGCGACGCCGGGTCGAGGTCCCGCTGTTGACCGGCGAGAACCGCTACGGCCGCCACGGCTTCCGCGACCTGGTCGAGACGCAGGCCGTCGACTTCCTCGCGCCCGACGTGCCAAAGACCGGCGGCATCGCCGAGACAAAGAAGGTCGCCGACCTCGCGGCGGCGTACTACCAGCCGCTGGTCCCGCACAACGTCGGCAGTCCCGTCGCGACGGTCGCGACCGCCCACGTCGGCGCGACGGTCCCCAACTTCGTCGCCCTCGAGTACCACGCCCGCGAGGTGCCGTGGTGGGAGGACTTGGTCGTCGGCGACGACCTCATCCGGGACGGCGCCATCGACGTCCCCGACGGGCCGGGACTGGGTGTCGAACTCGACTGGGACGTCGTCGAGACTCACGAAAAGTCATAAGTGGGCGCGTGGCGACGCTCCCGCCATGCGAGCCCTCGTACTCGACGCGGAGTGGGACCCGCGAGCGGGGTACGACCCGAGCGAGGCCGACGCCGAGAGCAGGCGCGCGACCGACAGCGGGTCGGTCTGGCGCGACCCACGACTCCGCCTCGAGGAGCGCGACCGGCCCGAGCCCGGCCCCCACGAAGCCCTCGTGAAAGTCCGGTACGCCGGCGTCTGTGGCAGCGACGTCGCGATGATAGAGACCGACGACGAGGGGTACATGCACTACCCGGCGTACACGGCGCTGCCGAACGTCCTCGGCCACGAGTTCTCGGGCGAGGTCGTCGAGACCGGGGCCGAGACCACACGCGTCGAGCCCGGCGACCTCGTGACCGCCGAGGTGACCGACTACTGTGGCCGGTGTGAGGCCTGCCGGCGGGGCTTTCCCGGCCACTGTGACAACTTCGAACAGCTCGGGTTCACGGTCCCCGGGGCCTTCGCCGAGTACGTCGCCGTGCCCGAGAAACTCCTCTGGGACGTCTCGCCGCTGGCGGCGGTCCACGACGCACGAGAGGGGGTCCTCCGGGCCGCCGCGACCATCGAGCCGAGCACGATCACCTACCACGGCCTGTTCGGGCGGGCCGAGGGGATCCGGCCGGGCGACTACTACGCGTTCCACGGCGCCGGCCCAATCGGGCTGACGGGGATGAACGTGGCGCGGGCGGCCGGGGCCGGGGCGGTCCTGGCCTTCGAGCCCGCGGAGCCGCGCCGGGCGGTCGCCCGGGAGTTGGGGTTCGAACACGTCTTCGACCCGACCGAGACGCCGCCGGCCGAGGCCGTCGCGGCGGTCACCGACGGGGCGGGCGTCGACGTCCACGTCGAGACTGCGGGGGCCGTCGAACAGACCTACCCCGCGATCGGGGCGACGCTCGCCGAGGGCGCCAACGTCGTCCACATCAGCAACGCCGCCGAGCCCGCACCCGTGGACACGCGCCAGTACCAGGGCAACGCCGCCCAGGTATACGGCGCCGAGGGCCACACCGGCGACCGCATCTACCCGGGCGTCATCCGCCTCATGGCCGCCGGCCACCTCGACAACACCGGGATCGTCACCTCGACGTTCGACCTGTCGGACGCCCCGGAGGCGGTCCGGCAGGCGAAACGGCGCGTCGACGGGAAGGTCACGGTCGAAATCTGAGAGTACCGCTCTCGCGGCCGGACGCGTGGGATCTGGACGGACGTCCGCAAGTTTTTTCAAGAGTCCGAATCACGTTGTGTGCGTATGGCTACCACAGACGCACGGCGGAGTCGAGGAGTCCTCGGGTCGGTGGTCGAGCGGGCCAAGCAGATCCTCGGCCGTAATCCGGAGCTGGCAGCGGTAATCACGTTCCTGGCGGTGACGGCGTTTTTCGTCTTCCTGGCGCCGGGGACGATGACCGAGCCGGCCATCTGGGGAGACATCTTCAGGCAGACCGCGCTGATAGGGACGGTGGCCATCCTGGTTTCGATGCTGATGATCGCCGGGGACTTCGATATGACCGTCGGGGCGAACTACGCCTTCTCGGCGATGATCTTCCTCTGGACGATAAACGCGGGGTTCAACCCGCTGGTGGCGGCCGGTGCGGCCATCCTGTTCGGGTTGACCGTCGGGTTCGTCAACGGCGTGCTCGTCACGTGGACGGGGATCCACTCGTTTATCATCACGCTCGGTGGCATGTTCGCGCTCCGGGGGATCGTCCTGCTGGTCAGCGGCGGGACCTACGTCACGCTGGAGCGCGAACCCGAGTTGCTGGCGATATTCAGCATGGAACTGGGCAACCAGTTCTCGGTCGCCGTCGTGTGGATGTTCGTCGTGCTGGCGCTGATCGGCTTCATCACCCACCGACACCCGTTCGGCAACCACCTGTACGCGGTCGGCAACGACAGGGACACAGCGCGCGGGCGCGGCATCCGCGTGACGCGTTCCCGGATCATCGCGTTCATGATGACGGCTGCGGCGGCGTCGTTCGCGGGCGTGCTCGTCGCGTCGCGGTTCGGGTCGGTCCAGGCGTCGCTGGGCGAGCAGATGCCCCTGGTCGCCATCGCGGCGGCGGTGCTGGGCGGGTGTGCCCTGTTCGGCGGCGAGGGGAGCCCCATCGCGGGCTTTCTCGGCGCGCTGACCTTCGGCGTTTTCCAGGTCGGGCTCACGGCGATCGGTGCGGAGACGTTCTGGTTCCGGACCTTCGTCGGGCTCATCCTGATCGTGGCAGTCATCCTGAACCGACAGATCCGCAACCTCCCGATCCAAGCAAACTGAGGTGACACCGATGAGTACGGACAAACCACTGCTCGAAGTCGAGAACCTGCACAAACACTTCGGGTCGATCCGCGCACTGGACGGCATGGACCTCCGTGTCAACGAACAGGAGATACTGGGACTGGTCGGCGACAACGGCGCCGGCAAGAGCACCCTGATCAAGTGTCTCGTCGGCTACCACCAGCCCGACGCCGGCGAGCTCGACTGGAAGGGCGAACGGGTCAACTTCCAGAACCCCGACGAGGCCCTCGACGCGGGGATCCGCGTCGTCTACCAGGACATCGGCCTCGCGGACACGATAAGCGTCGCCCGGAACCTCTTCATCGGCAGCGAACCGACCAAAAACGGGCGCCTCGACATGAAAAAGATGCACCGCGAGGCCGAGAAGGTCCTCGACGACATCGGGCTGAAGTCGCTGAGCGACCCGACACTGCCCGTCGAGAACCTCTCTGGCGGGGAACAACAGAGCGTCAAGATCGGCCGCGCGCTGTACTTCGACGCCGACCTGCTCGTCCTCGACGAACCCCTCCGGGCGCTCTCGGTCAAGGAAGGCGAGAAGGTCCTCCGGACCCTCAAACGCACCAAAGAGCAGGGCGTCTCGATGATCTACATCACGCACAACATCTTCCACGCCTACGAAGTGGCCGACCGCTTCCAGCTGATCGACAACGGACACAACGCCGGCGAGTTCGAGAAAGACGAGCTTGACGGCCCACAACAGCTGGTCGAATCGCTGAAGTACGTCGCCGGGGGCGGCGACCTCGAAGACGCGGACGAACCCGGACCCGTCGAGGAGGAGACCGACGTCGCCGACAGCGCGTCGTGACCGCCCGCCGCTTTGTCCCGACCCCACTCTCGCTCTCTCGCCCGCTCGCGCGCCGGCGCCCGTTCCCACACCGCCGAAATATTTATGTGGAGTGTGATTATTAATCGTGCATGTACTATGAGCGGCAAGCGAATCGAAGGTATGAAGCAGGCACGCTCTGGCATACAGGTATCCAGGCGAGAGGTCATCGCGACGTCGGGCACCGCCGGTCTGGTTGGGTTGGCCGGCTGTGGTGGGAGTGACGGCACCGGCGGCGACGGTGGCGGTGACGGCGACGGCGGCGGTGACGGCGACGGCGGCGGAACCCAGGGGTCAGTCGACACCGACGCCACACAGGAGGATTTCACCATCACGTTCATCCCCCACTCGAGCGGGGCGTCGGACCCGTTCTGGGCGATCGAAGAGAAGGGGTGGAGTGCCGCGGTCGACCAGCTCAGCGTCGAGGGGCAGTTCCAGGGCCCGACGGAGTTCGACCCACAGCAGCAGGTCCAGAACATCAACTCGGCCATCTCGTCGGGGGTGGACGGCATCGCCACCTCCATCTCCGACCCGGACCTGTTCGACGACCCGCTCCAGCGGGCCCAGGAGGAGGGGATCCCGGTCATCGCGGTCAACATCCCCGAGTTCGGCGAGCGGACGCTCCCCTATCAGGGGTACGTCGGCAACGACGAGACCGTCGTCGGTAACGAAGTGGCCTCGAACGCGCTCGAAGACTTCCAGGAGGCCACTGGCGAGATGCCAGCACGCGCCGTGATCCCGAACCACCAGCCCGGGAACACCGTCCTCGGGTTGCGGTCGGACGGGATCAAGGAAGTGATGAGCAACAACAACATTTCGGTCGACGAGATCGCCACGTCCTCGGACCCCAGCGAGAACATCAGCTCCCTGTCGAGCTACCGGTCGTCGAACAGCGACGTCGACATCGTGTGTTCGCTCGGCCCCGCGTCGGGCGAGCCCGCGATCCAGTGGATCAACGAGAACGACCTCCAGGGCGAGGTGTACGTCGCCGGGGTCGACATCACGGAGAAGATCCAGCAGGCCATCGAGAACGGGGTCTACTTCGGGACGGTCATCCAGCAGCCGTACCTCCAGGGGTACCTGGCCGCCCACTACCTGGCACAGAAGCTCGTCAACGGCATCCTCGCGCCGACCGTGACGCCGACCGGGCCGACCTGGATCGACGACACGCGGCTGGACCTGGTCCGGACGCAGATCCAAAACACCGGCGGCGCCTGAGACCGCCGCGCCGAGTCCGGCGGTTCCCACGTACGGGCCGCCCTCGCTCCGTCCTCTCACCGTCTCCCCGGCCCCCACGTACGGACCGCCGTCTCCGTCCTCTCACCGTCTCCCCGGCCCGGGTGCCGGCGCGAGGACCGGCCCCGCGAGCGACGGTCAGCGGCCGCCGGTGACCGCCTCCCAGTACGCTTTGTTCTCCTTGGCGTGGACCAGCAGTTTCTCGGTCCGGTTCTCGACCTCGACGGTGTAGTGGCCGTCGTAGCCGGCCGCCGCCAGCGCCCCGTGGACCGCCGCGAAATCGAGGACGCCCTCGCCCAGGTCGGTGAACGACCGGAAGTAGTTGATGACGTTGTCGAGGTGGGGCCGTCCCCCGGAGAGGGCGTCGCGGTTCGCGGCGAAATCGGCGGTCGGCGCGACGTCCTTGAGGTGGACGTAGGCGATGTCGTCGCCGAACCGCTCGACGGCGTCGGTGACGTCGCCCTCGGGGTAGTGCTCCCCGTAGGGGTACCAGTGGGCAGTGTCGAAGAGGAGTTCGAGGCCGTCGACGGCCGCCAGGAACCGGTCGACCTCGTCCGGGCGTTCGACGTGGGTGCCGCCGTGGTGGTGGAGGACGGGGGTAAGGCCCGCCTCACGGGCCGCGTCGGCGACGGTCGCGAACCGCTCCCGGACGGTGTCGTCGTCGTTGCGGTGGCGCTGGGGCGGCAGGAGGCCGAGGAACTCCGCCCCGAGGTCGGCGACCGTTCCCGCCGCGTCGGCGACGTCGCGGGCGTCGGCGTCGGTTTCGAGCCAGTCGCCCATCACGCAGTACAGCTCCAGCCCGTGGGTGTCGAGCCACTCGGCGACCGCCCCGGGACCGACCGCCCGCACCTTGCCGAGACCGACCTCGACTCCGTCGTACCGGCACGCGCCCACGTCCGCGATGCCGGTTTCGAGCCGTTCCGCGTCGTACATGAGTGTCGTGTACCCGAGACCCATACGCCGTGGTTGGACGACGCCGATCAAATAGCTTCGGGTGGAACAACACTGAATAGCGACCGGTCACATGTTCTAGTCGAGATGGTCAGCGTCGACTACATGGCTCACCAGGAGCAGTACAGCCCCTCGACGTTGCTCGACTACGCCGGCCGCGCCGAGCGGGCGGGCTACGAGTTCGTCTGGACGTCGGACCACTTCCACCCGTGGTTCCACACGGGCGGGGAGGCGGGCTTCGCGTGGTCGTGGCTCGGCGCCGCGACCCAGCGGACGGACCTGCCGGTCGGGACCTACGTCACCCCCGCCGCCCAGCACTACCACCCGGGGCGGATCGCACAGGCGTTCGCGACCGTCGGCGAGATGCACGACGAGCGGGTCGTCCTCGGACTGTCGACCGGCGAGGCGATGAACGAGAAACCGCTGGGCCAGCCCTGGGACGAGTACCCCGTCCGGCGGGACCGCCTCGAAGAGACCCTCGAAATCGTGCGGGAACTGTACGACAGCGACGGGTTCGTCAGCTACGACGGCGAGCACTTCTCGCTCGAGGACGCACACCTCTACACGATGCCCGAGGACCGTCCGGAGGTCCACGTCGCCGCCAACGGCCCGAGCACGGCGCGGCTGGCCGCGCGGTACGCCGACGGTTTCATGACCGTCATCACCGGCGAGGAGTTCACCGACCGGCTCTACCCCGCGGTGCGGTCCTACGCCGAGGAGGAGGGTCGCGACCCCGACGCGCTCGAGACGACCGTGCTCGTCATCGTCTCGTACGACCCCGACTACGAGGCGGCCTTCGAGGCCACCCGGCCGTGGTGGGCGACCACCCAGGACGTCTTCGACCGGGCGGTCGCGGACCCCCGGGAGATCGAGGCGCTGGGCGAGGAGGCCACCCGCGAGGAGATAGAGGAGAAGTTCCTGGTCGCCGACGACCCCTCGACGGTCGCCGCGGAGGTCGAGCGCCTCGCCGAGATGGGCTTCGACAGGGTCGCGCTCGCCAACACCAGCCCCGCCCCCGAACGGCTGTTCGAGGTGATGGGCGACGAGGTCATTCCGTCGCTGTAAGGGCGCCGGCCCGCTCGCCGCCTCACCCGTCGGCGTCCCGGTAGTGTCTGAAGAGGTCGACGATGACGTCGAGGTCGTCGCGTGCCTCCGCGAACGGCGTCCGGACCGCGGCCTCGCCCTCGATACACCGCAGGAAGTGTGCCAGTTCGCGCTTGAACGGCTCCTCGTAGGAGGGCGTCCGGACCGTCTCGGTCAGTTCCTCGCGCCCCCGCTTGACCCGGAGTTCCGTTGGCGCGTTCCTGATGAATGGGTTCGAGAAGTCCACTGTCACCATCCCGTCGGGGCCGTCGACGCGGACGAACTCCTCGAACCACTTGCGGTCGGAGTCGCCGGTCTCCAGGACGCAGGTGACGCCGCCCTCGTAGGTGAGGTGGGCCGTCGCGTAGCGGCCGTCGGCGAACACGTCGACGTGGTCGACGCGCTCGACCGCGCCGAACAGCCCCCGCAGGACGTTGACGTCGTGACAGACGTGTTCGAGCTGGAAGTCGTAGGCGTCGACGAGGCGGTCGTCGTCGGTCCCGACCGCCTGCTCGATGTCGGCGCGCCGCCTGGCGGCGCTCTCCTCGAGGAACGACCCGGGCGGGTCCCCGGCCACCAGGTCGTAGACCTCGGTCACGACGCGCTCGTGGTCGGGGTCGACATCGTAGGCGGTGACTAGGTCGACCGCGTCCAGCTCCTCGACCGCCTCGCGTGCCCGCTCGTAGGCGGGGTCGTAGCGCTTCATGTACGCGACCATCGCGGTCGCGTCCGACGCGGCGTCGGCCTCGACCATCCGCTCGGCGTCCGCAGGCGTCGCCGCGATCGGCTTCTCGACGAGCGTGTGGACCCCGGCCCCGAGCGTGTCGACGACGACGTCGGCGTGTTCGTGTGACGGCGTGAGCACCACGACCGCGTCGAGGTCGTCGCCGGCGTCCGCGAGGAGCGACTCGTGGTCCGCGTACACGTTCGGGACGTTGTACCTGGCCGCGAGTTCGCCGGCCCGCCCCGTCGCGGGGTCGACGAGGGCGTGCAACTCCGCGTCGGGGAGTTCGGCGAGATACGGGACGTGCATCACCTGTGCCACTAGCCCACAGCCGATGACTCCGAATCGCATGGGAGTGCGTTTCCCGACCTGCCCTCAAAACTCCGTCGGTGCCGGCACGGAACGGACGCCGATACGGGGCGGCCCACGCCACCTGGAACGATTGTACCGCCTCCGCGAACGCCGTTGCAGACAGTTATTTCTTTTTTCGACGTCCGATTGTTTATTTCCCTCATTCTATTTTATTTTTCCAGTCTGCATTTCTATATTTTTCTTTTTTGGTTTCGCATTCTTCTATTTCCACTTTAAATAGCATGTATTTCTATTTTAATATTATTCATGCAGAAATATTCTATTTCAGTTCTATATTGCTCTATTCGATTCTATATTTGACGTTCGTCGTGGCCACGGCGGTCACACCCGTCTTCGGCGGCGGGACGGACGGGGGCCGTGTCGGGCGCGTCCCCGACTCGGCGTCGGTCGGCGGCCGGTCCGCGTCGGTCGGCGCTCGGTTCCCGGCGGCCGGCGCGGCGTCCGCTGCCGGCACATTTATGTCCGGCCTCCGCCAGATCCGGAGTAACCAGCATGAGATACGTCCGAGTCGCGGGTAGTGACGGGTCCCGTCTGGCGGTCGAGACGGGCCAGGCGGCGTACGACCTGACGGGCGTCGAGGACCCCCACGACCTCACGATGAGCACGACTATCCGCCGGGACGGCAGGAGGGTCTACCACGACTCCACTCACACCGGCGAGATGGTCCGCACCTGCGAGGAACTCGTCTCGTATCTCACCCGCCACAACGTCGTCCCCGAGACGACCGTCCTGCTGACCGGGACGGCGCTGGTCCGGGACGACGAGTTCACGCTCCGCCCCAACGACGACGTCGAGATAACCGTCGAACCCATCGGGAGCCCGCACAACACCGTCGTAACGGTATGACTCCGACCGACCGACGACCGGGCGGCCGTCGACGACACAGGGGAAGTGGCGACTGATGGGCGGGGTCGCGCTGGTGGCCGACGACCTCACGGGTGCGATGGACACGGCCCAGGGGTTCGCCGCACGCGGGTACCGGACGGCGGTGGTCGCGGTGCCGGGCACACGGGCGGGCGCGGCGGCCGACCGGGGCGGGACGGGGGTCCTGGGGGTCAACACCGACACCCGGTCCGCGGCGGCCGACGCGGCGGCCCGGAGAGTCCGCACCGCCGTCACGAGCGTCGGGGCGGAGATGGTCTACAAGAAGGTCGATTCGACGCTCCGGGGGAACGTGGCAGTCGAGGTCGACGCGGCGCTGTCGGCCGCCGGGGCCGCGGTCGGGCTGTTCGCGCCGGCGTTTCCCGCCGTCGGGCGGACCACCCGGGAGGGCGTCCATTACGTCGACGGGACGCCGGTCGCGGAGACGGCCTACGGCGACGACCCTGCGGGGCCGCGGTCGTCCCGGGTCGCGGACCGCTTCGGCGCCGTCGACCGGCCGGTCGAGACGGTGCCCGCGGCGGTCGTCGAACAGGGGGCCGACCGCGTCGCGGCGGCCGTCGAGGAGGCCATCGCGGGCGCCGGGCGGCCGCCGGTCGTGGTCTGTGACGCGTCGACCGAGAGCGACCTCGCGGCGGTGGCCGACGCCGGGCGGGCGTTCGACGCGCTCTACGCCGGCAGCGGCGGGCTCGCGGCCTACGTGGGCGTCCCGGGCGCGGCCGGGGACGGCCCCCGCTCGCTGGACGGTCCGCTGGGAGCGCCCCTCGGGGTCGTGGGGAGCACAAACGAGACCACGCTCGCCCAGCTCGGGCGCGTGCCCGACGAGGACCTGGTCGTACTCGACCCCGAACGGTTGCTCGCGGGGACCGCGCCCGGTGACGCGGCCGGTGTGGGCGAGCGCCTCCGGGCGGGGCGGCCGGTCGTGGTCACCGCGGCGGCCGACCGGGAGACGGTCGACCGCACGCTCGCGGCCGGACGCGACCGGGGGCTATCGGCCGACGAGGTGCGCGCCCGCGTCGCGACCGGCCTGGCGGAGACGGCGGCCGCCGCGGTCCGGGCGGCGCCGGTCTCTGGGGTGGTGCTCAGCGGCGGCGACGTGGCCGTGGAGGAGTTGCGCGCGCTGGACGCGACGACGGTCGAACTCACCGGGACCGAGGTCGAGACGGGGCTCCCGGTGGGCGCGGTCGCAGACGGCTCGAGCGTCGGGACGCCCGTCGTCACCAAGGCGGGCGGGTTCGGCTCGCCGGCGGCCATCGTTAACTGTCTCGAAGCCCTCGGAAGAGACGAGAACCGATGACCCGCGACCGTCCGATACTCGCTGTCACGATGGGCGACCCCGCCGGCGTCGGCCCGGAGGTCATCGCCAAGGCCGTCCCCGCAGCCCACGAGCGGGCCCGGGCGGTCGTCGTCGGCGACGCCGACGTGATGGCCGCCGCCGTCGAGGTCTGCGGGATGGACCTGTCGGTCGACCGCATCGCGGACGTCTCGGCCGCCCGGTTCGCGCCGGGCACCGTCCCGGTGCTCGACCTGGACAACGTCGACACGCTGGTCCGGGGGGAGGTCCGGGAGGATTACGGCGCCGCGAGCCTCGCGTACGTCGAGCGCGCTATCGAACTCGCGCAGGCCGGCGACGTCGACGCCATCGTGACGGCGCCGATCAACAAGCAGGCGACCGCCCTCGCCGGGAGCGACTACGCGGGCCACACGGGCATGCTCGCCGACTACACCGACACGGAGTCGTACGCGATGATGCTCGTCGAGGGTGACCTCAGGGTGACCCACGTCAGCACGCACGTCCCGTTGCGAGCGGCCTGTGACCTCGTGACGACCGAGTCCGTCCTCGAGACGGTCCGCCTGACCGACGAAGCGCTCCGGGACCTCGGCGTCGACGCGCCGTCGGTCGCGGTTGCGGGGCTGAACCCCCACGCCGGCGACGGCGGCCTGCTGGGCGACGAGGACCGCGACGCGGTCGAACCCGCCGTCGAACGCGCCCGGGCGGCGGGGATCGACGCCGAGGGTCCCGAGTCGCCCGACACCGTCTACGTCCGCGCCGCCCGCGGCGAGTTCGACTGCGTCGTCTCGATGTACCACGACCAGGGACACATCCCCGTCAAGATGCTCGGGTTCGCCGGCGGCGACGCCGTCTCGGGCGTGAACGTGACCATCGGCCTCCCCATCGTCCGGACGAGCGTCGACCACGGCACCGCGTTCGACATCGCCGGCGAGGGCGTCGCGTCCGAACGAAGTATGGTCGAGGCGGTCGACGTCGCCGTCCGGATGTGCGAGGCCCGCGACCGGTGAGTACGGGCCGGTTTGGTCCCGCCAGTACGGGCCGGCTGGTCCCGCCAGTACGGTCGGTCAGGTCCTGTCCGGTCCACCGGTCGGTCAGGTTCCATCGGGCGGTTGGGGGACCGGGCGTCAGCCGCCACGCTCGACGAGGACCTCGTCCAGACACCGGCGACCCAGTTTCACGCCGTCGGGGGTGACCACCTTGGACATGAGCAACAGCGACGTGGCCCGTCGCCGCAGTGGCTCGACCGACGCGTTCCCGCCGCTCGCGAAGTGGGTGACCGCGAGCGTATACGCCCCCCAGACGGCCGCGAGGCCGTACTCGGCAGCCAGGGCCCGCCCCGCCTGCGCGGCCGTCGACGAGTCGTTCCAGCGGTCGACCGTCAGGACGACGCGGACACCCTCGGGCGTCAGGTACGTCGACTCGTGTCTGACCGCCGGCGACCACGGGATCGAGAGCGGGCTCGGCCCGTAGAAGGCAGTGGCGTTGACGCTCAGTACGTGCTCCCACGATTCCAGTCCCGTGCTGACCGCGGCCTGGACCGGGACCGGGCGCAGCGACGCGGGACGGGCGTCCCGCGGCGGCGGCGGGCACACCGGCAGGCCCCGTGTCGGCGTGGACGCGGCCGGCCCCCGGTCGACGGTCCCGAGAGACACCGGCGTGACCGTCGTCTCCCGGCCGCCCCCCGCGACCGGCCCGCCGTCCAGTCCGACCGCCGCCGCGGCGACGACGACCAGTAGCGACGCGGCCAGGGCCGCCAGGAGTCGAACCGATAGCCGGTCGACGATGACGCCGACCGCCGGAGGCGGGGACGGCACCCGGAGCCGTCGGCGGCCCCCGTCGTCGACCCGGTCGGGGTCCCGGCCCCCGCTCCCCGCCACGCCGTCGAAGTAGTCGGCCGAGAGCGCCGCGAACTGCTCGTCCGCGATGGCGTACAGCGCCATCCGGTGGAGCGCCCGCGCGTCGACGACGTTGGTGCCGTCGGCCAGCGTCTCGACGTCGGTGGGGCGGGCGACGACGACGACGTCCGCCGCGACCGGGGCGTCCGGGAGCGACCGTCCCACCCACACAGTGTCGGCGTCGTCGCGCGGCCGAGCGGCGAAGCAGTCGGTGTCGGTCACCGCCGTTTTGAACCCGCGGGCGGCGTACAGATCCGCGACGAACTGCGTGAGCCTGTCCGGGTCGAGTCCGTCGAGGCGCCGGACGAACTCGTCGAGGGCGGGGCGGGTCATCGGTCTGTCGGCCGTCGCGCCGGGGCCTGTCGGCCGTCGTGCCGGGGCCTGTCGGCCGTCGCGCCGGGGCCTGTCGGTGCGACCCACGGCGGGTAGTTTCTTGAACCTGTTGGTGGTCGGGCGACGGGGCCGGCGTCGGCCCGCCCCAGGTGCCCTCTGTGTGGCGAACGCGGACGGCGGTCCGGGAACCGTCGGGAGCGGACGGCGCGGACGGCGGCCGAGGAACGACCAGCCCGGACGGCGGCCGAGGAACGACCAGCCCGGACGGCGGCCGGCGAACTAGCCCGGAAGCGAGTCAGTAGGGGTCGTCGGGCAGCGCGCCGTCCTCGAACGAGAGCGGGCGGAGGTCGCCGACGGTGACGTTCTCGGCCGCTTCGAGGTCGGGGACGACCGCCTCGGAGACGACCAGTTCGCCGGGTTCCATCGTGTTGCGGATCCGCGCGACGCGGAGGTCGGCAGGGTCGGGCGTCCCGGTGACCGAGGGGGCCAGCAGGAACGCGCTCGCGTCGTCGGGCACGACGAGCGGGACCTTCGCGCGCCGCGGTTCGCCGCTGGTGACGATGTTCACGTACGTGTCGGCGAGGTCCAGGTTCGCGACCAGGTCACGGTGGACCATGTCGGCCAGTCCGACGCCGAGCCCGTTGCCGTGTGAGGGCGGTGTGAGCGAGCGCGCGTACACCCGGGTGTAGTCGGGCGACTCGGGTTCGGTCTCGCCGCGGAAGTACGTCCGGCCGAGGACGTTCGTGTCCATGCCCGTTCCGCTGACCTCCTTGCCCATCTCGTCGACGGCGAGCAGGTCCAGGTCCGCGACGGGGAGCGTCGGGAGGGTCTCGTAGGCCAGATCGAGCAGTTCGGGTTCCCGCGTCGGGATCTCGTCGACGGGCACCCCCTCGACGTGCGCGGCCCGGTCGTGCTGGTTCTCGACGAGCGCCAGGCCGCCCACCACCGGCAGTTCCTCGAACAGGACCGCCGCCCGGTCCCGTATCTCGGCGGCCATGTCGCCGTCCAGTCCCGCGTTGTGGAGCAGTTCCGCACCCTCCCGGTTCCCCATCCCGATGACGGCCATCTTGCAGAGGCCGGACTCGATGTCGCCGTTGAAGTCGGTATGCGGTTTGACCCGGTTGGCCAGCACGACCGCGTCCGCCTCGGCGGCGTGGCGGTCCACGTAGACCGGGAGCCCGTCCTGCCGGCCGACCGCGACGGTCTCTGTCGACGACCGGACGGGACAGCCCAGCGACTCCTCGGTCATCCCCAGGTCCGCGAGCACCTCGCGCTGGCCCTCGGCCGTCGCCCCGCCGTGGCTCCCCATCGCCGGGAAGACGAACGGCTCGTGACCCCGTGCCTGCAGTTCCGCGACGGCCCCCGCGACCATCTCGGGGAAGTCGCGGATGCCGCGACTGCCGGCGGTGACCGCGACGGTCGCGCCCGGTGGGAGCGACGCGGCCGCGAGGACGTCGTCGACCGCGTCCCGACCCGCGGCGCGAACGTCCGCGACGGTCTCGACGTCCCACGCGACCGACGCCGGCGCTACCCGCGGCAGGTCCGCGACCGTCACGTCGCTGGCCGCCGTCAGTCGCTCCCGGGACGGCGCCCGCAGTTGAAGACCAGTCACACGTAGACGTTGCCGCGTCAAGTATTAAAACATCACTCCCGCGGCCCGGACGCCGGCCGACGCGGGCGACGACGGTCCGACCTGGGATCGACCCTGGCTGACTCTGGCCGAGGTGGGCCGTGGCGGTCCGGACGGGGCAGACGGTCGGGACGGTCGGGAGCGGAGTCGGGGGGCGGACGGGAGCAGGAGCGAGCGGGGACGGTCGGGTACGGAGGGCCAGGAGAGGGACGCCGGGGGTCGTCAATCCTCGGCGGTGACCGACCGGGAGACGGCCCGCGAGGACCCGTCGGCCTCGGAGGTGCCGTGGGCGACGGCCTCCCCCGAGTCCCGGTCGAAGAGGTGGATGTGGTCCTCGTCGAAGGTGACGGTGAGCGTCTCGCCGACGGCGGGCTCCACCTCGGTCGGGGCCCTGTACCGGAACTCCTGGCCGCCGCTTTCGAGGTAGATGAAGTTGTCCGACCCGACGACCTCGACGACCTCGACGGTCCCCTCGACGGTCTTCCCCGCGGGCGCGTCGTCCCCGAGGCGGACGTCTTCGGGCCTGACCCCGATGATGTACTCGGTGACGCCGGCGTCGGCGACGATCTCCGCCAGACCGTCCGAGACCTCGTAGGACCAGTCGTCGTCGGGCCCGTCGAGGCGGAGGTGCTGCCCGTCGAGTGTCACGTCGACGAAGTTCATGCTGGGCGAACCGATGAAGTCCGCGACGAAGTGGTTGGCGGGGCGGGCGTACACCTGCTTGGGCGGGCCGACCTGCTGGAGTTCGCCGCCGTTGAGAACGGCGATCCGGTCGGCGAGGGTCATCGCCTCCTCCTGGTCGTGGGTGACGTAGATGGTCGTGATGCGGAGTTCGTTGTGGATCTGTGCCAGTTCCGTCCGCATGTGCTTGCGGAGTTTGGCGTCCAGGTTCGAGAGGGGTTCGTCGAACAGGAACACCGCCGGTTCCCGGACGATGGCCCGCCCCGTCGCGACACGTTGCTGTTGCCCGCCCGACAGCGACCCCGGCTTCTTGTCCAGGAGGTCCCCGATACCCATCATCTCCGCCGTCTCGGTGACGCGCCGGTCGATCTCCTCGTCGGTCAGGTCGGTGCTGAGTTTGAGCCCATAGGCCATGTTGTCCCGGACGGTCTTGTGTGGGTAGAGGGCGTAACTCTGGAACACCATCGCGATGTCGCGGTCTTTGGGGGCCTTGTCGGTTATCGCCTCGCCGTCGATCCGGATCGTCCCGTCGGTGACAGTCTCGAGGCCGGCCAGCATCCGGAGCGTCGTCGACTTCCCACACCCCGACGGGCCGACGAACACCAGAAACTCGCCGTCCTCGACCGAGAGGTCTAGCTCCTCGACGGCCACGACCGTGCCCGAGGAATCGTCGTACACCTTCGTGACCGAGTCGAAGTCTATGGCACCCATTGGGGGAGGTTTTTACCTCCGGACACTTATTGGTAACTGTCCCCACGGACTGGGGCGGTGGCCCGCGCGGCCGACCGCGTCCGGGTGACGGGTCGCCGACGAGCCGGCCGCGGCGTGGCCGCCGGCACCACGGGCGCGAGCGGCTCACGACAGACGGGACCCGAGAGAGCGACACGAGCATCGAGAGAGACGGAGCGAACCGAGACCGGACAGAGACCGGCGGTCAGTAGCCGCCGCCGATACCCTCGCCGACGTAGCGCTGTGCGAGCGTATAGAAGATGACGGGCGGCACGATCAGCAGGACGGCCGAGGCCATCAGGACGTTCCACTGTCGCATCACGTCGGAGCCGAGGATGTAGTGGATAGCGACGGTGGCGGTCCGCTGGGACTTGTCGGTGGTGAGGATGAACACCCACAGGAAGTTGTTCCAGGCGATGATAAACGAGAAGAGGCCGGCGGCGGCGACCGCCGGCAGCGACAGGGGCAACACGACCCGCAGGAACGCCGTCAGTTCGCTGTGGCCGTCGAGCAGGGCGGCCTCCTCGATGTTCTCGGGGATGCCCTGCCGGAAAAACCCCTGGAGGAGCCAGATCGCCTGTGGCAGCGTGAAAATAGAGAGCGCGATGATGACCGCCTCCAGCGTGTTGATCATGTTCAGCCACGTGAACACCTCGTAGACCGGGATGGTGAGGACGATCCAGGGGAACATGATCGTGAACACGGCGGTGTAAAACAGGAGCTTCCGGCCGGGGAAATCGAGTCGCGCGAAGGCGTACGCGCTCGGGATGGCGAACGCGAGCGAGATGACGGTCGCGCCGAGCGAGACGATGATGCTGTTCGTGAAGAAGGTCACGAAGTCGAACCGGCTCCACACCTGACCGTAGGATTTGAGCGTGAAATTGTCCAGACTCGGGAGGTACGGTGCGTTCGGGTCGATCGCGGTAAACGAGTCCAGAAACGACGTCCGGAGGACCCAGAGATAGGGCAACAGCGCCCAGAGCGCTATCGCTCCGAGTCCGAGGTACAGCAGCGTTCGCGTTCGTCTGGTGTCGTTGAGCATTGGTAGACCCTCTCAGACGTAGAGTTCCTCCTCGCCTTTGATCACGGTCACGTAGAACACCGCCGCGGTCATCGAGATGACGATCATCGCCATCCCGACGGTGTATCCCCGGCCGAAGGAGTTGTTGACGTACGCGACCCTGTAGGTGAGGATACTCAACAGCATCGTTCTCGTGCCCGGTCCGCCGCCGGTGAGTTCGAACGGCTGGGCGAACTCCGCGACGTTGTACGCGGTGCGCAGCGCCAGGATGATGATCGTGGGCGTGATCAGGTGTGGCAGCGTCACGTCGCGGAACCGGCGGAGGCGGCCAGCGCCCGCCAGGGCCGCCGCCTCGTACTGGTCGCTGGGGATGTTGATCAGCGCGGCCGCGTAGATGATCGCCGCGTAGCCGTAGTCGTGCCACGTCTGAGCGACGATGAGCGACACGTACGGCCACAGCCCTTCCGACAGGAAGCCGGGTGCGACGAGCCCGAGGTCGGCGAACACTCGGGGGAGGAACCCGAACGACGAGTCGAGGAACCACAGCCAGATGACCCCGCCGGCGAGGGGCGCCGAGAAGTACGGCGACATGACGACGGCGCTTATCCACCGGCGGTAGTTCGACAACTCCGAGAGCAACAGCGCCGCGAGCCCGCCGAGCACCAGCTGCAACCCGGTCACGCCGAAGACGAACACGAGCGTCCAGCCGAACGCGAACAGGAACAGGTCGTTGGTCAGGAGCCAGTAGTAGTTGTCCAGCCCGATGAACTGCCCCGACAGCCCGAGTTTCGTGTCGGTGAACGTCAGGTAGACGCCCCGAACGATGGGGTAGTAAAACAGCAGCGAAAACATCAGGAACGTCGGGAAGATGAACAGGTACCCCACCCAGTTCTCCCGCAACCGGTCCGTGATCGTTCGCTCCTCGAGACCGTATCTTTCCCGTATTTGTTCGTCTGACTGGTACGACATCTGACTCAGGTGGTCGGCGCCTGCGGATAAAAACATTACGCCGGTTCCGGACGATCCGGACGCGGGCGGGCGGTCGTGACGCCCGTCGCGGGGCCACTCACGCGGGCCCCGCCGCCGCGGCGTCTCTCGGGGTGGCGTCTCCCCGAGCCTCGACTCCCGGGGGCGTCGCATCCCCGGACGGGGTGTCACCTCTCGGGTCGTCGCCTCTCCGGACGGCGGCCGTTCTGTCGCCGTCTCCGGGCGGCGACCTCACTCCTCGTCCCGGAGCGACCGCTGGACCGCGGCGATGTCGGCGTCGCGGTCGGCGAGGACCTCCTCGGCGGGGCGGTCGTAGGTGAAAAAGCCACGTCCGGAGGCAACCCCCGTGTGTCCCTGGTCGAGGTACTCGTCGAGGACGGGGCTGGGCTCTTTCGTGTTGGACAGTTCGGGGACGAGGTCCTCGGCGACGGTCCTGACGAGGTCGATGCCGTTGACGTCGATGGTCTCGAAGGGGCCGATGACAGCGGTCCGTGTCGCGTAGCCGTCGCGGATGGCCCGGTTGATGTCGTCAGCCGACGCGACGCCCGCCTCGAGGAGGTGCAGACACTCCCTGAAGACGGCGAACTGGACGCGGTTCCAGACGAATCCGGGGACGTCCTTTTCGACGCGGATCGGGTCCCGGTCGACGGACTCCAGGAACGACGCGACCCGGTCGACCGTCTCGTCGGTCGTCTCCTTTCCCGCCACGACCTCCACCGGCGTCCGCAGGTACGGCGGGGTTGGATGGCCGCGCCGATGTCGGTGACCGGAATGCCGGACGTGTTCGACGCCAGGACCGCATCCGCCGGCGCGGCGGCCGCCACCTCCCGGAACACCGACTGCTTGGTTTCGAGGTCTTCCGGGACCGTCTCCAGGACGAGGTCGGCGTCGGCGACGGCGGCGTCCGTCTCCAGCGTGAACGTGGTCTCGTCGAGCACGTCGTCGGCCTCGAGCGACGCGACGCCGGTCCGGTCGAGCAGGTCGACGACGTCGGCGATCCGCTCGCGCGCCTCGTCGAGGTTCGACTGTCTGTGGTCGAGGAGTGTCGGCGACAGACCGTGTGCCGCGAAGTGGACGACGAACCCGTGACCCATATCGCCGGCTCCGATGACTGTGACGTTCTCGTACTCCGTCATAGTACGGTAGATCCACCCGTGCCGCCAAATAACTGTGGGGACGCTCCGCCGGGGCCGTTCTGGCACCTAGCTATAAGACGGCCGGTTCCCGAATGGGATCCATGGACGACCGGGGAGCGGACCTGACGGGCGGGACGCGGACGGTCTGTGACGTCGTCCGCACGTCGCTGGGACCGTTCGGGACGTCGAAACTGGTGTTGACCGAACAGGGGGAGGTGTCGACGGCCGGCTCGGCGCGGGCGATACTCGACGGACTCGACGTCGAGGAGCCGATGGTGACGGTGCTCGCGGACGCGGCGACGGAGTTCGACGACCGCTACCGCGACGGGACCACGACGCTCCTGGCGCTCGCGGGCGCGCTCCTCGAGGAGGCCGAGAGGCTGTCCGAGACCGGCGTCCACCCGACCGTCGTCGGGCGGGGCTACCGGGACGCCTGCGAGGTGGCCCGCGCGTCCGTCGAGGACCACGCCAGGCCGGTCTCGTCGGTGGGTACCGCGGCCGTCGCGCGGACGATCCTGACCGGCACGCGGGACCCGGTCACGCGCGAGACCGTCAGCGAGTACGTCGCCGAGGCCATCGAGGAGACCGACGCCGGCGAACCGGCGGACGGGCGCTCCCACACCGACGGCGTGGCGGTGAGGACCCGGGTGGGACCGCCGTCCGAGACGACCCTCGTGCGCGGGGTCGTCCTGGACTACGAGCGGATCACCGACGCGTCTCCGGACTCGGTCACCGGGGGCGTGGCGGTCCTGTCGGAGACGGTCGACGCGCCGTCGGTGGCCGGGGAGACCGCCCGGTCGGACCGGACGGCGTCGCTGTCCGTCGACTCGTTCGAACAGCGGCGGTCGATCCGCGAGTACGAGCGCGAGGCCTTCGAGGACAGGGTCGCGGCGGCCGTCGACGCCGGCTGCCGGTTCGTCGCGACGGGAATGGCCGTCAACGACCGCGTGAAGCGGCGCCTCGCCAACGGCGGCGTCGCCGCGGTCCAGCGCGTCGACGACGCGGACCTGCGGCGCCTCGCCCTCGCGACCGGCGCGGCCGTCTGTCCCTCGCTCGAAGCGGTCACCCCGGAGACGCTCGGGGAGGCCGACGTCACGACGCGGCGCCTCGCCGGCCGCGACGTGTACGTCGTCGAGAGCGACGCCGGCGACCCGGTGTACACCCTCCTGTGTCGAGCGCCGGACCCGCGGTCGGTGGACTCGTTCGAGCGGTCGGTCGAGGCCGCGCTGGCCTCGACGGCCCGCGCGGTGCGGGAGGAGCGCGTCGTGCCCGGCGGCGGGGCCGTCGAGACGGGCGCGGCCGCCGACGTCCGCGAGTACGCCCGCTCGGTCGGGCGGCGGGAGCAACTCGCCGTCGAGGCGTTCGCCGACGCCCTGACAGTCGTCCCGCGGACGCTCGCGGCGACCGCCGGGATGGACGGGTGGGAGGCGGTCGCGGACCTCCGGGCGGCACACGCGGCCGGCCGGGACGCCGTCGGGGTCGACGTCCTGGCGGGCGAACCCGTCGACGTCCTCGACGGGGACGCGCCGGTCGTCGACCCGGCCGGACTCAAGCGCGACGTCCTCGGCGCCGCGACCGACCTCGCGGTCAGGTGTATCCGGGTCGACGGCCGACTCCCCGCGACCGAAATCGACCCGGACGCGACCGACGGGACCGGGAGCGACCAGGGCGCGACCGCCGAAGACGCCGCCGGCGAGTGACGCGGACTCTGGCGCGACTGCGGAGGACGCAGCCGCCGAGTGACTCTACGACGTGACCACCGAGTGACTCCGCGTGAGGGCGTCGAGACTACCGTGGTCGGGTGGTTCCGTGTCGCGACGCGACCGGCCGGCGCCGCAGTCACTCGTGTTCGACCATGGGGTCGAACGAGTCGAGGTCGACCTCGGGGAACAGCACCGTATCGAGCGCGAGCAACTGTTCGGTCACGCCGACGGCGGTCTCGACGGCCTGCGAGAAGACGCGCCGCGGTTCGACGACGCCGGCGGCCCAGGCGTCGAGCGGCTCCGGCCCGGCCGGGTCGACGCCGGGCGCCGCCGGACCGTCCCCGCGGCGGGCGGCCCGGAGCGCCGCGACGACCGTTGCGGGGTCGTGTCCCGCGTTGGCGGCGAGCGTGCGGGGGACGGTCTCCAGCGCGTCGGCGAACGCCTCGACGGCGAGTTGCTCCCGCCGCCCGACCGAGCGGGCGTACTCGCGGACGTCGCCGGCGACGGCCGCCGCGTGCGCGCCGGCGCCGGGCAGCACCTGGCGGTCGGAGGCGGCGACGGCGGTGACGTCGAGCGCGTCCTCGACGAGCCGTTCGCGCCAGTCGAGGGCCGACCGCGTCCTGGCGCCGACGACGACCGTGGAGACGCCGTCGCCACACCCCTCGAAGGTCGCCCACTTCTCGCCGTCGACGAGGCGGTCCCGGACCCGCCCGGCGGTGCCGAGGTGGTCGGCCGAGATGTCGTCGACGAACGAGGCGACCTGCGCGCCGGTCGCGTCCGCGAGTCGGTCGGCGTCCTCGTAGGGGTACTTCGCCCGGTCGATGACGGCGACGTCCGCGCGCTCGAAGGCCCGCTGGACGGGGTCCTCGACCCGCTCCTGGACGACGAGCACGTCGACGCCCAGGTCCCGGAGGCGACGGGCGGCCCCCGCCCGCCGCGCGTCGAGCTGGGTCGCGTACTCCTGGGCGGCCTCGCGGGAGCCGAGCGCGACGCGGCCGCCGGTCCCCCGCTCGAAGGTGCTCGCCGTCTCCTCGAAGTCGATCTCGTCGTCGACGACCACGACCGTGGCGTCCTCGACCGGTTCCGGAATCGCCGGTCGCTGGCCGAACGAGCGCGTCGTGAACTCCGGCATCTCGTGGTAGGTGGCGGGCTCGCGCCGGACCACGACGCCGTCGACGACGCCCGTCTCGACGGCCGTGCTCCCGACGACGCCGACGTCGTCGGTGGCGACCCACCCCCTGTCGGTCGCGCGGGCGAGTCCCGCGACCACCTCCGCGACGGCCGACGCGCTCTCGGCCCGCCACGCCTCGTCCCGGGCGTCGGCCATCGCGGTCGCGGCGACGTCCCGGAGGTCCGCGGCGCTCCCGGGGTCGACCTCCCGGGCGAGGTCGTCGAGGGTCTCGCCCGCCCGCGCGTTCGCGAGACCGTAGCCGACGATGACCGACATCGGGTGGAGCCCCTCGTCGACGAGGTCGAGTCCCGCCTCGACGAGTGCCCCAGAGAGGAGGAGCGCGGTCGTCGTCCCGTCCCCGAGGGCGCGCCGGTGGGAGTCGACGGCGTCTATCAGGAGGGCGGCCACCGGGTGGGCGAACCCGCTGGCGCGTTCGAGCGCGTCGAGTATCTCGCCGGCGTCGGCCGTGAGGACCACCTCCGGGTCGTCGTGACTGTCCACCGTCTCGACCAGCGTCTCACAGCCCCGGGGGCCGAGCGTCGACCGCACCAGCGAGGCGACGGCGCTGGCGGCACTGCCGACGAACTCACGGGTGGCCCCGTCGCGCAACAACCAGTCGTCGACGTCGCTGAACCCGGTCGCCCCGTCGTCGCCGGCTATCGGCCCGGTCGGTCCGTCCCCCGGAAGGGTCATACGCTCCCGTATACTCCCGGACCATACTAACTTTTGGGAGCGTCGGGGGACAGATTTAGGGCGCGCCTCCGCGTGGTAGCGACCGTGATGCCGCCGGACGAGACAGTCAGGGACATGTACCGACGGATGTACACGATCCGGTATTACAACGAGGCCATCGAGGCGAAGTACGAGGCGGGCGCCGACGTTCCGGCCGGGATACACGGGAGCAAGGGCCAGGAAGCGCCCGCGGTCGGGGTTTGTCAGCACCTCCGGGACGACGACTGGGCGTTCACCTCCCACCGGAGCGCCCACGTGGCCATCGCGAACGGTGTCGACCTGGAGGCGCTCGCCGCCGAGCAACTCGGCAGGACGGGCGGCGTCTGCGGCGGGAAGGCGGGCGAACAGCACCTCTTCGCGGCGGACGCGAACGTCGTCTCGGGGGCTATCGTCGCACAGCACCTCCCGTCGGCGACCGGCGTCGCGCTCGCCCACCAGAAGCGCGGGACCGACGCCGTCGTCGTCGGCTACCTCGGCGACGGGGCGGCCAACCAGGGGGCGTTCTACGAGTGTCTCAACCTCGCGAGCGTCCACGACCTCCCGATAGTGTTCGTGGTCGAGGACAACGACTGGGGGATCAGCACGCCCAAAGAGCGCGTCACGGCGGTGGCCAACAACGCCGAACGGGCGGCGGGACAGGGCATGCCCGGCCGGCGCATCGAGGACAACGACGTCGGCTCGGTGTACGGGGCGGCGGGCGAGGCCATCGAGCGGGCACGCGAGGGACGGGGCCCGACGCTCCTGGCGGTCCAGACCGACCGTATGCAGGGACACTTCTTCGCCGACCCCGAGAGCTACCGCGACGAGGCCGAACGGGAGGCGATGCGAGCCAACGACTGCATGAAGGCGGTCGAACGGGCGGTCCGCGACCGTGGACTCGCCGACGAGGACATCCAGGCGGTCAGGAGCGCGGTCGAGCGGCGCGTCGACGAGGCGGTCGAGTCCGCGCTCGACCAGCCGGCACCCGACCCGGCCCTGGCGACGCGTGACGTGTTCTCTGACGGCGCGGACCCCGGGACGGGCGAGGACGTGCCCACAAGGGAATCGACGACGAACGACCCGACGGTGGGCGAAGGGGGTCGGATGGCCCCGGCGGTCGCGGCGGGCATCCGCGGCGAGATGGAGCGGTCGGACGACGTCTTCGTCATGGGCGAAGACATCGGCGAGTTCGGCGGCGTCTTCGACAGCACCGAGGGACTGTTCGACGCGTTCGGTCCCGACCGGGTGATAGAGACGCCGATAAGCGAGACCGGCTTCATCGGGGCCGGCGTCGGCGCCGCGATGGCCGGGTTCCGGCCGGTCGTCGAACTGATGTACGTCGACTTCGCCGGCGTCGCGATGGACCAGATCTACAACGAGATGGCGAAGGTCTCGTACATGAGCGACGGGTCGTTCAGCGTCCCGATGGTCCTGATGACGGCGGTGGGGATGACGCCCTACCAGGACCCGACACACGGGCAGTCGCTGTACGGCACGTTCGCCCACTTCCCGGGGCTGAAGGTGGTCGTGCCCAGTTCGCCTTCCGACGCCAAGGGGCTGATGCACAGCGCCGTCCGCGACGACGACCCCGTCGTCTACATGTTCCACAAGCAGTTGATGCTCGGCATGACCGAGTTCGCCGACGGACTCGGCGACCCCGCGCCCGCGGAGGACTACGAGGTCCCGCTCGGCGAGGCGGCGGTCAGGCGGGCCGGCAGCGACGTGACCGTCGCGACGCTCGGACTCCACGTCCACCGGGCGCTCGAAGCGGCCGACCGCCTCGCCGCCGACGGGGTCGACGCGGAGGTGCTCGACCTGCGTTCGCTGGTCCCGCTGGACACCGACCGGCTCGCAGAGTCGGTCGCGAAGACGAACCGGCTGCTCGTCGTCGACGAGGACTACCGGTCGTTCGGGGTGTCCGGCGAACTCATCGCCCGCCTGACCGAGCGCCGGCCGGCGGCGCTCGACGCCGCGACGCGCCTGGCAGTGCCCGACACGCCGGTCCCGTACGCGCCCGAACTCAAGGAGGAACTCGACCCCGGGGTCGAGGACATCGCGGCCGCGGCCCGGGACATAGTCGAGTGACCGGCCCGCGGCGGGGCACTCGGGACCGGGTCCGGGTCCAGCCTAGGACTCGGGGTCCCAGCCGCCGCGGGTGTTCGTGACGCCGCCGTCGACGGTGAGCGACTCCCCGTTGACGAACGACGCGAGCGGACTCGCGAGGAACAGCGTCGCGTTCGCGACGTCCTGTGGCTGGCAGATCTGGCCCAGCGGCGTATCGCGCCGGTAGGAGTCGGCGGTCTCGGTCCCGATCACGTCGAGGTCTTCCCTGGTCATGGTCGTCTCGACCAGCCCCGGGTGGACGGCGTTGACCCTGACTCCGCGGGGGCCCAGAGACCCGGCCAGCGCGTAGGTCATCAGCCGCACGGCGCCCTTGGAGGTGCAGTACCTGACGCCGTCGCCGCGGGCCACCAGCCCGGAGATGCTCGAGATATTGATGATAGCCCCCGACCGCCCGTCGGCGACCATCTTCCGCGCGGCGGCCTGGGCGCCGAAGAACACTCCCTTGACATTGACGTCCATCATCCGGTCGTACTCCTCCTCGGTCGTCTCGAGGAAGTCGTCGCTGTGCGTGATGCCGGCGTTGTTGACCATCACGGACACCCCGCCGAACTCGTCGGCGGCGTCGACCGCGTCCCGGACCTCCGAGACGTTCGAGACGTCACACTCGACGAACGTCGAGTGCTGGCCGTGTTCGGACCGGACCACCTCGTGGGTCGGCGTCCCGCCCTCCCGTGGCTCTGGCCGGAGGTCGACGACCACGACGTCCGCGCCGTGTTCGGCCAGCGTCAGGCAGATCTGTCGGCCGTTGCCGCTCGCTCCGCCGGTCACGACCGCCACGTCCGCGTCTAGCAGGTCAGTCATGCGTGGGGGTATCGACGCGGGACGGAAAGAACGTTTCCCCCCGGCCGCGTAAGATTTTATGTAATCGACATCCTTGAGCGAACAATGACCGCCGGAGCGGACGACGTATACGACCGCATCGAGGAGGCGGGCGGTGGGTACCCCGTCTCCGTACACCGACTCGTCGAGAACCACGGGATGGAGAACGTCGACATCGACGAGCGGGGGAACTCGATGATGCTCTCGGAACTGCTGGCGGAGGTCGACGCCGAGCGGTTCGGGTCGCGGTCCGACCTCGAGGAGACGGTGGGGCCGGTCATCGAGCGCGAGCGCCAGCGACGCCGGGTCGGCTGGCTCGGCCTGGTGAAACGCGCCGTCCTCGGGAAGCCGCTGCGACGATGAACGCGGTGCGCGCCCTCTCGGCGGCGAGCGCCGGCCTCCTGGCCGCGTTCGTCGCCTGGGCGGCCGCCACGTACGACGGGGGCGCGCGACCGGTTCCGTACCTCCTCGCGGCGGCGACCGCGGTGGCAGTCCTGCTGGCCCCGGCCGGCGCCGCGCGGGCGAAACTCCTCGGGAAACGGGCACTCCGGCACGTCCGCGGCGGGAGCGAGTTCAGCGCCGAGCGGGGAACGGTCTTCCGGGCGACGTCCCCGCTGGGGCGGGCGGACCTGTTCGACGCCGTCGAGGAGGTGGTGGGCGGGTCCGGCGACTTCGAGGGCGTCCGGACCGACGAATTCCCCGAGGGTGAGGGGCTCGTGGTCACCCACGCGGGGTTTCACGCGCTGTTCGTGCGCGTCACCGACGCCGGCCATCCCGTGGTCACCGGCGCGTCGAAGCGGACCCGCCGGCTCGTGGACGCGCTCGAACGCACCCGCTCGCTGTCGTTCGAGCGGGTCGAAACCAGCCCGTTTCTCGACCCCGAGCCGGTACGCGGGGGGCCACGCGTGCTGCTGGCCGGCGCGCTGGTCGTGGCGACGCTCGGCGGGGCGACGGTGGTGGTCGACGCCGCCCACGCGGGCGAGCCGTACAACACCGCCGAGAAGTTCACGCTCGTCAGCATGGACGCCCGGGCCGCAATCGACCCCGGCGTCTCGGAGACGGAGGCGAAACTCCACAAGGCCGCGTTCCTCGTGCGTTCGATACGCGAGGAGGCGGTCGAGATCCGGTGGCGAGACGCCGACGCCGAGCGGGTACACGCAAACGCCGTTCAGGCGCTCCGGACGGACAGGACCGTCAGGGAGCTGCTCCGGAGCGCCCGGTCGGCGTCGCTGACGGCCGAGCAGGCCGCCCGGGCCGACCGCATCGAGACGGCCCTCCTGGCGGCCGACCGTCGCGTCGCGGCCGCGGTCCGCAACCGGACCGGGACCGGCCTCGCCGACCCGGACGGTGACCTCGACGAGGTCCGCCGGCGGCTCGCCGAAGCCGGCGAGACGCCGGTCGCTCCGGCGGGTCCGGCCGGCGACGACCCCGGAGCGGTGACTGTCGACCGGCGGTCCCGGACCGTCGGGTGAGCGCGCTCAACGGCAAGCCGGAAGCCGGAGCGTCCAGTGGCCGGTCCCGAAGCCGACAACGAAGGTGGCTGTCGAAAAAACGGAACGACGGTCGAGAGGAAGCCGGTTGCCGGGGTGTGTCCGCCGCGCGTCCCCGTCGGCGGACCCGCGGCAGGGCGTCAGTGCAGGGCGAGCGGCGAAGTGTCAGTCCCCGGTTCGTCCGGCGACGGGGTACGTGAGCCAGGCGACGAGGCGTTTGGGTGGGTCTGGGCCGCTCAGTTCTGCTCGGAGAGCGTCGACATGACCCGCTCGCGGATGAGACCGGGCGTCTCCTCCATGGAGTGTTGGCCGGCGATGGCCTCGCTGATCGTCTCGTTGATATCGGTCCAGCGGATCTGCGCGGTGCCGCCGACGTCCCAGCCCGCACCGGTGGTGTTGTACTGGGCGCCGTACTCCTGGGGGAGCTGGTAGATCTGCTGTTGGATCTGGGGCAGGTCATCGCCGAACTCGTCGAGGATGGCGCTCGTGACCGGCTGGTAGCCACCGAGTGCGGGGTAGTCATTGACCAGGAGCGGGATGTTGTGTTCCTCGGAGGTGGTGACGAAGGTCATCAGGTCCGTCGCGGCGCTCTTGAGGGCGTCGCTCTGGTCCTGGTTGAAGACCTGGTGCTGGAACTCCAGCGACCAGAGGTGGCCGCCGTGCTCGCCCTCCTTGCCGGCGAGTTCGCTGATTCCGAACTCCTCGCCGTAGTTGGCGTCCAGTTTGGGGTGGGGGCCCTGCCAGATGTCGCCGTCCCAGCCGAACGTCACGTCCTCTTTGACCGACCGGTACCGGATCGGGCTGCCGAGACCGTACAGGAACGACGCCGCCTGGTCGGTCAGCATCAACGACGGCAGTTCCTCGTCGCCGCGACTCGCCGACTCGTCGCTGGAGTACGTCGCCGCGAGGTCGATGCTGTTTTTGATCATGCCGTCGGTGCGGTCCTTCTGCCCGATGAGGACGTTCGGGTCGGTCGGGTCGCCACGGATCCAGGGGTCGGCGCCGCCCGTGTAGGCGGTCCGGGCGTATCCCCAGTAGGATTCGAGGTCGCCACCGACGCCGGTCTCCTCGTAGGCCCACATGTTGGGGTTGTTCTCGGCGATGGTGTCGAGCGCCCGCCGGAACCCGGTCCAGGTCGAGAGCCCATCGGGGTCGTCGACGCCAGCGTTTTTGAAGAAATTCGGACGGACGGACAACAGACTGATCAGGTGACGGTTCCCGCCGCCGCTCCACCAGTCGCCGCGGAACTTCGCCGACGCCTTGTTGGCCGCCGTGAAGTCCTCGTTGACCCCCGTCTCCTGCATGTAGGCGTTGTGGTCGGCGACGTGGTCGTTCTGCCAGAACGTGATCCCCTCGGACCCGCTCTCCGCGAGGTCCGGGGCGTTGCCGGCCTGTACCGCGCTGGGTAACTGCTGGGAGAGGTCGCCCGAGTTGAGCGCGTTCAGTTCCACGGTGACGTTCTCGTGCTGGGATTCGAACGTCGACATCGTGTCCTTGTACCGCTCTCCCGTGGCGTTGTTCTCCGCCGGCAGGAACGTCCAGAAGTTGACGGTGACCGACTCCGAACTGCCACCGCCGTCGCTACCACCGTCGCCGTCGCCGTCGCCACCACCGTCGCCGTCGCCACCGCCGTCGCCACCATCCGTGGGCGTTCCGCCACCACCGTCGCCACTGCAGCCGGCGAGGCCGCCGAGCGCTCCCGCCGCGGCGAACGCGCCGGTCTGTTTCAGAACAGTCCGCCTGGTGGGTTCTTCCTCTCTCATCACGTTTTTGCGGTATGGATGACTATTATAAATATTTTTTCCATATTTTCGGTTCATGAGGAGTACGGCCCGGCGCCACACGGAGGTGCGGGCCCGGCGCCGAACGGCAGGACCGAGCGGGAGCGACAGACCACCACCGCCGGCGAGAGCGGGAGTGACGCCACGAGTCTTTCGATGGGGCCGTCGGGATTGCCGGAGGACCACCACCGCCGGCGAGAGCGGGAGTGGCGCCACCGCCGCCGGTCGTCAGGACGCGACGGGTCCGGCGGGTGGATAGTTTTAATATACAGTCAGTGTAAGTCCCCTCTGGCGCGAAAGCATGTTCAACTTTCCAGCGCGGCTAGCCGAGCGTGAGGAGCCAGTACGTGTCGGCGTCATCGGTGCCGGTCTCTTCGGGACGAACCTGATAGACCAGCTCGAACGGGTCGACGGTCTCAGGACCGCGGCTGTCGCGGACATCGAGACCGACAAAGCAGTCGATACGCTCCGGAAGGCGGGCGTCCAGGGGAGCGAGGTCGTCCGCGCCGGTGGCGCCGCGGAAGCACAGGCAGCGATAGAAGACGGGGACCGCGCGGTCCTCGCCAGGGGAGAGAAACTGGTCGAGACCGACGTCGACGTCGTCGTCGAGGCGACCGGCCGTCCGGAGGTGGGCGCCCGACACGCCTACGGCGCGGTCATGGCCGGCACGGACATCGTCATGGCGACCGTCGAGACCGACACCGTCGTGGGACCGGTTCTCGCGAGGATGGCCGAGAACAACGACGTCACGTACTCGATGGCCTACGGGGACCAGCCGGGGTGTATCGTCGAACTCTGTGACTGGGCGCGGACGGTGGGGCTCGACATCGTCGCGACGGGAAAGGGCAACCCCTACCTGAGCGAGAACCGGTTCGGGACGCCCGACGACGTTTTCGAGCGGATCGGCTTCGAGGACGAGTTCGTCGAGCGCCACGGCCTCAATCCGCGGATGTTCAACTCCTTTTTCGACGGGACCAAGGTGGCCGTGGAGATGTGCGCGGTCGCCAACGCCCTCGGACTCGAACCCGACGTCCCGGGGATGCACATCCCGACCGCCGAGATCTCCGAGATCCCGGAGAAACTCCGGCTCAAGGAGGACGGCGGCCTGCTCAACAACACGGGCGTCGTCGAGACGGTCGGGACGCTCACCGACGACGGGACGCGCATCGACCCCGACCTCAGTCTCGGAGTCTACGTCGTGACCAAGACACCCGTCGAGCGCGTCCAGGAGTACTTCCAGCAGTACAGCGGCGCCGGACTGTTCACCGCCAACGGCGGCAAGTACCAGGTCTTCTACCGACCCCACCACCTCCCCGGGCTGGAGACCGGCGTCAGCGTCGTCCACGCCGCCCTGAACGACGAGGCGACGGGGACGACCCGGAGCCAGAACACGGATGTCGTCGGCGTCACCAAACAGGCGCTCGACCCCGGCACCGAACTGGACGGCGGTGGCGGGTACACCGTCTACGGACGCCTCGAGAAAGCCGACACCGCCTCCGAGAAGGGCCACGTCCCGTTCGAACTACTCGAAGGGGCGACCGTCGTGACCGAACTCGAGAAAGACCAGGTCGTCACCTACGACGACGTCGAACTGGACGAGGACACCCTCCTGTACACGCTCCGCCAGCTCCAGGAAGAAACGATGTAACCCGGGTACCGCGCGGTCGCGCTGGCCCCGTTCTCACCGGCGACGCGACCGGACCAGGTGCCGTCCCTCCGCCGCCCCCGCCGTCTGATCGCTGCCGCTACTTCTCGCAGGCAATGCGACGGACCGGGCGCCGTCTCCCGCTGTCGCGGCCCGTGTCGCCCGCGACCCGACACGCCCGGTCGAACCCCGGTCGGTGGCTGTCCCCGACGACGGCTCGTACGGTGATGACGAAATGTTATTCGGCAGCACCGAATACGAGGTCGTGTCCCGCGGGGTAGAACCCCGGCCAGACGGCGCGTGGACGGCGCCTCCGCTCGCGCCTGCGTCGCGCGGAGTGACGGGCTCGACACCCCCGGTTCGACGACGGCGAATCCGGATCGGGCGCGTTCGTCGCTATCGATCGTGTACGTTCGGGGGCCCAGCGTCCGATTTCGGCACGTCCCGCCCAACAGACCAGCGAGGGATCCGCCCCGACGAACCCGGCCGACCGGGGATATCACCGACCGGATTCGACATGACCGAATATCATGATCTTTCATCAGGTTCGGGTGTGGAGTCGGTAATTAAACCTCACAGTGACCGAATTCTCCTTCGGCACACACGAATAATTATAAGGGATGGTAACGTGTGACACGGTATGTCACAGATCCGTGACGGGCCCCGCACGGTGAAGGCGGTCGAGACGTCGATCGAGGTCATCCAGTATCTCCGGGATTCCGACGGCTCGCGGCTCCACGAGGTCGCCGACGAACTGGGGCTGGCCAACAGCACCGTCCACCAGCACCTGTCGACGCTCGTGGAGGACGGCTTCGTCGTCAGGGAAGGGGATACCTACCACGTCGGGCTGGAGTTCCTGCAGGTGGCCAGTTACGCGCGCAACCGGACCAAGGCGAACAAGGTGTCGCGCTCGATCGTCAGGAAGACCGCCGAGAAGACCGACGAACAGGCACAGTTCATCGTCGAGGAGAACGGGCGTGGCTACCACGTCTACACGTACCCGCTCGACAGGGAACGCGCCATCGACACCCGCCCGGGGAAGCGGATCTACCTGCACGCCAACGCCGCGGGCAAATCGATACTCGCACACCTCGACGAGGAGCGGGTACACGAGATCCTCGACCGGTGGGGGATGCCCCCAATCACCGAGAACACCATCACCGACAGGGACGAACTGTTCGCCGAACTCGAACGCACCCGCGAACGAGGGTACGGCTACAACAGGGAGGAGCACGTGCTGGGATACTGCGGCGTCGCGGCCCCGGTCACCGACCAGAACGACACCGTCGTCGGCGCGCTGGCGATCGGCGGCGCCAAACACCGGTTCGAGGGCGAACTCATGGACGAACGGCTCCCCGAGCAGATACTCGAGATGGCAAACGAGTTCGAACTCCAGCTCAAGTTCTCGTGAGACGGGCCGACCGCCTCCCGGACGCTGCCGCTGTCGGCGCTGTCCGGGCTACGCTTACAATCGTACAATCGTAATACGACCGCCCGCCGGAACCGGTCGCGGCGTCCCGCGCCACCCTCCGTGTCTGTCCGTTCACGGGAGACCGACCGGTCGACGCCGTATTCATCCACACTCACCCAGATTCTCTTACATCCTCTATCCGTCTACGAACGTTTTTCGGTTATATTATCGATTTTTGATTCTATATCTTTTCCTATTTTTCCGTTTTAATCTCAATTCTCCGCATGAAAGTACAGAGTAGGTAGAAAGGTAGATATCGGGACCGACTGTGGAGAGGTGACAGGCAGTCGGGAGTCGTCGCTTCTCCTGCGTGGGACCGACGCGTTCGTCGGTCGTGGCGAGGGAAACGCTAATGTGGCTGGTTTCGAAACCACTGTGCACCGGATGGAAGAGGACAGGTCGGTCAGGGTCCTGCACGTAGACGACGACGAGGACATCCTGGAGGTGACGAGAGCCTATCTCGAACTGGAGGGGCTCACCGTGGAGACGGCAACGAGCGCCGACGAGGGGCTCGACCGGCTCCAGGCGGGCGGGATCGACTGTATCGTCAGCGACTACGACATGCCGGGCACGGACGGGCTGGAGTTCCTGACGGTCGTCCGGGAGCGGGGGCTGGAGGTGCCGTTCGTACTCTTTACCGGCCACGGCAACGAGGCCGTCGCCAGCGAGGCCATCTCCGCGGGCGTGACCGACTACCTCCAGAAGGGGACCGGCGGCGAGCAGTACGAGGTCCTGGCGAACCGGATCCGCAACTACGCCGACCAGCACCGCACCGAGCGGGAGATCGAACGCGTCCGCCGGCGGTACGAACTCGTCGCCCGCGCGGTCTCGGACGTCATCTACGAGTGGGACAGCGACCGGGACCACATCGCGATCTCGTCGGGGTACGCCGAGCACTTCGGGACCGACCCGCCCGACGACGCGGACGTCGGCTGGTGGCTCGAGAACGTCCACCCGGAGGACCGCGAGCGGGTCAAAGCGCGGACCGACGAGGCGGTCGAACACCGGGAGCGGTCGGTCACGGTCGAGTACCGCTTCGAACACGCCGACGGCGGCTACCGGCACGTCTCGGAGGACCGCCACCACGTCTTCGACGACGACGGGACCGTCACGCGGGTCGTCGGCGCCTTCCGGGACGTCACCAACCGCCGCCGCCGCGAGCGCCGCCTCGACGCGCTCCACGAGGCCAGTCGGGACCTCATGACCGCCGAGACCGTCGACGAGGTCGTCACCACGGTGAGCCAGGCCGCCGAGGAGATCCTCGACCTCCGGGCCCACACGGTCTTCCGGCTGACCGACTGCGGGCTCGTTCCGGAAATCTCGACGGACCACGCCGAGGAACTGTTCGACGGCGTGCCCACGATAGACCGCGGCGACGGGCTGGTGTGGGACGCCGTCGAGAGCGGGGAAGTCGAGTCGTACGCGGGCGTCTCCGACCAGGAGGGGCTGCTCAATCCCGACACCGAGATACGCAGCGAATTCTACGTGCCCATCGCCGACTTCGGCGTCTTCGTCGCCGGGTCGACGGCCCCCGACGACTTCGCCGAGGCCGACGTCACGCTCGTGAAGGTGCTGGTCGCCAACGCCGAGGCGGCGCTGGCCCGGGTCGACGACTGACCGGCGATAGCGGCCGCTCCGGTTCGAAGCCCTTTTGAATGCCAGCGTGGAACGTGGGGGTAACTCGCTGGGGACGGGCACCAGCGGGCACCTGCCTGTGCAGGACGGGATGTGAGCGCCCGGGACGGTCCCGCGGGGCTTGAACCACGCAACGCCCGAGGTGAACACCCATGGCAAAGAGCTTCTACTCGCACATCCGGGAGGCCTGGAAGGACCCGGACGACGGCAAACTCGCGGAGTTGCAGTGGCAACGCAAACAGGAGTGGCGCGACCAGGGCGCGATCGAGCGCATCGAGCGCCCGACCCGCCTGGACAGGGCCCGGGCGCTGGGCTACAAGGCCAAACAGGGGGTCGTGGTCGTCCGCGCGTCGATCCGCAAGGGCGGGGCGCGCAAACAGCGGTTCACCGCCGGCCGCCGCTCCAAGCGACAGGGCGTCACCCGCATCACGCGCCGAAAGAACCTCCAGCGCGTCGCCGAGGAACGGGCCGCGCGCGTCTACCCGAACCTGCGCGTGCTCAACTCCTACCCGGTCGGACAGGACGGCAGCCAGAAGTGGTTCGAACTCATCCTCGTCGACCCGAACCACCCCGCCATCCGGAACGACGACGACCTCTCGTGGATCTGTGAGGACCAGCACACCGACCGCGCCCTGCGCGGGCTGACCAGCGCCGGACGACGCAACCGCGGCCTCGACAACCGCGGCACCGGCGCCGAACAGGTCCGGCCGAGCCTCTCCAGCAACGAGAACCGCGGCCGGTAGGACGACGCGTTCTGCGGGTCCCCGACCGACGGAACCTCTCGGGCAGAGACCGACGAAACCCAGGAGTTCTGACTGACGGGACGACGAACTGGGAGTTCCGACTGATTGGACAACGAACTGGGAAGACCGACGAGACGAGAGCTCCGAGGGGCGGTATCAGGCGGGCTGGCCGACGCCGTCGACCTCGGGTGCGGGGTCGTCCTCGCCGGCCCGGGAGACGGCGCTGACCGCGTAGAAGGCGGCCTCGGGGTCGCGGTGGCGCCGCCAGTGGAGATAGGTCCGGACGAGGAGGTAGCCCCGGCGCAGGCGGCTGAGCTGTGGGGTCTCGCTGAGGACGTCGTGGTCGCGGTCGCGGATGAGCCGGTGGTGTTCGGCGTAGAAGACCGCCGCCAGCAGGACGCCGAACTGGCAGTCCTCGGGGAGCATCCGGATGCCGGCGACCCCCTCCCGGTAGAGCGACTCCGTGCGGCGGAGTTCGCGACTCATCGCGGCGACGAACCCGTCGGTGACCCGTGCTTCCGCGAGGTCCGCCTCGGTGACGTCGTACTGCCGGAGGGTCTCCTGTGGGATGTAGACGCGGCCGTAGTCGTGGATGTCCTCGCGGACGTCCCGCAGGAAGTTGGTGAGCTGGAACGCCTCGGCGAGCGCCGCCGCGTGCGGGCGGGCCTCGGCCTGCTCGTCGTCGTCCATCCCCATCGCGGCCATCATCATGTTCGCGACGGCCACCGCCGAACCGCGCATGTACGCCTCGAGGTCGGCGTCGGTCTCGTAGCGGGCCGTCTCGATGTCCTGGACCATCGCGTCGACGAACACGTCGACCTCCGCGTCGGCGATGTTGTACCGCGTCGCGAGTTCGTGGAACGCCGAGAGCACGGCGTCGTCGGTGTCGCGCTCGCCCAGGGCGGCCGCCCGGATCCGCTCGAGTTCCGCGCGTTGCTGTTCGGGGTCGGGGGCGTCGGTCCGGTCGACGACCTCGTCCGCGACCCGGAAGAAAGCATACAGGACGTACGTCGCCCGCCGCACCCGTTCGGGGAGGAGCCGCGTCGCGAGGTAGAACGTCCGGCCGGTCTGCTTGTGAATCCGTCTACTGACGTCGATCTGGTCACTCTCTGGCATTGTTTGGTTCGATAGCCGGCTCACGACCCCCAAAGAGAGACCGCAGCGTGGATGGGTCCACCAACTGTCGGGCCGGCTATCTCCATATCAGTGCGTTCGGCTACACGTGTAATAATCTGCGTGCCCAACCTGTTTGGACCGTTCGCCGGCGGCGGGCGGCCACGAGTCGGGGCCGACGCGTCCGCGCCGGGCCGGCGGGTCGGCCCCACCGCCCGGCCCGGGGCAGGGCCTCGCGGGCCGGGACGGACGCGGCGCGGCCGTCGAACCCGGGGCCGGCGACCCGGATTGCCTGCCGGGGTGGACGTCCGGGACGGGAAACCTATCCGACGGGACGTCCAACACGGGGGCATGGGCTACGAGTGTCCGGTCTGTGAGGACCCGCAGGCCGACGGTCACCACCTCGCCAACCACCTCGCGTTCACCGCGACGCTCGGCGACGACGACCACGCGGCCTGGCTCGACGAGACCGTCCCCGGGTGGGCCGACGCCGACCCGGCCGACCTGGCCGCGGCGGTCACCGACTACGCCGACGAGACCGAGTTCCCGCAGGTCTTCGAGGGCACGACCGGCGGGGGCGGCCACGCCCACGACCACGGACACGACCACTCCCGAGACGGGAAGAGAGGCCGGGACGCGGTCGCGCCGGGGGGCGTCGCCGATGTCGAGAACGCCCTCGGCGGCGACGCGGACGTCGAGTCGGTGCTCGCGGAGGCGCGCGAACTGACGCGCCAGCGACGGACAGAGGGCGACGAAAAGAGAGACGGCGGGGCCGACGACGGACCCGGAGACGGGACCGACGGTGGCCACACAGACGACGGCGAAGCGAACGACGACACGACCGGCGACGGTGGTGAGTCCGGCGGACCCGGAGACGGTGGCGACGCGGACGACGGCACGTAGCGCCGCGGCGGGTTAGGGGGTCGGTCCCGTCCCGGTCACACCTAAGTCGGCGCGGACGAACAGGCAGGTATGGACACCGAAGGCGAGTACGCGCCGGCGACGGCGGCCGCGGCCCGCGAGCGCTACGAGGCGCTCGGGCCGACGGCCCAGGTCGTCGTCACGCAGGTCGCGAAGGCCATGGAGATGGACGCCGACGAGTACGACGAGCGGGTGACCGGCGAGGTCGTCGAAACGGCCCGCGAGGCGCTTTTCGCCTCGTTGCTCTCGGTCCGGGTCGGCACCCGCGAGGAGTACGAGGCCTGGCTCGCGGACAACCCCGACTACGAGGTCCAGGAGGTCGGCAGCGACCACGTCGACAACGTCGCCTGGCACGCCGCACCCGCTACCGGGACCGTCGTCGCCGCCACCTTCCAGGACGAGCGCCGCGCCGCCGTCGGGACGCTCCGCCGGCAGGCGTTCGGCCGGGTCTACCGCGACCTCGTCGCCGACGGGGACTGACCCGGCCTCCGTGCGGGTGACGACGCCGGGAGCGGGCCGGATACCGACCGCGACGTTTTCAAGCGGGGGCGTCGAACCGGCGGGCATGCACTTCGACCAGCGGACCCAGACGGCGCTGCGCGAGGTCGCGGGGCTGTCGACCGCGGAGATACGGGCGGTCTCCGAGGCGGTCGTCGAGGCGACCGCGGCCGACGCCGACCGGATCGAGGCTTTCTTCGACGGCCGCGCGACGGTCTACTCCGACATGGACCTGGCCCACGCGAGCACCGACTACCCGGAACACACAGTCGACTACCTCGACCTGTTCACCCACGCCGACGACATCCGCGGCTACCTGCGCTTCGAGACGTGGGGCGTGGCCGTCGAGGGCGGGCGCGTCCTGAGCGAGGACGTCGTCGAACTCTCGCTGGGCGCGACCGTCCACGACCGCGTGCGGTTCGCCGCCGACCGGGACGCGCTATGAGCGAGGGCGACGAAATCGTCGAAGACGGTGGCGAGGAACCCGAGAACCACGACCCGAACGGGGCCAGTGAGAGCGAGGACCACGCCACGGGCGAGCCGACGCGGGTTCGCGTCCGCGGGATCTACACGACGGCGCTGACGTACCTGCTCGACGGCGAGGGGACGGCCGTCGTCCAGGCGTCGCCGCCGATACGCGAGCGGTTCGAGGCCGAGTTCGGCGTCGCCCCCGCGGACGTGGCGGTCACGACGACCGACGACCGGCAGGGGGTCGGACTCGTCGGTCGCCCGGACGGGGTCGCGGCGGTCCTCGACCGCGTCCGGGGCGTGGGACGGGACGCGCTCGCCTGGCGCGACCCGACGCCGCGTGACGCCGTCTACGCCGGCGAGGTGACCGAGACGCTGGGCAGCGGCGCCGTCGTCTCGCTGACCGACGCCGGGTGGGGCGGCCGCCACGCCAGCGACGCCCCGGCACGGGAGGGCCGCGACGGCGGGGAGGGGTCGGGCGACCAGAGAGCGGGGGCGCCGGCGGTCGCCGGCCGGGACCCGGAGGGGTTCCTGCCGTACTCGAAGACGGCGGCCCACGTCGAGACGGGCGACCGCCTGCGCGTCCAGGTCGTCGAACCGAGCGCCCCGTGGACGGGCGGCCGGCCGGTGCTGGACACGACCGTCGCCGTTCGGCGGCCGCTGGCGACGCTCCTCCGGGGGGGCGGGGACGCCGGGACCGGCGGGCCGGAACTGGCGGACCTGCTGTCGGCCGACCCGCCCGCGGGGTGGCACATCGACTGGGCGACGGCGGCAGACGACGCCGACCTGGACGCGCTCGGGGCCGCGCTGGCGGGCCTCTCGGAGCGGGCGAGCGCGCTCGACGACGCCTTCGCGGCGGCCGACGCGCCCGACGCGGTTGCGCCCCGCTGTTACTGGGCGGGGACCGCGACGGCATGGGTGTGGTTCGGCCGGGAGTCCCGGTTCGGGCTCGACGACGCCCGGCGGGCGGTGACCGCGACGATGGCCGGCCACCACCGCGTCAAGGCCGGCAGCGGGCGCGCCAGCGCCGCGGTTGACTTCGTCGAGGCGGTCTGTCCCGACGCAGGCGGGGAGTTCCCCTTCGACGCGGTGACCCGGCAGTTCGGGCCACGGGAGGGCGACAGCGTCGCCATCGAGCACGGCAAACCCGACGGGCGCTCGTTCTCGCTGGGCGAGGGCGAGGTGACCCGCCGCGACCCCGACGGGACGGTCGTCGTCGAGCGCGAGATGTCCGGCCGCGGGACCTACGATGCCCTCGGAGTCGAACAGGCGGCCGGCGACGTCGCCGTGACGAAACTCACCGAGGGGAACTGGTGGTACCCGACCGTCTACCGGAGCGCCGACGGCGAGACGCGCGGGACCTACGTCAACGTCTGTACGCCCGTCGAGGTGTTCCCGTCGGCGGCCCGGTACGTCGACCTCCACGTCGACGTGGTGAAACACGCCGACGGCCGGGTCGAACGCGTCGACGACGACGAACTCGACGCGGCCGTCGCCGCCGGCCACGTCCCCGAGCGCCTGGCCGAGCAGGCCCGCTCGGTCGCGGGCGCCGTCGAGAACGCACTCTGACTCACTCGTCCTCGTCGAGCACGCGTCGCGCGCCGACTCCGAGTCCGGCCAGCGCCGCGAGTCCTGTCAGCGCCGCGAGTCCGCCCAGTCCCGGCCCGTCGGCGGCCGTCGAGGGCTCCCCGGCGGTCGTCGCCACGGCCGGGGTCGACGTGGGCGACGCGTCCCCGCCGGTCGGCCGGTCGGTCGGCGTGGGCGTCGGCGCGGGCGCCGGCGACGCGGTCGGCGTGGGTGTGGCCGTCCGCGTCGGCGACGCTGTCGGCGTCGGCGAGGGCGTGGCCGTCGGCGTCGCCGGGTTGTGAGTCGTCGGGTCGGGGAAGACGAACAGGGCGTTCTGGGAGCCGGGGACCCGGGTAGCGTCGGTGCTGCTGGCGACGAAGTACTCGCCGGGGACGGCCGCCCGCGCGGTCCAGAAGTACCCCAGGTCGTAGTCCCGCCAGTGGGCGAGCGGGCGCGGGTCGGTCGGGTCCGAGACGTCGTGGACCGCCACGCCGCCGGCGTACCACGACGAGTAGAGGACGCCCGACCGGAGGTCGAGGTTGTGGGCGGTCGTCCACAGCGGCTCCCCGTCGACGGTCGGTGGCTCGGGCGGGTCGACCGTCGACAGGCGCGTCGGGTCCGAGGGGTCGGCGATGTCCCAGAGGGCAACCCCCGCCGGCCCGCCGGTGTCGTCGGGGCCGCCCTCGTCGGCGAGGCTGTCCCAGGCCTCCTTGCCGACCGCCAGCAGGTCGGCCCCGTGGTCGGCCTGGACGTAGTGGGCGTTGCCGGGCGGTTCGGCGACCTGCTGGCCGGCCGGCTCAGTCCGGAGGTCCGCGAGCGTCCGGTCGCCCGCCCGGCCCAGGTAGGTCGGGTCGTCCGGGTCCGAGACGTCGAGGATGAACGCCCCCGCGTCCCAGTAGGCGAGGTACGCGCGGTCGTCGGCGACCCACACGTCGTGTAGCGAGCGGAGTTCCCTCGGGACCTCCGCCCAGGCGTCGTCGTGGTCGGCCGGGCGCCACGTCGCCACCCGTTCGGGGTCGGAACGGGCCACGTGGACCACTTCGAGCCCGTCGCCGGTGTAGTAGGCGTACCCGCCGTCGAGATAGCAGTTGTGGACGGACCCCGCCGTCTCGAACGTCGACAGGACCCGGGGGTCCGCGGGGTCGGCCACGTCGTACAGCGCGAGGCCGTAGAAGGCGTCGCCGGTGGCGAAACTGCCGGGCGCGCCGACGAGCAGGCGGTCCCCGTCCCAGGAGAGGTCCCAGACGTTACGCATCGGGCCGTCGGCGTGGTCCGCCAGCGCCGGGTCGACCCGCGTCCCGACGACCGGGTCCGCTGGGTCGCGCAGGTCCACGACGACGAAGCCGTCCTCGACGGCGACGAACGCCAGCGTGCCGTCGTCGCCGGTGACTGCCTCGTAGGTGTCCCCGAGCGGGAGGCGCGCGAGGGGCTCGAACCCCGCCGCCGGCGTGGCGGTCGCCGTCGACGAGGGCGTCGGCGCGGGGGTATCGGTCGCCGTCGATGTCGGCGAGGGCGTCGCTGCCGGTCGGTCACCCGGGTCCGGGCTCGGTCGCGTCGGTGCGTCGGGGCGCGTCCCGGCGACGCCGTCGGCGAGCGCGGGGAGGCCGACGGCGCCGGCGGCACACGCGCGCAGGAGGGCACGGCGGCGCACGCCGGCGAGTGGGGCGCCTCGGTAATGAACCTACTCGTCGCCGCCGAGGAGCCAGGTTCCGACCCCGAGCGCGGCGAGGGCAGCCAGCGGGCCGAACCCCGGACCCGCACCGGTCGTCGCGCCCGGGGTCGGCGAGGGGTCGGCCGCCGAGATCGGGTCCGGGGTCGGCGCGGCGGTCGGCGTCGACGCGTCTGTCGACCCCGCGGTCGGCGTCGGCGAGGGTGTCGGTGTCGGGCGGGGGATGTCGGGGAACGTGTAGACGACGCCGGGCGCCCCGAGGTCCTGTGGGTTCAGGTAGCTCGTCGCGACGACGGCCTCGCCGGGGGCGGAAAGCTGTGCGGTCCAGAAGCTCGTCGTCGACGACCGCCGGAAGTGGCGCACCTCCTCGGGCTCTGTGGGGTCGGAAACGTCGTGGACCTTCACGCCCCCCTGGTACCACGACGAGTAGAGGTATTGCTCGCCAACCTGGAAGTTGTGGGCGGTGGTCATCACGCCGTTGAAGTTCGGGTCGGCCGTCGGCGGCGGGTCGATGGTCGCCACCCGCTCGGGGCTCGTCCGGTCGGTGATATCGTACAGTTCGATGCCGCTGGGGCCGCCGGGGTCGTCGCCGGTGGGCGTCGTCTCGTCTACCCCCGCGTTGGAGTTCCAGCTCTCCTGGCCGACCGCCATCAGCGTCCCGTCGGGGCTGGTCGCGACGTAGTGGTCGTTGCCCGGCGGCTCCGAGAACTCCCGGAAGATCTTCAGGCCGGTGTCGTTGGCCAACTCCTCGATGGGGCGGTCGGTGACGTTCGCGACGTACCGTGGGTCCGAGGGGTCCGAGACGTCGAGGATCCAGGTGCCCGCGTCCCAGTAGGCGAGGTAGGCGTAGCCGTCCTGGACCCAGACGTCGTGGATCCGGCGGACGCTGTGGTCGACCTCGGCCCAGTCCTCGTCGTGGTCCAACACCGACCACCGCGCGACCTCGGTCGGCTCCGGGCCGATGTCGACGACCACGAGCGGGTGGCGGTCGTCGTCCCGGCCGGTCAGGTAGGCGACGTCGTCGGCGAAATAGCAGTTGTGGACCGCGAAGGTAGTCTCGTAGGCGCGGACGAGCGCGGGCGCGCCGGGGTCGCGCACGTCGTAGCGGGCGACCCCGCGGTAGCCGTCGGGGTGGTACGACGCCGGCCCGGCGACCAGGAGGTGGCCGTCGTCGTATTTCACGTCGCGGATCTCGGGCATGACGCGGTCGGTGCCTGGGGGCGAGACCGGCCCGACGCGCGTCCGGACGGTCGGGTCGGCCGGGTCCGAGAGGTCAAGCACCGCGAAGCCGTCACCCGTCGCCACGAAGGCCGTCTCGCCGCCGGGCGCGACGACCGTCTCCGCGGCCCCGGGGACCGTAACCGCGCCCATCGGCTCCCACCCGGAGGTCGGCGTCGCGGCCGGCTCGGTCGGCGTCGCCGTTGGCGTCCCCGTCGCCGTCGTGTCTGTCGCGGTCGGCGTGTCAGGCTGGCCCGAAGAGGCGTCGGCGCGGCGGGCCGCGTCGCGGGCCGAGACGGCGGCGACGCCCCCCGTTCCGGCGACGACGGCGGCCGCCCGGAGGTACTGGCGGCGGTACACGTCGATCGCTGAGGGACCGACGGGTTTGAGTCTGTCCCAGAACGCGGACGGGTCGGGTGCCGTGCGGGGCGGATTCAGGACTCGTCGCCGCTGCGGACGGCCCGCCAGGTACCGAGTCCGAGGCCGGCCAGCGCGGCCAGCACGCCCAGTCCGGGGCCGTCGCCGCCGGTCGTCCCGCCGGTCCCGTCGGCAGTCGTCCCGGTCGCCGGGGTCTCTGACTCCGTCGGCGTCGCCGCCGTGGGCGACGGGGTGGGCGTCGGCGACACTGTCGGGGTCGGCGACTCGGTCGCGGGCGGCGCGGAGTCGACGGGCGGCCCCGCGGGCGTTCTGGTGGCGTCGGTCGCCAGCGGATCCGGGAACGTGTAGAGACCCCCGGGGCCGTTGGCTCCCTCGTCCTCCGGGTCGTGCATGCTACTGCCGACGAAGTACTCACCGAGGACGGCAGCCTGTGCGGTCCAGAACGACGTCTCGTCGCCCTGCTCCCAGGCGGCGACCTCCCGGGGGTCGGCGGGGTCCGAGATATCGTGGACGCGCACACCGCCGCGGTACCACGAGGAGTACAGCGTGTCGCCGACGATGTCGAAGTTGTGCGCGGTGGTGTAGTAGCCCCCTTCCCTGTCGGTGGTCTCGCCCTCGGGGACCGGCGGCGGGTCGACCGTCGCCAGTTCCGTCGGGTCCGAGGGGTCGGCGACGTCCCAGAGTGTGATGCCGCTGGGACCGCCGGGGTCGTCGGCCTGTGCGTCGTTGTCCGGGTCGTTCCAGGACTCCTTGCCGACCGCGAGGACGGTCCCGTCGTCGTTCGGCTGGACGTAGTGGTCGTTGCCCGGCGGTTCGAGCACCGCCGAGTCCCGGTCGGCCGTCGACGTCGACTGCAACTCCGAGAGCGAGCGGTCGGCGACGTGGCCGACGTGAGTCGGCTCGGCCGGGTCCGAGACGTCGAGGATCCAGGTGCCCGCGTCCCAGCAGGCGAGATAGCAGCGGTCACCCTGGACGTACAGGTCATGGACGTTCCGGAGGCCGACCGACACCTCCTCGTAGCCGTCGTCGTAGTCGGTGACCGACCACGTGGCGACCCGTTCGGGCTCGGCCGGCCGCAGGTCGATTATCTCGACTTTCCCCCTGTCGGTCAGGTAGGCGTGGTTCCCGTACAGGTAGCTGTTGTGGACGTTGTGGAAGGTCTCGTAGGTCCGTAGCAGCGTCGGGTCGGTCGGCGTCGACACGTCGTACAGCGCGAACCCGGGGAAGCCGGCGGTAAAGCCCGCCGAGACCAGCAACCGGTCGCGGTTGTACTTGACGTCGAGGACCGCTATCAGCGGCTCCCCGCCCTCGTCGACGAGCAGGTTCGTCGCCGTGTGGACGACCTCGGGGCTGGCCGGGTCGCTCAGGTCGACGACCTCGAAGCCGTCGAACCGGGAGACGAAGGCGTACTGCCCGTCGACCGTCGTCACGGCTTCGGTCGCACGGAGGTACGTCGACATCGAGTTCGTTATCTCGGCGCTGCCCAGCGGCCCGAACCCGTCGCCGGAGTCGGTTTCTGTCGGCGCGGCCGTCCCCGTCTCGGTCGGCGTGGGGGTCGCAGTCGGCGTGACGGTCGCGGTGGCCGTCGGCGCTATGCTGGAGGGCGACGCGTCGGTGCCCGTGGCGGCTCCCAGGACGGTCGCCGTCATCCCGGAGAGGGCACCGGCACCGAGCGCGGACCGGAGGTACTCGCGGCGGCGCATACACCGGCTATCGGGCTGGTCCGCATTTACGTGTTCCTATCACTCGAATGGAATGTATCGCACGGCCGTCGCGACCCCGACTGTACGCTCGACGGCGCGAGTGTCCTCGCTGTGCGCGCGACTCGCGGCGCGCGGAAACGCGTCGCTTTTCAGCGCTCGCGGCCGACCGACGGGCATGTTCGAGACGCGCCCGGAGAGGGACGCCGAGGTGGTGCTGGTCGGTCGCTCCAACGTCGGCAAGTCAACGCTGATGCGCGAGTTGACCGGTCACAGCTTCGAGACCGGCCGGCGACCGGGCGTCACGCGCGAGCCCAACCACTACGACTGGGCCGCCCAGGACTTCGTCATCACCGACCTCCCCGGCTTCGGATTCATGGAGAGCGTCCCCGAGGAGGTCCGCGAACAGACCAAGACCGACATCGTCCGCTACATCGAGACCCACGCGCCGAAGATCCTCGTCGGCGTCCTCGTCGTCGACGGGAAGGCCGCCGTCGACATCATCGACCGCCACTCCGGCCCCGACGGGGTCCCCTACGACGTCGAGATGTTCCACTTCCTCCGGGACGTCGGGATCCCGACGGTCGTCGCCGTCAACAAGATGGACAAGGTCGACGACCGCGACGAGCGCCTGGACGAACTCTGTGACCGACTGGGCCTGGTCCCGCCCTGGCAACAGTGGCAGGAGACGGTCGCCCCCATCTCGGCCAAGCGCGGCAGTATCGACGCCCTCACCGAGGCCGTCCGCGGCCACCTCCACGACGCGAACCGCGACGACCTGTTTCAGTTCTTCTAAACCACCTTTTTTCCGGTGGGGGTGTCCTCGCGCGCCTCCGGCGCGCTGCGGGCACCCCCGCGGAAAAAACGTGGGCGAAAAAGCGCGAGCGCTTCGCGCTCGCGGGAACCGCGCGCCGCAGGCGCGCGGATAGTTAGTACAGAGAGATCAAGTACCACCTCAGTCGGATACCTGTCCGAGATTAGGTACGTTCGGCGTGTAATAAACAGATGAGATACCGAACGGACAAGAGACTGTAGAAGGCTTCCTTGAGCGGTTGTCACACATAATAGTTCAAGCACCGATGTTCTGCTATGGACAGACGGACGTTCGGTGTTCTTGCGGTCGGAACACTAACCGGCTCAACGGGATGTGTCTCATTGTTAGATAACGCATCGAGTGGGAGAACGACACCACGGACGCTTCCAGAACCCGTCACAACCGCTGACTTCTCGATTACTGCTGAAAGCGAAAATCAACCTGAACCGCCGACTATCACGTATTTTCCAGAAGAGAATCAGGTTCATGTTACCGGGACGATGCTTGCGGGGAACCCCTGTCACGAAGCGTCCCTGGAATCACTCTCGTTTGATGAGGAATCTTCAGCACTCACCGTACAAATCGGAGTGGAAAAGGTTCGATCCAACTGTCCGGACTCTCTCGGGACAGATACGTACGAACTTCTCGTCTCTTTCCGTTCCACAGCTCCTGACTCGATCACTGCTACACACCGCGACAGCGACGGAGAAACAGCCGCAACCACAAAAGAAAAACCGTCATAACGGAGGACACGATCCGCTCACTTCGCGCGATCCATCTTGCGTGACTCTGTGAATATCTACCGTATTTGACAGAACCCATAGCGGCAGCTACGCACACGTTCTGAGCATCCGCGCGAACGAAGTGAGCGCGGTTCACCGAGCGCGACCGGAGGGAGCGCTCGGCCTTTTTCACCCATGTTTTTGGTCGGGGGGTTCCCGCAGCGAGGCCGTCGGCCGAGCGAGGAAACCCCCCGGCGAAAAAGATGGTTAGGCGACGTTGAAGCCCTTGTCGCGGAGGAAGTCCTCGACGCGGCCGGTGTGGTTCCCCTGGAGTTCGATCTGACCGTCCTCGACGGTCCCTCCACAGGCGAACTTCGATTTGAGGTCCGAGGAGAGACTATCCACGTCGACGTCCTGCGGATCGAATCCCTCGATGATCGTTACCTCCTTCCCGTAGCGGCGCTCGTCGATGCGGATCGTGATCTCCTGGGACTCCTTGGCGACGTCCTCACAGACGCAGAGTTCCTCGGGCAATCCGCACGTCGAGCAGACCTCAGACACAGTAACCACCAAGAGTCCGATACTCGCTTGGCTGGTTCTGCCCCCGGGCTTGTGGTGTACTCGCCTTGGATAGCGAGCAGACTTCCGACATTACGCATCAGCTTACGAAACGGTCATATTAAACACTGTCGGGATTTCCCACACCCGCCGATATCGGGCCCGAACAGCGGTCACACCGGGCCGGACGGGGGCCGGGAGACCGGTTCGGAGGGGGTGTCAGCCGGCCACCAGTTCGTCGACGAGGTCGACGGCGCGGTCGGCCTCCTCGCGGGTGACCTCGCCGGCGTAGCGCGCGCGCTCGCGGATGAGCGCGACGGTGTTGGCACGCTCGTCGGCGCCGACCGCCGCGAGGTACTGGCGCGGCGTCTCGCCGGGACGCCGGGGGCGGTAGCGCCGTTCGAGCACGTACTCCAGGCGCTCGTAGGCCCGTTCGGCGTCCGTCGGGGGGTCGCTTCTGGGCTGGTACCGCACCCAGATGACCCGGTAGAGGCGGCGTGCGGCCCCCAGCCGGCGGATCCCGAGGACGAGCCCGAAGGCGGCGATCCCGAGCAGCGTCGCCTCCTCGCGGGAGGGGAGGTCGATGCCGCCCCCGCCGGCACTCGCGGCCCCGGTCGTGCCGGCGGTCGTCACGTTTGCGGCCGTGGCGTTGCTCCCCTCGACCCTGTCGAGGACACCGGGGGCGACGTCGTCGGGCCGGGTCGTGATCGTGGGGGGACCGCCGGGGTCGTCGACCGGCGGACCCGCCTGTTCGTCCGACGGCGTCAGCGGCGCGGGCGTCGCCGTCGCCGTCGGCGTCCACTCACCGCCGCCGGTGTCGTTCAGGTCGACGTCGGTCCGGTTCTGTTCGCGTGCCTCCGCGAGTTCCGACCGTTCGGCCTCCTGTCGCGGGGCGGCCGGCGTCGGGTCGAACCGGACCCAGCCCACGTCCGGGAAGTACACCTGCACCCAGGCGTGGGCGTCGTAGCCCCGGACGACCCACTCGTCGCGGTCGACGCGCTCGCCGGGCGTGTAGCCGACGGCCAGACGCGCCGGGATGTCCTGGGAGCGCAACATCGTCACCATCGTCGTCGCGAAGTACGTACAGTAGCCCGCCTCCATCTCGAAGAGGAACGAGTCGGCGACGTTGCCGTCGGGCCGGTCGACGTCGAGCGAGTACTCCTTGTTGTTTTCCAGCCAGCGTTCGATGACGCGGGCGGTGTCGTAGGCGTTGTCCGCGTTCTGTGTGATGCGGGCCGTCCGTTCGGCCAGTCTGTCGGGCGTGCTCGACGGGATGCGCGTGTAGCGGCTCTCGACGTCTTCGGGGTAGTCGTCGCCGGCGCTCCGGAGCGTCTCGGCGTCGGCGACCGGCGCCTGGCTCTGGACGGTGTAGCTGTCACCCGCCGAGAGCGTCCCCCCGAGCGCGAAGCCGTCCTCCGTGGTCACGCTGACCTGGTCGAAGCCCGCCCCGGAGCCCGACACCGGCCGCCAGGCCGCCGGGACTATCGAGAGGCTGTCGACGGCGGTGACCCGCTGGCTTATCGGCCGGCTCTGGCCGGGCGGCCCCTCCAGTCGGTCCCCGCCGTAGCCGCGGGACTCGCCGGTCCGGACCCAGCCGTCGCCGGTGTAGCGGTCGAAACTGCCGACCTGCCAGTAGGACTCGCTGCTGGCCCTGACGCGAAAGCGGGCCTCGGGCGACAGCGAGATGTTGCCCTGGACGCCGATCTGGTCGCCGGCGTCGACGAGGCTCGCTTCGACCGTGCCGGCGCCGCCGGTGCCGCCCTCCTGGAACGTCGACAGGCCGACGGTCGACCCGGAGGGCCCGCCCGGGACCACGGTCGCGAACGTCGGCAACAGGATCATCAGCGCGAGCAGGACCGCGAGCGGTTCGGCGGTGCCGATGTCGTCGCCGCGTTGCTCGATGTCGCCGACGCCGATGGCCGTCACGCCGCCGACGACGCCCAGAAGCGCCGTCACGCTCCCCGCGTCGCCCGTCAACACCAAAAACGTCAGCGTCGCGCCGCCGACCAGCGCCGCCGAGACGTAGTGGCGGCGCAGGCTCAGATACCACGTCAAAAACAGCGGCCCCGGCGCGACGCCGAGCACCCACAGGTCGACGTTGGCGACCTGGAGGAGCGACCGGCCGGTAACCAGCGCGACCGCGTCCGTGACCAGCGGTCCCAGCGGCGGCTGGCGCGGCAGGCTGTAGACGTACAACACCAGCCCGAGGGCGAACAGTCCGGCGGCCAGCACCGACGCCGTCCGCACCCGCATCGACCGCGAGAGCACCGTCGCCGCCGCGAGCGTGACCGCCACCTCCAGCAGGAGTACGGCCGGCTGTCCGGTGATGTCGACCAGCCGGTACATGACTGAGAGAGACGAGACGACGAGCACGACGACGCCGGTCATCGCGAGGGCGCGGGGACGGTCGACCGCTCCGACGGCCGCCTCGAACTGAGACCGGGTTTCGGCGCGCGCCCGCGCGCTCGCGCTCTCGCCTCCCGCGCTCATCCTGTCACCTCCCGGTCTGCGAGCGGGTTGGCGCGGCTAACGGTCAACTCCTCGATGGTGTGAGTGGTCGTGCCGACCGAGAGCGTGACGCCGCCGGCGTCGGCGTGGACCTGCAGGTCGACGTCGTCGGTGGCGTCGCCCGCCGGGCGGCCGGCCCTGGTCAGCGCGAGCAGTTTCAGGACCTCGTCGCGGTGGTCGATGCCGCTCCCGACCGGGACGCGCCCGGACGGCGCCCGGACTTCGACGGCGACGTCGACGTCCAGTGCCATGACGGCCAGACTCGCGGCGGCGGTCGCCATCTCGTCGGCGTACCCCGACTCGCAACTGGCCGCGATGACGACGCTGTCCTCGATCCGGCGGTCGGCGAACTCGGTGACGTACATCTCCTCGGGGTCCTTGGCGGTGGACTTCCAGTGGACGTCCCGGAGCGGGTCGCCGGGGACGTACTCCCGGAGGGCGTCGAACTCCTGGCGCTCGACGGCGTCGCGGTCGAGCACCTTCTCGAGGATGCGCTCGCGGCCGGCGAGCTGGTGGACCGACGGGTACACCAGCACGTTCGTGGTCACGCGCGTGTCGAAGCGCCGCTCGACGAGCCCGAGCACGTCAGAGACGGTGACCGCGAGTGGGCCGAGCTTGTGCCGGCCCCGCTCGGCGAGCGTGACCGTGTACCCGAGCTCGGTCGGCAGCGTCGTCTCGTCGCTCGCGCCCTCGGCCACCAGGCCGTCGGCCGCCCCGTCGGCGAGGGTCGCGACGCCGCGGCCGTCGGCCACGACGCTGACCTCGCGCGTGTCGCCGGGGAACCCTGGCGAGACCGCCGAGCGGTCGACGGTCGGTTCGTCGGCCCGGTGGACCTGGACGACCGCCCCCAGCAACGCGACGAGTACAGGTGCGACGATGGCGTTGAGCGCCTGGGCGCCGAAGGCGAGCGCGAACACCTCCCCGACGACCACCAGGGCGACCACCGCGTAACCGCGTCGTGTCAGGTTCATCACTCGACCGGGACGGCTTCGAGTGCTTCGTCGACGATAGCGCGCGGCGTCGACTCGGCGGATTCGGTTCGGATGCGGTGTGGGAAGACCACCGTCGCCTCCGTCTGGATATCGTCGGGGATGACGTACTCGCGGCCGTCGAGGATGGCCCGGCCCTGGGCGGCACGCAGCGCAGCGATGGTGCCCCGCGGGCTCGCGCCGAGTTCGGCGTGGCGCCGCGTGTACTGGGCCAGCCGCGTCACGTAATCACGGACCGACTCGTCGACGGTGACGCCGGCCGCCGTCTCGCGGGCCTTCCGGAAATTCTCGAGGGTGACGACCGGCGACAGCGTCTCGATGGGGTGGCTCCCGACGACGCGGTCGAGCATGTCCGTCTCCTCGCCGCGCTCGGGGTAGCCGAGCCGGAGTTTCTTCATGAAGCGGTCGAGTTCGGCCATCGGGAGCTGGTAGGTCCGGTCGCGCTCGACGGTGTTCTGGGTGGCGATGACGGTGTAGGGCTGGGGGACCTCGTGTGTGTCGCCGTCGACGCTGACCTGCCGTTCCTCCATCGCCTCCAGCAGCGCGGACTGGGTCTTGGGCGGCGCACGGTTGATCTCGTCGCCGAGCACGACGTTCGCGAAGACCGGTCCGGGGCGGAACTCGAAGGTCTCGGTCTTCTGGTTGTAGACGTTCACGCCGGTCACGTCCGAGGGGAGCAGGTCGGGCGTGAACTGGACGCGCTTGAACGTCCCGTCGAACGACTGGGCGACCGAACGGGCGAGCATCGTCTTCCCGACTCCGGGGACGTCCTCCAGGAGGACGTGACCGCGCCCGAGCAGGGCCGTGAGGATGTGCTCGACCTCGTCGTGGTGGCCGACGATGACCTGCTCGACGTTGTCGACCACGCTGGTGACGACGTCGCGGGCGGCGTCGGCGTCTTCGGCCGTGCTTTTCTGGCGACCGGAGAGTCGTGTATCCGTATCTGAATCTGTCATAGATGGCTCCGACGGCCGGCACTCGCGCGGGGGGCGACCGCCGGTGGGGTGTGTCTTCGACCCACGGTTCGATATCACCCCTTACGGTCGGAGACAGGTAACTTTGCTGGCTGTGCGCACACCGTACACGCGCCTCACCACTCCTTGCAGTCGGGACAGACCAGCCCCGCCTCGCCCCGCCACCGCCGCTCGACCGATTCCTCACAGGCCGCGCACGTGCCACCCGCCGGGTCGCGGACGCACGTCGACACGGCCGGCTCGACCGACTCGACCGGTCCAGTTCCCGTCTGCTCCTCCGAGGGGCATTCCCCTCCGTCCCCTCCGGAGTCACTCTCGGCCCCGCCGACGTCGACTTCCGTCCCGTCGGCGTCGGACTCGTCACTCTCGCCGGCGTCGAGGAACTCGTCGAGCGACCGGTCTTCCATGTTCGGTGGTCGTCGCTGCCCCCTCTTATCGCTGGCGACGGAGCGGAACCCGAGTGGAGGCGCCGACCCGTGTCTCCCGGCCGGGGGGAGCGGTCGTTCAGCTCACGAACAGCCGGCGGTCGGCGCGCTCGTGGTCGGCGGCGAGCACGTCGACCAGGGGGGTGAACATCGTCAGGTCGGCGAGAGAGCGGCCGGCGCTGGTCTCGACGGCCTCGACCATCGCGGGCTGACAGTCGACGACGACGCGCTGGGCGTCGGTGTGGCCGAACGCGAGCAGCCGCTGTGCGGCCCCGACGACAGCGGTAGTGAACTCCTGGCAGGCGACCAGGCAGGCCCGTCGCTGGCCGACGCCGGCCCGCGCCGCGACGGCACCCAGCACCGCGGGATAGGCGCCCGGCACCTCGCCGGCGTCGGCCAGCGCGGCGTACTCCGTGACGAACTCGTCGTCGCGCAGGTCCGACTGGAGTCTGAGCAGCCGCCCCCCGGTGCGGGTGGCGCTCTCGCGGAACTCCGCGGGGAGCGTCGCCGCGTCGAGGCGGCGGTCCGCCGCCGTGACCGCCGCCAGGTCGCCGTCGGCGGCCCCCTCGTGGGCGGCCCGGAGCGCCACCAGGTCCCCCGGGCCGAGTTGCCGCCGGAGGACACTCCCCAGGAGAGCCGCGAGGTCGTCGGCGTCCGTGACGCGGTCGGCGGCGACGAACTGCTCTATCCCGTAGGAGACGCTGTCGGTCCCCACCGGCAGCGACGAGTCCGCCAGCCGTAACGAGTCCAGCACCGCCGCGTCGGCGGCCCCGCTCGCGTCGCCCGCGTCGTCGACCCCGGCCGCGTCACCCGGGTCGTCGGCCCCGCTCGCGTCACCCGGGTCGTCGGCCCCGAACGCCTCGTCGCTCACGACTGCTCACCCCCGTCGTCCGCCGACGCACCCGTCCCGCCGTCGTCGGGGTCGAGCGGCCGAACCGCCGACTCGTGACCGTGGCTGTGGTCGTGGTCCGCGCCGGAGTGGCCGTGTGCGTGGTCCGCGCCGGAGTGGTCGTGGCCCACGCCGTCGTGACCGTGCGCGTGCTCCGGGTCGCCGTGGCTGTGGTCGGGCCCGCTGTCGTCGAACGTGGCGGGCGGGACCGACTCGTAGTCGACGGTTGCGCCGTCGGGGAGGTGTGGCCCGACCGCCGCCGCCATACGGTCGCGGTCCTCGGTGACCGGGAGGTAGGCGCGCGTACCTTCGAGGGCAAGATCCCAGTGGCGGTTGCCGACGGCGTGGCCGAGCGCGAGCGCCGCCACGGCGACCCCGCCGGCGTCGCCTCCGACCCCCGCGAACTCCAGGGTCATCGCCTCAACGGGTTCCAGCGAGACCACGACCGGCCGGCCGTCCGCGTCGAGGACGTCGCCGTCGCGCAACTCGCGGTCCACGACGATACCGAGGTCGGTGCCGTCGGCGGCGGTCGTCCGAACGCGCGAGCGTCGCCGTTCGGTGTCGTCGACGGTCACGCGCAGGCTGTCGGCCGCCGCCACCCGGTCGGCGACGTCGGGGTCGTCGAGCGACCCGAGGTAGTCGTCGGCGACCAGCATCACTGCCTCCTGTCCGCGGGCGCGCCGACGCCCAGCAGGTCGGTTCTGGCCCCGTCCCAGGCGGCCCGGAGCGCGTGCGTGACGGGGTCGGCGCGGTGGCCCAGCGCGCGGACAAGCACGCCCGTCGCGTTCGGGAGCGCGGTCGCGCCCGCCCGGACCGTCTCGGCGTCGCTCTCGGCCGACGCGCCGTCGCTCTCGGCGGGCTCACCTCGCTCGCTCGTCTCGCTCGCGTCGCGGGCCGCGGCGGCCGTGACCCGTTCGTGGAGTCGGTCGCTCAGCGACGGCGCGTCGGCGTCGGGCGCGAGGACGTACAGCGTCCCGAGGACGGCGAACTCGCCCATCACGCCCGGCGCGGCCGGGTCGGCGTCGCCGGGGTCGAGGTGGGTCGCGTCCGCGACCCGCACCTCGCCGTCGACGCGGACCTCGCAGGTCGAGCGGTACCGGTCGAAGTCGAACCGCTCCCCGCGGGCGAGCCGGCCGGGGACGAGCACCTCGCCGACGACGGCGCTGGCGGTCGGCGCCAGGTCGACGGTCACGTCCTGGCACAGGCGCGCGCCCTCGTGGAGGATGGTCGGCGCGGGGACGTAGTCGAGGTGGCCCCCGGCCGCGACAGAGAGCGCCAGGTCCGCGGCGGCGTAGTTGCGCTCCATCGAGAGCACCTTCGTCGCGCTCCCGGTCGAGACGTGCGCGACGGCGTTGGCGCCGACCGAGACGGTCACGGTGTGGCGGTCGCCCTGCGCGACCCCGCCCGAGGGCGACTGGACGTACACCGTCTCGCTGGCGGGATGGGGGTCGTGGCCGAGCGTCCCGCTGACGTGAAACGGGACGCGCGCGAAGTCCCGGACCAGCCGCGTCTCTCCGCCCGCGCGGGCGAACGCCAGGTCCAGCCGGCCGTCCTTGCCGGCGGCCCCGACCGGCGCCTGCGGGACCGACTCTGTGGCGTACTCCGCGAAGGCGGGATGGGGCGGGTCGTCGACGCCGGATGCGGTCCCGTCGGCGCTCCCGGACCGCCGAGCGTCGCCACCGCCGGCAGTTCCGGCGGGGTCCTCGTCACCGGCGCAGTCCGGTTGCTCGCTGTCGTCGGCGGCCGCGGGGTCGCCCGTCCGCCGGGCAGGTCCGGACGCCATCTACGCGAACAGCACCCCCTCGGTGACGTGTTCCAACACCGCGTCGACGCCCTCGCCGGTCTTGCAGTTGGTGAAAACCGTCGGACCGTCCCGGACCGCCTCGGTGTCGGCTCGCATCACGTCCAGGTCGGCGCCGACGTGGGGCGCGAGGTCGGTCTTGTTGACGACCAGCAGGTCACACTCGACGACGCCGGGGCCGCGCTTGCGCGGGATGTCCTCGCCCTCGGCCGCGGAGATGACGTACAGCGAGTAGTCCGCGAGTTCGGGGTTGAACGTCGCGGCGAGGTTGTCGCCGCCGCTCTCGACTATCACCAGGTCCAGGTCCGGGTGGTCGGCGAGGAACTCCTCGACCTGCGTGAGGTTCATCGAGGGGTCCTCGCGGATGCCGGTGTGGGGACAGGCCCCGGTCTCGACGCCGGCCACCAGGTCCGGCGGGACCAGCCCCGCGAACCGCTCGCGCAGGGCGTCGGCGTCCTCCTGTGTGAGGATGTCGTTGGCGATGACGCCCACGTCCAGGTCCCGCTCGCACAGCCGCGGCACGAGTTCGCTCACCAGCGTCGTCTTGCCGGAGCCGACCGGCCCCCCGACCCCGACCGTCGCCACGTCGCGGTGGGTCAGGCTCATCACTCCGCCCCCGGGTCCTGGTCCGCCGCCGGGTCGGTGCCGTCCGCCGCTGTGCGGCTTCCGACGCCCGTGTCCCCGGCGGCCTCGTCGGTGCTGTCCGCCGCTGGGTCGGTGCCGTTCGCCGTCGCGTCGGCACTGGCCGCGGCGCCGGCGTCGTCCGCGCCGCCGCTCTCCCGCCGGCGGTCTCTCCCGCCGTCGGTGGCGGCTTCCCCGGCGCCGTCGTCGGCCGTCTCGGTCCGGACGGGGTCGTGGACGGTGACGAGTTTCGTCCCGTCGGGGAAGACGGGTTCGACCTGGATCATGTCGACCATCTCGGGGACGCCGGGCATGACGTCCTCGCGGCCGAGCAACTGGGTGGCGCCCGAGCGGATCTCGGCGACGCTCTGGCCTTCGCGGGCGCGCTCGATGCACCAGTCGGAGATGTACGCGACCGTCTCGGGGTGGTTCAGCCTGACGCCGCGCTCCTTGCGGCGGCGGGCGAGTTCTGCGGCCATGAAGACGGTCAGTCGTTCGCGTTCTTTCGGCGTGAGGTTCATAGCAGGTACCGCTGTGCGAGTGGCAGTTCGTCGCTCGGTTCGCAGGCGACGACCTCGCCGTCGACTCGCACCTCGAACGTCTCCGGGTCGACCGCGATGTCGTCGGGACAGTAGCTGTTGTAGTGCATGTCGCCCTTGCCGGGGGTGCGGGCACCCGAGACGGGGACGACCTGCGATTCGAGCCCGTAGGCCTCGTCGACACCGGCCTCGACGGCGGCCCGGCTGACAAACGACAGCGAGAGGCCGTGTTTGGCCGCGCCGGCCGCGCCGGCGCGGGGCCGCTGCATGACCGGCTCGCAGGTCATCAGCGAGCCGTTGGCCTCGCCCATCTCCGAGTAGGTCGGGAACCCGCCCTTGAACGTCATCGCGGGCTTGACCCCGAAGAACGCGGGGTCCCACAGCACCACGTCGGCGAGTTTCCCGGGTTCGAGCGTCCCGACGTACTCCTCGATGCCGGCCGAGATGGCCGGGTTGACGGTGTACTTCGAGAGGTAGCGTTTCACGCGGAAATTGTCGGCCTCGTCGTGGGTGTCGGCGGACTCGTCCTCGGGGAGCGGGCCGCGCTGGGCTTTCATTTTCGAGGCGGTCTGCCAGGTCCGCGCGACGAGTTCGGCCATGCGTCCCATCGCCTGGGAGTCGGTGGTCATCATCGAGATGGCGCCCACGTCGTGGAGGACGTCCTCGGCGCCGATGGTCTCGGCGCGGACCCGCGACTCCGCGAAGGCCACGTCCTCGGGGACGTCCGGGTTGAGGTGGTGACAGACCATCACCATGTCCAGGTGCTCGTCGAACGTGTTGACGGTGTAGGGCATCGAGGGGTTCGTCGACGAGGGGAGCATGTTGGGCTGGCCGACCATCTCCATGATGTCGGGCGCGTGGCCCCCGCCCGCGCCCTCGATGTGGAACAGGTGCATCGTCCGGCCGTCGACGGCGGCGAAGGTGTTCTCGACGAACCCCGCCTCGTTGAGGGTGTCGGTGTGCATACACACCTGAACGTCCTCGTCTTCGGCGACGTCCAGACAGGTGTCGATGGCCGCGGGCATCGACCCCCAGTCCTCGTGGAGTTTCAGCCCGCAGGCGCCGGCCTCGACCTGCTCGCGCAGGGGACCGGGTTTCGACGCGTTGCCCTTCCCGTAGAAGCCGACGTTGACCGGCCACTCCTCGGCGGCCTGGAGGAACCGCTTGGTATTCTCGGGGCCGGTCGTGCAGGTGGTCGCGCCGCCGCCGTAGCCGCCCCCGATCATCGTCGTGATCCCCGAGGCCAGCGCGTGTTCGTGCAACTGCGCTGAGTTCCAGTGGACGTGGATGTCCAGGGCACCCGGCGTCGCGATTTTCCCCTCCGCGGGGTAGACGTCCGTCGAGGGGCCGACGACCATGTCGACGCCGTCCATCGTATCGGGGTTGCCGGCCTTGCCGATACCGGCGATCTCGCCGTCGCGGATCCCGACGTCGGCCGCGACGATACCCAGGACGGGGTCTACCACCAGGGCGTTCGTGAGCACCCAGTCCAGCGCACCGTCCGCCTGGGTGACGCCCGGTGCCTGCCCGAGGCCGTCACGGAGGGTCTTGCCGCCGCCGAAGACCGCCTCGTCGCCGGCCGTCCGGAGGTCGGCCTCGACCTCGACGAACAGGTCGGTGTCGCCCAGGCGGACCCGGTCGCCGACGGTCGGCCCGTACAGTTCGGCGTAGGTCTCGCGGTCGAGTTCGCGGGTCACGCCGACTCCCCCTCGTCGTCCGGCCCGTCGTCGCCCGCCCCGCTCTCGCCGGGGAGTGTCCCCGCCTGGGACGGGATGCCGCCGAAGCCCCGCCCGCGGGCGCGCTCGACGGCCGCCTCGGGGTCGCCGTCGACGCTCCCGTTCACGAGACCGTTCATCCCGTGGGCGACGCGCTTGCCGCCGATGGCGACCAACTCGACCGTCTTCTCGTCACCGGGTTCGAACCGAACGGCCGTCCCCGCGGGGATGTTCAGCCGCATTCCGAACGCGGCCGCCCGGTCGAATTCGAGGGCGGCGTTGACCTCGAAGAAGTGGAAGTGCGACCCGACCTGGACCGGCCGGTCGCCGGTGTTGCCGACCGTCACCTCGCCCGTCTCGCGGCCCTCGTTTATCGTGACTGTTCCCTCCGCGGTGTGGACCGCGCCCGGGACGACCTCCTCGGTCACGGCCACACTCCTCCCTCGTGTCGAGCGTGAATCTGCATCCGACAGTGGCTTGCGATGAGGGTAGTAAAATACTACCGCTGTCCAGGATATTTGCGACGAAAGCCGCGAGAGTTGGACGTTCGTTTAGTCCCAGCCGTCGGTCGTCGCGTCGGGCGGGCCGGCGGCCGTGTCGCCGTCGTCCCGGTCGTCGGCCGGCGCGTCCGGAGAGCCGGCGGTGGCGTCCGGGGAGTCGGCCGTCAGGCCGGCCGGGTCGAGCGCGTCGACGGCCTCGTCGACGGTGAGGGGGACGCGGTCGGCGCCGGCCCGGTCGAACAGTTCGACCACCTGCGGGACGGCGAGGTCACACGACGCCAGGAGGTCGCGGTCGGTCAGGACCTCGCGCGTGGGGCCGACCGCGGCGACGGTGCCGTCGCCGTCGAGCAGGTAGACGCGGTCGGCGACGTGGGGAACGAGTTCGGTGTCGGGCGTCGAGACGACGGTCGTCACGCCGTCGTCGTGCCACTCGGCGAGCAGGCGGAGGACCGCCGCACGATTGGCGGCGTCGACGTTCGAGACGGGTTCGTCGAGCAACAGGACGTCCGGGTCGACGGTCAGCGCGCTCGCCAGCGCGGCCCGGCGTTGCTGGCCGCCGCTGAGACAGAAGGGCGGCCTGTCGAGCAGGCCCTTGAGGCCGAGGCGGTCGGCGAGGCGCGCGACCCGGTCGTCGACGACCGCCGGGGGGAGGTCCAGTTGCGCCGGGCCGTACTCCATGTCCTCGCGGACGGTGGGGTTGAAGAGGTACTCCGACGGGTCCTGCGTGAGGACGCTCACCCGGTCGCGGACCTCCTCCGGCGGGACGGCCGCGCCGAAGTAGCGACGCGTCCCCGCGTCGGGGTCGAGCAAACCGCCCAGCACCCCGAGGAGTGTGCTCTTGCCGGCGCCGTTGGGACCCAGGAGCGCGACCCGCTCGCCGCGGTCGACGGTGACGTCGACGTCGTCCAGCCCGACCGTCCCGTCGGGGTACTCGTAGCGGAGGCCGGCCGCCTCGATGGCGGTCACGCGAGGACCACCGCCCCGACGGTGACGGCGACGAGCGCCCCGAAGGCGGCGTCGGCCGGGCCGAGCGACCCGCCGCGGTCGTAGCCGGCGACACCGCCGCCGCCGCGTGCCCGCGCCGCCCGCCCGACGCGCTCGCCACGCTCCAGCGTCCGGCGGAGGAACGTACCCAGGAAGTGGCCGGAGTCGCGCCAGGTCTCGCGCAGGGTCGGCGTCCGGAGCGTGCGCGCGCGCCTGGCCCGGGCCATCCGGCCGAGTTCCCCGAAGAAGACGAACAGGTACCGGTAGGTGACCCCGAGGAGCACGACGGCGGTCGGCGGGACGCCGACGCGGCGCGCGGCCGCCAGCAGCGCCGACACGCGGGTGGTCGTCACCAGCAACGCCAGGAAACCGGCGGCGGCGGCCACCCGGCAGGCGAAAAGCAGGACGTACGCGCTCCCGGGCCGGGTGAGGGGCGTCCCGGCCAGCGAGGGGCCGCCCGTCAGCACCGCCTGGGGCGCGACGACGACCACGGCGACGGCGGCCGGGCCGGCGGTCCGCCCGAGGAACGCCCGCGCCGGGACGCGCGAGACGACCGCGAGGCCGCCCGCGAGCGCGAGCAGCGCCGCCGCCTCGACGACGGCCGGGCGCGTCACCGCGAGGACGACGAGGGCGACAAGCCCCGCGGCTTTCACGGCGGGAGCGACCCGCTGGAGGAAGCCGTCGCGCTCGGCCCCCGACTCGGCCAGCAGGAACCACCGGGCCCGCGCGGAGATGTCCGCGACGGTGCCCGCGAGCGCGTCAGTCGCCATCGGTCCCGTCGGCGAGAACCCGGCCCAGTCCGGTGGCCACCGCGAGTGTCAGTGCCGTCCCGACGAGGGCGGCGACGAGCGTCCCGAGCGCGGTCGGGGTCCCGGGGACGGTGTAGCCGGGCAACAGTCCGGTGTGTACGGGGTCGGCGTCGTCGGTCGCACCCGTCGCCTCGGCGGCGTTCTCCAGTGGCTCGGCGTAGCCGACCTGGCCGGCCGCCCAGCCGAACACCGGCGCGAGGACGACCAGCGCCAGCAACACCAGCGCCGCCGTCGCCCGCCAGTCCCGGACGCGGAGCGGGCCACACATCAGCGACCCACCTCCGGACGGCCGGGCCGGCGGGGCCGTCGGCCGGCGACCCGGACCATCAGGCGCTCACCCCCGAGCGGTCGGGCCAGAGGTCGGGACGGGCGTCGGCCAGCGAGCGCGCGACGACGGCCGTGACCGCCCCCTCGACGAGGCCGAGGACGAGGTGGCCGACGCCCATAATCGCCACGACGGTCAGCGTCTCGTAGGCGAACGCCGACGAGGCGCCCAGTTGCAGGGCGGCCGCGAGCGCGCCCGCGGTGATGCCCAGCCAGCCGGCGGCGAAGGCCCCGCCGAACGGGCTGTAGGGGGCGACCAGCCGGTAGACCGCGTAGCCGACGTACACCTCGACGACAGCCATGTTGAAGACGTTCGCGCCGAGGACGACGACGCCGCCGTCGCCAAAGAGCAGGCTCTGGACCGTCACGACGGTGGCGACACAGAGCGCCCCGAGGTGCGGGCCGAGCAGGATGGCCGCGAGCGCGCCGCCGACGAAGTGGGCGCTCGTCCCGCCGGGGATGGGCCAGTTGAGCATCTGTGCGGCGAAGACGCCGGCCGCGACCACGCCCACGAGGGGGGCGCGCTCCCCGTCGACGGCCCCCTCCGAGCGGCGCGCCGCGACCGCGAGGACGACGACGGACGCGACGGCCAGCGCCACCGCGACCGGCAGGTCGACGTACCCGTCCGGAATGTGCATACCGCCGGTTCTGCCACCACGGGAATAATACTTTTCGTTGGTGCAGTATTATTTGTGGCGGCTGCGGGTCGGGCGGGCCCGGAGCGGGGCCGACATGAAACCTCTTTGCGGGGGGTGGCATAGCGGGGGTATGGGAGACGACCTCGACCGGATCAGTCTGACGCTCCCGTCGTCGATGGTCGACCGGCTCGACGGCATCGTCGCGGACTGGGAGTACGCCAGCCGTTCGGAGGCGATCCGGGACTCGCTGCGGGACTTCTTCGCGGCCTACGAGTGGGAGAGCGGCGACGAGTCCGTCCACCGCGGGACCGTCGTCGTCGTCCACGACCACCACGTCGACGGCATCGCCGACGCGCTCCAGACCATCCAACACGAGATGGCCGACCACATCACCTCGGTCCAGCACATCCACCTCTCGCACGACACCTGCATGGAGACGCTGGTCGTCGACGGCCCCGGCACCGCTATCACCGAACTCGCCAACCGCCTGCGGGCGCTCGACGGCGCCCGCCAGGTGAAAGTCGTCGTCGTCGACGAGTAGTCCGGGCGTTCGCCGTCGCACGGTTTTCGGAGACGCCGTGGCGGGTGTGGTCCCGGGGGCACGCTCAAGAGCGGTCCGGCACAAGAGCGGGTATGCGCGTCAGCGTCATCGGCGGCAGTACGGTCACCGACGAGGCGTACGGCCGGGCCGAGCGGGTCGGTCGCCTGCTGGGCGAGCGCGGCCACGAGGTGGTCTGTGGGGGCCGCGGCGGGGTCATGGAGGCAGTCTGTGCCGGCGCCCGCGCGGCCGGCGGCCACACCGTCGGGATCCTCCCCGGGTCGCGCCCCGCTGGCGCCAACGAGTACGTCGAGACGGTCATCGCGACCGGCATGGGCAACGCCCGCAATCCGCTGGTCGTGCTGAACGGCGACGCCGTCATCGCGGTCGACGGCGGTCCCGGCACGCTCTCGGAACTGGGCCACGCGCTGGATTCCGGCAAGCCCGTGGCAGGCCTGGCTACCCACCGAATCGACGGCGTCGACGGCATCGAACACGTCGACTCGCCGAGCGAAGCGGTCGCGTACGTGGAAACCGAGGCGGGAGCGGATACGTAGTCCGGACCGTGGCGCACAGTCGTCGAGCCGGTCACAACCGTTCGAGGACGGCGTCGGCGTCGTAGTTGAGCGTCAGCTCACGGGACCGGCCCCGGCCCTCGACGTCGGCGTAGGTGGCGTCGATGATGTCCAGCTGGTCGAGCTTGTTGATGACCTCCGAGTAGCGAGTGTACCCGAGGCCAGTCCGGTCGTTGAAGACGTCGTAGATCTCGCCGGCGCGTCGCCCGTCGTGTTCGGCGATCACGCCCAGGAGGGCGCTCTCGGCGTCGGACAGCTCCTGGAGGCGCCGCGAGAGATGGACGTACTTGGACTTGTCGTAGGCCTTCTCGACGTCCTCCATCCCGATCTCGCGGCTGGCGCGCATCTCGGCGTTCAGCCCCGCGCGGTGGAGCAGGTCGATCCCCACCCGCAGGTCGCCGCCCTGCTCCTCGGTACACTCGGCGACGCGGTCGAGGACGGGCGCGGTGATCACGCCCTCGTGAAACCCCCGGTCGACGCGCTCGGCGAGGATGTCGACGGTCTCGGGCTGGTCGTACTTCGGGAAGTAGACGTCCTCGGGCCGGAAGACGCTCTGGACGCGCGTGTCCAGTGCCTCGATCACGTCCAGGTCCAGGTCCGAGGAGATACAGATGACGCCGATGCGGGCCCCGCCCTGTTCCTCGTGGGCGCGCAACAGCGAGTACAGCGTGTCCGAGGCCTCGTCCTCGTAGAAGAGGTAGTTCACGTCGTCCAGCGCGACCGCGAGCACCTCGTCGCGCTCGACGAGCCGGTCGGTGATCTGGGAGAACAGCTTCTTGAACGAGATCCCCGAGGAGGGGGGTTCGTAGTCGAACACGCCCTCGAACAGCCGCGAGAACACCGAATAGCGGGTGGAGTTGACTTGGCAGTTGACCCGCACGCAGCCGACGTCGGTCTGGGCGCGCAACTCCCCGAACAGCTTCTGGACGGCGGTGGTTTTCCCGGTCCCGGGCGGCCCCCGGGCGACGACGTTCAGCGGACGGGACCCCCGCACCGCCGGACGGAGCGCGTACTTCAGCGTCTCCATCTGGCTCTCGCGGTGGAGAAACGTCTCCGGAACGTAGTCGATCTCGAAGACGTGCTCGTCGCGGAACACCGACTCGTCCCACGACAGCATCCCCTCCTCGGGGTCGTCGGTCATTACTTTCACCACGCTTGCCGCGCCACTTAATCGTTTGTCTATCGCGGTGGAAGTGAAACGACCGGCCGGCGGCCGCCCATCGCCGTCGCTGTCGCTACGCAGGGCTGGCAAGCCGGCGCCGTCGCTGTCGCCACACGGGACTGTCAGGCCGGTTCCGGCAGGTCCGGCCACCGGGGACCGTCAGACCGGTTCCGGGGGGTTCGTCACGTTCGTCCGTCCGCGGTTGGCGTCGAGCCACTGTCGGTAGCGGTCCTCGCTCACGACGACGGCGGTTCCGTCCATCCGGGAGTGTCCCTCGCCGCAGAACTCGGTGCAGTACAGCCGGTAGGTTCCCGTCTCGGTCGGGCGGGTCCGTGCCGTCGTGGTCTGTCCCGGGAACGCGTCCTGTTTGACGCCGAACGCGGGGACCGAAAGCGAGTGGAGGACGTCGCTGGACTCCAGGCGCAGATACACGTCTGTCCCGTTGGGGACGACCAGCAGCGCCTGCGTGGTGACGTTCGCCGACGGGTGCCGCATCCGCCAGTTCCACTGGTAGGCGACTACGTCCACAGGACGGCGTCGTCGGGCACGTCCGCGTCGGCCGCTGGCCCAGCACCCGGGTCCGGACTGGCCGAGATGTACGGGCTCCCGAGCACGACGTACGTCGAAAGGCCGACGAACAGGAGGATGACCGCCGTCGCCGCCGTCCAGGTGATCTCAAGCGCCGAGTTGACCATGCGGTCGCCGGTAGGGCCGGCCGCGGGAAATAACTGTGCCACACAGTGACACAGCCCGGGGCAGTCGACGCGACCCGCCGGGACGGTTGGGTCCCGGGAAGCGTGGCCGAGTCCGCCGGGGCGGTCGCCGCTGTCTGCCGGGACGGTCGGGTCCCGGGGAGCGTGGCCGCTCTCGGACCCGTATGCCGGCTCAGAGCCCGCTCACCACCACGACCGCGCCGCCGGCGACGACGAACGCGAGCCCGAGGAGGGTCATCGCGACGGCCCCGTTCCCGATCCGCCAGGCGGTGTCGCGCTCGGAGGTGTCCGAGACGACGAACGCCGGGAGGTCCTCGCCGTCCTCGATGACGGCGTCGACCAGCCGACTCCCCCACTCGGTGTCCAACCCCCGTCTCGCGGCGCCGTAGACGTAGACGTCCTCCCCGGGGTCGAGGCGGCGCTCGATGAACTTCTGGTCGTTGCCGTAGTCCAGTTCCGCGACCCCCAGGTCCACCGACCCGTCCTGCGGGTCGACGTCGTCGGTGGCAGCGACGTACCGTGCGACCCGGTCGGGCGGCCGGTCGCCGGCGTCGACGCGGATGGTGTGGTCCGCGAACCGGAGGTCGGCCCCCGCGGGTTCGACCCGCACCGCGCCGGTGTCGTCCTCGACCAGGAACGGAACGCCTCGCACCCCCTCGTCGATGGTCTTCCAGCGACTGTGTCTCCCGCTGGAGCGGTACTCCTGGGTCTCGTACTCGTAGAGGAGACACTCGGTGTCGGTAAACAGCGACCGTACCGGCTCGTGGTCGTCGGCCGGCCGCGCCCGGCCCTCGACCTCGACCGGCCCCGCCCGCGACGGGAGGTCCCGCACCGACACCGGGTCGTTCGTGAGGATGTGGTAGACCTTCCGGAACTCGCCGATGCCACGCCCGAGTATGAACAGGCCGACGACGAGGAACACGCCACCGACCGCCACCGCCACCACCGAAACCATACGGGTCGTTCCGGTGACGCGGTCTAAAGCGTATCGCCGGACGGTCCGGCCGGCGGGTCGTTCGTCAGCCCCTCACACGCGACCGAAGTTTCCAAGAGTGTCGGCCGGAATCGTACTGGTATGAGCACAGACGACGCCGACGCCGGCGATGCCGGCCGCGAGCGGTTCGGCGACGTACCGGACCAGTACGACCCCGACGCGGTCGAGGACCGCGTGTTCGACTACTGGGACGCCGTCGACGCCTACGAGCGGACCGTCGAGCACCGCGCCGACGGCGAGGACTACTTCTTCGTTGACGGCCCGCCCTACACCTCCGGGGCCGCCCACATGGGCACCACCTGGAACAAGGTCCTCAAGGACTGTTACATCCGGTACCTCCGGATGCGGGGCTACGACGTGACCGACCGTCCGGGCTACGACATGCACGGGCTCCCCATCGAGACCCAGGTCGAGGAGAAACTCGGCTTCGAGAACAAGAAGGACATCCGGGAGTTCGGCGAGGAGGCGTTCATCAGGGAGTGCCGGGAGTTCGCCGACGAGCAACTGGAGGGGCTCCAGGCGGACTTCGAGTCCTTCGGCGTCTGGATGGACTGGTCGGACCCCTACAAGACGGTCACCCCCGAGTACATGGAGGCGGCGTGGTGGGGGTTCGAGAAGGCCCACGAGCGCGGCCTCGTCGAGCAGGGCCAGCGCTCTATCTCGCAGTGTCCGCGGTGTGAAACCGCCATCGCCAACAACGAGGTCGAGTACGAGGACGTCGAGGACCCCTCCATCTACGTCAGGTTCGACCTCCGTGACCGCGAGGGGAGTCTCGTCATCTGGACGACCACCCCCTGGACTATCCCCGCCAACACCTTCGTCGCCGTCGACGGGGCGGGCAGCTACGTCGGCGTCGACGCCCGGAAGGGCGGCGAGACCGAGCGTCTCTACGTCGCCGAGGCGAAAGTCGAGGCGGTGCTCTCGGCCGGCCGCTACGAGGACTACGAGGTCGTCGAGGAACTGACCGGCGAGGACCTCGTCGGCTGGATCTACGAGCATCCTCTCCGCGAGGAGGTGCCGTCGACCCCGGACGGCGAGGGCGCGCTGGCGGTCTACACCGCCGACTACGTCGAGACCGACGGCGACGGGACGGGGCTGGTCCACTCCGCGCCCGGCCACGGCGAGGAGGACTTCGAGCGCGGCCGGGAACTCGGCCTCGATGCCTTCTGTCCGGTCGGCGCCGACGGCGTCTACGACGACCGCGGCGGCGCCTACGCCGGCCAGTACGTCAAGGAGGCCGACCGCGCGGTCATCGACAACCTCCGGGACAACGGCGCGCTACTGGCCGAGGAGACGACCACCCACAGCTACGGCCACTGCTGGCGGTGTGATACGGGCATCGTCCAGATCGTCACCGACCAGTGGTTCATCACGGTCACCGACATCAAGGACGAACTGCTCGACACCATCGAGGACAGCGAGTGGTACCCCCAGTGGGCCCGGGACAACCGCTTTCGCGATTTCGTCGAGGACGCCCCCGACTGGAACGTCTCGCGCCAGCGCTACTGGGGTATCCCGATCCCAATCTGGATCCCCAGCGAGACGCGGAGCGCCGCGGACGGGTCGGGCGGCGACGGGCCGCGAGACCGGGACGGCGACGCAGTCGAGTGGTCGGGCGAGATGGACGACGCCATCGTCGTCGGCGACCGCGAGGAACTCGCCGAGCGAGTCGACCAGGACATCGACCCCGAGACAGTGGACCTGCACAAGGGCACCGTCGACGACCTGACCATCACCGAGGACGGCGTCGTCTACGAGCGCGTCCCCGACGTGTTCGACGTGTGGCTGGACTCGTCGGTCGCCACCTGGGGGACGCTCGACTTCCCGGAGGACGACAGCCGCTTCGAGGAGCTGTGGCCGGCCGACCTCATCATGGAGGCCCACGACCAGACCCGCGGGTGGTTCTGGTCGCAACTCGGGATGGGCACGGCCGCGCTCGGGGAGATCCCCTACGACGAGGTACTGATGCACGGCTACGCCAACATGCCCGACGGCCGCGGGATGTCCAAGTCAAAAGGCATCTTCGTCGACCCCCACGAGGTCATCGACGAGCACGGCGTCGACCCGATGCGCCTGTTCCTCCTGTCGGTTACCGCCCAGGGCGAGGACATGAACTTCTCGTGGGAGGAGACCGCCGAGATGCAACGGCGGCTCAACATCCTCTGGAACGTGGCGCGGTTCCCGCTGCCGTACATGCGCACCGACGGCTTCTCGCCCGCCGAGACGACCCTCGACGACGTCGCCGACGACCTCGAACTCGTCGACGAGTGGGTGCTCTCGCGCCTCCAGAGCGTCGAGGCCGCGATGACCGACCACATGGACGAGTTCGAGAACGACGCGGCCGTCGACGAACTGCTGGAGTTCGTCGTCGAAGACGTCTCCCGCTTTTATGTCCAGGTCGTCCGCGAGCGCATGTGGGAGGAAGACGACTCCCCGAGCAAGCGGGCCGCCTACGTCACCCTCTACACCGTCCTGGAGGAGGTGGCCGCGCTCTGTGCCCCCTTCACGCCCTTCGTGGCCGAGGAGGTGTACGGCGCCCTGACGGGCGAGGCCGGCCACCCGACGGTCCACATGTGCGACTGGCCCGAGCCCGAGCGACGGTGGCGCGACGCCGGCCTCGAATCGGACGTCGCGGTGGTCCGCGCCGTCGAGGAGGCGGGCTCGAACGCCCGCCAGCAGGCCGGGCGGAAACTGCGCTGGCCCGTCACACGGGTCGTCGTCGACGTCGACGAGGCGGGCGAGGCCGGCGCCGACGTCGCCAGGACGGTCGCGCTCCGCGAGGACCTGCTGGCCGACCGGCTCAACGCCCGCGCCGTCGAGGTGGTCGACCCCGGCGAAGAGTGGGGCGAACTCGCCTACTCCGCCGAGGCCGACATGAGCCTGCTCGGTCCCGCGTTCGGCGACCGGGCGGGCGAGGTCATGCAGGCGCTCAACGACGCCCGCGTCGACGAGCCCACCGTGGAGGCGCTGGCGGACGCGGCAGCCGACGCCCTCGGCGAGCCGGTCGAACTCGACCCGGAGATGGTCGAGTTCGTCCGCCACACGCCCGAGGGGGTGGCCGGCGCCCCGTTCCAGGCGCCCGACGGCGAGGGCGTCGTCTACGTGGATACCTCCCTCACGGAGGACATCGAGGCGGAGGGGTACGCCCGCGAGGTGGTCCGCCGCGTCCAGGAGATGCGCAAGGACCTGGACCTGGAGATGGACGCCGAGATCCGCCTGGAGTACGACGTCGACGACGAGCGGGTCGCGGACCTGGTCGGTCGCCACGAGGACCTGGTCCACGAGGAGGTCCGCGCCGTCGAGTCCGGCGCGGTGTCGGACGGCCACCGCAAGACCTGGGACGTTGAGGGCGTCGACGTCGAGATCGCCATCGAGGAGTTGGCGACGGCCGAGGCGTCGGACTAACGCCGCCGTCCCGTCTCCGGTCCGGGCCGGACTGTGCGGTCCCGGGATACCGCGACCGGGAACGATGCGGGGTCGAACTGCTCGGGGCGCCGTGTAGGACGGTCGCCTGCCCACTCCCGGGTTCCCCGGCGCGTCCCCGGTCGGGACAGCCGTAATGGCCGCGAAAGCCGGCAACGGCTCCGCCGACCGTCAGCGCTTTTTCCGACGGCGGGAACTGTCGTGCCCATCTCGTGGGCCGGGGACTGCTACGACAAGCGGACGGTGTTGCTGGGCGGGCTGGCGGTGGCCGTCTACGCCGCGTTCCCGCTGGTCGGGTTCGCGGTGACGCTCGTCCGGACGTGGGTCCCCATCTTCGCCGGTGTCGCGGCCTTCCTCGGCATCCTGACCGTCAACCACGGCCGGCGCGCACTCTCGGCCTGGTGACCCGTCGAGCGAAGCACCTATTCGCGCCGGTCCCGTCGGCTCCGGTAATGTGGCCCTGGGGACACCTCGCCGCGGGCTATCTTTTGTACTCGCTGTACGCACGCGTCCGGACCGGCGGCCCGCCGCGGGACGGGCCGGCGCTCGTCGCGGCCGGGGCGACGCAGGTCCCGGACCTCGTGGACAAGCCCCTGGCCTGGTCGCTGTCGGTGTTGCCGACGGGCCGGTCGCTGGCCCACTCGTCGGTCGTGGCCGCCCTCGTCCTGCCGGTCGTCTGGGTCGCGGCCGCCCGGCGGGACGCCCGCCCGCTGGCGGTCGCGTTCGCCGTCGGGGTGGTCACCCACCAGGCCACCGACGCGCTCTACCCCGTCCTCGGGTTCGATTTCGCCGCGGTGACCTTCCTCGCGTGGCCGCTGCTGGAGTTGCCCGCCTACGAGGTCGAGGGGAGCTTCGCGGCCCACCTCGCGCTCGTCGAGCCGAGCCCCGCGTTCCTGTTCGAGGTGGGTCTGGTCGCGGTCGCGAGCGTCGTCTGGCACGTCGACGGCCACCCCGGGCTGTCGACCCTCCGGTCGCTTCCCGGCCGGCTCAGGGACGCCGCGTGGAGTTGAGGGCCGTCACTGCCGTGCGCCGGCGGGGACGATACCGGCGAAATAGCCCGCGACCAGCGCCGCGAGGACCACGGCGAGCGCGCCGGCGGACGTCCGGAAGATGAGGTCGAAGGGGACCGCGGCGTCCCGGAGGTCGCCGACGACCCACGAGCCGCCGGCCTGGACGAACATCACCGTCCCGGAGTAGGCGGCGTAGGCGCTGGCCCGGTGGCGGTCGGGGAGCGTCCCGAGGAGGTAGGTGTCGACCGCCGGGAAGAGGCTGTGAACGGCGTAGCCGACGACGAGGCTGACGGCGGCGACCGACAGGTAGCCGCCGGTCAGCGTCAGCGCGGCCAGCGACGCGGCGAACGTCGCCAGAATGGCGAGGATGTACGGCACCACGGGCAGGCGGTCGGCCAGCCGACCCGAGAAGAGGAACGCGGGGACGCCGGCCGCGAACGTCAGCGAGAGGACCTGCCGGGCGGCACCCGCCTCAAGCGCCTTCGCGGCGGTCAGATACGAGACGTAGAAGTTGAACACGCCCTGCCAGACGAAGCCGGTCGCGCCGAGGAAGGCGACGCCGGCGGCGACGACCCGCCACTGGGTGCGGACGGCCCCGAACATGTCCCTGTCCTCGGTGCCGGCCTCCGGGAGGTCGGTCCGCCAGGCGGCGAGCGTGAACAGGACCGTCGCCGCGGCCACCGCGAGGGCCATCGCCCGGAAGGCGGTCTGCCAGGTGCCGACGCCGAGGGCGACGCTGACGAAAAGCGGCGCGCCGACCGCAGCCAGCTGGGCGCCGACGCCGTGGACGCCCAGCGCGAGGCCGACGCGGCCGGGGAACAGTTCGCTCACCAGGGGGTTGGCGGCGATGAAGTAGGCGCCGCCGGCGACGCCCATCAACAGCCCCGCGGCCTGGAGCGTGCGGATGTCGGGCGCGAACCCGGCCAGTCCCGTCGCGACGGCGAGTGTCGCGCCGGTCCCGCAGACGACGTAGTGGCGGGGGACCTTCGTGAGGAGGTAGCCGGTCGGGATCCGCGGGACGGCGCTGCCCACCCAGACGAGCGAGGCGAGCAGGCCCACGGCCGCGGCGTCGGCAGTCAGCGCGGCCCGGAGCGGCTCCAGTAGCGGCGCGAAGACGACCCGTCCGAGGTTGACGACGAAGACCATCCCGAACAGCGAGCCAAACAGCTGGCGGCGGGTCACAGTGGCGGGTTCGTGTCCCCGGACACAAGCGTTGCGAAACCGGTCGCACCGGCCGGTTGACCGCCCGTCCGCCAGCCCCGCCGACACGAGCGGGGGGCGCGAGCACCACCGGATTTTTCACAGTCGGTGGTCTACCCCCTCCATGGATTCGGTACGGCAGGGCCTCCGCTCGGGAGATATCGAGAAAGACGTCTACGAGCGACTCGCCTGTGCGGAGTGTGGGGAAGAGCTCACGACCGTGAACGACCCCGACGAGATCGGCTCGGTCCGCGCCTGTCCGGAGTGTGGCCAGCAGTGGAAGAAAGTCGGGTGACTCACTCGAAGACCGCGTCGAACGCGTCGGCACCCAGCGGCGGGTAAGTCCCCGCGGCGACGTTCTCGGCGACGTGGGCCGGCGACCCCATCCCGACCAGCGCACACGTGACGCCGGGCGCGCTCCGGGCGAAGTTGATCGCCCGCTGGGCGCTCGTCTCGCCCCCGACCTGCTCTGCGACCGCCGGCGGGAGCCCCTCGGCGAGGCGTCCCTGGGCGAGCGACGCGCTGGCGAACACGTCCAGGCCCGCCTCCTGTGCGAACCACAGCACCGACTGTGGCCCCTCGGGGCCCGCCTGTGACGCGACGGTGAAGGCGTCGGCCATCGCGACGTTGAACGGCAACTGGACCGCCCGGAAGTGCGTCGCTGCGGTGCCGGCGGCCTCGGCGGCCGCGCGTGCCCGCGAGACGATTTCGGACAGCGAGAGGTATTTCTCGTGGTCGGCGGGCACACGGAAGGCGTCCCAGGTCGCGACGCCGTACTGGGCGAGGTCGCCCGCCGCCGCGCGCTCCTCCAGCCGGGTGAACGTCGCCTCCAGCCGGTCGTAGACCGCCTCCCGCGGGCGGTCGGTGAGCTGTGTCTCGGGGTTGTGGACGTAGTAACAGTCGACGGTGTCGAGCCCGAGGTTCGACAGCGACCGGTCGAGCTGGTCGTCGATGTACTCGGGCGCGATGCAGTGCTGGCCGGCGACCAGCTCCGCCGCCGCGACGAGGCCGGGCTCGACGTAGTGCTCGTGGACCCACCGTCCCGGGTCGGCAGGGCGCTCGCCGTCGAACGGGACGAACCCGCCTTTCGTCGCGACGACGACCGCCTCGCGGTCGACGTCGGCGTCTTCAATGGCGCGCCCGACGACCCGCTCGCTGCGCTGGTGGCGGTAGTTGATAGCCGTGTCGAGGACGTTGATCCCCGACTCCAGCGCGTCGACGAGCGCCTCGTGGTAGGCGTCGTCGGCCGCGTCGGTCGGGTCCCCGAGGTACGTGCCCGCGCCGATGCTGGAGACGACGCCCTCGCCGAACCGCCGGAAGTAGGTCCGCGCGAACTCGTCGCCGAACGCGTCGCGGTACGCCCAGGTGCCCTCGCTCGTTGCCATACACACACTGGGTGGCCGCGACAAAAAACGCTCCCGGACAGGACGGCGGCGGGCAGAGACGGGCGGATCTCGCCACCGTCGCCGGAAACCGGGTGGAAGCCCCGAGCGCCTCACACCTCCGGCGACCGGGGCTCGGACCGCGAGCGCCGCCGGCGACTCGGGCCCGGACCGCGAGCGACAGGCGGTTCAGACCTCGCCGGACATGGCCTCGAAGAGGCGGTCGGTGAACTGGTCGCGTTTGACGCCGTCGCCGGGGCCGAGCCCTTCCATGTGGTTGACAGAGAGCTGGCCGCCGCCCATGCGGGCGTGGCCGCCGGCGCTGGCCATCGGGATGTCGTCGACGACGGCCTCGAGCGTCCTGCCCATGTGGACGCGGTCGTCGCGGGACCGGCCCGAGAGGTGGAGCGTCCCGTCTTTGATCCCGACGATGACGACGGCGGTCACGCCTTCGAGGCGGAGGAGTTCGTCGGCGGCCTGCGGGATGGCGTCGACGTTCGACACTTCGCCGACGTCGCTGACCGCGAAGGCGTTGCGCACCTCGCGGTCGTTTATTGCCCGGGCTTTCACGTCGAGGACCTCGGCGTCGACATGCGGGTTCGCGATGCGGTCGAGGCGGTCCTCGTCGACGCCCCGGTAGAGGTACGAACTCGCCGAGAACTCCGCCTCGGAACACCCCTTCGTGAGGTGGCTCGTATCGGACTGGATGCCGTAGATGAGCCCCGTCGCGACGCTCGAGGGCAGTCTCTTCTCGCCGCCGTTCTCGCCTTCCTCCTCGGGCGGGACGGGGTCCCACCCCTGGTCCCGGAAGTACTCGGCGAGGATGCTGGCACAGGCGCCGTACTCGGGGCGGACGTCGGTGAACTCGCGGCCCGTCCCGCCGCCGGGGTGGTGGTCGACGACCGCGACCGGGTCGACCGACTCGGCGCCCGGGAACCCCCGCGGTTCGTTGTGGTCGACGAGCACGACCGACTGGGTGACGACGTCGCCCGCGTCGTCGATCTGCTCGAAGTTCAGGTCCAGAACCGTCTCGAAGGCGCGGTTCTCCTGGTGGCGGATCTGGCCGGGGTACTGGAGCGACACCGCGACGTCGGCCGACCGCGCCAGTTCCGCGACGCCGAGCGCGCTCGCCATCGCGTCGGGGTCGGGGTTGGGGTGCATCAACACCGAGAGGTCGTCCTGTTGCGCGAGCAGGCGAGCGAGGCGTTCGCCGGGGGTCCGCCGGAGCCGTCTGAGGACCAGTCCCATGACCACCAACAGTGCGATGACACCCACGGCGACGCCAGCCCAGAAGAGTGGGTCCTCCTGGGCGGCCGTCCTGGCGGCATCGGCCCGCGTGACGAGTGCGACGCCACCCGCGACCGCACGTGGCATAGCCGGCCTGTCGCGTCCAAGGCTCAAGTAGTTTCTCACTCCACGGGCGGTCCTCGGGGGCCGCTCGCGCTCACGTGCCCCGATAGGCAGTGATAGCCGCCCGGTACCCCTCCCGGAACGTCGGGTACGCGAACTCGTACCCCAGCTCGCGGAGCCGGTCGTTCGAGACGCGCTTGCTCGTCCGCAGGCGGCGCTCGGCCGTCTCCGAGAGGTCCCCGTCGGCGAGCCGTTCCTCGACGGTGCGCTTGCGGGGAGGCTCCGCGCCACACTGGCCGGCCAGCCAGTCGGCGAACGCCCACTTCGAGACCGGCTCGTCGTCGACGACGTTGACCACCGCGTCCCGCGCGAGGTCACGCGCCAGCAGAAAGCCCACCGCGCCCGCCGCGTCGTCGCGGTGGACCATGTTCAGGTACCCCTCCGTGACCGGGCCCTCGACGTACCGCTCCAGGCGGTAGCGGTCGGGCCCGTAGAGGCCGGCGAACCGCGCGACGGTGCCGTCACACCCGCCGGCCGGCCGCTCGCGGGCGACCCGTTCGGCCTCGGCCAGCACCGCCGTCTTCTCGGTCGTCGGCTCGACCGGCGTCGTCTCGTCGACCCAGTCGCCGCCGTGGTCGCCGTAGACGCCCGTACTCGACGTGTAGACGAGCCGGTCGGGCGGGTCGGCCCGGCCACAGAAGTGGTCGACCGCCGTCCGCAGCCCCTCGACGTAGACCTCGCGGGCGCGGTCGGCACCGCGGCCGCCGCTGCTGGCCGCGAACACGACCGCGTCCGCGTCGGGCACCGCCGAGAGCGCGTCGGCGTCGGCCACGTCCGCGCTGACGGCCCGCGCGCCGGCCGCCGCGACGCGTTCGAGCCCCGCGTCCGAGCGCCGGACGCCGACGACGTCGTGGTCGTCGCCGAGCTGGCGGGCCAGCTCCAAGCCCACGTACCCACACCCGAGGACGACGACGCGCATCACTGCGCCTCCAGGAAGTGGTGGATGTGGGCGTACTCGGCGAGAGTTATCGGGTGGCGCCCCTCGACTTTCTGCTGGAGTTCCTTGGGGTCGAGGTCGACCGACAGCCCCGCCGCCAGCGCCTCCACGTCGACGATGGCCGTCGTCATTCCCATGAGCAGGATGTCCCGCGCCTCGGCGGCGAGGGTCTCGCCCGGCGGCGACTCGGGGTCGGCCGCGAGGACGCTCGCCGCCGCCTCCAGCGTCAGTTCCGGCCGGTCGCCCGCCACGAGCGCCTCGAGGACCGCCTCGTCGACGCCCGACCGCTTCACGACCGTCTCGACGCCGACCGACTCGACGGTCTCGCGCAACCGGTCCAGATACGTCCCGTGTAACGCCGCCGGGCTCGTCTCGCCCGCTGACGCGAACTCGCCTCTGAGCATATCGCCCCTTCGTGGCTGGCGTTAAAGATACTATCACTTCACAACGGACCGCGACCGCCGGACGCGCGAGGTGGCGTTGCCGCCGCCGTCCCCGCCGGCCCGGGTGTCGTTGGCCGTATCGAGGCTCGCGGGCCCGGGGTCGGGCCACCCCTTGGTGATCTCGTGTATATCGCCGTTGATGTCGCCGACGCCGGCGCCCCCGGCCGGGACGACCACGACGATACCGACCTCGGAGCGGAAGTCGATGCGGGGCGCGCTGCCGAGCAGTTCGCCGCTCCCGTCGCCGTCGACGTCGAGGGTCACGTTGCTCCCGTCGCGGACGTACGACAGCGAGGCGTCGGCTGCCGCCGGCGTTCGGCGTGGCGCCTCGACGGCGAACCGCTCGTAGCGCCCCTCGACGGTGACCCACCAGACGTTCATCGTCGCGTACCACGACCCCGGCATCGGGGCCAGCGGGAACCCCGCCGGCATTCTGTTTATCGAGTGGTTGAACCGCTTCGCGAACTGTTCTTTCAGTTCGGACTCGATGGCGTCGCCGACGGCCGATCTCACCCGCTCGGTCGTCGCCGTCACCAGCGGGGCCGGGACGTTCAGCCGCTCCGTGTCGAGTTCGCGCGTCAGCCGGTCCCGCAGGTCCAGGCGGAGGCGGTCGCGCTCCATCGTCGAGAGGTCCGTCGACGGGTGGCTCTTGGCCTCCGCGAGGACCGCCCCGACGATACGCCGGTCGGACACCGCGAGCACCTGCTCGCGTCTGGTCTCCCAGCGGGCGAACGCCCGGCGCGTTATCTCGTGGGCGTCGTCTGTGTCGACCCCGTGGGCCTGCAGGGTCACGTGGATCCCGTTGTAGGCGGCGACGAAACTGTCGTTGAGCGCCGAGCGGAGGGCGGTCCGGTTCTCGCCGAACGGTCGCCCGGTGGCCGCCTCGGCGCTTTCGGCCGACTGGAGCGCGAGCGCGCCAGTCCGGAGCCGCGTCCGTCCCTCGGAGCCCAGCGCGCCGAGCCCGTTCAACACCGTGTCCGTCGCGTCCGCGTAGGGTATCGTGACGGCGTTGACGTTCTTTGCGACCAGCGAGTGGACCGTCTTCCCCTCGGGGACCGCCGAGACATCCTCGTCGGTGATGCCGGTGCGCGTGAGATAGGGGGGCGCGCCGTCGACGGTGAACGCGAGCGCGCCGGCGTCGTCCCTGTCGTCGAGTCGGCGCGCCGCCAGGCTGTCCCGGAGCGCCGACAGCGACCCCGGACTGTGCTCGGAGAGCGCGCTCGACAGGTCGTCCTCCCGGGTCTCCCGGAGGCGGGCGCGGGCTTCGAGGATCGCGACGACGCGGTCGAGAAACCGCCCGCGGAGCGCGACTCTGGCCTTGTCGGCGACGTGGTCGTAGCCGCCGCCCGCGTCGAGCAGGGCGGCCCGGCGTTCCCTGACGGCGGCGGCGAGTTTCGCCGGCGGGTTCGTCTGGAAGGTGCCGACCCGGCCGCGCTCGACCGCGACCGATATCTCCCGGACGGTCTCCCTGAGGGCGACGAGGTCCGCGTAGGCCCACGCGCGCAGCTCGGCCGGCCACGCGCCCCGTATCGTCGTCGCGTTGGCGTCGAGGTCGCCGCGGGCGGTCGCGGCCGCCAGCGAATCCGGGCCGCCCCGGGCGTCGACGGCCTCGTCGACCGCGGGCCCGACGTCCGCGAGGTTCGGCCCGTCGAAGGGCCCGGCGCGCTCGTGGACGGTCGCGACCGGGTAGTCCGGCGCGTAGGGCGTCTGCGCGTGGCGGCCGACGACCGCGACGGTCACGTCGTACACCTCGTCGCGCCTGGTCGTGGTGACGGTGAACGTCCCGTTGCGCCGCCAGTACCGGGTCCGTTCGTGGTCGAGCCTGACCGTCCGCCGGAACGTCCGTAGCCGATGGTGGTCGGCGGGAACCGACACCGCCGGGGCGTCCGAGGCGTTCGTGACGCGCTCGACGGACGTCGAGGTGGTGTCGTTGACGAGCGTCCAGTTGGTCCCGTTCCGCGGCCGCGGCGGTGCCGGCGGGTCGCCGCCGCCGACGTGTCGCCGCGCGCCGACCGTCCTGACGGTCGCGCTGAAGACCGACTGGATGGTCGCGTTCAGCCCGCGCGTGTCGTCGTACTGGAGCGACCGGAGCCACGACCCCGTCCCGAACGTCGCCAGCGCCGACCCGTTCCGTTCGCCGACCGGCTTCGGGGGACGAACGTACGGGGCGAACGCGTGTCTGGCCGTCTCGCCGACGCTGACGTTGGTCGTCTCGTTCGGAGGAGGCGCGCCAGTCGCGTCGCTCCCGAGGCTCGGAACGCCGACGTGCTCGCTGGGCGCGTTCGCCCGCGCGATCCGTTCCCTGACGAGTTTGCTGACGGCGGGGTAGTCGCTCCCGGCGACGTTCGTCAGTTCGTTGAGAACCAGCGCGCCCATGGCAAGCGAGAGCGCCCGCCGGCCGTCTGGGTCGCTCCGGCCGAACACCGACCGCTGGACCGCCAGGAGCGCGCCGTTGGTCAGCGGCTCGATGTGCCGGTTCGCGACGACGTTGTCGATGGGTGCGCCGCCGTACTGGGCGTACCCTCGCGCCCACGCGACGGCGTAGAGTCGCGCGGTCAGCCGCTGGCTGAGGCCGGGGTCGGTGACCCCGTTGTCCAGCCGCTCCTGGAACTTCTCGACGCGGTCGTGGACGGCCAGCACCGGCGAGTCTACCCGCACCGTAAGTGTGGCGTTGCGCCGACCGACGACGCGCTGGCCGTCTCGGGCCGTCTGTCTGACGCCGGCCAGCCGCACGTCCAGTTGCGCGTCGTGTGGTCCCGCGCGCTCGACGGTGACCCGGTCTCTGGCTCGCGCCAGCTCCGCCGGCGAGTCGACCCCCGGAAGCGAGACGTTCGTCCGGACGCCGCGGTGAGTCCGGCCGACCGACGCCAGACGCCGGCGCGCGACCAGGTAGATCCGGACCGCGAGGGTGTCCTCGAAGGTCTCGTCCTCGCTGAGGACGGCGCCATAAGAGGTGTTGGCCGGGTCGGTGACGGGGTTGCTGGCGGCCGCGACGCCGGCCGCCGCGACCGCCTGGCGCAGCGTCGCGCGGCTGTCGGCCGTCGTCCGCTCCATCGCCAGGTCGACCGCCGGCTCCGGCGGCGGGGTCCGCCGGCCGACGCCGGCGGCGAAGAGCGTGCTCGTAACGACCAGGAGGACGCCGACGAGCGCGAACGGGAGCCGCCCTCGCTCGCCTAGCGTGACCCGCCGGCGCGTCACGGCGACCACGTCCTGACGACGATGCGGACCCGGTGGAGCGAGACGGCCCGTCCCGCGGCCGTCGGCGAGTCGAACCGCTCGACCATGTCCGCCTCGACGTGGCGGGCGAGCGCCGCGGCGAGCCTGTCGTTGGCCGCGTCGACGTCGCCGCGCGCGAGGGGGTCAGCCACCGCGACGTCCAGCACCGCCGCGGCCTGCAGGTACCTGCTCACAACGACCGCGCGGTCAGGCCCCTCGCTCGCGAGGGCGTCACGCGTCCGGTTCACGGGAAATAGCCCCGTGACGACCGCGCGGGCGACGATGTCGGCGGTCGCGTCGTAGCCCGGCGCCGGGTCCCGGACCTCGCTCGTGACGTTCGGGAAACCGCTGGCGACGGTGACTGTCGCCACCGACACGTCGGCGGTCTTCGGCGGCGCCTCGCCGACCAGGACCGTCCGATCGAGGGCCGCGCCGTCGTAGGGCTCCCAGACCGCCCGGACCTGGACGTTCGTCGCGTCGGTCGGGAGCGCGCGCTCGGCGGCCTCGACGACGGCCGCCTCGAAGTCCTCGCCCGAGGCGGTCAGAGGCCGGCTCCCGAGTTCGGGGTCGGCGACCGCGGCGGCCGCGAGCAACTCCGCGTAGGTCCCGCGTGCGCGCCGCTCGGCCGAGACCGACCTCCCGTCGCTCGACCCCGCGATCAGCTCGCCCGGGACGTGTCCGCGGCGCTCGAAGGTGACCTCGGCCGTGCTCGTCGCCAGTACGTCGGCCGTCTCGCCGGGCACGCGCGTGGGCCCGTCGCCGCCCCCCGGCGAGATGCCCGCGAGCGTGCCCACCGCCGCCCCGACCAGCAGGACGAACACCACGGTGTCCAGCGTCGTGCTGGAGCCTCTCAGGTCCATACGCGCACCTCCAGTCGCCCGGCGTCGGCGACGCCCGCGTCCCGGAAGACGCTGACCCGGCGGGACGCGTTCTCGGCCGTCGGGGGCGTCGACGGCCCCGTCGCCCACCGGTCGCCGCCAGCGTGGAGGGTCACGTTGAGCCGATAGCCTCCGGGGGCGGCGGCCGTCGCGTCGTCGAGTCGTCCCGGGCGGACGACGCCGCCGACCGTCAGCGCCCGCTCGACCCGGTCGGCGGTCGGCTCGGTGACGTCGCGGTCGGCCGGTCCCGGGACGCTCGCCTCGAAAGCCCCGGCGAACACCGCGAGCGCGAGCGCGACGACCGCCACGGCCGCGAGCGCCGCGAACGGCTCCAGCTGTCCCCGGCGCCCGGTCGCAGCGCGGGGCCTACGCGCCGACCAGCGTCGCATTGACCTCCCCCCAGGTGACGCGTCTGACCAGCAGTGTCTCGGGAGCCGGCTGCCAGCGGGGCTCACGGGTCCGCGCCGCCTCGAGCGCGGCCGCGAAGGCCGCGCGGTCCTCGAAGACGGCACGCGGCGGCCGCCCGCGCAGGACCGCCCGGAGCCGGTCGCTCCCGAGGGCTGGCACCACCGACTCGAAGGCGAAGGCGGCGTGTGCCGCCCCGCCGTCGGTCCGCAGGCCGATGCGGTCGCGGCCGAGGCGTATCTCGTCGGCGTCGAGCGGGTGTCGGCCGCTGGCCTCGTAGGGGCTCGACGCGACGCCGTCGACGGTCTGTGCCGCCCGCGTCGCGTCCGGCGGCGGGCTCGCCGGCACGCGGAGCGCAAGGCCGAACACGCTCGCGCTCACGACCGCGAGCCCGAGCCAGACGTAGGTCGACTCGACTGGAACGTCCAGCATGGGCCGGTCTGGTCGCCCCCTGGCGTTTAAACCTTCAGACGACCAGCCGGGTCGCGGCCAGCCCCAGGCAGAACGTCGTCGCCGCGACAACGAGCGCGCGGCCGACGCGGTAGCCGACCAGCGACCGGTCGAGCCCGCGGCGCAGCCCCGTCGAGAGGGTCGTCAGGGTCGCCGCGAGGACGAGCACGTACACGCCGACGGCGACGCCGAGGGGTGCCACCGGGAGCGGGCTCGACAGCGGCCCGCCGGTGCTCATGCGCTCGGCGAGCGTGACCGTCGCACCGCCGACGAGCGGGCCGAACACCGTCGCCGTGTTCGACAGTGTCGAAGTCACCTGCCCGAGCTGGCGGCGGATCTCGCCCTCGGCGTGCTGGAGGTCGTCGACGTGTTCGGCCATCGTGACGACCGCCGGGCCCGCGGGCGTCCCCTCGGCGGCCGCCAGCGCCAGCAGTTCGGCCGTCCCCCGGGCGCGCTCGCTCGGGACCGTCGCCAGGGCGCCGTACTCGCCGACCAGCGACTCCCTGACGCCGACCTCGAGCTGTCGCTGCGTGCGGACGGCCTCGGCCAGGACCTCGCCGGTGGCCGTATCCAGCGCCTCGGCGGCCTCGGCCATGGCCGCCTCGACGGCGCGCCCGCGGCTCACCTCGCGCCCGACCAGCGAGAGCGCGTCCGGCAGGCCGCGTTCTATCTCCCGGGCGCGCTCGCGGACGGCCGTCATCGGCCGGTAGGTGACCACGAGGCCGACGCCGACCGCGACGCCCGGGCCGGCGACCCAGGCGGCCCACGGCGAGACGACCCGGACCGTCGCGAAGGAGGCCACCGCACCCGCCGCGAGACCGGCGACCACCGCCGGCCAGCGGCGGTCGGGGACGTCGGGGTGGGAGCGCGGGACCGGCGTCGGCGGGAACGCAACCGGGCGACGCACCAGGAGCCACCCGCTCGCGACGAGCAACGCCGCCGGCAGGACGAGGTCGTACCCGACCACGACCGCAAGCAGTGGGACCTCCAGCCCGACGGTCCCGGCGGCGGGCAACAGCGCGACCAGCGCCAGGGGCACCAGGACACCGAAGGCGTACAGCGCCGTCGCGGGGCCACGCACCGAGGCCGCGAAGTCCGCCATCGTCTCGCGCGTGCCCTCGAGTGTGACCGCGAGCGCGCCGTCGAGGGCACGCGCCCGCTCGTCCGGCCGGGCGTCGCCAGCGGACGCGACCAGCGAGAGCGCCCGCCGGAGCGCCGGGAACCACTCGGCCCACTCGTCGGCGAACGACGACAGCCCGGTCCGGCCGGTCCCGCTCGCGCGCTCGACGTGTGCCCGGAGACTCGCCGCCAGCCGGCCGCGGCCGGTCCCGGCCGCGAACGCCGCGGCCGTCTCCGGCGACGGCGTCAGCCGCATCCGCAACACCGCGCGGCTCACCAGCTCCGGCACCTGCCCGAGCGCACGGGTCCGCCTGGCGGTCGCGAGCGCGCGTGGGCCGACCCGCGCGGCCGCGGCCACTGCCAGCCCGGCGGCGGCCCCGACCCCGACCCCGACCGTCCCGGCCCCGAAGACGAGCGGGGAACCGACACACAGGCCGGCGACGACGCCGGCGGCGTCGCCCGCCCGCCGGACCGTCGCCCCGTCGACCGACCACCCGAGGAACCGCAGCGCCCGGGCGAGGTCGTCATCGCTCTCGGGCTCCCAGGGGGCCAGGCGGGCGAGCGCCCTGGTCGCCCGCGCGGCGAGGGTCCCCGCCACGCTCACCCCTCCCGCGGCGCGCCCGGCCGTTCAGACGGCTGTTCATCCCGGTCGGACTCCGCGGACGCGGGCGACCGCTCCGGCGGCTGGTCCTCCTCCGATCCCGCGGACGCGGGCGGCCCCGGGGCGGTCGGCGGGCTCTCGCGGTCCCGGCGGCCGTCCCCGACCGACCGGTCACCGCCCCGAGGTCGGTCGTCGTTTCGGGGCCGGTCGCTCTCCCGCGGTCGGTCGTCCCCCTCGTCGGAGGGGTCGGTCCCGTCACCGGACCGCCTGGCGCGCGCTCGCTCGACGACTGCGGGGTCGGTCCGGACACCCGTCACGAGCGAGTCGAGCCACGATTCCCGGCTGGCGAGGCGGCGCCGGACGTCGGCATAGGACTCGTCGGGGCCGGCGAGCGACGAGACGAGCAGGCTATTCCCGCGCTCGATCCGTCCCGTCGACGCGAGGCCGGTCCCGCCGCGCTCGAAGAGGGTCCGGAAGCCGACGCCACCGTCGTCGACGTGTACTTCCTCGACGGCCCTGACCCGGCGAGTCGGCCCCCCGGGCGCGTCGGCCGTCTCGACCGAGACCAGCAGGTCCGTCGCGGCGAACGAGGACTCGGGCACGCCCAGGTCCGAGACGACGCGCTCGCGGACGTCCGCGCCGCCGTCGCCGTGGATGGTGCCCAGGACGGACCCGTCGTTGGCACCCACGCGCATCGCCTCGTACAGGGCCGTGGCCTCCTCGCCGCGGATCTCGCCGACGACGAGCGCCCCCTCGCCGAGTCGGAGCGCCGTCCGGAGTGTCTCGGTCGGCGAGAGACCGCTCCCGTCGAGGGCGCTGTGCAGCCCCTGGACGTCCCGGCCGCGGTCCTGGAGCGCCGAGACCGGGAGTTCCGGCGTGTCCTCGATGACCAGCGTCCGGGCGTCCTGCGGGACCTCCCAGAGGAGCGCCCCGAGCAGCGTCGTCTTTCCGGCGCCGCGCGGGCCGGCGACGAGGCCCGCCACGCCGCGCTCGACGGCGACCGAGAGCAGCGCCGCCGCGTCCGCCGGGAGCGTGTCGTTGGCGACCAGCGCCGGGAGCGTCCAGACCTGCCGGTCCTGCGCGCGGAAGGCGAAGGCGATCCCGTCGCTGGCGGGGTCGGTGACCCCCGCGACGCGGACCCGGCGGCCGTCGGCCTCGACGGCGGCGTCGAGCGTCGGGTCGGCCCCGGAGAAGGCGCGCCCGCTCTCGCGGCGGAACCGCGAGGCCAGCGCCTCGGCGCCCGCGCCCGTGAGCCGGACGTTCGTCCGCATCGCCTCGCCGTCGACGCGCACCCACAGCGGGTTCTCGGTGACCGGTGCCGTGGCGAACACGTCCGAGACGCGCTCGTCGGCGAACAGGTCCTCGACGAGGCCGTAGCCCCGCGTGTGTTTCCGCAGCGCCGCGCGCAGGTCCTCGACCGGGTCGCCGTCGTCGGCGACGGCCCGGACCGCGCGGCCCGGCGCGCGCGCGCCGCCCTCGACGGTGCCGGTCGCCAGTCGCTCGTAGGCGTCGGTCAGCGTCGCCAGCGCCGACTCGTCGAACCGCGCCGCGACCGGTTCGAGGTGGTAGGTGCGGACGCCGTCGTCCGGGCGCTCGTAGACCCGGACCGTCGCCCCGGCGTCGAGCGTCCGCGTGTCCGCGAGGCGGGCCGCCGGCGGCGGCCGGGCGGCCACCCGGAACCGGCTGATCGACGGCCCGACGAACGGTCGGAGGGCGTCGCCGTACCCGTTCGCGCGGGCGGCCAGTTCCGCGAGGCCGGTCTCGGCGACGAGCCGGTTCACCGGGCCGGCGCGACCCCCCGCCTCGCGAGCGGCGCCGAGTGGGTCCCGGAGCGCCCGGTCGGCGAGCCTATCGTCGTGGAACCGGGCGGCGTCGGCGAAGCGGCCGGCCGCGACCAGCAGCGCCGCCGCGTCGTCCTCGTAGGCCCGTTCGACACCCGCCGTGCGCGTGACGACCGTCTCGACGTCGCGGGCCGTTAGCGCACCGACGACCGTCTCCCGGCAGGCCTCGGCGTCAGCCAGTCGCCCCTCGCCGGAGCAGTCCGAGGCGTCGACCGCGAGCGCGTCGTCCTCGAACGACGGGTCACACCGGCAGTCCGCGTCGGATTTCCCGGTCCCGCGCAACCGAGCGAGCAATCCGTCCATGGCCGCCCCTGGTCCCGTCACCCCACTTGAACCTTCGGCGGCCGAGAGCGGGTCTCACGCGACGTTGTGCTCCGAGACGGTCACGAGTCGCGTGCCGTTGCGGGCCAGCAGGCGGAGGACGAGACGCGTCCGGCCGGGGTCGACCCGGAGCCGGCCATCGGCCGCGGGCCGGAGTCGGAGCCCGTCGACCTGTCTGGTGTGGCGGCGCCCACCCGCGACGCGCCAGGTGATCCGCGTCGCCGCGGGGCCGGAACCGACCGACTGCGCGGTATCGGTTCCGGGCGGCCCGACGTCCAGGGACGCGAGCGGGGTGCTGGCCACGCCCCCGGTCGGGAAGTCGAGTGTGATGGTGGCCCGGGCGGCCACGGCCCTGTCGTGGAGCGCGTCGTTGTCGGCGGCGAGCGCGCGGGCCGCCTCGACGAGGTCCGCGACCGCCGCCCGCGTCTGTGACTCCGCGCGGTCGACGCTCACCGCGTCGAGGGCCGGGAGCACGACCGCCAACATCGCCACCGCGAGCGCGACGGTGAACAGGACCCGCACGGTCAGAGCGCGTCCCGCACCCGCTGGATGAACTGCTCGGTCCCGCCGGAGTCGTCGGAGGGGTCGCCGGCTCCGCCGGCCGGGTCGGGCGACTGTTCGCGTGACCGGTCTGGGGGGTCCCGGTCAGTGGCCTGTCGGTCGGGGGTATGCCAGTCGGCGTCCGGGCCGACGACAGCGTCCGAGTCCCGGTCGGGTTCCGGGCCGGACCCGGCCGTGGCGGCACGGTCGTCGGGGGTCGAACGGGACGGGGAGTCGGGCGGGGACCGCGTCGCGTCGCGGTCGGCGTCGACGGCCGATTCGAGTGCTTCGGCCTTGGCGAGTGCGGCGCTGGCGCGCCGCTCGACGTCGCGGTTGACCGCGCGGACGTTGCCGGCGTAGCCCCGGACCGCTTCGACCGCGGCTTCCAGTTCGTCGACGGTCGCCTCGAGTTCGTCGACGCGGGCTTCCAGGCGTTCGAGGTCGTTCGCGAGCGCCGCCGCGTCGCGGACGTCGGTCAGGTCCGTCCCGTCGTCGGTCAGCGCGCGTTCGACCGCGTCGAGACGTTCCGCGAGGTCGGAGTCGGTCATGGCCGGGGGTGGTCCCGGCATCGTACTTGAACCTTCGGCGTCACAACGTTGAAGAGACAATGTGCCGAGTATGGTGATATGAAGGTCGTCCTGATCGGCGTCGGCCAGGCCGGGGGGAAGGTCACACAGCGCCTGGCCGAGTACGACTACGAAATGGGGTTCGGTGCCGTACAGGGTGCCATCGCCGTCAACACGGCGAAAGCCGACCTCCAGAACCTCGACGTCGACACGCTGCTCATCGGCCGGGACCGGGTCAAGGGCCACGGCGTCGGCGGCGACAACGAACTCGGGGCCGAGATCATGCAAGACGAGGCGACGGAGGTGATGGACGGCCTCGAGGACCGACTCACGACGGAGGCCGAGGCGGTCGTCATCGTCGCCGGCCTGGGCGGCGGGACCGGCAGCGGGGGCGCCCCGGCGCTGGCGCGCGAACTCAAGCGCATCCACGAGATGCCGGTCTACGTGCTCGGCATCCTCCCGGGGCGCGACGAGGGCGCCATCTACCAGGCTAACGCCGGCCGCTCGCTCAAGACGGTCGCCCGCGAGGCCGACTCGCTCATGCTTGTGGACAACGACGCCTGGCACAGCGCCGGCGAGAGCGTCGGCGAGGGGTTCGAGGAGATAAACGACAACATCGCCCAGCGGATCGGACTGCTGTTTGCCTCGGGCGAGATCCAGGCCGTCGACGAGGTCGCAGAGAGTGTCGTCGACTCCTCGGAGATCGTCAACACGCTCCGGCCGGGGGGGATCTCGACGGTCGGGTACGCGAGCGCCCAGGCCAGCGAGGACGCCGGCGAGAACGTCAACACGATCACGAGCGTGACCCGCAACGCCCTCCTGACGGGGATGAGCGTCCCGAACGTGGTCCAGGCCGAGACCGGCCTCCTCGTCATCGCGGGCGACCCCGAGCGGATCTCCCGGAAGGGCGTCGAGCGCGCCCGCAGCTGGGTCGAGGAGGAGACCGGCAGCATGCAGGTCCGGGGCGGTGATTTCCCGCTCGACTCCGACCGGCTGGCCGCGCTCGTCCTGCTCGGGGGCGCGGAGCGCTCCCACCGGCTCAACGAGTTCATGGAGCGCGCCCGGGAGGCCCAGACGACCGCCGACGACTCCCGGGGGGACCCACAGGAGGCGTTCCAGAACGACGACCTCGAGGACCTGTTTTGAGCCCCCTCGCCACGAAGCGAAAGCACTAATCGCCGCGCCGGTGAATCCGCCCGTATGGCCGACGACGAGGAAGACGAGGGGCCCGTAGTCGAACTCGGCGAGGGCGACCCGGTCGAGGGTGCGCCGCTCACCCGGGTCGCCTCCCGACTGACCTGGGGCGCGAAACACAGCGCGGTCATCGAACGCGAGGGCGACGCCACCATCCGGACGCCCGACGGCCCGCGCGAACTGCGCGACGTCCTCGAAGAGGTCGAGGTCCCGTACTTCGAGACGCGCCAGGAGTTCACCGACACCGTCCGCGAGGTCATCGGCACCGGCCCGGTCCCGACCGCCGACGAGTGAGGGCGGCCACCCGCGCCCGGGCGGCCGTCGAACCCGCGGACTGTTCTGTCGGAGACACCGACCGGCCGGTGTCCGTGACAGACTCCACCGACCGGTGGAGTCACGGAGTTTTTCCTGCCTTCGCCCGGTAGGTCGGATATGACGCTCCCGATCGACCCGACGCAGATCGACCCCGAGGACCGCGGCGAGAAGCGCGCGACCCTGGAGATGGCCCACGAGGAGGCGGTCGAACACGTCCGTGGGGCCTTCGAGCAAGCGGGCTTCGGGTTCCCCGCGGAGTTCTCGCCGTCGGCGCTGCTCGACGAGAAAGTCGACGCCGACCGCGACCCCTACTACTTCCTGGGGGCGTGCAACCCGGCGATGGCCGACCGGGCGCTGGACGCCTCCGACGGCCGGATCGGCGGGCTCTTCCCCTGTGGCGTCGTCGTCTGGCAGAGAGAACCGGGCGTCCAGGAGGTTTACCACGTCTCGATCATGAAGATCGCACGCCTCGCGGGGATGGCACTCGACGACGAGGCGTGGGCCGACATCGTCGCCGACACTGGCGAGATGGTCGACGACGCGTGGGCGAACCTCGACGCCGCGTGACCTACCGGTCGCCGGCCGTCGCACCCCGGTCGTCGCCCGTGGCCGACCCACCGTTGTCCGCCTGGTCGTCCAGCTCGGCTTTGAGGTGTTCGACCTCCCGTTCGAGTTCGTCGATGCGGTCCTCCCGGTTCCCTTCCGAGCGGAGATAGAGGAAGCCGCCGCCGACGAGTAGGACGAGCGGCACGCCGAACAGCAACACGCTGACGAGGAGGACGACGAGCAGTTCGACACCGCCGGGGACGCCCATCTGAAGCGGGACCATAGCGTCGGTTTGACCAGGGAGTAAAAAAGGCCGTTGGCAGCGTCGGTCTCGTCCCCTGCGCGTTCAGAAGTCCGTGATCGTCGTCTGGAGGCCGGCGACGAGGTTCGACTTGCGCCGGAGCTGGGTCTTCGATACCGGGAGTTGCGGGGCGAGCGCCTCGACGGCCTGACGGAAGGTCTCGGCCTCGCCGTACTCGCCGTCGAAGGCGTTGCGAACGCCCTCGCGGACCTGCCAGACGCCGACCGGGGCCCAGTAGTCGTCGGTGATCTCGCGGACGACGAGCGCCTTGGCCTGGCGGTCACGGTCCGCGAGGTGTTCCAGCACGCCCAGGCGCGCGGCGTAGTAGGCGCCGGCGGTCTCCTCGACGTAGCCGGTCCGGCCTTCGTAGCCCTCGTGGGCGCTGGCGAGGTAGTAGCCGGTCGCGTCGGGGTTCCAGACGCTCTCGGGGGCTTTCAGCTCGACGAGTTCGAACTCCCAGTTGCCCGGCGCGAGCACGACCCAGTAGCGGTTGTGCATGAACTCGTTCGTCCAGACCTCCACCGTATCGACGGTGTCGCTGTGCCGGAGGCCACCCCGGAGGTACTGGCCGACGGTGTCGTCGACGGCGGTGATAGACCACCGCGTCGGGACGAGCCGACGGTTGTGCCCCTGGCCGAGCGCGCCCGCCGAGAGGATGTTGTTGATCTCGTAGACGTCGAACCCGCGCCGGTAGAGGTAAGTCATCGCCCCCTCGGCGGCCCAGTCGTCGTCCTCGAGGGTCTTCTCGACCGGCCGGGGGACGTGGGGGTTCTCCGCGAGGTCGGCCTCGCGGGCGCGGGCGCGAGGACCGGTCGGCGTGGTGATGTCGTCGACGTCCACGTCGAAGTCGGGCGTGTCCGCGAGGCCGACCTCGACGTCGACGGGGTGGTCGGCGATGGCCACCTCGCGCTGGGTGCCGACGAAGCCGTCCCAGACGTCGTCGACGTCGACCTTGGCCGAGCGCGTTGAGTTGAGCATCCCCGAGCGCCGCCGGAGGACGTCGCCGACGCCGAGCCCCTCGGCGTACCAGTCGGCGCTGGTGGCGAACGTCTCCGCGTCGGCGTCCTCGGCCATCGGCGAGAGCACGCCCGTCGAGACGTTCGGGTAGCCCGACCGGCCGACGAACACCTCCGGGGCCGTCGACCCGAACAGGGAGTCGCCCTGCAACCGCTCGTCGAACCGGTCCGTGACCTCGTCTAGGTAGTCGATGACTGCGTAGGACTTCTCCTCGGCGAGGCGCCGCCGCTCGGCGGCCTCGTCGCGCTGGAAGTCGTCGATGAACCTGTCGAGGCGCATCTGCCCGACCGTAGGGGTGCCAGGTGCTTGAATGGGTCGGTACGCCGCCGCAGTGACCGGATCCGCGGGGCGAAACGGATGGTGGCGGGTCGCGGGGTCGTGACGGATTGCGGGCGCAGCGAGAGGGATCGACCCGGCCCGGCCGGGTCCCAACGGGCGTGGCGAGGGGGTCAGTCCGGCGTGGCGGGGTCGGGGCGGACGCCCGCGCCCGTCTCGGTCCCCCGGTCGGCCCGGTCGGAGACGTCAGAGAGTGCCAGGCCGTGGCGCGCGACTCGGCGTTCGAGAGGCGGGTAGCCGGCCGTCAGCCAGCCGAGCGGGCCCCGGCCCGCGGTCGAGGGGCCGCTCACGCCGCCGGCCGCCGTCTCGCCGGCGGCCGTGATCCGGTAGAGGCCGGTACAGAAGGCGGTCGCGCTGGAGTGTGTGACGGCGACGTCGTCGGCCTGGCACTCCTCGAGGCGGGTGGCGTAGGCGTCCAGCGCCAGCGGGACGAGTACCGTCCCGAGGCTCCCGAGCAGGTAGACCCGCGCGCCCAGTTCGTGCTGTCGGGTGGCGCTCGCGAGGAGGAAGAGCCCGGAGACGACGGCGGCCTGGCCGGGCGCGAGGCCCCGCAGGGCGACAACCCACAGCGCGACGGCGCCGACGACGTGGGCGACGGCCTCGCGGCCGGGCACCGCCCTGAAGTGTCCGCGCGCGACGTGGCCGAGTTCGTGGGCGACGACCCCGCGGAGGGCCGCCCCGTCGAGTTCGTCGACGACCGGCCCGGAGACCAAGAGCACGGCCCGGTCGCCGCGCCCGAGGACGACCACGTCCGTCGCGCCGTCGGCGTCGAACGCGACCGGGAGCGGGTCGATCCCCAGTTCGTGGCTCACCGCCGTCACCGTCGCCCGGAGCGGGGCGGGCACGTCGGCGTCGCGGTCGACGGTCCGGAGCAGACTGCTCGTGACGACGCGAGTCGCGAGCGTCTCGATAGCGACGCTCGCGACGACGAGGGCGGCCAGCCCGGCCGGCGGCACGCCGGCGGCCAGCCCCGCGGCGAGGGTCACAACCAGGAGGGCGACGACGGCGACGTCGACCAGACGACGGGCGTCGTCGACCGTCAGCCCGCTTCGCTCCGTGAACGACACGGGTTGCCGTTGGGAGCGTGCGGCCAAAAACCCTGCCCGCCGACCTCGAAGCGGCGACTGCACCCGCTCACGACCGCGAGGCAACGACCCGACCTATCTGCCGACCGTGGGGCGACGACCGGAACCGCTATTTTCCAGCGGGCGCGACCCCCGACAATGCCGACAGTCGAGTGTGACGCCGAGGCGGCACGCGAGCGCCTGGAGGCGGCCGGCGTCGACGTCGAGCCCGGGAACACCGACCACGAGCGCTGGCGGGCCGAGCGCGGGGGTGCGACGGCCATCGCCTACGACGGGAAGGTCGTCGTTCAGGGGTCGAACCCGACCGACATCGAGGCGCTCCTGCGCGAGGGCGGCGGGCGCGCACACGTCTACTTCGACGGCGCCTCGCGGGGCAACCCGGGGCCGGCCGCGGTCGGGTACGTCGTCGTCACCAACGACGGCATCGTCGCCGAAGGGGGCGAACGCATCGGCCGGGCGACCAACAACCAGGCCGAGTACGAGGCGCTCGTCCGGGCGCTGGAGACCGCCCGCGACTACGGCTTCGACGAGGTGGACGTCCGCGGGGACTCGCAACTGGTTGTCAAGCAGGTCCGGGGCGAGTGGGACGCCAACGACCCCGACCTGCGCGAGTCCCGCGTGACGGTCCGGGAGCTGCTGACCGGGTTCGACGAGTGGTCGCTCGAACACGTACCGCGGGAGATAAACGACCGCGCCGACGAACTCGCGAACGACGCGCTTGACGATGCCTGACGAGACGCCCGACCCGACCGACTCCGGAACGCCGCCCCGGCCGGGAACCGACGGGGACGCCGGGGAGACCGACCCCCTCGACCGCGCGGACACGCCCCCCGAGGCGGTCGTCGAGGAGGCCGAGCGGCTGACGCGACTCGCCCGGGAGGCGACCGTTGACGCCGAGACCCGCGCCTACCGCGAGGACCGCGATGGGTTGCTGGACGACCACGACTACACGGCCCGCGTCCGGGCGGACGAGACCCGCGACGTGCTCGTCGTGCACCCCCAGGAGTGGGTCGAAAACGGCACCATCCGCACGGACCGGATCGAGGACATCGACCGGGGGATCGAGGTGCCGCTGTCGGGCCCCGGCGAGGCCGACGAGTGGGCGGTCATCGACGACCACAACCGCGAGCTGGTCGCGGCGGTCCGCGAGGCCCACGGCGACGTCCACGGCGACAACGCGGCGGCGCTGGCGGACTTCATTGGCAACCACTACGCGAAGCCGGTCGAGTCGGCCACGCGCCCGGAACTGGAGGAGTTCATCGGCGACTACTTCCCGCGGAACGCATGGCCGACTGACGAGCAGCGTGCCGTCGTCGAAAAATCGGTGCGGCTGGTGTTCGACGCTGCCGACGAGCGGTGCCCGGTTTAGTTCGCGGCGTCGACGAGCGCGTGGAGGTCCTCTGTGCGGGCCTCGTCGGTGACGAGCTTCGAGAACTCCCAGGCGAGCTGGCTCTTGACCGTCTCGTAGCCCTCCTCGGTCAGGGCGTACTGGTTGGTCCGCTTGTCGAGTTCGCTCTTCTCGACCAGCCCCATCTCGACGAGGTCATCGAGGTTGGGGTAGAGCCGTCCGTGGTTGACCTCGTCGTCGTAGTACTCTTCGAGTTCGCGCTTGATGGCGAGCCCGTAGCGGGGCTCTTCGCCGAGAATGACGAGAATATTCTGCTGGAACGCCGTGAGTTCGCTCGCAATACCGGGTGTGTCAGTAACCGTTTGTGCCTCTGACATGGTTAGTTGAATGTCATCAGGACATATAACGTTTGTCAACTCGAATGTCATATTTCCGCCGATTACCGCGGCTCTGTACTCTGAGCCGGGGAATATTGCCGGATGGTCTGTCTGCGGTCGGGGGCGGCCGACCGACCGGCGGCCGGGCCGCTCCGGTCGGGTGGACGGCCGTGCCAGTGGCAGGAACTCGAAAGGTCTTTGCCGTCGTACAGTCGATTCGTGGGTGATGACGAACCTCTGGGAAGAGCTCGAAACGGGCCCGAACCCGCCCGAGGAGATCTACGCGGTCGTCGAGTGCCTGAAAGGCGAACGCAACAAGTACGAGTACGACAAGGACGTCCCCGGGGTGGTGCTCGACCGGGTGTTACATTCGAACGTCCACTACCCGTCGGACTACGGGTTCATCCCGCAGTCGTACTACGACGACGAGGACCCCTTCGACGTGCTCGTGCTCGTCGAGGACCAGACCTTCCCCGGGTGTATCATTGAGGCCCGCCCGGTCGCGCTGATGAAGATGGACGACGACGGCGAACAGGACGACAAGGTCGTCGCCGTCCCGACCGAGGACCCCCGGTTCGACCACATCGAGGACCTCGACGACATCCCCCAGCAGACTCTCGACGAGGTCGACGAGTTCTTTGCCACCTACAAGAACCTCGAAGCGGGCAAGGAGGTCGAGACGCTAGGGTGGGAGGACAGAGACGCCGCCCTCGACGCCATCGAACACGCACAGGACCTCTACGAGGAACACTTCGGCTGAACGCGACGGCTCGTCGGCGACGTGACAGGGGCGATCCCGCTCCACCGGCGGACGTACTTGAATCTGTCGTCGTTTTACCGCCGGTGCCGCGGTGTGAACCGTTTACGCGAAGCCAACCGGCAACCGGACCACCGCCCGGCGTCGGTGCGCGTTTCCGGATCCGGTAAACGGTGCTGAAACGGCTAAACCGGCGCAAATCCGCGTTGAGCGTCCGGCGTTTATATTGGGTCGCGGCCCCTACCTCCGAGTGCCCTGAGGTGACCCCCATGCAGGACACCACTGACGTTTCGGCCGCACAGCTGCGTCGGGAACTGTCCCCCGTCTCCGAGCGGTTCGCCGCCTTCGAACTCGGCGAGGCCGTCGTTATCTACGACGAGGACGACCACGACGGCTGGGTCTGTTCCGACACCGCTTACGCCCGCGACGCGATGCGTTAGAATCACCCGCGTGTGCGACCCCGCCTGCCCGCACCGCGACGGGCCAGGCCTACCCGCGAGCGTGACCTCGCGCGAGACTGCCTGCACCGCGATACGCTGATCCTACCCGCGAGCCTGCTCCCAGCCGCCGGCCCGCCTCCGGCAATATTCGCCCGAGTCATGGCCGCCCGGCCCGACATGAATTATGAGCATGGGTAATTATTTGAGTGTGGACGGGCTACAAGCGGGTATGGCGACCAGACGCGCGCCCGGTGGGATCGACCACCCGACGGTAGTGCCGGAGAACTTCGACCCCGACGCGACCGACGAGGACGGCGGTGGCGACACGGACGCGTCCGGGGAGCGGGCGGACTGACGGGAGGGGACGGGGGCGACGCCAGCGGCCGGCGGCGCGCCCGTAAAAGAAGCTTCTTGTGTCCCACGTCGGTAACGTGGGGTATGGGACTGTTCGACCGGATCCGTGGCGGCGGCGACGACCCGCGCGTCGCCTTCTTCGGCATCGATGGGGTACCGTACAGCCTCATCACCGAACACAGCGACGAGTTCGAGCATCTGACGGAACTGATAGACGAGGGAAGCGGCGGGGCGATAGACAGCATCGTCCCGCCGGAGTCGTCGGCCTGCTGGCCGGCGCTGACCTCGGGCGTCAACCCCGGCGAGACCGGTATCTACGGCTTCCAGGACCGCGAGGTCGGCTCAGACGAGACGTACGTCCCGATGCGGCGTGACTTCCAGGCCACCCGCGTGTGGGACCGCGTCCAGCAGGCCGGCCGCGACGCGACGGTGATGAACGTCGTCACGACGTTCCCGCCCCAACGGGACGTCCAGCGGATGGTCTCGGGCTTTCTCTCGCCCGGCGTCGAGAAGTCCGCCTACCCCGACGAGTTCCGCGACTACCTCCAGAGCATCGGCTACCGCATCGACGCGAACGCGGGGCTGGGTCACGAGGACAAAGGCGAGTTCCTCGAAGACGCCCACGAGACCCTCGACGCCCGCCAGGAGGCGTTCAAACACTACATCGAGGAAGACGACTGGGACCTGTTTTTCGGCGTCTTCATGGCGACCGACCGCGTCAACCACTTCCTGTTCCGGGATTACGAGGAGGACGGCGAGTACGCCGAGGAGTTCTTCGAATTCTACCGGAAGGTCGACCGCTACCTGGGCGAACTCCACGACATGCTCCCCGAGGACGTGACGATGATAGTCGCCTCCGACCACGGGTTCACGACGCTTGACTACGAGGTCAAGATGAACGCCTGGCTCCGCGAGGAGGGGTACCTCTCCTACGAGGACGACGCCGACTTCGTCTTCCAGCTCGCCGCCTGGCTCCGCGAGGACGGCCACGTCGAGGTCGACCCCGACTACGCCGGCGACGTCGACGAACTCGTCGACCCGTCGACGCTCGACGTTGACGACGAGGACGGGACGCTCGTCGCCGCCACCCCGGTGGAACGCGACGACGCCGTCGCCACGCTCCACGAGGAGTCCCCGACGGTCGTCGACGCGGGCGGGGACAGCGCCACGCTGGTCGCCGTCGACGAGGTGGAGACACAGGCCGTCGAGACCGACGACGACACCGAGTACCACGTCGAGCCCGCCCTCGCCTCGCTGTCGGGCAGTGCCTACGTCGACGGCGACGCGGTCATCGCCCTGACCGAGGAGACCCGCGACGCAATCGTCGACGAACTCGAAGATGCGACGCCGGCCTCGCTGGGCGTCGACCGCGGCGACACGACGCCGCTGGTCGCGGACCTGTCGGTCACCGAGGACGGCGACGGCTACCGCATCACGGTCGAGCCGACCGACGCCGTGGAACTGGGCGACGCGGTCGACCCCGACCGTGACGTGCTGGAGTACACCCACACCGAACTCGGCGACATCGCCGACGAGACGACCGCCTACTCGCTGATCCCCGGGCGCGTCTACCTCAACCTCGAGGGTCGCGAACCCCGCGGAAGCGTCCCCGAGGACGAGTACGAGACCGTCCGGAGCGACCTCAAGTCGGCCCTGGAGGAGATGGAGGGTCCCGACGGCCGGCCGGTCGCGGACCGCGTCGTCACCAAGGAGAACGCCTTCCGGGGCGACCACGACGACATCGCGCCCGACCTGGTCGTCGTCCCCAACCACGGCTTCGACCTCAAGTCCGGCTTCAAGGGGAGGAAAGACCCCTTCGTCGAGTACGGCGCCCGCAACGGCATGCACAGCTTCGACAACGCGACGCTGGTCGTCGACGACGAGGACGTCCGCATCTCCGATGTCGACCTCTATGACATCGCGCCGACGATCCTCGACCTGATGGACATCGACTACGAGCGCGGCGAGTTCGACGGCTCCTCGCTGGCCTGACGGGGCCATCGTCGGTCCGACGCGGAGCAGGCGACCCTCGCTGGCCTGACGGGGCTATCGTCGGTCCGGCACGGAACGGGCGATTTATCAGCGCCGATAGCGACCCGTCGAGTATGAACGTCAAGTCGCGCCACCACCTCCGGGCCGACGACATCGCCGCCATCGAGGACGCCATCGCGGCCAGCCTCGGCGTCGAACTCGACGCCGACAGCTACGAGCGCGTCGCGTTCGACGACAGCGACTGGGAGGTCGTCCTCGTGGACGGCGACCCGCTCGTGCTCTACGTGGACGAGGAACCGTTCCTGACGGTCCAGGGGGCAAACGCCTACCCACCCGAGCGCGGCGTCGTCACCGTCGACGCCGGCGCGGTCTCGTTCGTCTCGGACGGCGCGGACGTGATGCGCCCGGGCATCGTCGAGGCCGACCCCGACATCGAGGCCGGAGACCTGGTCGCCGTCAACGAGGAGAGCCACGGGAAGTTCCTCGCAGTCGGGCGCGCGCGGATCGACGGCGACGATATGGTCGGCGACTCCGGCAAGGTCGTCGACTCCATCCACCACGTCGGCGACGACCTGTTCGAGTTTTCCGTCTGAGCGGCCGCCCGCCGGCCTCAGTACGCCTCGGCGACCCGCTCGAACTGGGCCTCGGAGAGCGAGAACTCGACCGCGCCGAGGTTCTCTTCCATCTGCCCGGTCGTGCGAGCGCCGAAGATCGGGACGCAGGTGAACCGGTCCTGTTCGACGAGCCAGCGCAGCGCCACCTGGGCCGGCGTCGCGTCGAGTTCGTCCGCGACCGACTCGACCGCTTCGAGCACGCGCCACTGCTGGTCCGAAAAGTCCATGTCCCAGCCGTGGAGGGCCGCACGCGTCCCGTCGCCGGCGTCGCCCTGCGAGTACTTGCCGGTCAGGAAGCCGCTGTCCAGCGGCGAGTACGGGCAGACCGCCAGGTCCTGGTCGGCACAGACGTCGAGGTACGCCTCCGGGCGGTCGGCGGCGTTGAAGCGTGGCTGGGTCACCTCGAACCGTTCCAGGCCCCCGGCGTCGCTCGTCCACAGCGCCTTGGTCAGCTGCCAGGCGGCCATCGAGGAGGCCGCCAGGTAGTGGACTTTCCCCTCGCTGACGAGCTGGTCGAGCGTTCGGAGCGTGTGTTCGATAGGCGTCTCCTCGTCGAAGCGGTGGATGTAGTAGAGGTCGACGTAGTCGGTCCCGAGCCGGTCGAGCGTGCCCTCGACCTCGGCGCGGATGGTCTTGCGCGAGAGGTTCGCGTCGGCGCGGCTCCGGACGGTCCAGTACACCTTCGAGGCGACGACGTAGTCCTCGCGGTCGCGCTCTTCGAGCCACTCGCCGATCCACTCCTCGCTTTTGCCGTCGCCGTAGACGTTCGCGGTGTCGATGAAGTTGCCGCCGTGCTCGTCGAACGTGTCCAGCAGGTCGTGGGCCGCCTCGCGGCCGGTCTCGACCGTGCCGTCGTCCGCTTCGAGGCCGAACCGCCACGTCCCGAAACAGAGTTTCGATACCTCCAGACCCGTCGACCCGAGTCTCCGGTACTCCATGTGTGCCCCCAGGTCCGCGAGCGGTCTAATGGTGTGGGTGCCGGAAACCCGCGGTGGGTATCGGCGGCGTGGGTGTCACGTCCCGGCCTCGTCGTCCTCGGCGTGGGTGTCACGTCCCGGCCTCGTCGCCCTCGGCGTAGGTGTCGGCGTAGCGTTCGACGGCCGTCTCGAAGCCCTCGCGCGCGAGTTCGTAGGTCCCGCGCAGGTTCTCGACAGGCGTCTCGGTCGCGTCGACGCGCAGGTTGTTGTGGCACGGTTCCATCTCGCGGTCCTCGGTGGTGCGGACGACCAGCGCGGCGCTCTGGACGTAGAGTTCCTCGCGCTTGTCGCCGCCCTCGGCGTGGCCGGCGGCCAGCGCGTTTATCAGGCGTTCGGCCAGCGGGAGGTCGGCGACAGTGCCGGCGACGGCCGCGGTTGCCTCGCAGGCGGCGGCGGTCTTCGCGTCTGTTCGATGCCCTCGTCGCCGGTGTAGGGCTCGCGGACGCAGATGCTGAAGGTCATAGGGGAACCTGAGGCGGCCACCACCGTCAGTCTGACCCCGCCGGCGGGCACGACCGGGGCGACGCCCGGAGCGAACCCGACCGCGACGAGTGTCCGGGAGCCGAGTTGTGTCTGACGTAAAATACAAACCGACAGCGACCGGGATAGAGTGTATGGGACTGATGAGCAAGATCCTCGGGGAGTCAGGCGGCGCCCGAAAGAAAGAAGACTACGTCGAGATCAACGGCGAGGCGGCGGACACCCAGCCGACGGCCGCCAGAACCGAGGTGCGGATCGCCAAGATCGGCGACAAACAGGACGTTATGGACATCAAAGACGCCGTCTACGACGGCGACGTGGTCATCGCGGACATCACGCGCCACACCACGCAGGACCGCACGATGGAACACATCACGGACGAACTCAAGCAGGTCGCCGACGAGGTCGGCGGCGACATCGCACAGAAGGGCGACGACCAGCTTATCATCACGCCCCACGGCGTCGCCATCAACCGCGACCCGCTGGGCCAGTAGCCCGCGCGGTCGCTCCGGTCGGGGGGAAACCGACCACAAAACACTTGTCGAGACCCGCGAACGACTTCGTGGCGTCCCGGCGGACGCCGCTCGACAGGGACTGTGGTTTCCCTACCCACGATACGAGCGTACTTACGTTTGCCGCGGACCTGCCCGGTCTCGCACGGGGCGTCCCGGCCGGTCGCCGGGGGCCGCGGTCGCCACGAGTGACGTCCGGGACTGTGCCGTGGCGGTGCCGACGCGGCGACGTCAGACCTCGTCGGCGGCGTCGGGGCTGTCCTCGACGGCACGTTTCATCGAGTCGCGGCGACTCTTGGCGTCGCGGCCGGTCGCCGCCAGGAGGAAGTCGTTTTTCGCGTCGACGGCGTCGGCCGCGGCGTCGGCGTCACCCTCGGCGATGACCTCCTCGGCCGGCCGCTCCTCGAACTCGACGGCGAGCCTGTCTTTCTTGCCGCTGTACTCGACTGCTCCGGCCACGATCCGTTCGAAGACCGGGTTCGTCGGGTCCTCGACGACCAGCAACTCGCTCCCTTTGAACTCCTCGGTGCCGGTGACGAGCCCGAAGTAGTCTTCGACCGTCTCCTCCATGTCGTCGATGCGGTCATCGAGGTACTCGCCCCGGCGCATCTTGTACTCCCGCATGGACGGGCATTTGCGAGCACCGGTCTTACGTTTTTCGAGGGGCGCCCGACGCCTCGAACCGTCAGAACCCTCCGTAACCGCCCGACGCCGCTCGAACCGTTCGGCGCCCAATCGAACCGCTCGGCGCCGCTCGGGGCCACCAGGGCCGGCCGGGCGGTGGGTGGGAGAGAGGAGAGGGGGGAGACGGGGTTACGCCGCGTCGGCGTCCTCGTGCTGGACGAGCGTTCCGCGGTGACACTCCGGACAGAAGTCGCCGGCCCGCAGCGACGAGGACTCGACCTCGGTCGTGAACTCACACTCCGAGCACTTGAATATCCCCTCGGGGACGGTGACCGTCGGCGACGCGGTCTCGTCGAGGGTGGGGCCGGCCGCAGCCGCGTCGCCGCCGGCGTCGCGCTTGGTCTCCTCGGGCCACTCGTCCATTGGGTCGCCCGCCACGTCGCCGGTGGCCTCCGTCTCCTCGGGCCACTCGTCCATGGGATCGCCCGCCACGTCGCCGTCGGCCTCCGTCTCCTCGGGCCACTCGCCGGTGGCACCGTCGCCCGTCGCGTCGTCGCCCGCCTCCGCGGGCGCGTCCCCGTCGATGATGACCGCGTCGTCCTCGGGGTCCGGGTCCGCGTCGGCGGGGGCGTCGGCCGCGGCGTCGGGGATGGTCGCGCCGCGGGCCTGGGCCTGCGCGTCGGTCTCGCCGCCGTCGTCGTCCAGGATCTCTGCGTCGTCGCCGTCGGGGTCGTAGTCGGCCCCGGACCCCGAGGACGACCCGGTCCCCCCGGTCGATGGACTCGTGCCGCCCGCGTCCGCGCCCGACCCCCCGCCCTGGCGCGCGTCGTCGGGCGTCTCCATCGTCGTGACCTCCTTGTTCTCCGAGACGACGCGCGTCTCGCCACACCGTGTGCAGGTCTCCAGTTCCGTGATGGTGATCACCACCTCGGAGCCGTCCTCCTCGCGCTCGCGTTCGACCGCCGTCTCGCCGAAGTCGTGACCCAGCAGCGAACACTTGATACTCATTGTCACATCATCCCCGCGTGCGCCTCATAAGCGTACTGCTTAGCCGGCCGCCGTGACTCCGCGGTGACACCGCGACCGCCGACGCGCGGCGCGCGCCCGACGACCGACCACCGGGCCGGCCCGCTCCGGGAGCGCCAGCGGTCGGCGTCGGTCCGGGTCGCGCGACCGGCGGCCCGGTCGGACTGGTGTGGCCGGGAGAGAGGGATAAAGACAAGACCCGGCCGGCCGAACTGGGCGGTATGCGGGCGAAACCGGAGTTCCGCGACCGCGACGAGACCGAGGTCGCGGTTCTGGACGCGCTGGCCGACCGGCGCGAGGAGGGGATGACCGTCTTCGAACTCCGGTCGCGGGTGGACGTGGACATCGACCGCCTCGAGGCGGCGCTGGCCGACCTCAAGGAGGACGGCCTGATAGAGGTCACCAACGACGACGAACGGACCGTCATCGTCCCGGAGGAGGGGGTCGTCGGCCCGGTCGACCCCGACGACGACGAGTCGTTCATCGACCAGATCCGCGAGCGACTGCCGTTCTGAGCGGACGTGGCCTTCGCTGCGCTCGGGCCGCGCGCTCGTTGCACTTCTCACTTCGTTGTCTGCACTAAACACTGCTCCATCACGAACGCCCCAGGGGGTCGGCCCGTTCATACTGCCGGCTGTAACTTCGTGAAGATATTCGCCACCCCGGGGTGGCGAAATTCTTTACAGACTTACAGCCGGCAGTATCAGTAGCAGTTCATCGCGGCGAAGCGGTCGTCGTAGTCGGGGTGTTCGGGGTGTGTCGGTTCCACCCCGGAGAGGACGACCCGTTCGAACTTCTCCCAGGAGTTCTCCCAGCCGAGGTGGCAGAACTCGGCGCGGCACTTCAGCGTGTGGACGAGGCCGTCGCGGTGGTACATTCGGCGTGGCGCTCCCGACCGGAACGCGTCGACGAGGTCGGCGGCCGACTCGACCGCGCGGTCGAACTCGACCCAGACCTCCCCGACCGTGGGGGTGACGTGGGCGTACGAGGAGAGGTAGGTCGGGAGCCCGCTCTCGCGGGCGATCTCGCGGGCGCGGCGGTTGTCCCGCGGCCAGTGTTTCGGGTTGTAGACCTCGACGGCGTCGATTCGGTCGGCGTAGGCCGCGATGTCGTCGCGGTCCATGCTGAGCGTGAGAAACTCCGGGTGGGGCGCGAGCGCCGCCGCGTCCTGGTCGTCGAGTTCGGCCATCGTGTCCGCAAGCGAGAGGAAGTCCGGGACCGGGGAGTCCGGGTCGACCGCCAAGACGTGCTTGCGGTTCGACCACGTCCCGGTGAAATACTCCCTGGCGGGCACCACCAGCAGGTCGTCGTCGGTGAACCGGGCCGCGCGCTCGCGGATGGTGTCGATGTGCTGGAAGTGGGGCGCGTAGACCAGCACGTCGATCCCGCGGGCTTTCGCACGCGCGACCACCCGCTCGCCGAGGACCTTCACGTGGGGGTCGACGCTCGTCCCGCCGGCCATACCAGCGAGATGCGCGACTCGGAATTTATGTGTTACGACACCGCCCGGCCCGCATCCGCCGGTTTCCGGCGGGCCGTGCGGGCCGTCTCAGCGGAACCGGGCGACGAGGTCGCGGACCCGGCCGAGTTTGCGGCCGGCGCCGACGAACGCGCCGGTGATCAGCATGACGACGAACAACCCCAGCGTCGACAGCCAGACCACGAGCATCGCCAGGACGGCCCAGAGCCCGCCGAGATAGTAGAACGCGCCCAACGTCATCGCCGTCCCGTAGAGGATGACCAGGTACGGTCCCCACCCGGTCGCGTGCCCGCGGCGCTGGCGGGCGCGGACGTAGCGTTTGAGTTCGGCCGTGATGTCGTCGCGGTGGACGGTCTTCTCGTCGACGCGGGTCTCCAGCGCCTCGACGTCCGACTGGAGCGACTCGACGGCCGCGGCCAGCGCCGCGACCTGCTCCGGGTCCACCCGCTCCCCGCGCCCGTCGTCCGGACCGTCTCCGGACCCGCCGTCGTCGTCACCGCTCGGTTCACCGTCGTCGCCGTCGGATGTATCGCTGGCGGACCGCATTTCGTCCGCGTCTTCGCTGCCGTCGCCGCCGTCGGGCACGGCAGCGTCGCTGCCGGGGGAGTGCGCGGCGTCGTGGTCGTCGCCGTCGCCGACCCCGGTGTCGGTGCCGTCAGGGGCGTCGCTGCCGTCGTCGCCGGTCATAAGCGCTCCTTGCCGGTGGTGTCGGCTGGGGGGCCCTTGGTGGTGCCGGTCTCGTCGGCGCGGCCGGCCGTGCCGGCGTAGGCACGGAACAGCGTCCCGAGGACCGTCCACCCGCCGGCCGCGACGACGGTCCCCGGGACGGCGAGCAGCGGCGGGTCGGCCCGGTCGGGAAAGAGGTAAAACAGCGGGAAGAACACGACCGCGAGGACGACGACGACCGCCAGCGGCCCCAGGAGCTGTGCGAACGCGACGCCCGACGCCGCGATGGCGGCGTTGATGACGACCAGCGCGACGAAGCCACAGCCGACGCCGACGAGCGCTCTCGTGCTCTCGACGTGGGGGTAGACCTTCACACCGTCGACTCGGGGCGGACGCGTCTAATAGGTCCCCGGTTCCGGCGCGCGCCGGCGACCCCCAGGCGGTCGGTTTCCGGGCTGGCTCCGCTGTGACGAAAAGCCCATAACGCGGCCGGAGCGACGGACGTGCATGGACCGCTGGCGCGACGAGCCCGAGATCCGCGCGACGGTGGTCGCGCTCGCAGCCGCCGCCGTCCTCGTCGCCGCCGGCACCGCCGGCGTCGGCGCCTCGTCGCTTTTCGTGGTCGGGGCGGCGCTTTTGGCCGTCCCGCTGTGGCCCCTCGGGACGGCGCTTGTCGACACCGCCTGGCAGCGCGTCGACCCCCACGCGTTCGCCGCGGACCTGTGGCTCGGCCCCGTCGTCGCCGCCCTGGTCGTGGCCGCGTTCCTCGACGCGACCCCCGACGAGGTGCAGGCGCTGGGCGGCCTCGTCGGCCTCGTCGGGATGGCCAACTACTTCCTGCGACCGGTCTACCGCCTGCTGTACGGGCTCGTCCGCCGCCTGTCTGCCTGAGCGCCCGCCTGCTCCGGCCGACGTCGCCGTCACCCTCCCGGCGACCCCGCACCGACGTCGCCGTCGTCCGCCCCTCGGCTGTGTCACTCCACCGTGGCCGCACGGATCTCGTCGACGTCGGCGTCGGTCTTGAACGTCGTTCCGCCGTAGTGGGTGCGCGAGGCGTCGTGGCCGGCCGCCCGGAGCGCGTCGAGAAAGTCGTCCATGGCCCGCGCGCCGACGCCCCAGCGCTTGCACAGGCGGTGCTGGTCGTAGTGGGTCGGCGTCGCCAGTTCCCCGGCGAGGCGCTCACAGAGGTCGCGGGCCCGGTCGGCGGTCCCCATGTCCGCGGAGACCCGCTCGCGGACGGCCGCGACGAACTCGGGGTCGCAGGTCCGGCCGAGCCAGACCGGGCCCGCGGTCTGGATCCCCTCGCCACACCGGGGACAGGCGTCGAGCGGGTCGGCGAGAAGCCCCGGGGTCGTCTCGCGGTAGAGGCAGTGTTCGCAGTGGTCGACGGAGCCGAGTTCGTTGATCCGGGCGTCGGCCGCCCGGGCACCCGATTCCAGTCGGAGGTAGGTGCGCGCGTAGTGGTTCGTCGCGTGGCTCAGGACGGGCGTGGCCGCGACATCGTAGCGGGCGGCCGTCCGGACAAGCGCCGAGCACAGCACGCGGACGCCCATCTCGGCGTGGTACTCGGTGTTGCGCGGGACCGCCGAGTAGCGGCGGACGCCGCTCTCGAAGTGGGCGCCACACAGCGGCGCGGTGTCGGTCGCGGTCACACAGCACAGCCGCCCCGCGCTCCGGACGGCGGCGTCGGCGAAGGGGATCGGCGTCCCGAACGGGTCGACGTCGACCACGTCGAAGCCCCGCTCGTGCATGAGCGCGCTCGCGTCGCGACGGACCACCTCGCCCTCGCAGTCGTTGCGCGCGAGGTTCGACCGGCAGAGCGCGACGGCCTCGCTGTCGACGTCACAGCAGGTCACGTCCCAGCCGTCGGCGGCCGCGCGTACCCCCCGTATCCCCGAGGCCGCCGTCGCGTCGAGATACGTCGGCGTGCGCCCCCCGTCCATGACCCGGTCGCGGAGGGCGCGCAACACCGCGACGGTCAGGTCCCGGTTGAGTTCCTGGACGGGATTGAAAAACACCTCGTCGCCGACGCCCTCGCCCGACTGTTCGGGGACCGCGATTTCGACCTGGCCCTCCGTGACGCGCATACGTCCGCTCGCGGGGCGAACGCGAAAAACCATGCGTTCTCCGCCCGGACGGGCCGGCGACGGCCCCGCGCCCCCGCCGGCGACCGGGCGGCGTCCGGTCATCGACTACCGGCCGGCAGCCGCTGTGGGCGCACCGAACCTGTTTTGTCCGGGTATCCACAACGCATACACCGTGAGCGCCGTCGAAAAGTGGGAGACGAGCCTGGCAGAGGCCGGCGAGTTGCGGCCGGCGATAGTCGAATCCATCCTCGACGCCCACGACGAGCGCGGGGCCCGCGCGATCGAGGCCGTCGCCGAGGAGCGCGTCAAGCAGTACCGCGATTTCACCGTCGTCGTCGGCCACACCGAGGAGTACGTCGTCGAGGGCGACTCCTGTGACTGTGCCGACGCCACCTACAACCTCGACGACGACGACCCCGACCAGCTGTGCTGGCACGCCATCGCCGTCCGCATCGCTACCCACGTCGACGCCGTCGACCACCACGACATGTGGTACTCCGAGGTCCGCGAGTTCCTCTGAGCGGGCCGCGGCTACATCTTCCCCCAGAGCTTCGCCGGCGTCACGAACTCCAGCACTGCCCACGCCAGGACGACGGCCGCGAGCACGAGCGCCGCCAGCGATACCGCGATACCGCCGAGTATCCAGACGGGCTCGACCGTCCGCCGAACGCACCCCCGTCGGATCGTCTGTAGCCCTGGCTTCTTACAGACGGCCTGTGCCACGCGGGTGGCATCGAGCCGGCGGAACCGCTGCTCGTTGCCCCGCAGGCCGGCGCGCCGCTCCGCGTGGAGCGCCCGGAGGCGCTCGTCTGAGTCGTCGTCCGGGTCCGCGGCGTACCCGATCCGGGTGGCGCTCGGGTCGAGGACCGCCCGGCGCCGCGGTCGCGTGTCGAGTGCTTCGGGGCGGTCGGACACCTCGGGGTGGCCGGGCGCGTCCCCTCCGGACGGGACTGAGAGGGCTTCGAGGAAAGGACCTAAAGGCGCGGCCCGCGTTCGTCCCGGCAATGAGCGGATCGGACGGGCCGAAACAGGTCGACGACCCGAACTACCACAGCGTCAACCACACCGCTGCACAGACCTGTGGGTGGACGAAAAACGCCCTCAAGGGCGAGGGCAAATGTTACAAGAACATCTTCTACGGGATCGAGAGCCACCGCTGCATCCAGATGACGCCGGTCGTCAAGTGCAACGAGCGGTGCGTGTTCTGCTGGCGCGACCACGCCGGCCACGCCTACGAACTCGGCGACGTCGAGTGGGACGACCCCGACGCCGTCGCCGAGGCGTCCCTGGAGTTACAGCGGACGGTCCTCTCGGGGTTCGGCGGCAACGACGCCGTCCCCCGCGAGCGCTTCGAGGAGGCGATGGAACCGCGCCACGTCGCCATCTCGCTGGACGGCGAACCCACGCTCTACCCCTACCTCCCCGAACTCATCGAGGCCTTCCACGAGCGCGACATCACGACCTTCCTCGTCTCGAACGGCACCAAACCCGACGTGCTCGCGGAGTGTGACCCGACCCAGCTGTACGTCAGCGTCGACGCCGCCGACCGGTGGACCTTCGACGAGACGGTCAAGGCCGTCGAGGACGACGCCTGGGAGCGCCTGGTCGACACGCTGGACGTCCTCGCCGAGAAAGACGAAACCCGTACTGTCCTGCGGACGACGCTGGTCAAGGGCCACAACATGCACCACCCCGAGTGGTACGCGACGATGTTCCGGCGTGCGGACCCGGACTTCGTCGAACTCAAAGCCTACATGCACGTCGGCCACTCCCGGGGCCGACTCGACCGCGATTCGATGCCCGACCACGACGAAGTACGGGAGTTCACCGAGGCGGTCCGCGAGTACATGCCCGACCACGACGTCACGAAGGAGGTCCCCGTTTCGCACGTCACGCTGCTCGCCAAGACCGAGGACACCTGGGTCCCCACACTGAAGAAAGACAGCGAGTTCTGGGAACGGGACCCCTACGCACGGGCGGGGGACTGACCCCACTGAGAGGGAGTGACAGGACTGTTACGCATCCCACATCCGGTACACTTATGCGGACGTGACGGCAACCCGTGCTCATGCACGGAGCTACGGGCGTCTCGGTCGGTCACGCCGAACTCGCGACGCTGAAGACGCTCGCGCTCGAACACGGGCTCGACGGCGATGCGAAGATCTCGTGTTCGGCGCTGGCCGACCGGCTGGACGCGTCGACACAGACGGCCTCGCGGCGGCTCCAGCGGCTGGAGGACGCCGACCTGCTGGACAGGGAGATAGTCGGTGACGGGCAGTGGGTCACCGTCACCGACGCGGGCGAGCGCGCCCTCCAGCGCGAGTACGCCGACTACCGGCGCATCTTCGAGCGCGAGGCCACCGTCGAGTTGCGCGGCGCCGTCACCGGCGGCATGGGCGAGGGGCGCCACTACATCTCGCTGTCGGGGTACATGCGCCAGTTCGAGGAGAAGCTCGGATACGAGCCGTTCCTCGGCACGCTGAACGTCGACCTGGACGAGGAGAGCGTCCGGGAACGCGGCCGGCTCTCGTCGTTCGAGCCCGTCACCATCGAGGGCTGGGAGGACGAGGACCGGACCTACGGGCCCGCCTACTGTTACCCGGCGTCGGTTGTCGCGAGGCCCGACGAGGACGAGAGCGAGCGCTACGAGGGTGCCCACGTCATCACGCCCGAGCGGACCCACCACGGCGACGACCAGCTCGAACTCATCGCGCCCGACAAGCTCCGGGACGAACTGGCCCTCGACGACGGCTCGATACTCACCGCACATGTCACCGAACAGTAATACAGTGACGGGGACGGGCGAGACCGCCGGGAGCGTCGAGCGCGCCGTCGAGGCGGTGCGCCGGGGCGAGCCGGTACTGGTCCACGACGCCGCCGACCGCGAGGGCGAGACCGACCTGGTCTACCCCGCCGGGGCCGTCACGCCCGACGCGGTCGCACGCATGCGCAACGACGCCGGCGGCCTCGTCTGTGTCGCGCTCTCGGCCGCGGTCTGTCGGGCGTTCGACCTGCCCTACGCCCAGTCGGCCATCGACCACGCCGCGGCCGCCGACCACGACCTCGCGTACGACGAGCGGTCGTCGTTCTCGCTCGCGGTCAACCACTGCGACACCTTCACCGGGATCACCGACGAGGACCGCGCGCTGACGATCACCCGCCTCGCCGAGGCCGCCGCCGACCCCGCGGGCGTGGACTTCGCCGCGGAGTTCCGCGCGCCCGGCCACGTCACCCTCCTCCGGGCCGCCCCCGACCTCGTCGCCGACCGCCGGGGCCACACCGAACTCGCCCTCGTGCTCGCCGCGGCCGCCGACCGCCCGCCCGCGATGGTCGTCTGCGAGATGCTCGACGACGAGACCGGCGGCGCGCTCTCGCCCGCCGCCGCCCGCGCCTACGCCGACCGCCACGGCCTCGTCTACGTCGAGGGCGCCGACGTCGTCGCTCAACTCGGCTGACCACCCTGCACGTCCCGCGGCCTCCCACTCGCCGACTCGATGGGCCCACGACCGCCGTCACCCGAACGGCACCCCCGAGCGCCCGCTCTCCCCCGACACTCGCCGGCCGTCCGTCCCGGCGGTGGTATTTAGTTTGCCGAGTCGGGTGAGAACACCAGCGGCAACACCTCTTCACTAAACACTGCTGCCTTCGAATACGAAGGTTTATTCACACGTCGCGATTGCGACCCCGTATGCCCACGCGGCCGTTCCGGACCGAGCGGTGGCTCACCGGACACGTCCGGGACATCCTCGATTTCTACTATCCGACCTGCATCGACGACGAGCACGGCGGCTACATCGCGCAGTTGAGCGACCGGGACGGCCACGTCTACGACGACCGGTCGAAACTCCTCGTGGCCACCGCCCGGTTCGTCTTCAATTTCTCGGCGGGCACGCTCCTCGACGGTCCGGAGTGGTGTCACGACGCCGCCGCCCACGGCGTCGACTTCCTGCTCGACGTCCACCGGGCCGAGGACGGCGGTTACCCCTGGCTGCTCTCGGGGAGGGGCGTCGCGGACGACGCCCGGACCTGCTACGGGCACGCGTTCGTCCTCCTGGGGCTGTCGATGGCCGCCAGGGCCGGCGTCGAGCGCGCCCGCCCGGCCGTCGACGAGACGGCCGCCCTCATCGACGAACACTTCTGGGAGGACGAGTACGGCCTCTGCAAGGGGAAACTCGACGCCGAGTGGGCGGAGACGGAGGCCTACCGCGGGCAGAACGCCAACATGCACGCCTGCGAGGCGCTGATCGCCGCCCACGAGACCACCGGCGAGGCGCGGTACCTCGACCGCGCCTACACCATCGCCGACCGGCTCGCCCGCGAGCTGGCCGACGAGGGCGACGGCCTCGTCTGGGAGCACTACGACGCGGATTGGACCCACGACTGGACGTACAATCGCGACCAGCCGACCCACCTCTTCCGGCCGTGGGGCTACCAGCCCGGCCACCTCCTCGAGTGGACGAAGCTCCTCCTCCAGCTCGCCGATTACCGCGAGGAGGCGTGGCTCGTCGAGCGCGGGGAACACTTCTTCGAGGCCGCCGTCGAGTACGGCTGGGACGACGACCACGGCGGGTTCGTCTACAACGTCGACCGCGACGGCGCGGTCATCTCGGCCGGGAAGTACTACTGGCCGCTCGCCGAGGGCGTCGCGGCGGCCGCGAGACTCGCCGAGGCGACCGGCGACGACCGCTACTGGGAGTGGTACGACCGCATCTGGGAGTACGCCTGGGAACACGTCGTGAACCGCGACCACGGCACCTGGTACTTCAAGCTCACCCCCGACAACCGGGTCCACGACGACATCGACGCCAGCCCGTCCGTCAAGACCGACTACCACCCGCTTGGTGCCTGTTACGACGTGATCCAGGCGACCCGGTGACCACGGGACTCGCCGGTCCCCTTCGTGGTGACCGTCCACCGACCGGACACCGGCTCGCTCGTGGTGACCGTCCACCGACCGGACGCCGCCTCCCTCCGTAGTGGCCGCCCACCGGCCGGACGCCAGACGGTCGCAGCCACGCCAGTATCGGTCCTGATATCCGACGATAGGTTCAAGAGCGTCGGGGGCCAGCGGGCCGCCACGATGGGTCCCGCTGTCCGGTTCTGGTTGCTCATGCTGGCCCTGTCGGGGGCGGTATCGGCGGCGATACTGCTGGTCGTCTCCGCCTTCCTGCCGGGCGCGGTCCTGGGGGAGGCCGACACCGTCGGCTACGTCGTCTCGGTGTTCGTCGCGCTCGTCTCGCTGGCTCTGCTCGTCTGGTCGCTGACCGCCGACACAGAGGGCAGGGAAAGCGGCCGGCCGGGATGAGCTAGCTCCGCATCGAACCGCCGTCGATGGGGAGCGCCGTCCCCGTCACGTAGCTCGCCCGCGGGCTCGTCAGGAACGCGACCACGTCGCCGAGTTCGTCGGGGTCGCCCATCCGCCCCAGCGGGACGCCCTCGCCCCAGTCGTCCAGCCCCTCCTGGTAGTCCCCGTAGTCGCCGCGCTCGACGGCGTCCTGGATAAGTTGCTCCATCCGGGCGGTCTCGTGGGCGCCGGGCAGGACGGCGTTGACCCGCACCGCCGGCGCGAACTCGCGGGCCTGTGTCTTGACGAGGCCGATCACCGCGCGCCGGACGGCGTTCGACAGCACCAGGTCGTCGATGACCTCCCGGACCGACCGGGAGGTGACCGCCGTGACCGACCCTGCTTCGGAGTCGCGCAGGTGGGGGTAGGCGAACCGGGTCGTCCACACCGCCGACATGACGAGCGTGTCGTAGGCCCCGTACCAGTCCTCGTCGTCCATCTCGAGGAAGGCGCCGCTGGGCGGGCCGCCCGCGCTCATGACGACGTGGTCGATGCCGCCGAACTCCTCGGCGACCTGTTCGACGTAGGCCTCGACCTGTGCCCGGTCGGTGAGGTCCGTCCGGACGGCGAGCACCTCGCCGTCGCCGGTCGCCGCCAGTTCCTCCCGGGCCGCTTCAAGAGGTTCTTCGCTCCGGCCACAGACGGCGACGTGTGCGCCCTCCCTGGCGAGCGCTCGCGCGCTGGCGAGCCCGAGTCCGCTCGAACTGGCCGTCGTCAGTGCCGCGTTCCCGTCGAGTCGCAGGTCCATGTCGGCGTTCTCGCAGGGCTCGCACAAATGTCCCGGGGCTTCGGCAGTGCGGGTCGGCTCCGCGTCGGCGTCGCGCGGTCACGGTCACGCGACGTAGCACGGTCGAAGCGTTGCGAGTCGGCGCGACGGTCACCCCGACGGCCAGCCCTGCGAGAGGGCAGTACGGTACCGGTCCCGGAGCGTCGCGCCGAGCCGGCGCTCGGCAGTCGTGAACCCGAACGACCGGAGCACGGCCGCGTAGGCGGCCAGCCCGACCGCGGTGCCGACGACGGGCGCCGCGACCGGCACCGTCCACTTGGCCGCGAGCGCGAGCGCGGCCAGCGGGACGGCCGCGACTAGTGGCCGGGCATGCAGCCGGGTGAACGGCTGGAGCCCCTCGAGGCGGTAGAGGACGACCACCTCCAGACCGTTGTTGAGCGTGAGCATCAGGACGAAACTGGCGACGAGGCCGGCCAGCCCGAACCGGATAGTCAGCGGCACCGCCGCCGCGACCAGCACGAGTGTCACGACGGTGTTGACGACCAGCAGCGCCCGCTGGTGGTCGGTCATCAGCATGAGGATGCCGACGCTGCCCGCCGCACAGGCCCCGTACTGGGCGAGGACGAACCACGGGAGCAGGGGCGCGAAGTCGACGAACGTCGGGCCGAACAACCCCATGACCGTCTCGCGGTAGACGACCACGGGGACGGCCAGCCCGGTCACGCCGACCAGGACCAGCCGGCTGGTGACGTGGTAGAGACGGGCCAGCGCACGGCGGTGGCCGCCCTCGTGGAGCGCGGCGGCGACCGGCGACATGAACTGGTTGATCCCGTTGAGCGGCAGCCGGACCAGCGCCCCGACGAGCACGCCCACGGCGAAGACACCGCCGGCCACCTCTGAGAGGTACAGCGCGACCAGCGGGTAAAAACCCAGCCGCTGGACCGTCGTCGCGATGCCGCCCAGAAACGTCGGGATCGTGTACTCGATGTAACGCCGCCAGACGGCGTCGCCCGGGACCCGCAGGCGCGGGCGCAGGCCCCGCTCGCCGGCCAGCCAGCCCGCCACGACGAGGCCGGTCAGCCCCATGACTGCGGCGACCCCGGCCGCCACGGCCACGATGTCGCCGAGGACGACCACGCCGACGACGGCCACGCCCAGTTGCGCGAGCGGGAAGCCGAGCCGCATGGCGAGGTTCAGCGGCCCGACCGCCTCCAGCCCGCGCAGCGTCCCCTCCATCGCCCGCATCCACACCATCGCGGGCAGCCCGAGCGCGAAGACCCGCAGGAGCGTCCCGAACGGCGGGCCCTGCGTGGCGACGCCGGCCAGCGCCGGGGCGGCCAGGTAGAGGGCCGCGCCGAAGACCGACGAGACGCCGACGAGCAGGACCGACGCGACCGTCACGATGGCGTCGCGCTCGGCCGGCGAGTCGGCGTTCGGGAGAAACCGGCTCAGTCCCCGCCGGAAGCCGGCCGCGAGCCGGAGGAAGAACGCCTGGATGCGCCGGGCCACCGCGAAGACGCCGTAGCCACCCGCGGTGAAGCCGTTCGTGAGCACGGCCGTGAACGCGACCGTCAGCCCGCGGGCGACGAGGATGCTCGGCACCGAGACGGTCGCGCCGTGGGCGACCCGCTCCAGCGCGTCGGCCAGGCGCGCCTCCACGTCGTCCCCGTCGACGCCCCCCTCGTCGACCAGCGCGTCGTCACCGGAAGCCGTTCCCTCGTCGGCCCGCGTGTCGTCGGTCTGCCCGTCGTCCGCGTGGGCCGTCGTCCCGTCCGGGGGAGCCGTCGCTCCGTCGGGGGGTCCGCCGTCGCCGGCAGTACCCGGGACGCGAGAGGTGTCGTCGGCCGTCGGGTCGGCGTCCGGATCCACGCTCCGGCGTTACCCGGTGGACCGAATAAAGCCGGTGGTCGGCGGTCGGTTTGCCGATTCCCGGCCCGTTCGTCGAACCCCGGTCGACTCGTCGGGTCCCGGTCGGCGGACGGTTCGCCGATTCCGGGCCGCTCGCCGGTTCCGGGTCTCGGGTCGGCGGGGACCCGCGGTCGGGAGGGGGTACGTCGGCAAAACAGTGTCGTGACTGTCCAGGGGGCGCGTCGAGGGGAGACGCGCCTACGAGCCCCAGAAGTTGTCGCGGCTGCCGAGCTGTGGTTCGTCGTCGTCCGCGTCGTCCGCGTCGGCCTCCTCCTCGGTCTCCTCTTCGTCGGCCTCGTCGGCGTCGTCGGGTTCGTCCGGGAGGCGTTCGAGTTCCTCGGCGCGGGCGTGGTTCGAGCGGACCTGCGTGACTTTGACTCGTGCGCGGGCCGGCGGCAGGACGCCGTCGACCATGATGATGAAGCCGTCCTCGGTCCGGCCGACGCCGGCGCCGCTCTCGTGAATGTCCTCGATCGCCACGACGACCTCCTGGCCCGGTTTCACGGGCTGGCTCTTGAGGTCCTCGATCGGCTGGTTGTAGTGGTTACACCATTCGGCACCCCCGCGGTCGCCGTAGTGCGTACAGCCCATCCCCTCGATGCGCTCGGTGAAACTGGGGCACTCGTCCGCGAGTGGACAGTCGGGCATGCGTTCCGATATTGCTGGGGCGAAGTAAACGCTTGCGCTCGGCGGCCGGTCGGGTCCGACCGCGGCTCCTGTCCGGTTCCGGGCCCTGGGACGACGCGAGAACCCCCCACAGACCGAGCCAGACGCCACCGGGGACCGGTGTGGTCCGCGCGGCCCCGCTCGCCGTCGACTCGGACCGCCGCAACCTTCTTTACCGTCAATTCGCTCTCACCTACGTGTCACGTGCCCACCGAATACTCACGGTCTGTTGTCTCGTCGTGGTGTGTGTGGGGCCGGTAGGTGGGGTAGTGGCCGGTTCCGGAGGGGGGCCTCCGGCCGCGGGGTCGGTTGCCGGAGCCGCCGACGCGTCGAGTCCGGACCGCGCGCCGGCGGGGTCGGCCTCCGCCGGGTCGGCGTGGCTCGTCGATTCCGCCGGGTCGGCGGGGCCCGCGAGCGCGGACGGTCCCCGCGCCCTCAGGGCCGGCGGCGCCGGGGTGGCGGAGGCCGTCGGGGCCCCGGACCGCGCGGGGCTGGCGACCGCCGGGAGCACACGGCGCGCGAACGGCGGCCTCCAGGTCGACCACAGGCTCGAACGGGTACCCGACACGCCGGGCGTCGTCGAAGTGCGGGCGGTCGCGTCGCTGCCCGACAGCATCACACAGTTCGAGGTCAGCGCGCCGGCCGGCGCGACAGTCACCGGGACCGAGGGGCTCGAATCCGGCGGGGACCGGCGCGACTACAGCTGGGACGGGAGCACGGACCGCCCCTCGATCACCTACCGCGTGGCGGTCAACCGGACCTTCACGTTCGGGACCTACAGGTCGGTCGACGTCGGCGAGTGGGCGGTCGTCACCAACGGCGACGTGGAGTCGGCCTACACCTACTGGTACAGGGGGTCCAATCCGGGATACGAGTCGACGTACGCGGTCGCCGACGGCGAGGAGGGCTACGCCGGGGCCGAACTCACCTATCTCGGCGCGTACGAGGTCTACGAGGCCTCACACGCCGGGACGACTGTCGAGTTCGTGGTCAGCGACGCGACGACGATGGCGGCGGACAGGTCCGCGGTCGCCGAGACGGTCGGCGGGGCCGCGGCGTCGTTCGACAGCGGGACCAGCGACGACCGCCTGACCGTCTTCGTCGTCTCGTCGCTGTTGAACCTGGGGTACACGCCGAACCTCGGCGAACCGGAGTACTTGGTCCAGGGACCAGTGCCGGTCGATGGCCCCCCGACCACCTGGACACACGAGTTCGTCCACACGCGCCAAGGGTGGCAGACGACGACCGAGATGGAGTGGCTCGACGAGGGCAGCGCCGAATACTACGGCTACCTCCTCTCGATGCAGCAGGGCCGGACGCCGTACGAGTCGTTCCGGGCGCTCCTGGCCGACGACGAGTACGCCGGCGCCGACCTGACCGCGCCCGACTCGTGGGTGTCCGACAACGTCGAGTACGACAAGGGCGCCCGCGTCGTGGCCGCGCTGGACTACCGCATCCGCCGGGCGACCGACGGCGAGAAGACCTTTGAGGCCGTCATCGGGCGGCTGAACGACCGCGAGGAGGCGGTCACCTACGAGGCGTTCAAGACCGTCGTCAGGGAGGTCACCGACCGCCAGTTCGGGGTCTACATCGACAGCATCGTCACGGGCGCCGGGAACACGACGGTCCCGGCCGACCCGTTCCGGTACACGACGGGCCCGGACGCCGACAACGACGGTGACGGCCTCACGACGAGCGAGGAGCGGGCCGCCGGCTCACACCCGTTCCGGACTGACACCGACGACGACGGCCTCCCCGACGGCGACGAGGTCGACGCCGGGACCGACCCCACCCTGGCGGACACCGACGACGACGGCCTCCCCGACGGCGTCGAACGCGAGGAGGGAACCGACCCGACAGTCGCCGATACCGACGGCGACGGCCTCAACGACGGCCGCGAGGACGCCCTCGGCACCGACTCCACGGTCGCCGACACCGACGGCGACGGTCTAGAGGACGGCGAGGAACTCGACGGAGGAACCGACCCCATCCTCGCCGACTCCGACACCGACGGCCTGGAAGACGGCGAGGAGGCCGACGGGCAGACGGACCCGACCCTCGCCGACACCGACGACGACGGCCTCCCCGACGGCGAAGAATTCGACGGAGAGACGGACCCCACGGTCGCCGACACCGACGGCGACGGTCTGGAGGACGGCGAGGAACTCGACGAGGGGACCGACCCGACAGTTGCGGACACCGACGGCGACGGCCTCAACGACGGCCGAGAGGTCGAACTCGGAACCGACCCCACGGTCGCCGACACCGACGGCGACGGCCTCAACGACGGCGACGAGGTCGACGAGGGGACGGACCCGCTGACAGCGAACACGGCGACCGCGACGAGTGCCGACACCGGGGGAAGCACCAGCGCGGACGGGACCGACGGCTCCGGGGGAGCCGGGACGGCCGGCGGGACCGGCCAGGGCGGTGACGACGGCGGGACCGGCGACAACGGGCCGACCGTGCTGCCGGCCGCACTCGCCGCGCTCGCGCTCGTGGGCGCCGGAGCGCGCCTGGCCCGCCGGCTCTGAGGACGGTTCTCCCAGGGGCGCCGGAACTTCTCGCCCGCCTCACCCGCCAGGATCGACGTCCTCGCCGGCGCCGTCGGCGTCGATGGTCAGCGTGGCGGCCGTCTCGACGACGGCGAGGCCGTCGAGCGCGCACACCTCGGAGACGCGCTCCTGGAGGACCGTCACCTGCAGTGTCTCGAACGGGAGTCGCCCCTCGACGGTACCGACATCGGCGGCTGCCTCCGCGACGGCGTCGACATCGGCCCCGTCGGCCACTTCGAGCAGGAGCGTGACCGACTCACCCGCGACCGGGTCCTCCCGGATCGACCTGACGGCCGGCGAGACGTACATACGCGGCTTCTGGGGCGCGGAGACCGAAACCGTTTCGCCGCGCTCGCGGTCCGGGCCGGTCACTCGGGCTCTCGGGCGTCCGGGGCGGAGTCCCACTCGCCGACGGCCCGGGACAGGACGACGACCCCGAAGGCCGCGAACAGGACCCCCAGCAGCGGCTGTCCGGCGGCCGATACCAGGTACAGCCCGTAGGCCACCAGCGGCACGCCCAGCCACTGGTCGTAGTACGGGAGACGGTCCCGGAGCGGCCGGTAGACCCCGAACGCGAAGTACAGGGGAAAGAGTAACCCGACGCCGACCCCGGCGGGGCCGGCGAGCTGTCCGCCCCTGACGGTGACGGCCACCAGCCCCGCCATCAGCACCGTCCCGGCCAGCGACCGCCCGTGGATAGTCTCAGGCAGGACCGACTCCCGGTCGTTCCCCTCTGTATTCCCGTCCGCGCCCGGGCTCGCACCTGAGTCGGGGGCGTCGCCCGGTTCCGGGACCATCTCAGGCCACCGGCGTCCGTTCGACGACGGTGCCGTCGTAGGTTGGGTACTGCTCGACGACCTCGCCCTCTTCGAGGTCGCCCTCCTCGACCATCTCCTCGAGGAGCCACCACGCCACCTCGACGTGGTCGGACTTGACGGTGTAGTACTCCCCGGGGACGCCCAGTTGCTCGAAGCGTTCGGGCGGCGCCCGGGTCTTGCCGTAGACGAGGGTGCCGTCGTCGGTGATGTCGTCGAACGGCCGGCGGATCGTGCGGGCCATCCGCTTCAGGCGGCGGCGGTGCTGGGCGGCGTCTTTGAACACCGAGGTACAGAAGTAGACCCTCTCGTGGTCGCCCATCACGTCGAGGATCTCCTCGCGGTCGGTCTCGACGGCACTCATGTGGCCCTCGCGCAACTCGAAGCCCTGCTGTTGCATCCGCCGGTAGTTGCCCTGGCTCATCTCGAACTCGTTGACGTTGCAAAACTCCGCGGCCCCCTCGTCTAGGAACTCCAGAAACTCCGGTTCGGGCCTGATTCCGGGGATCTCGAAGGCGGGGGTCAGCCCCTCCTCGCGGGCGACATAGAGGATCTCCTCCCACTCGGTGCCGTGGAGGTCGCCCCACTGCTCGTAGGGCGGGTGGAAACGGATCTCGTCGAGTCCCGCCTCGGCGAGGCGGCGCATGTTCTCGCGCCCGCCGGTGATGCCCGTATAGAGGTGGGTGTGGAAGTCCTCGCCGTACTCCTCGGTCAGCAGGGAGAGATAGCGGGTCGTCCGGCCCATCGCCTCCTGGGGTTCGCCGCCGGTGACCGAGGCCCCCAGCGCGTCCATGCGCTCGGCCTCCTCGAGGACGTCGGCGTCGGACTCGACGGGGCGCTCGTTGGCGTAGACCTGGTCGACGTTCTTGCGGTTCTCGCCGAGGGGACAGTAGAAACAGTCGCGCTGGTCGCAGTAGCCGTAGACGAAAAGCACGAGCTTGCCGCCCCTGGCGCACTGCTCGCAGCCCTCGGATATCATCGCCCCCATCTACCCCGTCGAACGGGAAAAGTCGTACGTTCCGTCCCGACCGTCGGCGTCTTTCCCCGACGTTTTTCCGGTCGTGGGCGAACCGCCGCGCATGGACAGTGCCGACGGACGGCGGACCGAACGGCCGTGGCGACCGCGCTCGCCTTGCCCGCGTCGATGGCGCTGGCGCTGGGCGACGGCGTCGGGCAGTTCACGGGGTCGGCCCCGCTGGGGGTCGACCTCGGGACGATAGTCGCGCTACACGGCTCGCTCAACGCCTTCGGCTTCGGCCTGCTCGGACTCGTCGGGTGGCGACTCGCCGTCCCCTCCGAGTGAGCGGAGCAGACGCGCTCCCAGGGACCGTCAGGCTGGGGGTTCGTCGCTCTCGCCGGGGACGCCCCGGCCCTGGTAGAAGTCGCCGCCCCAGTTACCGACCCAGACGTCCTGGTTGGCGAGATAGAACGCTTCGGCGGTCCGGAAGCGGTCGTCGGTGACCGTCCGCTCGTCGGCGCCGGTGTCGTACTCGACCTCGCTGTTGGAGACGGCCGCCTGGCCGAACTCGCCGCCGGCCGCCGGCGGCGGTCGTCTCGGCCTGTCTCGTCTCGGTCGCACAGCCGGCACCTGCGCCGACTGCGGCGATCACTGCGGCCCGGAGGAAGCGGCGTCTGTCGAACGACATCGTACTCGGGTGCTGGAGTCGGGGGTAATAGACACTGACCCGGGAACGCGCACGCCGCTCACGAGGGGGGAAGGGTTATCTCTCCCCCACAGACGCCTATATCAACCCACTGCGGTTTCGCGCACGTGCGCCCCGGGCGTCCACGCACACGACCGCGATGCCGGACGATCACTGACGAACGAGCGCGGGACGAACACTGAAGAGCGGCCCGCGAGTACTGACGACCGATGACTGACCCAGTGGTCGTCGACGCCGGGGAACAGAACACGGACGAACTGCTGGCGACGCTCAAGCGCGAACAGCAGGTGGTCGTGCGGACCGAGTTTCTGGGCTCCGAACACGAGGTCGTCCTCCGGTGGGACGGCGACACCTTCTACTGTGACACGCCGACGCGCCTGCACAAACACGAGAGCGAACAGGAGATGCAGGCCTGTCTCGAAAACCAGGGCTACAGCGAGTGAAAGCCCCCGCGGCGGAGCGGTCCCCCGACGTCACGTCCCGGACGGGAGCGGTTCGGACACGACCGGTGAGGGAAACGAAACCGGGGGAGGTCGGGGTAACGTGGCCGTTTATGCGTCCGGGGTCCATACGACCGGACACAATGGTCGAGGCGGACCCATCACCCCAGCGCTTCCGGGAACTCATGCTCGACGAAGAACCCACGTTCCAGGACGTCCTGGCCTGTGTCTTCGGCATCCAGAACCACGAGGTCCGGACGTACCTGATGCTGCTGGACCACCCCGGGACAACCGTCGAGGAACTCGCCGAGCGCTTAGAGCGCGACCGGAGCAACGTCAACCGCTCGCTGGCGACACTCCGGGAGAAGGGGCTGGCCGAGCGCCAGCGCCGCCTGCTCGACGGCGGCGGCCACATCTACCAGTACTCCGGAACGCCCCTCCCGGAGGCACGCGAACTGATGCACGACACTCTCGACGAGTGGGCCGCCTACGTCCACGGCCGTATCGACGACTTCGGCGAAGAGGACCGCTGAACCGACCGCTCCGCGAGGACGGCACACGCCGACGCGGCTCTCTTGTGCGTCGAGTGTGAACGACACACATGGTCGAACTCGGCCTGACCGGCGACGTGATGCTGGGCCGGCTGGTCAACGAGCGCTACCGGAGCGGGGACCGGTCGCCCGGCGACGTCTGGGGGACGATGCACGACCGCTCGGGGCCGTTCGGGACGACCTTCGACCGCGACGGCGAGGCGCTCGTCCTCGCGGTCTGACCGGCCGGCGCGTGCCCTCGGACCACTCGGGATCGGTCCGACGCGGGCCACCGGGAGCATCAGTCGTCGTCGGCGGAATACGCATCGCCGCGGCGGCTTGATCCGGGCGACGAGTATCCGCCGGTCGTCCCCCCTGAACGACACCGAGAGTCGGAACGCGCCGATACGTATCTTCCGGTACGGGCTACCGGCGAGCGGTTCACCGTACTCGGGCGGCTCACGCCACGGGGAGGTGACGATCTCGTCGAGTTTGTCGAGGATCCGGCCCTGTTCGTCGGGTGAGAGCGCGTCGAGGGTGTCCTGTGCCTTCGCGGCGAGTTCTCACGTCCACCCGTCGTCACTCATCGCTCGTGCCGAACCGCTCCCGGGCCTCGTCCGCGCTCATCGTCGTTCCGTCGCGGACGTCCTCCTCGGCTTCGAGGAGCGCGACGAGTTCGTCGCGGTCGAACGTCGGGAACTCGACAGCGTCCCGGAGCGTGTAGCGGATGAACTCGCTCCGGCTGTTGAATCCGCGCCCCTGCCACGTATCGTCGATCTCCGAGAGGAACGACTCGGTGAGCTTGAAATTCACCGTGACGATCTCGTCGTTGCCGTCGCCCGTAATTGCTTCGGACATACGATCGTACCACGCCCGTCTTACCGAAAGTTGTTTCGCCGGCAACCGGCCTGCCGACGACAGTCGCCGTCTCCCGCACGGATACGGCCTGGCCGACCGCGGCAATCGAGTCGGCGGAATCGGTCCCGGACCTCGGACGAGGACCACCGGGAACGACACGAACTCCTCGCTCACAGACCCGGGAACGACCGATCGCCCGGCTTATAGTGGCGGCGTGTCCAGAGCCACCAATGAGCGCGCACCTCGACCTGGACGAGTCGGTCCCCGGCGTCGCGGACGACGGCGTCTGGCTGACCTGCATCGAGTGTGGCGAGCGGTTCGCACCGTTCGACGCGATCCGGTACACCTGCGACGACTGCGATGGACTGCTGGAGGTCCGGTACGCCGACCTGCCCACCTGGGACGACTTCGGCGGCGCGAGCACGCCCGAGAGCGGGCCCTACGGCGTCTGGCGCTACAGCGACGCCCTCCCCTTCGAGTCGGGGGTCTCGCTCCCCGAGGGCGGGACGCCGCTCCATCACGTCCCGCGGCTGGAAGACGAGACCGGCGTCGCCACCCTCCGGGTCAAACACGAGGGGATGAACCCCACGGGGAGCTTCAAGGACCGCGGGATGACCGTCGGCGTCCGGGTCGCCCAGGCGGTGGGCGTCGACCGACTGGCGTGTGCGTCGACGGGCAACACCTCGGCGGCGCTGGCGGCCTACGGCGCCCGGGCCGGCCTGGAGACGCTCGTGCTCCTGCCGGCGGGGAAGGTCGCCGAGGGGAAGGTCGCCCAGGCCAGCCTCCACGGCGCGCGCATCCTCGAGGTCGACGGCAACTTCGACCGCTGTCTCGACATCGTCCAGGACCTGGCCGCCCGCGGCGAGGTCTACCTGCTCAACTCGCTGAACCCGTTCCGTCTGGAAGGCCAGAAGACCATCGGTCTCGAAATCATGGAGCGGTTCCGCGCCGACGAGGGGACCTACCCCGACCGGATCGTCCTGCCGGTCGGCAACGCGGGCAACACCGCGGCGCTGTACAAGTGCTTCCGGGAACTCCGGCGGGCGGGCGCCATCGACGCCGACGAGGTGCCGAAACTCACGGGCGTCCAGGCAGAGGGGTCGGCGCCGATGGTCGAGGCCATCGAGAACGGGACCGACGGGATCCGCCGGTGGGAGGACGTCGAGACGCGGGCGACGGCCATCCGCATCGGTAACCCCGTCAACGCGCCGAAGGCTCTGCCGGGCATCCGCGAGACCGGCGGTACCGCCGTCGCCGTTTCCGACGAGGCGATCACCGACGCCCAGCGGGCGCTCGCCGCGGAGGGCGTCGGCGTCGAACCCGCGTCGGCGGCCTCGCTGGCCGGCCTGCGGAAACTCCGCGCGGAGGGCCGGGTCGACCCCGACGAGGACGTGGTCTGCCTGACGACCGGCCACCTGCTCAAGGACCCCCAGGCCGCCTACGAGGCCGGCAGCGACCCCGAACCGGTGCCCGCCGACACCGACGCCGTCCTCGACCACCTGGCGGAGTAGCCGCCGCGGACCGGTGGCGGTCCCGGCCGCTCACAGCGACGGGTACTCCTCGAGGGCGTCGTCGAGTCGGTCCACGGCCGCCCGGCAGGCCTCGAGTTCGTCGGCGACGGCGCCGGAGGCGAGGCGTTCGCGTTCGTCCGGGCCGAGTCGGGCGCGGGCCTGCGCGCTCTCGCGGAGGCGCTCGTAGTCGGTCTCGCGCGGGAGCTCCCGCACCCGCCGGAGCGCGACCATCGGGTTGACCTCGGTGTCGGCGTCGACGGCGTCGACGACGCGCCCGAGGACGCTGGTCAGTTCACGGCAGCGATACCGGAGGACACCCGGCGAGGGCGGCGGCCACGCGACCGTGAGCGGGTCGGCGCCGAGTCGCCGGAGGTAGGTCTTGCGCGTGCCGACCGCGCGTCGCAACGCGTCGGGGTCCGCGACGTAGTGGTCGAGTTTCGACCGGGAGTAGCCGGCGTACTCCAGTAGCTGCGGGACCGGCTCGGTCCCCGCCTCGTGGTCCTCGACGTACGCGAGCAGTTCCGCGGGCGGTGGCTCGAACCCGACCAGCGGGTAGTGGTTGGTCCGTTCGAGCAGGCCCAGCAGCGTCCGCGCGCTCGCCTCGCGGGAGAGCGTCTCGAAGGCCGCCTCGGCGGCCTCGTTGTACCGCTCGATGGGGTCGCGCAACCGCGCTGTCGGCGCGTCGAGGTCGGCCTCGCCCAGCCGCTGGAGGCGCTCGAGGTCGTCGATCCGGTCGACCAGGGCCCCGCGGCGGCGCTCGACGGCGACGCGGGCGTCCCGGTAGCGCTCGCGGGCGGCGTCGCGCTCTTCGAGGCGCTCGACGGCCCGGCGGACGGGCGCCAGCGTCTCGCGGACCCGCTCCCAGTCGGACTCGGTCAGCCGCCGCTGCTGGAGCAGGTCGTCGACGTCCTCGAACACCTCGCGCCGGTGGAGGTCCGCCGGCAACTCCTCGGTGAACGCCGCGACCTTCCCCTGGAACTCGATGAACGTCTCGAAGTTCCCGTCGCCAGTCACCCGCTCCTCGTAGCGGTCGAACAGCGCCGTCAGTTCGTCGTGGTGCTCCGCGAGCGTCGTCAGCGTCGCCTCGCCGACCGCCTCGACCCGGCCCTGGGCCTGTTCGAGGTCGGCGTGGGCGTCGGCCAGTTCGCCGCCGAGGCGCCCGGCGTCGGGCCCGTCGACCGCGAGCGAGCGTGTGGCGTCGCTCATTCGTAGACCTCGTCGGGGTCGAAGACACGCTCGCCGACCACCTCGCCGTCGAGCGCGCGGTAGAAACACGACTCGAAGCCGGTGTGGCAGGCCCCGCCCTCCTGGTCGACCAGGTACAGCAACGCGTCGCCGTCACAGTCGACGCGGACCTCCGCGACGTGCTGGACGTGGCCGCTGGTCTCGCCTTTCTGCCAGAGTTCGCCGCGACTCCGCGAGTAGTAGTGAGCCAGCCCCGTCTCGCGGGTCCGCTCGACGGCCTCGCGGGTCACGTACGCGAGCATCACCACCTCGCCGGAGTCGACGTCCTGGGCGACCGCCGGGAGGGACTCCTGTGTGTCGAAAGCCAGCTCGACGCCCTCGACCGTCGGGCCGGCTTCGTCTCCAGAGCCGCCGTCGGCGGAGGGCGGGTCGGCCCCGTCTCCGGAGCCGGCGTCGTCGTCGGTCATATCCACACCTGCGGCGCTTTACTGGATAGGTCTTTTGTCCGGACGCGGTCCCGGGAGAAGCTTTTTCGTCGCGGCCGTCGCGCTCTCGGGCGTGTCGACCGACGAACGCGTCGTTCTGGTCACGGGCGCGGCCGGCGGTATCGGGTCGGCCATCGCGCTCGCGTTCGCCGACGCGGGCTGGCGGGTGTACGCGACCGACCTCGAGCAGCCCCCGGAGTCCGTCCGCGAGCGGTGCCGGTACCGCGAACTCGACGTGAGCGACGCCGACCGGTGCCGGGCGGTAGTCGACGGGGTGCTGGCCGAGAGCGGGCGTCTGGACTGTCTGGTCAACAACGCGGGCTACGCCGAGGCCGGACCGGTCGCGGACGTCCCCGCCGACGAGCGGACCTACGCCGCGCTCGTCGACGGCTGGGTCCTCGAAGGGCCGCTGGCGGTCGCACCCGAGCGCGTCGCCGCGGCGGTGGTGCGCGCGGCCGAGGCCGAGCGCCCGCGGGCCCGCTATCTTGATTCAGCGAGAGAATCCCGCCGTTGACGGCGGGCGTGAATCGCGTAAGCGTGGTGGCGCAACCGCAGGGTTTAGGCCGTCCGGGGGCGAAC
>PXRP01000015.1:0-49622 GCA_003021655.1 Halobacteriales archaeon QS_4_69_31
AGTACGCCCATGCGGCGGAATCTTGCCACCGTTGGTGTCGGGACCGCCCGGCCCCGAGCGCGTGGAAACCTCGGCGTTCACGCCGAGGAGGATGTCATTCGGTGACCTCGGCGACGGTTGTGATCGCGATGTCGGGGCTGTAGCGCGGGCCGTGTGTCAGGTGGCGAAAGGCGGTGAAGCCGGCCTCGCGGAACATCCGGTCGGCCTCGTCCTCGTCGTAGAAGAGCATGACCGCGTCGGCCAGTTCCTGGAGGACCCGCCGGGAGGGGTAGTTCGGCCCGACGACGAGCACCTGCCCGCCGGGTCTGGTGACCCGGCGCAACTCCGCGAGGCCGGCCACGGGGTCGGGCCAGTACTCGATAGAGCCCGACGACCACGCGATGTCGAAGGTGTCGTCGCGAAACGGGAGGCGTTCGGCGTCGCCCCGGTAGAAGCGCACGCGGCCGTGTTTCCCGAACTTCTCCCAGGCCCGCTCCATCTGGTGGACGCTCTGGTCGAGGCCGTGGACGGTGTCGACGTGGTCGAGCAGCCCCTCGGTTCCGAAGCCGGTGCCACAGCCGACGTCGAGCACCCGGTCGTCGCGCTCCAGGGACAACAGTCCCAGCGCCTCCCGGCGCATCTCCGCGGTCCAGATGAAGCTGTTGACCTCGTCGTAGACCGTCGAGAGGTACTTGTAGAACAGCCGCGCGTTGGCCTTGTCTTCGAGGACTCCCATCGGCAACGGTTGGGACCTGTCCGGCATAATTCCCTTGTTTTCCCCGTCCGCGCAGCTGCGTCAAACGGCCGCGCCGCGCGAGGGGTCGCTACGCGGTAGCGTCGAGCACTCGCAGCGACCCGTCGGGGGCCGGGCGGGATCCCCGGCCAGGCGTCGCGACACTTCGCAACTACCAAATAGGCGCTGGCCGGATATCCCTACGACTGACAGATGCCAAGGCCAGAGGTTCTCGACCGTATCAAGGAGGCTGAGACGGAGGCGGACGACATCGTCGCCGAGGCCGAGACGGAGGCGGACGACATCGTCGCCGAGGCACGCGAGCGCGCCGACGAGATCCGCGAACAGGCTCGCGAGGAGGCCGAGGCCGACGCACAGGAGCGCCTCGAGACGGCACGCGAGGAGATCGACGCCGAGCGCGAGGAGGTCCTCGAGGAGGGCGACAGCGAGCGCGAGGCGCTCACGACCGGGGCACAGCAACAGGTAGACGAGGTGGTCGAGTACGTCGTCACACAGTTCGAGGAGGCGGTGCATGCTCAGACCTAAGCGGATGAGCAAGGTGTCCGTGACGGGCTCGAAACCCGTCATGGACGACGTCATCGAGGCGGTCCACGGGCTGAACCTGGTCCACCTCTCGGAGTACGACGGCCGCTGGGACGGCTTCGACAACGGCACCCCCCTGGAAGGGGGCGACGAGGCCTCGGAGAACCTCGTCACGGTCCGGGCGCTCAAGAGCATCCTCGGGGTCACCGAGGACGACGCCGGCCCCAGCCGGATCGTCACCGACGACCTCGAAGACCAGCTCGAGGAGGTCCGCCGGGAGGCCAACGAACTCGACGACCGCCGCGAGGCGGTCCGGAACGACCTCACCGAGATCGAGGAACAGGTCGACGGGATGGAGCCGTTCGCGGAGCTGGGGATCGACCTCGACCTCCTGTGGGGGTACGACTCCCTCTCGGTCGCGGTCGGCGAGGGCGACCCCGAGGCCGTCGAGGCGGCGCTGGCCGACCTCGACTGTGCGACGGAGGTGTTCGCCGAGGACGACGTCGTCGCCGCCGTCGCACACACCGGCGCCGACCGGCTGAACGACGCGCTCGTCGAGGCGGAGTTCGCGGCCGTCGAGGTCCCCCACGAGGAGGGCGACCCCGAGGAGTACCTCGCGGAACTGGAACACCGCAAAGAGAAACTCGAGTCGAAACTCGAGACCGTCGAGGGCGAACTCGAGGACCTGCGGTACGACGCCGCCGGCTTCCTGCTGGCCGCCGAGGAGGAACTCGCCATCGAGGCCCGCAAGGCCGAGGCTCCTCTCTCCTTTGCGACGACAGAGAACGCCTTCGTCGCCGAGGGGTGGATCCCGACCGAGCGGTACGACGAGTTCGAGACGGCAGTGGCCGACGCCGTCGGCGACCACGCCGACGTCGAGGAACTGGAGGTCGCCGCCTACGACCGCCACGGCCACGCCGAGACCCACGAGGAGGTCCACGACGAGGGCGAGGCCACCGGCACGGTCGAGGCGCCCGCCGCGACGGCCGGCGAGGCCGCCGAGGCGAGCGACGGCCCGGACGCCGACGACGAAGCGGCCGAACCGGTCGAGGCCACCGCCGACGGCGGGGGAGAGGTCCGGTCGGATGGGGGGGAGGCGAGTACCGCGAGCCGACCCTCGTCAGAACCGCGTTCTGACGGCGTCGTCACGATGGGCGAGGACGACCCGCCGGTCATCCAGGACAACCCCGGGATCACCAAGCCCTTCGAGTTGCTGACCAAGGCCGTCGGGCGGCCGAACTATTCGGAGCTGGACCCGACTATCGTCCTCTTTCTGACGTTCCCGCTGATGTTCGGGTTCATGATCGGGGACGTCGGCTACGGGCTGATATACACGGGCATCGGCTACTGGGTGTACGCCAACTTCGAGTCGGACGCGTTCAAGAACTTCGGCATCGTCGCCGCGGCCGCCGGGGCTATGACGACGATATTCGGCGTGCTCTACGGCGAGATATTCGGGCTCCACCTTATCACGGAGTACCTCTGGGTCGACGCAGTCGGGCTGAAACACGCCCCCATCGAGAAGGGGCTCTCGCCGGCGACCAGTTACTGGGCCGAGGCGTGGTTCGTGCTCACGGCCCTGTTCGGCCTGCTGCACCTGAACGTGGCCTACGTCTTCGAGTTCGTCGAGAACCGGTCGTTGCACGGCACCAGGGAGGCCGTCATCGAGTCGGGGTCGTGGCTGCTGGCGTTCAACGGCGTGTGGCTGTTCATCTTCAGTAAATTCCTCCGGGACTCGAAGCCGGACCTGCTCTTCGAGGTGTTCGACTCCGGCGAGGGGGCCGCGTTCGCGCTCGGGTTCAGCGGCTTCCCCGCGGAGGTCGGAATGGTCGGCGTCGGCATGCTCGCGGTCGGCATGGTATTGCTCGTGTTCGGCCCGGCCTACGAACTCATCGAACTCCACATCACGCTCGCCCACACGCTGTCGTACCTGCGGATCGCCGCAGTGTTGCTGGCCAAGGCCGGGATGGCCTTCGCGGTCAATCTCCTGTTTTTCGGCGCCTACCAGGAGAAAGGCGAGTTCCACTTCATGCTCTCGCACGGGCCCGAGTACGTGCTCGAACACCACGAGGAGGCGACGATCATGTTCCCCGGCATGATCCACGGCGGCGTCGGCCTGCTGGCGTTCGGGGTCGTCGTCCTGCTGGTCGGACATCTGGTCGTCCTGTTGCTCGGCATCACCTCCGCCGGTATCCAGTCCATCCGCCTGGAGTACTTCGAGTTCTTCTCGAAGTTTTACGAGGGCAGCGGCAGGGTCTACTCGCCCTTCGGCGCCGAGCGGAGCCACACCGAGGACGGCTCCTGAAACCCCGGGTCCCCGGGACCCACTGACCGCCGAACCGCTGGTTTCGTTTCCGTCGGCTGTCTCGGCCGTTTCGACGGGGTCGAGCGTCCCATCGTCTGTCACAGTTGTCACAGCGCGGAAGCCCATCCGCTTTAGCGGTGGGAGGAAGCGCGTAAGCTTGATTTGAGTTCGGGAAGAACGGTAACACACGTCCATCACCTTCTTAGAAAGGAAGGAGCGTGGGGCTTTCGTGTGGGAGCGCGAAGTGCGGGAGTCCACCGACAAGCCCACGAGTTTACTCGTGGGTAGCTGACGAGTCGCGACCCTTGTGGCGCCGGGATCCGGAGCGTCGTGTCAACCGAACGTGAACGGTCGAATCGCCCGATTCGACAGAGGACGCGACCGATTTGAGAAGCTTTAAGCCCGCGATAGGGCAAACCTCCTCTGTACGGAAACTAGTCACGAGTGGATCCACAATGTTCGAAGCTACCTCACAACTGGCAAACGTTGTACTGCAGGAGTCAAGTGGCAGCGCACCGGCGATCGGTTCGACGGCTGCGGCGGCCCTCGCCGTCGGACTGGCCGGCCTGGGCACGGGGATCGCCCAGAGCCGCATCGGCGCCTCCGCGGTCGGGGCCGTCGCCGAGGACGACGACATGTTCGTCTCGGCGCTGATCTTCACAGCGCTGCCCGAGACGCTCATCATTATCGCGTTCGTCACCATCTTCGTGGCGCAGTAACGCCGACAATGAGTCTCGATACTGTCGTAGAGGACATCCGAGACGAAGCCCGCGCGCGTGGGGAAGAGATCCGCGAGGAGGCCGAACGGGAGGCCGAGGAGACCGTCGCGAAAGCGGAGGCCGACGCCGAGGAGATCCGCGAGCAGCGCGCCGCGGAGGTAGAGCGGACCATCGAACAGGAGCGCGAGCAGAAACTCTCCAGCGCCAAACTCGAGGCCAAGCAGGCCCGCCTGGAGGCCCGCCGGGACGTCCTAGAGGAGGTGCGCGCCGCCGTCGAGGAGGAACTGGCGGGGCTGGAGGGCGAGGACCGCGAGGAACTGACGCGGGCGCTGCTGGCGGCCGCCGCCACGGAGTTCGACGACGACGCCGAGGTGAGCGTCCGCGGGCGGAGCGAGGACGCTGACCTGCTGGAGTCGCTGGCCGACGAGCACGGCTTCGCGTACGGCGGCGAGTACGACTGTCTCGGTGGGGTCGTCGTCGAGAGCGAGAGCTCCCGCGTCCGCGTGAACAACACCTTCGACTCGATACTCGAGGACGTCTGGGAGGAGAACCTCCGCGAGGTCAGTGACCGGCTGTTCGAGCAATGAGCAGGACCGACGCCACAGAGGAAGGCAACTACGAATACGTCACCGCGAGGGTCAGGTCCCGCCGGTCGCGGCTGTTCGACGGCGACGACTACCGCAAGCTGGTCCGGATGGGTACCGGCGAGATCGCCCGGTTCATGGAGGAGTCCGAGTACGAGACGGAGATGAACCGCCTCGGGGCGCGCCACTCGGGTGTCGACCTCATCGAGTACGCCCTGAACGAGAACCTGGCGAAACACTTCGACGACCTGCTCAGGTGGTCCGACGGCGCGCTGTACGACTACGTCGCCCGCTACTTGCGGAAGTTCGACGCCTGGAACCTGAAGACGGTGCTCCGGGGGGTGTACTCGGGGGCCGAGCGCGAGGCCGTCGAGGACGACCTCATCGACGCCGGCGAGTTCTCGGCGGCGACGCTGGAGCGGCTGACCGAGGCCGGCTCCGTCGAGGAAGTCGTCGAACTCGTCGACCGGACCATCTTCGGGGACGCGCTGACCGCGGCCGTCGACGACTACGAGGAGGCGGGGTTGCTCGTCCCGCTGGAGAACGCGGTCGACCGCACCTTCTACGAGCACCTCATCGCGGGGCTGCCCCGCGACCGCGACCGGGCGACCGAACTGTACGTCGAGTTCCTCGAGGCCGAGATCGACTTCGTGAACCTCCGGAACGCGCTCCGGCTCGCCCGCAGCGGCGCGGAGATGGACCCCTCGGAGTACTACATCGAGGGCGGGCGGCTCCTGACGCCCGCGGACCTGCGCCGGCTGGTCGCCAACGAGGACCAGCTCGTCGAGCACGTCCGCACGAGCATCTACGGGGACGAACTCGACGAGGCGCTGGACGTCCTCGAGGAGGCCGAGACGCTCATCGAGTTCGAACACGCGCTGGACGCGGCGCTTTTGGAGTACGCCGACACGCTGTCGAACCGGTACCCGCTGTCGGTGTGTCCGGTCCTCTCGTTCGTGCTCGCAAAGGAGCGCGAGGTCGACAACATCCGGGCGGTCGCGCGGGCCCGCGAGGCGGGACTGGACCCCGACGAGATCGAGCGCGAGCTGGTGATGCTATGAGCCAGGAAGTCGCGGTGGTCGGCAGTCCGGACTTCACGACCGGCTTCCGGCTGGCCGGCGTCCGCAAGTTCGCGAACGTCACCGAGGACGAACAGCTCGACGCGGCCGTCCGGGAGATGCTGGACGACGAGGAGGTCGGCATCCTCGTGATGCACGACGACGACCTCGACGCGCTCTCCCGGACCACCCGGTCGGACGTCGAAACGAGCGTGGAGCCCGTCCTGGTGACCCTCGGCGGCGAGGGAGGGTCCGACGCGCTCCGCGAGCAGATCAAACGCGCCATCGGCATCGACCTGATGGACGAGGACTAATATGAGTCAAGCAACAGACACAACGGTACGCGAGGACGGCGTCATCGAGAGCGTTTCCGGGCCGGTCGTCACCGCCCGGGACCTCGACGCGAAGATGAACGACGTCGTTTACGTCGGCGACGAAGGACTGATGGGCGAGGTCATCGAGATCGAGGGCAACATCACGACCATCCAGGTCTACGAGGAGACCTCCGGGGTCTCCCCGGGCGAACCCGTCGAGAGCACGGGTGCGCCGCTGTCGGTCGACCTGGGACCGGGCATGCTGGACACCATCTACGACGGCGTCCAGCGCCCGCTGGAGGTCCTCGAGGAGAAGATGGGGTCGGCGTTTCTCGACAGGGGCGTCGACGCGCCCGGCATCGACCTCGGACGCACCTGGGAGTTCGAACCCGAAGTCGAGGAGGGCGACGACGTCGAGACCGGTGACGTCGTCGGCACCGTCCCCGAGACCGCGAGCATCGACCACAAGGTGATGGTGCCGCCCGACTCCGAGGGCGGCGAGGTCGTCGCCATCGAGTCCGGTAACTTCACCGTCGAGGAGACGGTGGCCGAACTCGATAGCGGCGAGGAGATACAGATGCGCCAGGAGTGGCCGGTCCGCCAGGAACGGCCCACCGTCGACAAGCAGACCCCGACCGAACCGCTGACCTCGGGCCAGCGCATCCTCGACGGCCTGTTCCCGCTGGCGAAAGGCGGGACCGCCGCCATCCCCGGCCCCTTCGGGAGCGGGAAGACCGTCACCCAGCAGTCGCTGGCGAAGTTCGCCGACGCCGACATCGTCGTCTACATCGGCTGTGGCGAGCGGGGCAACGAGATGACGGAGGTCATCGACGACTTCCCGGAACTGCCCGACCCCCAGACGGGCAACCCCCTGATGGACCGGACCTGCCTCATCGCCAACACGTCGAACATGCCCGTCGCCGCCCGGGAATCCTGCGTGTACACGGGTATCACCATCGCGGAGTACTACCGCGACATGGGCTACGACGTGGCGCTGATGGCCGACTCGACCTCGCGGTGGGCGGAGGCGATGCGCGAGATCTCCTCGCGCCTCGAGGAGATGCCCGGCGAGGAAGGGTACCCGGCGTACCTGGCCGCACGCCTGTCGGCCTTCTACGAGCGGGCGGGGTACTTCGAGAACATCAACGGCACCGAGGGGTCGATCTCGGTCATCGGGGCCGTCTCGCCGCCGGGCGGTGACTTCTCGGAGCCGGTGACCCAGAACACGCTCCGTATCGTCAAGACGTTCTGGGCGCTGGACTCGGACCTGGCCGAGCGGCGCCACTTCCCGGCGATCAACTGGAACGACTCCTACTCGCTGTACCGCGACCAGCTCGACCCCTGGTTCGCGGAGAACGTCGCCGACGACTGGGCCGAACAGCGCCAGTGGGCCATCGACACGCTCGACGAGGACGGCGAACTCCAGGAGGTCGTCCAGCTGGTCGGCAAGGACGCACTGCCCGAAGACCAGCAACTCACGCTGGAGGTCGCCCGGTACCTCAAGGAGGCGTGGCTCCAGCAGAACGCGCTCCACGAGGTCGACCGCTACTGTCCGCCCGAGAAGACCTACCGGATCCTCGGGGCGATCAAGACGTTCAACGACGAGGCCTTCGACGCGCTGGACGCGGGCGTCCCGGTCGACGAGATCACGGACATCGACGCCCTGCCCCGGCTCAACCGCATCGGGACGACGCCCGACGACGAGGCCGACGACTTCGTCGACGACATCGAGAGCGACATGACCGAGCAACTGCGCTCACTCTACTGACAATGAAAGAGTACCAGACGATCACGGAAATCAGCGGACCGCTGGTCTTCGTCGAGACGGACGAACCCGTCGGCTACGACGAGATCGTCGAGATAGAGACCGCCGACGGACAGACGCGCCGCGGCCAGGTGCTCGACAGCACCAGCGAGCACGTCGCGATCCAGGTGTTCGAGGGCACCGAGGGCATCGACCGCCAGTCGTCGGTGACGTTCCTCGGCGAGACCATGAAGATGCCCGTCACCGAGGACCTGCTCGGGCGGGTGCTCGACGGGTCGGGCAACCCTATCGACGACGGCCCCGACATCGTCCCCGAGGAGCGCCGCGACATCGTCGGCGAGGCGATCAACCCCTACTCGCGGGAGTACCCCGAGGACTTCATCCAGACCGGTGTCTCCGTCATCGACGGCATGAACACGCTGGTGCGTGGCCAGAAGCTGCCGATCTTCTCGGCGTCGGGGCTGCCCCACAACGAACTGGCGCTGCAGATCGCCCGCCAGGCCTCCGTCCCCGAGGAAGAGGAGGAAGGCGAGGACACCGAGTTCGCGGTGATCTTCGGCGCGATGGGCATCACCGCCGAGGAGGCCAACGAGTTCATGGACGACTTCGAGCGCACGGGCGCGCTCGAACGCAGCGTGGTGTTCATGAACCTCGCCAACGACCCCGCCGTCGAGCGGACGATCACGCCGCGGCTGGCGCTGACCACCGCCGAGTACCTCGCGTTCGACCAGGGGTACCACGTGCTGGTCATCCTCACGGACGTGACCAACTACTGTGAGGCCCTGCGCGAGATCGGCGCGGCACGCGAGGAGGTGCCGGGCCGGCGTGGCTACCCCGGGTACATGTACACCGACCTCGCACAGCTCTACGAGCGCGCGGGCCGCATCAAGGGCCAGGGCGGGTCGATCACCCAGATCCCCATCCTGACGATGCCCAGCGACGACATCACCCACCCGATCCCCGACCTGACGGGGTACATCACGGAGGGGCAGATCCTCGTCGACCGCGGCCTGAACAGCCAGGGGATCCAGCCGCCGGTCGACCCGCTCCCGTCGCTGTCGCGCCTGATGGACGACGGGATCGGGGAGGGGCTCACCCGCGGCGACCACGGCGGCGTCTCCGACCAGCTCTATGCCGCCTACGCCGAGGGCGAGGACAAACGCGACCTCGTGCAGATCGTCGGCCGCGAGGCCCTCTCGGAACGGGACAACCGGTACCTCGACTTCGCCGAGGCCTTCGAGGAGCAGTTCGTCCAGCAGGGCTACAACACCGACCGCGAGATCGACGAGACCCTCGACATCGGCTGGGACCTGCTGTCGATGCTCCCCGAGGCCGAACTCAACCGCGTCGACGAGGACGACATCGAGGAGCACTACCAGGACGACGTCGAGGCCGAGGTCACCGCCGACTGAGGGGCCCGGGTCGCCGGTCCCACCACCGGGCTGTCTCTCCCGTCTCTCGCCGGTCCCACTACCGGGCTGTCTCTCGTCACATTCGCGGCCGACACGTCTGGCCGATACCGGCAGTCGGTCCCCGGTTTCCGGGTGGCGAACGGAGCGCCGTCAGTCCGGGTCGTATTTTACGACAGACAGCACCGACCGTACTTCGTCTTTCCAGAAGTGTTTCTCGGCGGTCGCGAACGCCCCACCGTGGACCCGCGCTGACGCGGCGATGAGGGCATCCGGATGGTCCGCCGGAACGCCACGACTCATCAGTTCGTCCTGCAGCGACGCGGCTTCGTCGGCCGTCTGTTCGGTGACCTCGACCACGTCCATCGACGCCGTGACCGCTTGCTTGATAGTCTCCGGAGAGCCGTCGATGTAGCCGTGAATACTCCCCATGTAGGCTTCGTAGAGGACGATAGACGGCACTGCCCAGACGTCCCGTTCGTACTGTTCGAGAAACGCCCGGGCCGACTCTCTGCCGTCGAGATAGTCACTGAGGAGGGTGTTGTCGAGTACCAGCATCTATTTCGAGGTCTCGATATCGTCGGTCGTCCCCTGGCGCAGCTCCGCTCGCATCCTGTCGAGACCGTCCCGCGTCGCCGTCCCGGTGTCCGAGAGCACACCGAAGCCCGCCCATTTGTCCCGTTCCGTGAGCCGGAGGATCACGTCTTCGTAACTCTCTCCCTCTCGTTTGTGGAGGTCGAGGCGGTCTTTCGCTTCTTCCGAAACGCGAATCGACGTATCTCCCATGCATACGCATGCGCATGCGCATATAAGAGTCTTGGTTCGTGTACTCCATGCGGAGAACGTGTACGCCTCAGTACTTGCCGTCCGGCCACTCCGGCGAACTGCGCGGCGAAGTGACCACCGATTCGTGTCAACAGGGAGTGTTTTTACCGGCGGCATCGGCCCCCTCCTGAACCCGCTCTATTTCCATCCGGGGGATCTCACGGGCGGCGAGGGCACCGTCACGTACTGAGTCGAGCGGGTCGACGACGACGTGAGGGCGGCGGCCGCACTCCGGCACTCGTCGCGCGTGCTCGCGTGTGACAAAGCCTGCGTGGTCCACCAGCGAGTCGCCGTCCCGAGCGCGGAGGCCTCGGCGTTTGCGCGCGAGGCCGTCGAGACAGGGTCGGTCACGCGCACTGGCGCCCGCGTGCCCGCCCTGGAGATGCGCGAGCCGATACGACACGAGGGTGCGTACTACCTGCGGGACAAGGTGAAGTATCCCTGCAACCAGACGGGGGTCCTGGTCGGGCGGGCGATCGCCTTCCTGACAGGACTCGGTTGCGTCGCGCTCGGCGGACGGACCTACCCGTCCAGGCCGTCGGCGGCCTCGGGTGCGGGCACGCGCTCGATGCGCCCCTCGCGGGCCACGTCGAGGCCGCCCTCGCGGGCGTGAGCGAGAAGCGTCTGCCACTGTCGGTCGTGCTCGGCGGCGACCGCGTCGCGGTCGACGGGCCCGAAAGCGTCGATGACGACCACGTACTCGGCGGTCGCGACGCGGTAGGTCCGGTCGTCGTCGAGGGGGTCGCCGTCGACCGTCGCGCCGGCCAGTTCGTTCGCGTCGGTCCACCGGGCCCGCAGGCCCGACGTGTGAAAGTGGACCCAGCCGCGGTCGCCGGGGTGGGGGTGGGCGGCCTCCGCGAGGACGGCACGCAACGCCGCGCCGTCGAGGACACACTCGACGACGGGGCTGTCGAACGGACACAGGGAGACCACCTCGGCGCGGGTCACGTCGCCGGACAGCGGCGGGCCGGTCCGGAGCGACCCGGCCGGGAACAGCGCCGCGTCCGCGCCGGCGGCCGCGCGGAAGGCGTCGGCCGCGAAGTTGCCCAGGCGGCTCTCGCCGCCGAACCGCCCGCGTTCGGTCCGCGGGAGCGACCTGTCGACGTGGGCGACCGTCTCGTCGACGCCGAGTCGCTCCCGGCGCTCGCGATAGACGTCGGCGAGCGTCGCGTCCTGCGGGTCCTCGTCAGGGGCTATCTCGTGGAACGTGGCCATCGCCGTGGGGTCGTCGCCTCCTGTGGGGCCCAGCGCGACCTCGACGAGTTCGGTGCCGCTCCCCGGCGTGCGGACGAACAGCGTCCCCTCGACGTGCTCGTGGCGGCGGTCGTGGCGGTGGCCGCCCAGCACGACGTCGGCGTCGACGCCGGCGGCCACCTCGGGGTCGGCCGCCCCGCAGTGAGCGAGGACGACCCGGTAGTCGACCGGGCCGAGGTCGTCGAACGCCGCCCGGGCGGCCGAGACGGGGTTTGACACCCGGAGGCCCTCGACCGCCCCGCAGATGTCGGCCGTCTCGGGGTGGGCGAGGCCGACCACGCTGACGCGGGCGCCGCCGCGTTCGAGGACGGTCCCGTCGGGCACGCGGTCGCTTCCCGGCCCCGCGAGGTTCGCACAGAGGTAGGTCGGCGGGACCGACCCGGCCCACTCGTAGGCCCACTCGCGGCCGGGGTCGAAGTCGTGGTTGCCGAAGGTCTCGACTGCGGGCGCGACCCGCTCGAAGAAGGGACGGGCCTGGGCGCGGCCGGCGTCGGTCAACAGTGCGAGCACGCCCAGCGCGGTGTCGTCGCCGGCGCCGGCCACGAGGGTCGCGTCGTCGCGCAACTCGTCGATCCGGCCGGCGAGCGCCCCGACCCTGTCGGGGTCGTCGTAGGCACTCTCCAGGTCCGAGTACCCCAGCAGGCGCACAGTCGGCTGGGCGCCCGGTGTCGTGTCCCCGTACATCGTGGTGGCCCCGCGTCCGGCGGGTGGACGCGGAAGTATTGTTTCTCTCTCTGTCGGGCATCGACAAAAAGAGGGCGGTTCGTGAGCGGTCTCCGGCGGGCGGACACCCGCGGCCCCGGGATAACGCTCATGTGGCCGGTCGGTCAAGTAGCCCCATGGCGTTTGCCAGTGGGGAGCGGTCAGGCGAGCGTGTGCTCTACGTCGACCCCGACGAGGGAGCGGCGGGGCCGGTCGTCGAGGCGCTCGGCCGGGCCGGGTTCTCCGTCGAACGGGTCGCGGACGCCGCGGCTGCGCGCGACCGACTCGCGGCGGGTCCCGTCGACTGTGTCGTCAGCGAACACGCACTCCCCGGGGAGTCGGGAGTGGAGCTTCTGGGGAGCGTCCGGGAGACCGACGAGGACCTCCCGTTCGTGCTGTTTACGAGCGCGGGCGACGAGCGGCTGGCCAGCGAGGCCATCTCCGCGGGCGTCAGCGACTACGTCCCCCGGGAGCCGGCCGGGAAACAGCGCCTCGCGCTGGTCGATGCGGTCGAGCGGGTCGTCATCGAGGGGTCACACTTCCCGGAGGTCAGCGAGGAGCTCAAGGACCGCGCGATGGACGAGGCGCCGGTCGGGATCACCATCGCCGACGCCTCCCGGCGGGACCTGCCGCTCATCTACGCCAACGAGGCCTTCCAGGAGCTGACCGGCTTCACCGAGGCGGAGTCGCTGGGACACAACTGTGATTTCCTGCAGGGCGACGACAGCGACCCCTCCGCCATCGCGGAGATGTCGCGGGCGCTGGGCGCCGGCGACCCGGTCTCGGTCGAGATCAGAAACTACACGAAGTCGGGCGAGCCGTTCTGGAACCGGCTGGACATCGCGCCGGTCCACCTCGGCGGGGAGCTGACCCACTACGTCGGCTTCCAGCTCGACGTAACCGAACGCGTCGAGGCCGAACGCGAGGCCAAGCGCCAGGCCGAGAAGGCCCGGGCCGAACGCGAGACGGTCGAAGCGCTGCTGACCCGCCTGGACGGCCTGGTGACAGACGTGACCAGCCGCCTGCTCAGCGCGGACACCCGGGCGGCCGTCGAGGCGGCGGTCTGCGAGCGGCTGGTCGAGACCGACGAGTACGTCCTCGCGTGGGTCGGCGACCGCGACCCGGCGACGGACACGGTGTCGCCCTCCACCTGGGTCGGGGGCGACCCGCCCGGGGACCTGGAGTTCGACCTCACGGGCGACGGGCCGGTCGCACGCGCCGTCGAGACTGGCCAGCTCCAGGTCGTCACCACCGGCGGGGACCCGGCGGCCGCCGACCTGCTGGACCGCCACGCCGCAGTCGTCGGCGAGGACGTCGCCGCGGTCGCGGCGGTGCCACTCCGGTACGGCGACGTCGGCTACGGCGTCCTCGTCGTCGGTATCGAGGCGGGCACGACGTTCAGCGAACCCGAGCAGCGCGTGCTCTCGGCGGTCGGGCGGTCGGCGACGATGGCGCTCCACGACCTGACGAGCCAGCGCCTGCTGGCCTCCGACGAGGTGACCGAACTGGAGTTCGGGCTGACCGGCGAGGAGCCGTTCTTCGTCGCGCTCTCGTCGGCGCTGGACACGTCGTTCGTCCACGTCGGGACCGTCTCGCGTGAGGCGGGGCCGACGACGCTGTTCTTCGAGACCGACGCCGACCCCGAGGCCGTCGCGTCGGTGCTGGACGGCCGCGACGAGGAGGTGTCGGTCACGCCGGTCACGACCGACGACGACCGCTCGGTCCTGGAGTTCGACGTCGAGAGGTCGCCGCTGGTCGACCTGGTCATCGACCGGGGCGGACGGATCACCGAGATGCACGCGACCGGCGGCGTCGGCGAACTGACCGTCGAGATCACCCCCGAGGCCCAGCCCCGGGCGGTCGTCGAGGCCATCGAGGACCAGATCTCCGGCGCGGACCTGACCGCTTACCGCGAGCAGGAACGCCCCGCCGAGACCCGACAGGACATCAGGGCCCGCATCGATGAGCAACTCACCGACCGGCAGGCGACCGCGCTCCGGACGGCCATCGTCGGCGGCTTCTTCGAGTGGCCCCGCGACTCCACCGGCGAGGAACTGGCTACCTCGATGAGTATCGGCCGGTCGACGTTCCACCAGCACCTCCGGGCCGCCCAGCGCAAGGTCTTCGAGGAACTCTACGCGTAATCCGTGGCCGCCCCCCGGAACCGACCCCGCAGGGCCGATCCCCTCCGGAAGCGGATGGACTCCAGACGGACCAGATGGACCCCAGACCGGCCAGACCACCCGTATTCCCTCGGTCCCAATTATTCCAAACTAGTTCGGTATTGCGCTTTTGGTAGAAACACACTAACCCTCGATCGTAGTCATGCCACAACCAGGAAGCGAGTCGATATGGCTATGGATAGGTACCGCAGGCATGCTCCTCGGCATGTTGTACTTCATCGCGACGGGATGGGGGGAAGACGACGAGAAGCGCCAGGAGTTTTACATCGTCACCATATTCATCACCGCCATCGCGTTCTGTAATTACCTCGCGATGGCGCTCGGGTTCGGACTCACGGAGGTAACAGTCGGCGGTGAGACGCTGCCCATCTACTGGGCGCGGTACACCGACTGGTTCTTCACGACGCCGCTGTTGCTCATCGACCTGGGCCTGCTGGCCGGTGCCAACCGGAACCAGCTGTCGGCGCTGGTCGGGCTGGACGCCCTGATGATCGGAACGGGCGCGGTCGCGACGCTATCGGGCGGTAATTTCGCCGCGTTCGGCCTCGGCGACGGCGCGCGCCGCCTCATCTGGTGGGGCGTCAGCACGGGCTTCCTGCTCGTGTTGCTGTACTTCCTCTTTGGCACGCTCAGCCAGCAGGCCAAGTCGCTGTCGTCCGACGTCGGCGCGAAGTTCAGCCAGCTCCGGAACCTGGTCGTCGTCATCTGGCTGGTGTACCCGGCCTGGTGGCTCCTCGGAACCGAGGGCCTCCAGCTCGTCAGCCTCAACATCGAGACGGCCGGGTTCATGGTGCTCGACATCACCGCGAAGGTCGGGTTCGGCTTCCTGCTGCTGTCCAGCCGGAAAGTCCTCGACGACGTCTCCGAAGCGACGGCCGGCACGACCACCGCCGACTGACGGTCGACGACGCAGTCATCGACTGTCACTCCACCGCCGGCGTAGTTGCGGACCGACAGACCGGTGCCGGCGTAGTTGCGGACCGACAGACCGGTGCCGGCGCGGTCGCCGACTGGCAGTCGGTCACCCGTCGACGCGGTCGCCGACTGGCAGTCGGGTTACGGTCGTTGGGGTCGCGGTCGATGCCGCTGCACTGACGGGAGCCCGGGTTGGCGCCGGCGGTTCGGTGTCACCCACGCGGCGGTCGGGCTCCCGCTTCTCAGCGACGGGAACCGGGACGTGTAACTGAACACGGCCGTCCGAGAACACGAACCCAATGCCGACGCCACTCACGTACCTGCAGTTCCACGCGCTGTTCGTCGTTCCGCCGCTGGTACTGCTGGCTGTGGCGGCGTGGCGCCGCCGGCTCGCGGTCGACAGGAGCGTCGCCGGCGTCGGCCTGGCGGTCATCGCTCTGCTTGCGGTCGTCTACACGACTCCCTGGGACGCCCTGCTGATAGACCGCGGGGTCTGGTGGTACGGCGACGGCCGCGTCGCGGGCTGGGCGTTCGGCGTCCCGGTCGGGGAGTTCCTGTTTTTCGTGCTACAACCCGCGCTGACGGCGCTGTGGACCTACCACGTCGTCGGCCCGGTCGTCAAGGGGGTCGACCACTCCCGGGCGGACTGGGTGGCCGGCGCGCTCGCGGGCGCGGCCGTCTCGCTGGTCGGGCTGGCGTTGCTGACTCGGCCGTCCACGCTGTATCTCGGCGCGGTCCTGGCCTGGAGCGGGCCGGTGCTGGCGCTCCAGTGGGCCGTTGGCTGGCGGTACCTCCTGCGAACCCGCCGCCGGGTCGCGCTCGCGGTCGGCGTCCCCACGCTGTACCTGTGGGCAGTCGACCGCTACGCCATCGCGGACGGGGTCTGGGTCATCTCCGATGCGTACACGACGGGGCTGGCCATCGCCGGCCTCCCGGTCGAGGAGATGACCTTCTTCCTCGTGACAAACCTGTTCGTCGTCCAGGGGCTGGTCCTGTTGCGGTGGGTCCTCGCGCGCTGGGACCGGGCGACTGGTGACCCCGACCGCGACCGGCCGCTGGCGACCGCGCTCGAACGCGCGGGAGCAGGGGTGACCCGGCGATGGCGGCGGTGACCGACGGCGTCGCGCTCCCGGCACCGGTCCGCGAGACGCTGCGCGTCCCCGTCGTCTGGCTCCCCTGGCTCCCGGTCGCGGCGTGTACGCTCGCGTTCACCGCGGGGGTGGGCGTCCCCGAGCGGTGGCGGTATCTCCCACTGGCCGCCAGCGTCCTCGTGCTGGGACTGCCCCACGGCGCGGTCGACTGGGCGGCGCTGCCGCGTGCGGTCACCGGCCGCCTCGACGCGCGGTGGGCCGGCGTCGTCGTCGCCCTCTACGTCGTCGTCGGGGGCGCCTACGCTGTCGCGTGGTTTCTCGTCCCCGTGGCCAGCGCCGTCGGCTTCGTCGCGCTCACCTGGTTCCACTGGGGCCAGGGCGAACTCCACCCGCTCGCGGCGGTGCTGGGCGCCGACCACCTCGACTCGCGGCCCCGGCGTGCGCTGACCGTCCTCGTCCGCGGCGGCCTGCCGGTGCTCGTCCCCCTGCTGGCGTTTCCCGACCGGTACCGGGCGGTGCTCGCGTCGTTCGCGGCCCCGTTCGGCGGCGAACTGGCGGTCTGGCCCGTGACCCCCGGGGTTCGGCTGGCCCTCGGGGCCGCGTTCGCGGGGCTCACCGTCGGGACGCTCGCGCTCGGCTACCGGGCGGCCGACGACCACGGTGCGTGGGCGGTCGACGCCGGCGAGACGGCGCTGCTGTGGGCCTACTTCCTGGTCGTCCCGCCCGTCTTCGCCGTGGGCGTGTACTTCTGTGTCTGGCACGCGGCCCGCCACGTCGCACGGGTGCTCACTCTCGACGAGACGGCGACGGCCGCGCTCGAACGCGGCCGCCTGCTGACCGCGCTCGGGCGGTTCGCCCGCGAGGCCGCGCTCCCGACGGCCGGCGGCCTGGCGGTCTGCTGGGCACTGTGGACCACCGCCCCGTCACCGCCCGCGACCCTAGAGGGCGTCGCCGCGGTCTATCTCGTCGCTATCGCCGTCATGACCCTGCCACACGTCCTCGTCGTGACGGCCATGGACCGGATAGCGGGCTACTGGTGAGACTGGTCGCCGTCCCCGCGTCGCATTTATAGTCGCGCCTCGCGTACCGGGGTGTGTGAGCACGCGCACGAGCGCACTCGACGCCGTGGTGTTCGGGGTGGATGTCCAGAGCGGGGACGTCCGGGGCGATGTCTCGTACGCGCTCGTCGCGTTCGACGGCGAGCACGTCGACCGGGACGTCGTCTCCCGGCGGAAACTCCGGCGGCTGGTCGCCGACGAGGAGCCGGCCATCGTCGCCACCGACAACGTCTACGAACTCGCCGAGAACAAGGACGCGCTCGTCCACTTCCTGGGTGAACTCCCCGACGAGACCAGCCTCGTGCAGGTGACGGGCGCCGAGCGGCCAGAGCCGCTCTCGCGGGTGGCCCACCGCCACGACGTCCCCTACGGCTCGGACCCGATGGGGGAAGCCGAGGCCGCCGCCCGCCTAGCCGCGGGCAACGTCGGCCAGGAGGTGACCGCGTTCACCGACCGCACCGAGGTCAAGGTCTCGCGGGGCCGCTCGACGGGCAGCGGCGGCTACAGCGAGGACCGCTACACCCGCCGGATCCACGGTTCGGTCAAGAAGCGCGCCCGCGAGGTCGAGTCCGAACTCGACGACGCGGGGCTGGACTACGAGCGCGAGGTCACCGAGAAGTACGGCGGGTTCTCGAACGCGGTGTTCACCGTCGAGGGGCGCCCGCAGGACATCCCGGTCTCGAACGAGCGCTCGGGTGACGTCCGCATCGAGGTCGAACGCGTCCGCCGGGACGGCATCGAGTTCCGGCCGCTGGCCAAGCGCCGCGACCACGTCGTCGTCGGGGTCGACCCCGGGACGACCACCGCCGTCGCCATCGTCGGCCTCGACGGCGAGGTGCTCGACGTCACGAGTACGCGCACGGCCGACACCGCCGAGGTGACCGAGTGGATCATCGAGCGCGGCCGGCCCGTGGTCGTCGCCGCGGACGTGACGCCGATGCCCGAGACCGTCGAGAAACTCCGCCGGTCGTTCGACGCCGCGGGGTGGGTCCCCGAGCGCGACCTGCCGGTCGACGTGAAGAAACACCGCACCCGCGAGGAGGCCTACGACAACGACCACGAGCGCGACGCGATGGCTGCCGCGTTCGGCGCCTACGACCACCACGCCGACCAGTTCGACCGGATCGCCGCGAAGGTCCCGCCCGGCGAGGAGGTCGGGCCGGTCGTCGCCCGCGTCGTCGCCGGCGAGGAGTCCGTCGAGGCCGTCCTCGCGGACCTGACCGACGACGGCGGGTCCGAGGCCGACGACGACGAGCACGACCCGGCCGAACGCTCGCCCGAACAGCGCCGCATCGCCGACCTTGAGACGCAGGTCGAGCGCCTCCAGTCACACGTCGAGCGTCTCGAGGAGACCATCGAAGCCAAGGACGACGAGATCGACGACTACGAGCGGAAACTCTCGGACGCCCGCAGCGAGAGCCGCAAGGAGGCCCGCCGCGACCGCGAGGTCACCCGCCTGGAGCGGGAGAACCGCCGGCTCGAACGGCAACTCGCGGAGAAAGACGACCGGATCGACGACCTGGAGGGCAAACTCGAACGGCTGAAGGCGCTGTGGAAGCTCGACCACTCGAACTTCGCGGACGTCTCCGAGAAACGGGAGGGGCTGGTGCCGGTGAAGGTGGTCGCGCAGTTCACCAGCGACGCCATCGCGGACGCCGACGAGCGGTTCGGCCTCGCCGAGGACGATACCATCATGTTCCGGGACGCCTCCGGCGCGGGCGCCTCGACCGCCGACAGACTCGTCGACGTCGACCCGCGGCTCGTCCTCCGGAACGGCGGCCTCTCGGATATCGCCGACGAGATACTGTTCAAACACGACGTCCCCGTCGCGCCCGCCGAGGCGGTCACCGTCCAGGAGGTCGACGAACTCGCGGTCGCCCGCGAGGAGGAGGTCGAGGCCGCTATCGAGGACTGGGAACGCCGCGCCGTCGAGCGCGAGCGCGAGCGCAACGCCGAGATGGTCGACCGCCTCATCAGCGAACACAGGGCGAGCGACCGCGGCGAGAGCGACTGATCGTCGTCCCGAACTCTTTTCCCGCGCGACTGACAGAGCGAACACGTGCCCCTCCACCGCCGCCAGCTCCTCGTAGCCGCCGGTGGCGCCCTCCCCGCGCTCGCCGGCACCGGCACGGAGACGCCCACCGAGACCGGGCGGAACCACCTCGCGCACACGCGACCGGTCTACCTCGGCGAGACCGCCCGGGAACTGGCCGTCGCCGTCATCGGGCAACCCGCGGCGGCGGTCCTGTTCGACCTGCTCCGGGCGGGAGACGCCGGCGAGTACTTCGACACCAGCGTGATGGTACCCGGCGGCGACACGTTCGACGCCGCCGGGGTCTATCCGGACTCAGAGGAGATGGACCTCTCGACGGGCGTTTCCGACACGACAGGGGACCCGTGGATCTCGGGGCTCCACAGCATGCTTCGTGGCGTCGAGTCGCGAGCGTCCCCCGACCGTTCAGACCATCCCGCCCATGCCCATCGAGGCGAGCAGGTTCGAGACCAGTCCGTAGACGACGAGTCCGAGTCCGGCGACGACGAAGGCGATGCCGGCGGCGACGAGCGGGTCGACCCACGCGAGCAGACCGATCCCGCCCAGCGACACGACTGCGCCCGCGATACCGGCGACGCCGAGTTTGTCGAACATGTCCCCGGGTCAGCACGACGACAGGTAAGCCTTGTCAGTCGAGGCCGTGACGGGGTCGAGACAGGTCGACGTCGCGTTCGTCCGCGAGGACTGCCGTCGTGTGGTCGACGAACGAAATCGCTTAGTCGTCGTACCCGGCGAACTGGTCGAGGGCGGACTCGAACGCGGTACGGCCGACGGGCAGGAGCGTGAAGCTCTCCGACTCCAGTACCGCCGTCAAGGCCCGCAACGCGTCGTCGTGCCCGAGTTTGTAGAGACACAGCGAGGCGAGTTCCGAGCACTCGGGGGGGCGGGGGTCAGTACGCGTACTCGACGTCGACCGAGCGTGCGGCACGGACGAGTTCGGCGATGGCCTCGCGGCGCTGGAGGAGCGTCGTGGTCGGCCCCTCCAGGTCGAAGCGCCCGCCCATCACGGCATCGGAGACGTCGACGTCACCGGCCAGCAGGTCCTTCCAGGCGAGGTACGGACCCCGGAGGACGAAGTCGTAGTCGGCGTCGCGGTCGTGGCCGCGGGCGGCGACGCAGGCGCCGTCGCTGACGACGACTGTCAGCGCGACGGGGTCGCCGGGATAGGCGTCGTCGGGGAGGACCTCGAAGCGAAAGGTCGCCTCGAAGCCCGCGGCCGCCGCCGCGAACGCCTCGCGGTCGTTGATCGCGGCCTGGAGTCTGTCGGCCCACGCGTCGGCGTCGGTCGGCAACGTCGGCGGCATAGCCCCGAGTCCGGCGGGCCGCGACTTCACTGTTTGGCTTCCGTCACGGTCGGCTCTTAGGGGCCGAGAACCGCCCGGTCGGCCCTCTCGAAGGGGTGGCGGCGCAGTCCGCGGGACGGCGCGGCAAATTCTGCAAACCTTAAAACGTTTCCCGGTCGAACCAACGGGTATGAGCGACAACGAGGGGCGAACGGACCTCCGCATGCCGGACGACGACGAGGTGTTCGCCGTCGTCACGGAGATGCTCGGGGCGAACAGGGTCAAGGTCCGCTGTATGGACGGGACGGAACGGACAGCCCGGATCCCGGGCAAGATGCAAAAACGGATCTGGATACGGGAAGACGACGTGGTGCTCGTCGAGCCGTGGGACTGGCAGGACGAGAAAGCCGACATCACCTGGCGCTACGAGAAACAGGAGGCCGACCAGTTGCGAGAGGAGGGACACATCCAGGACTAGCCGCATGAGTCGACCCGTCCACGGCGAGCGCCCGCCCGCTCTTTTCGCTCTCGCGCTCGCCGGAGCCGCCGACACATGACGGAGCACGGCCTCCTCGATACCGACGAGGCGGACATCCCGGGCGACGAGTTCGAGGAGGTCGACCTCGAAGACACCGCCGCCGACGAGGCCGGTCGCGTCGCCGACCGCGAACTCAACGAGTTCCGCGAGCGTATCAAGGACACCGAGCAGTTCAAGGTCGAGGCGTCGGTCTTCGACGACGCCACCTACGCCGCCCTCTACAAACTCGTCCAGGACGGCCACATCGTCGCCTTCGGCGGCCCCATCTCGACCGGGAAAGAAGCCAACGTCTACACCGCGCTGGGCCCCGACGAGACCGAGGTCGCCGTGAAGGTCTACCGGATCAACGCCTCCGATTTCACGGACATGCGGGGGTATCTCGACGGCGACCCGCGCTTTCGCGGGATCGGCTCGGACAAGAAGAAGGTCGTCCTCGCGTGGGTCCGCAAGGAGTTCGCCAACCTCGAACGCGCCAGACAGGCCGGCGTGCGCGTCCCCGACCCGACCGCCGTCCAGCGCAACGTCCTCGTCATGGAGTATCTCGGCACCGAGGCGGGCCGGGCAAAGCGCCTCTCGGAGGTCGATATCGAGAACCCCGAAACCGCCTTCGAGGTCGTCCGCGAGTACATGCGCCGCCTCCGCGACGCCGGCCTCGTCCACGGCGACCTCTCGGAGTACAACGTCGTCTTCCACGAGGGCCAGCTGGTCGTGCTCGACCTGGGCCAGGCGGTGACGGTCCACCACCCCAACGCCCGCGAGTTCCTCGAACGCGACTGCGAGAACGTCGCCGCCTTCTTCGGCCGCCAGGGCCTGGACGTGACCGCCGCCGACCTCCTCGGGTTCGTCACCGGCGACGAGTGAGACGCCGCTCTCCGCCGACACCGGCAGCGGCGGTTCGGCCGCATAGTATGATTCGTACTAAAATGAAGGCGTGTAGTTTCCACGTTTCCGGGAAGCAGATCCCGTTGGAGACCGATGACAGCCGAATAGCGGGACGCATAAACGCGTTTCGATTTTTTCTGCTCCTCTCGCCGGCGAATCCACCGCTGAAATCCCAGTATTATTATGGTATGCTCTGTATCTTCGGTGTGATGAGTGGTGAAGACGGTTCAGGGGATTCTGTATCTTCCTACCTCGGGAACAAGGGTGCGATCGAACTGCTCTGTGAAATCAAACCAAACGGGAGCCAGTTTACCCAGTTGGTAGAGGAGTCGCCGGTCAGCCGATCGACCGTCTCAACCCGCCTGCAAGAGGCCGAAAAACTGGGATTGTACGAGCGGCACAAGATCGAGGGGCGAGGCACGTCCCACACCTACCAGTTGACGGAGACAGGCGCAAGACTCCGCATCTACCTCGACCATACCGGGACCACGGAGCGATACCGCACGATCAAAGTGTTACGCCAGCAATTCGATGAGGGTGTCGAAGAGTTAACGGGGTGGGCACGGGAGAACGAGGAGAAGTTGGAGCCGCCGGTCGAGGAATGTAGCTTTCGCCAGCATCTCCGTCGGTACAGCGACTTCAAATCCTGATGTTTCACTCCGAGGATAATCGGTCGGAAGCGGCGAACACGTCGTCCAGAACCCCGCTCTCGCCCAGTTCGAGGAGGGCACGGTTGAGCAGTTCGCGGACGATGAACTCCTCGTAGTGTTGCGTCTCGCAGTACTTGCAGGGCTTCATCTCGCGGGCGACGGCTTCGATCTCGTCGCCGTGTTCCGCGTACAGTGTCTCGACCAGCGACTCCAGCTCCTCGGTCGCGGCCGTCTGCGCCCCCGCGAGGGTCTCCTCGCTGTTCTCGGGAAGGTCGTAGGAGAACACGCGCGTGTTCGACTTGTAGTACTTCCGCGTCCCGCCACCTGCCTCTTCGAGGCGGGCGATCTCGACCATCCCAGCATCCTTCAGAACGTTCACGTGATGGCGGACGGTCGTCTCGGCCTTGTCCTCGTCGCGCCGCTGGAGTTCCTCGTGGATCTCCTCGATCGTCATCTCTTCCTCGGCGAGCATGTCCAGAATCTTCGCCCGCACGTCGTTCTCTAGTGCCTTCGCCCTCTCCGGGTCTGTCGTGACGACCTCGCGGATCGGCACGTCGGATTCGAGTAGAGCCATTTCCTTGTCCCCCAACTACGGGAACAACGACGGTAAGAGTAACGCCACGCAGCCAACACTGGTATGAACACCACTATACCATTACAATTATCGTCATAACGGTTATGGGGCTCGCGAGTGAAGAGAGAATCAAGATGGGAACGACACAGAAGCAGTTTAACGTCGGGGGGATGTCCTGCTCGTTCTGCGCCGAGAGCATCGAGAAGGCATACGACCGCACCGACGGCGTCGAGGATGTGGACGTTAGCCTCGCCCACGAGGAGGTGCTTGTCCGTTACGACGATACCCGGTTGAGCGAGGTGGAGGTGACGGACACGCTGCGCGGTCTCGGCTACACTATCCGCGACCCAGATAAGGAGAGGCGGTACGAGGAACAGCAGGCCGAACTCACAGACGCCAAGCGAAAGCTCCTGCTCGCCGGCAGTGCGTCGATCGCCACGGTTGGGCTGATGCTGTGGATGATCTTCGTGATAGGGCGGTTCGAGTCCGAGTCACTCGCGATGGATCTCGTGACGCTCGGGCTGGCGCTCGGGACGATGTTCGGCCCCGGTCGCTACATCAAGGAGAAGGCCTACCAGAGCCTCCGGCGGGGCATCTTTAACCAGCACGTCCTGCTCGAAGCGGGCGCGTTCGCAGGCTTGCTCGGCGGGTTCCTCGGACTGTTCGTTTCTCCGAGCTTCCCGACCATCCACTTCTTCGCCGTCTCCGTGTTCATCACCACCTACCACATCCTCTCGGAGTACACCAGCCTCGTCGTCCGCACGCGGGCCTCGCAGGCCGTCCAGAGTCTCCTCGACCTCCAGCCCGACACGACACGTCGCGTCACCGACGACGGTGTGGAGGAAGTCCCGGTCGACGAACTGGAGGTCGGTGACCGCGTTCGCGTCAAGCCCGGCGAGAACATCCCCATCGACGGGGAGGTCGTCGAGGGCGAGTCGACCGTCGACGAGTCGGTCGCCACCGGCGAGTCCATCCCGGAAGAGAAGGCGGAGAGCGACGAGGTGATCGGCGGCAGTGTCAACGAGACCGGCACGCTTCTCGTGGAGGTGACCGCGACCGGTGAGGACGCGTTCTTGAATCAGGTCGCCAGCGAAATCGAGGAAGCGCGGGCGATGAAGCCCGGCATCATCCAGCTCGCCGACCGCTTACTCAGGCACTTCGTCCCCGCCGTGCTGACCATCGCCGCGCTGTCGTTCGCGTTCTGGGTGGTCGCGCCGCCCGCATGGGGTGCAGACCCCACCGTCCAGCGCGGTGCGTTCGCGGCGCTCGCGGTGCTCGTCCTCGGCTATCCGTGTGCGCTGGGGATGGCGACGCCGCTGGCGCTCATCCGGGGCGGCGGCAAGGCCGCCAACCATGGCATCCTGATGCGATCGGGCGACGCCTTCCAGATCTTCCCCGACGTCGACCATATCGTGCTGGACAAGACCGGCACCATTACCGTCGGCGAACCCTCGGTCAGCGAAGTCGTCGCGCTCGACGGCACCGAGTCCGAGGTCTTGGCGACGGCGGCGAGCGCGGAGGCATTCTCAGAGCACCCGCTGGCCGACGCCATCCTCGACTACGCCGACGGTCGAGGCGTTGACTACGCCGATCCCGAGTCTTTCGACTCCGTGACTGGGAAGGGCGTCCGTGCGGCCGTCGACGGCGAGGACGTGCTGGTCGGCAAACCCGGTTGGATCGCCGATGAGGGCGTCGACCTCTCCGAGGCCGGTGGCGAGATCGAGCGACTCCAGAATCGCGGTTTCACGGTCTCCGGGGTCGTCTACGACGGCGACCTCGTCGGTCTCGTCGGTATCGGTGACGAGACCAAGGGCGACGCCACCAAGACCGTCCGACGGATGAAAGGCGCGGGCATCACGCCGGTGATGATCACCGGCGACAACGAGCGAACGGCCCATTTCGTTGCCGAGGAAGTGGGTATCGAACGCGTGATGGCCGATGTACTCCCGGACGAGAAGCGCGAGGAGATCGGCCAGTTGCAGGCCGAAGGTCACCGGGTGGCGATGGTTGGCGACGGTATCAACGACGCGCCGGCACTCACGCAGGCCGACATAGGCATCGCCATCAGTGCGGGAACGGACATCGCCATCGAGTCTGCCGACATCGTACTGGTGGGCGACCGACTAGACGGCGTGATGGACGCCTACGAGATCGGCGAGGAGAGCTATCGGAAGACCCGCCAGAATCTCGCCGCCGCGTTCACGTTCAACGGCGTCGGCGTCGCGGCGGCGACGACCGGCCTCGTCCACCCGGTGTTCGCGATGATTGCGATGGTGCTGTCCGTGTCGGCGGTACTCGCCAACAGTTTCGCGGGCCAGCTCCTCTCCGGTGAAGGGGTCAACACCGAGTTCGCTGTCGAAGACGACGCCGCGGGCGGTGTCGTAGAGAGGCAGACTGCCGATTAGGGCGCCACGTCGTAGCCGGCGTCCTCGATGGCGGCCTCGATGTCCTCGTTGGCGATGTCGTCCTCGGCGACGACCTCGACGGTGTCGCCCTCGTGGTCGGCGTCGACCCGAGTGACGCTCTCGACGTTCTGGAGGGCGTTCTCGACCGTCTGCTCGCAGCCGTTGCACGACATACCGGTGACGGAGAGGGTCTTGCGCTCCATATCCCTTGATTAGTGCTGCCGGTCAAAAACAACTACGACGAGTTTCGTAATAGTTGCAGGGAAGTTGGACTAACTGTTCAAGCCTGCCCTCGGTAGAGAGTTCGAGCATCGACAATATATACCTAAACTGTCAATTTTGGCTTCGGTGGGGGATTATTTATAGCTTTTCTGTCAGGTTCGGCGAGGATGTGGGCCTGATGGCTTTTTTGCGGGCAAATATCCGAAATGAAACGCTTGGTCGGATTTTACTTTCCGAACCTGTGGGCTCGGCCGCGATGACTGGATTCGATATACCAGTATGTGGTTTATCACGGCGGTCACCGGCGTCTCCCGCCGACGCCGAGAACCGCCGGAAGAAGTCCCATCGCCGGGGGCGTCGACCGCACGGCCGTCGCGAGTCGCCGTCCGGACCGGTCGGCGCCAGGCCGGACCGTCCGGCCCCGCCCCACGCTCCGTCGCCTGCTCGGCGGCCGCGCCGTATGAACTGTGGGACCCGAGAGCGAGTGTGGACCATGGAGTTAGCGAGCCGGGACGCGCTGGACACGGCGCTCGTCGTCGTCGCGCTGGTGCTGGTCTACTCACACTCGGTGAGCACGACGGACCCGACCAGCATCGTCGGGGCGGTCGTCGCGGCACTAGTCTCGCTCGACCCGCTGGTCTATCTCGTCGTGGTGGGGGTCGGCGGCATCTGCTTTCTCGCTTATGACCTGCTCTACCTCCCGGGCCGGACCGAACCGTGTAGTCGCGTTTTAACGGCTGGCGCGACTGTTTTTGCTGTCCGGCCGTCGCCGGTCCGCGGCGGCCGATAAACCACGACGGGCTATATCGAATCGCCACACCGACGGTTCGGCGGCAGTGTTTAGTGAAGAGATTCTTCCGCTATTTTACTCAGAGACAGCAGCGGGAAACTCTCCTCACTAAACACTGCCCGGCGGGAAGACCGCGTATTTATATTCGTCCGGGACGCGACCTACCGGTGATGGCCGCTGGAGGCGTCTTCGACCGACTCCGACAGCCCGAGTACACCGGCGAGAACAGGTGTCTCCCCTGTACGGGAGTGAACCTCGTCATCGCGGCAGTCCTGACCGTCGCCGTCGGCGCGGGGGCGGTCGCGGCCGGCGCGACGGGCCCGCAGGCGTTCGCCGCCGGCGCCGCGGTGTTTGCCTGCGCTGCCGGCGCGGTCTACCTGCGTGGCTACCTCGTGCCCGGGACGCCGTGGCTGACCGAGACCTACTTCCCCGATTGGGTGCTCCGGTGGTTCGACAAGGATACGACGACCACGACCGTCGGGCCCCCGGGGACGGCCGACGCGACCGGGCCCGGCCCCGGGGAAGAAGACGTCGAGGCGACGCTCCAGCGCCTCGGCGCCGTCGAGGAGTGTGTGGACTCGGCGGACCTGTGTCTGACCGGGGAGTTCCGGTCGGCCTGGCGCGAGCGGATGGCCGACGCGCGGGCGAGGGAGATGCCACGGGCGGACCTGGCGGGCCTCCTCAACGCCGACCCGGACGAGGTCTCTGTCGGCGACCGGGGAGACGCCTTCGAGGCGCGGATCGACGGCATGCTCGCCGGCCAGTGGGAGTCCCGCGCCGCCCTGCTCGCGGACGTGACCGCCGCCGCCGCCCTCCGCGAGCGCGTCGCGGACTGGGAGTCGGTCCCGGTCGCGGACCGCGGTCAGCTCCTGGAGGGTCTGCGGGTCTTCCTCGACCGCTGTCCGGCCTGTGACGGCCCGGTCGCGCTCGGCGAAGACGTCGTCGAGTCGTGCTGCCGGTCGGTCGATGTCGTCACTGTCACCTGCGAGGACTGCGGCGCCCGCCTGTTCGAGGTCGAACACCCCGGCCAGTGAGACCCCGCCCGTCCGAGGGCGAAGACACCGAGGCTGCGACCCATGGCCGTTCGAGGCCCGACACGCCGAGGCCGAGACACGGCCGGACCGGCGGCCCTCGGGTCGCCGTCGCGGACCGCAACCCCCATGCCGGTCGCGGTAGTGTCACGGGTATGGTCGTCGCGGACCTGCACGTCCACACCACGAACTCGGACGGTCGTCTTACCCTCGACGCGGTCCCCGCGGCCGCCCGCGCGGCCGGCCTGGAGGCCGTCGCGGTCACCGACCACGACCGGCTCCACCCCGGCCTGGACGCGCCGGTCACCGACAGGGAAGGCGTCCGGCTGGTCCACGGGATCGAACTCCGGGTCGACGCCGGCGACCAGCGGCTGGACCTGCTGGGCTACGGCGCGCGCCGGACGGACGCGCTCGACGCCGAGACCGACCGGATCCAGCGCGACCGCGTCGCCCGCGGGCGCGCCATCGTCGACTGCGTCGAGGAGCGCCTCGGCCACCCGCTCCCGGTCGACGTCGAGCGCGGTTTCGGCCGCCCGGACGTCGCGCGGGCGGTCGTCGAGAGCGACGACGGCTACGACGACATCGGCGCCGTCTTCGACGACCTCATCGGGGAGGACTGTCCCTGTTACGTCCCGCGGGACGTCCCGTCGTTCGAGCGCGGGCGCGAGGTCCTGGCGGGGGCGTGTGCGGTCGTCGGACTGGCCCACCCGCTCAGGTATCCCGACCCCGAGGCGGCGCTGGCGCGGGCCGAACGCCTCGACGCCGTCGAGGTCTACTACCCCTACGACGGCGAGCGCGGCCACGGCACGCTCTCGGAGAGCCCGCTCGACGTCGCGGCCGTGGAGGCGGCCGCCGAGCGCCACGACCTGCTGGTCACCGGCGGCAGCGACGCCCACGGCGAGACCCTCGGGACGACCGGCCTCCCGCGGACCGCCTACGAGCGCGTCGAACATGCCCTCGTGGGCAGGTGACAACGGACGGTCGTCTGCCGGAGTCGGAGGCTTCAATGGTCCCGGGACCGTAGCGAGGCGCATGCAGTGTCACTACTGTGACCGCGAGTCCGAGATCGCGGTCGAGAAAGACGGGGTTACGGTGGGCGTCTGCAAGTCTCACTTCCGCGAGCAGATGGAGGAGATCGCGGACTCGGACTGGCTCGAGGGGATCGAGGAGGACCTGGACATCGACCGCGCCGAGTGAGCGGTCGACCCCCGACGTTTTTCGCCGCCGCCGTTGATCTACTGGTATGGAGCGGATAGCGACCACGGATCCCGACCGGCGGATGGGACCGGCCGCGGACAAGCGCGCGCTCTCGTCGGCACTGGGGACGACCGACCTCGCACTGAACTACTACGAACTCGACCCCGGCGACGCCTTCGGATTCGGCTACCACCGCCACCCCGAACAGGAGGAGGTGTTCTACGTCGTCGAGGGGACGGCGACCTTCGAGACCGAGGACGGCGACGTGGCCGTCGGCGCGGGCGAGGCGGTCAGGTTCGCGCCCGGCGAGTGGCAACTCGGGCGCAACGAGGGCGACGAGCGCGTCGTCGCGCTGGCGATGGGCGCGCCCAAGGCGGCCCGCGAGACCGAGATGCTCCGCGAGTGTCCCGACTGTGGCGGCCGCACCGAGAACGCCGTCGAGATGACCGACGACCGCGACGCCCTCGTGACGCGCTGTCTCGACTGCGGGACCGAGACCGGCCGCTTCACTTAGTCCCGGTCGCGGATCCCCGCGGCCACCTCGCTGACCGGGTCCGCCATCCCCTCGGCCTGCTCGCGCTCGTCGGGGCCGATCCCCGCGTTTTGTACGTCGAGTGCCAGTACCTCCTGCACCAGGACGACCAGCACCCAGGCAGCCCGGCGGTCGTCGAGCCCGGACGGGAGCGGCCGGACCGACTCGTACCCCTCCCGGAAGGGGGCGAGCGTCGGCTTTGGCTCGCGCCCCGCCCGAAAGAGCGGGAGTACCGTCCGCCAGTAGCCGTACCCGGCGGGCGCGACCAGCGCGTGCTTGAAGTCGACGAGCGCGGCCAACCCCGCGGGCGTGCCGTCCCCGTCCCGGCGGACGGTGACCGGCCGGGGACAGCGCTGTCGCTCCGGCCTGAAGAGGGCGTCCGGCGCTTCCGACCCGAAGGACGAAACCGTTGTGGCTGGACCGGGAGTCGTGTTCGGATCGTCGCTCCGGGTACTCCCCGCGAGGATACGTTCTTCCGTCCGCCTCGAGAAGTGACCCCATGATAGTCGCCGAGACAGCGGACGGCTACCAGTTCGTCACACAGCCGGCCCACGCCCGGCTGGCCGGCCAGTTCGCCGACCACTGGGGCAACGACGCCTTCGAGCGCCCGGTCCCGTCCGCGCCGGTACGGCTCGCGGCCCACGCCCACGACACCGGGTGGGAGGCCTACGACCGCCGCCCCCACCTCGACGACGACGGGGAGCCGGTCGATTTCCGCGAGATGCCCGCCGGGACGTGGACCGACCTCTACGACGAGGGGATCGACGCCGTCGCGGGGATGGACCGGTACGCCGGCCTGCTCGTCTCCATGCACGGGGCCGGCCTCCGCAACCGCCGCTACGGCCTCTCGCCGTCCTGGCCGGAGACGCCGCCCGCCTTCGAGGGGTTCGTCCGGCGCGAGGAGACGCGCCAGACCCGACTGCTCGCTGAGTTGCGCGAGACACGTGACTCCGTCTCGGCGGCCGACGCGGACCTGCTGGCCGCCCTCCACGAGGACTGTGCGGTCCCCGAGGGGTACGACGGCCGGCTCTGGCCCAACTACAAACTGCTACAGGCGTGGGACACGCTGTCGCTGGCGTTCTGTGTCGCCGACTCGCCGCCCGGCTATCCACGGATCGAGGCCGTCCCGACGGCCGCCGACGGGCCCGACGAGACGCTGACCGTCGCGGCCGCCGGCGACGGGCAGTTCCGGGTCGACCCCTACCCGTTCGACACGTCTCCGCTCTCGGTCTCGGTCCCGGTCCGCACCGTCGAGACGGGCTTCGAGGGCGAGGCGGAACTCCTTCGAGCCTACTACGGGACGCCCCTGGAGACGCGGCAGGTCACGCTCCGGCGGGCGGAGTCCTAACGACCGGGAGCGCACGGCGGGACTGGGAGAGAGCACAGCGGGCGGGACCGAGCGTCGGACTGGACGACCCACGAAGACAGGGCACAGGGGCCGGGCGGTCCCTCAGACGAACTGTTCGAACTCGTCGAGGAACTCCCCGTAGGTGTCGATGGCGGCCTCGATGGGGTCGGCGGCGGTCATGTCGACGCCGGCGTCGTCGAGCAGTTCCAGCGGGTACTTGCGCGACCCGCTGGCGAGGAACTCGCGGTAGCGTTCGGCGGCGGGTTCGCCCTCGTCGAGGATGTCGCCGGCCAGCGCGGCCGCCGCCGAGAGCCCGGTCGCGTACTGGTAGACGTAGAACGCCCGGTAGAAGTGCGGGATGCGCATCCACTCGCGGGCGATGCGGTCGTCGACGTCCGCGTCGGCGTAGTAGGTCGCCTTGAGGTCGCGGTAAAGTTCGTCCAGGCGGTCGGCGGTGAGCGCCTCACCCTTCTCTTCGAGTTCGTGGGTGCGGTGTTCGAACTCGGCGAACATCGTCTGCCGGAACAGCGTCGTGCGGAACCGTTCGAGGTACTGGTCGAGGACGTGCCGGCGGAGCCGTTCGTCCTCGACGACCTCGAGCAGGTGGTGGGTAAGCAACGTCTCGTTGACCGTCGAGGCCACCTCGGCGACGAAGATCTCGTAGCTGCTGTAGACGTAGGGCTGGTGGTCGCTGGTGTACTCCGAGTGCAGCGAGTGGCCGAGTTCGTGGGCCAGCGTGAACATCGAGGTGACGTCGTCCTGGTAGTTCATCAGGATGTACGGCTGGGAGTCGTAGGTCCCGCCCGAGTAGGCGCCAGAGCGCTTGTTGGCGGTCTCGTAGACGTCGACCCACCGGGAGTCCAGCCCCCCGGCGACACGGGACTGGTACTCATCGCCCAGCGGCGCGACCGCCTCGGTGACCCACTCGCGGGCACGGTCGTATTCGATTTCGGGGCTCTCACCGTCGACCATCGGGACATAGAGGTCCCACATCCGCAGCCGGTCGGCCCCGATGTGGCGGCGTTTCAGGTCCGCGTGCCGGCCCAGCACGTCGAGGTTGTCGTTGACGGTGTCGACGAGCGTGTCGTAGACCTCGACGGGGACGTTCGGGCCGTCGAGCGTGGCTTCGCGGGCGGTGTCGTAGTCGCGGGCGCGGGCCAGTTTCACGTCGGTCTTGACGCTGTTGCGGTAGGCCGCGGCGACGGCGTTGCGGTAGTCGTCCCACTCGTCGTAGAACAGTTCGTAGACCTCGCGGCGGAACTCCCGGTCGGGGTGTTCCTGGAGGGTGGTGAAGTTGTTGAGCGTGATCCGGCGGGTGTCGCCGTCGGGGTGGTCGACCGCGGGGAACTCGATGTCCGCGTTGGTGAGCATCTCGTAGACCTCGCCGGTCGACCCGAGCACCTCGCCCAGGTCCGCGAGCAGCGTCTCGACCTCGGCCGAGCGGGTGTGGGGTTTCGTCCGTAACACGTCGTCGAAGTAGTGCTCGTAGGTGTCGAGGTCAGGGTGTTCGCGCGTCCACCCCTCGACGGTCTCGCGGCCCAGGTCCTGTATCGCGGGCTCGATGAAGCTCCCGGCGCTGGCGGCCTCGGAGCGCAGCGACCGCGCGCGGGAGGAAAGCGCCTGGTAGTGGCTGTCGGCGGTGTTCTCGTCGCGGCGGTGCCGGGCGTAGGCGGCGACGTTCGTCACCTTCCGCATCACGGTCTCGTGGGTCTGGAGGGTCTCGTAGAGGTCGTCCGCGCTCTCGGTGACGCGCTCCTCGCAGGCTTCCAGGTCCGCGACCCGCTCTCTCGCCGCCGCGAAGGCGTCCTCCCAGGCGTCGTCGTCGGCGTAGAGGGCAGTCAGGTCCCACTTGTATTCCTCGTCGATCTCGCTTCGCTCGGGAACCGAACTCATGGCCCCGGATCCGTCCCGGACGGCCGTAAGTGTTTCAGAGTCGGCCGGGCGGCCCCAGTCTTTAGTCCCGACGGGTCGACCTACCGGCGATGACAGACCTCACCGCGTTCGTCGACGGCATCGTCCACGAACCGACGCAGACGGAGGGGCGCGGCCTCGGTCTGACGGTCGCGGCGGTCCACGAGGTGACCGACCCCGGGCGCGTCGACTTCGGCGGCGGCGAACTCGAACCCGCCGAGACGACGCCCCACCCGAGCGAGTTACGGGACCCCGACGACGACTACGAGTGGTGGCACCTCGACGCCGGGCAGTACCTCATCGAGTACAACGAGTCGCTGGCACTGCCCGAGGGGACCGTCGCGACCGTCCAGACCCGCAACGCCGTCCGCGCCCGCGGGGCCTTCCATCCGACGCTACACGTCCCGGAACTGGACCGCGTGCCGCTGTCGGTTGGGGGCGCCGGCCTCCTGCTCAAGGAGAACGCCCGCGTCTCGACGGTTGTCGGCGTCGACCAGGCCTGACTGTCCGCTCCGGAGGGGCGGTCGCGACGGCGGGGGGTCACTCCCGTCCGCGCTGGTCGGCGATCCGTTCGAGCGCGTCGGCGATGGCGTCCAGCGCGACGATGACGCGCCACGCGACATAGAGGAGCCAGGATGAGGCCCGGAACGAATCCGAGCAGTATCGACCCCTGGACGAGGACCTGTCCGGCATGTGGCCGCTCGGACCGGGTGCCTGAAAACACTCGCGGGACGGGACACTCCTGCCGGAGCCGAGGTCCTCCGGTCGTCCGCCGGGCACCCGCATCGGCCCTACTCCGCCGGACGCCCGCATCGGTCCCGTCGTCTGTCGGGGTGTCCGCATCGGCCCCACTCCGTCGGACGCCCGGACGGGCCGAGCAGGCGGGCGAGAGCGGTTCGACGGCCTTTTTACGCGGCGACCAGTTCGCTCGTGTATGGCTGAGTTCACGGTCGCCGTCGCGGACCCGGACGACGGCACCACCTACCAGGTCGAGGTCGACGGACAGGACGCGAACCGGTTCATCGGGCGCGAGATCGGCGAGGAGGTCGACGGCGGCGCCGTCGGCCTGTCGGGGTTCACGCTCGAACTCATCGGCGGGTCGGACGCCACCGGCCGGCCGATGCGATCGGACGTGCGGGGCTCGGAACTGAAGACGGTCCTCTCTGACGGCGGCACCGGCTACAACCCCACCCGCGATGGCGAACGCAGGCGCATCACCGTCCGCGGCCGCGAGGTCAGCGACGAGACGCGCCAGATAAACGCCCGCATCGCGAGTCGCGGCGACGGCGACCCCGCCGACCTGCTCGGTGACGAGTGACGACCCCGACGGACTAGTCTCGCTGTGTCCCGCGACGGCCGCCCGCAGGCGGTCGCTTCGGCTCTGACCGGAAGTGACTCCTTTCAGACGACCGCCGAGAACGCCGCGAACACACCGTAACTGACCGACAGCGCCAGCACGAGCGACCCGACCCACGCGAGGACGGTCTTGCCCATCTTCTCGCGGCTGACGGCACTCGTCCCGGCGGCGTAGCCGCTCCCGACGATCGCCGAGACGATGATCTCGTTGAACGAGACGGGGATGCCGAAAAAGACCGCGGTCTGTGCGATCGCAAACGAGGGGATGAGCGCGGCGATAGAGCGGCGCGGCCCCAGCGAGGAGTAGTCCTGGGCAAGGGCCTTGATCATCCGGGGGGCGCCGGTCCAGGACCCGACCAGCAGGCCGAGCCCGCCCCCGACCAGGACGGGGACGATGGGGACGCCGAGCGGGTCGACGAGCGGGAGCAGCGGGCCGATCGCGAGCCCGACCTGGCTCCCGCCCGCCGAGAAGGCGACCAGCCCGCCCAGTACGAGCAGGAAGTGGCGCTGGCCCCGCTCGGCTCCGCCCCGGAGGTCCCGCCACAGCGCGGCCGCGGCCAGGGCGGCGGCGGCCGCCGAGACGGCGACCCGGACGACGAGCGCCGACAGGGGCGTTCCGGCGGCGACGGCGGCCACGAGCGAGGCCTGTTCGCCCGCCGGGCCGAGGAAGACGAACTCGATGTTGGCGAGGATCACGCCGACGACACCCCCGAGCGCGGGGATCGCGACCCGTTCCGTGACGAACTCGCTCCGCAGCAGGCGGGCGGTGGCGTAGGCGATGCCGCCGCCGACGAAGGGGGTGCCGACCCACAGCGCGGCGATCTGGCGGTACTTCCCCCAGGCGGGGTCGCCGCCCAGCGCCAGGCCGACGCCGATGACCGCCCCCGTGACGGTGAAGGCCGTCGCGATGGGGTAGCCGGCGAAGACGCCGACCGCGACCAGCGTCGCCGCGACCGTCAGGCCGACGACCGCCGCGGCCGGCGACAGCGTCGTCCCCCGGATCAGTTCCTGGCCGACCGCTTCCGAGACGTTCGCACCCTGGAGGACGGCCCCGGCGAACCCGAGCATGCCGACGACAAAGCCCGCCCGCATGATAGAGATGGCGTTGGCGCCCACTGCGGGGGCGAAGGGAGTCGACCCCGACGACCCCGCACCGATGGCCCAGGCCATGAACAGGCTCGCGGCGCCCGCGACTGCCAGCGTCACCAGCGAAGCCATCTGGCGACCGGTAACAGGGGTGCCTACAAGTGCCTGCCGGTCCGGGGAACGAGTCCCGGATCACGAAGGTCGGCGACCCGTTCGGGTCAGGTCGTCTTCGAGTCGGCGTCGGTGTCGGTGTCGGAGACCTCGATGCCCTCGACGGCTTCGGCGGCCTCGGTCGCCTTCTCGGTGTCGACGTGCCAGCGGTCGACGGTCTGTTCGTAGTCGGCGAGCCTGTTCGAGACCATGATCTTCATGTCGTCGTCGTTGACGTTGACCTCGAAGACGTACTCGGGGTCGTCGTCGACGCGCTGGAGGTTCGCGCTGACCAGCCCGTTGTCGAAGTAGTAGGGAGCGATCCGGGTCATCACGTTCCGGTAGACGGCGTCCTCGACCTTGCGGACGGCTTTCCGGCCGGCCGAGTCGGCCGCCCGCGCCACGTAGTCCAGCGACTCGCCCCACTTGCCGACGGCCTCGTCGGGTTCGTCCAGGTTCTCGTAGGACTCCGTGAGCTTCTCGCCCGCGGTCTGGAGGTCCTCGTCGACATCCTTGCCCGCCTTCTCGCCGCCGCCCTCCGCGACGCTTGCCTGCTCTGCGGTCTTCTCGTTGACGTCCTCGTCGAGCCGTTCGTGGCTCTTGGGCCGCCACTCGTCGAAGGCCGACAGCGCCTCCTCGTCGACGTCCTCGCCCTCCTCGGCGAGGTCTTTCAGCGCGCGGACGACCCGCTCGCCGTGCTCGACGACGTCGACCCAGCCGCCCCGAACCTTGAATCCCGAGACGCTCTCGTCCACGGCTCTAGTGACCGCCGGTGTCGCGTTCGGTTCCGCCCGGCGCGCCGTCCTCCCCCGTCGATGGGGGCGACCCACCGGCCGTTCCTGTGCCGTCCGCGAGCAGTCCTCCGTGTCCGACCGGCGAGTGGCGGTCACCGGCCCGGTCGTCGCGGGCCGACAACGCATCGAAACCCGTCTCCCGGCGAGGGCCGCGCGTCCCGGTGTGGCTCGGTTCCATCGGTCACCGGTACGCTCTGAGAACCGTTAAAAGTTGCTCGCGACCGGAGGCGGCGTCCGACCACGGACCTGGCCCGACCGGACGCGGGACCGGGGTCGGGCGGTCGCGAGCGGCGGGACTGGTTTCCAGTTACAGACCGCCCGAATACCCGGTTACGAACCGATTAATTGGCGAAAAGGCGTACATAACTTTGATTTAACCGAGACCCTAAAATTCCATGAATTATCGGGGTGTCAACGCGCTCAAGGGGGATACTCGCCATCTGTGTCATTCTCTCCCACAGCGTATCGATCTCGTGGTCGGGATTCCGCGGAGTGGGCTCTTGCCAGCCAACCTTCTCTGTCTGTACCTGGATGTCCCGATGACAGATGTCACCGGACTGTGTCGCGGCGAGCTGTTCGAGACGGGACGGCGGTATACGGAGTCGGTCTCGTTCGAAGAGTTCGACACCGTCCTCGTGCTCGATGACTCGGTGTATTCGGGTACACAGATGACCGAGACCCGGGAGCGCCTCGCCGACGAGGAGTTCCCCTTCGACATCGAGTACGGTGCCATCTACGTGACCCGGGATTCCCGGAAATACGTCGACCACTGGAGCGAGGTCGTTCCAGCCCCGCGGGTCTTCGAGTGGAACGTGATGCACCACGATATCTTGCGCAACGCCTGCGTCGATATCGACGGTGTCCTCTGTCGGGATCCGACTCCGGCTGAGAACGACGATGGCGAGAACTACCGTGAGTTTCTCACCCAGGTCGAACCGAGTGTCGTGCCCAACCGTCGGATCGGCTGGCTCGTCACGTGTCGACTGGAGAAATACCGTGAAGAGACGGAGGCGTGGCTGAACGAACACGGGATCGACTACCGACGACTCGTGATGATGGACTACCCGGACATGGAAACGCGACAGGCCGCTGGCGACCACGCAGCGTTCAAAGCACGCGTCTACGACGAGGCGGAGACGAAGCTTTTCATCGAGAGCACACGGGAGCAGGCCCGCGAAATCTGTGAGCGGACGGGCAAGCCGGTGTTTTGCTACGAAAGTGCCGAGTTATTCGAGCCGGATCAGACGACCAAAATCCGACAAAACAGCCGCAGTTACCTTTCACAGTTCTACGAGAACCCGGTCGGGTTTTCACAGGTCGCTATCAAGTACCTGGTTCGGCAGCTTTCCACCTGAGCAGGTTCGGGTCGTCCCGAACGAAAGGCAGTGACGGGACCCAACTGCCGAGGTGCCGCCACTCCGACTGTATCGCTCGACCGGATCACCCCCGGTCAGCCCCGTGTTCAATCCACCATACGCGCCCCGTATTCGGCAACGTCGCCGAAACCCGGTGCCGAGGGGTTCGACAGAAACGCCGACCCGCGCCCGAGCACGACCCGTCATGGGCCGGAAATATTTTTGTCGGTCCGGCACCTCCCACGAGTATGGACTATCTGGAAGTCGAGAGTTCCCGGGAGTTCGTCGCCCGGCTCGACCACGGGCGCGACTGGCGGGCCCAGGTCGAGGCGTTCGCCGCCGACGAGGACGTCGCGTCGGCGTTTTTCGTCGGGCTCGGCGCGGTCCAGGACGCGGTGGTGTACTTCTACGACCAGGCCGACCAGGAGTACGGCGCCGTCGAGTTCGACGAACCGCTGGAGGTGGCCGCCTGCGTCGGCAACGTCTCGGAACTGGACGGGGAGCCGTTCGCACACACCCACGCCGTCCTCTCGCGGGCGGACGGCTCGACGGTCGCGGGGCACCTCGACCGCGCGACCACCTTCGCGGGGGAACTGTACGTCCGGACGTTCGACGTGCCCCTGGAGCGGGCCCACGACGAGACGACCGACCTGGACCTGTGGCCGCTGTGATGGGCGCGCCCGAGACAGCATGAGACCGGCCGACGAGCGCTATTTCGAGCGGCTGGAGGCGGGGCTAGACGAGGCCTTCGACGTCGCGGAGCGCGCCCGCGAGCGGGGCGGCGACCCCACGGACGGCGTGGAGATCCCGACCGCGCGGGACATGGCCGACCGCGTCGAGAACCTCCTCGGCATCGACGGCGTCGCCGAGCGGGTGCGCGAACTCGACGGGCGGATGTCCCGCGAGGAGGCCGCACTGGCGCTGGTCTCGGACTTCGTCGACGGCAACGTGGGCGACTACGATACCCGCGCCGGCAAGATCGAGGGCGCGGTCCGGACGGCCGTCGCCCTGCTCACCGAGGGGGTCGTCGCGGCCCCCATCGAGGGGATCGACCGCGTCGAGGTGCTGGACAACGACGACGGCACCGAGTTCGTCAACGTCTACTACGCCGGCCCGATCCGCTCGGCGGGCGGGACCGCACAGGCGCTGTCGGTGCTGGTCGCCGACTACGCCCGCGCGCTGCTTGGCATCGACCAGTACAAGGCCCGCGAGGAGGAGATCGGCCGCTACGCCGAGGAGGTCGAACTCTACGACAAGGAGACGGGGCTCCAGTACACGCCCAAGGAGGCCGAGACGGAGTTCATCGCCGACCACATGCCGATCATGCTCGACGGCGAGGCGACCGGCGACGAGGAGGTCTCGGGCTACCGGGACCTCGAACGGGTCGATTCCAACGCCGCCCGCGGGGGCATGTGTCTGGTCCTGGCCGAGGGCATCGCGCTCAAGGCCCCCAAGATCCAGCGCTACACGCGGGACCTCGACGAGGTCGACTGGCCGTGGCTCCAGGACCTCATCGACGGGACCATCAAAGACGGGAGCGAGGACGACGAGACGGAGGCCGACGCCCCGCCGGCGGGCGCGGACGGCGACGCCAGCGGGGACGGCGAGGAGGCGGACGCCAGCGGCGGGGACGCCGACGGGGGCCGCGAGGGGGCAGGGTCGGCGGGGCCGCCCCGGCCCGACCCCTCGAAGAAGTTCCTGCGGGACCTCATCGCCGGGCGGCCGGTTTTCTCGCACCCGAGCGAGCCCGGGGGCTTTCGCCTGCGCTACGGCCGCGCGCGCAACCACGGCAACGCCACCGCCGGCGTCCACCCGGCGACGATGCACCTGGTCGACGACTTCCTCGCGACGGGCACCCAGATCAAGACCGAGCGCCCCGGGAAGGCCGCGGGAGTCGTCCCCGTCGACTCCATCGAGGGGCCGACGGTCCGCCTGGCCAACGGCGAGGTCCGGCGCATCGACGACCCCGCGGAGGCCCGCGAACTCAGAAACGGCGTCGAGGCGGTGCTGGACCTCGGGGAGTACCTCGTCAACTACGGCGAGTTCGTCGAGAACAACCACCCCCTCGCCCCCGCCGGCTACACCGTCGAGTGGTGGAGACAGGAGTTCGAGGCCGCCGGCGCCCCCCGCCAGGCGATGGCCGACTCGCTGGAGGTCGACCTGGCCGACCCCACCGGGGCCGAGGCGCTCGCGTGGGCCGACGAGTACGACGCCCCCCTCCACCCGAAGTACACCTACTGCTGGCACGACGTGAGCGTCGACCGCCTGTGCGCGCTGGCCGACGCCGTCGAGGCCGGTCGGGTCGCACACACCGACGGGGCCGTCACCCGTGACGAGGAGGACGACGACCGGGACGAGACGGACGGCCGCGAGACCGACGGGAGCGGCGCGAACGACGGCCGCGGCAGCGACGCCGGCGGGGACGCCGGCGCGGGCGACGGCCACGCCGTCTCGGACGACGGAGACGGCCCGGACGGCAGTGACGACCCGCCGACGATGGCCGAGGACGGCCACACCCGGACCGCCGGCGCGCGGGCCGACGGCGACCTCGTTGTCCCCCGGACCGAGGCGGTCCGGGAGACGCTCGAACACCTGCTCGTCCCCCACTCCCAGCGCGAGGACACCATCGCGGTCCCCGACTGGCGACCCCTCGTCCGGACGCTGGGGTTCGCGGACGACCTGACCCGCGAGTGGACCCGCGAGGACCTCTCGGAGCGGGCCCGGACCTACGACGGCGGCGACAACGCCATCGAGGCGGTGAACGAACTCGCGCCCTTCACGGTCCGGGAGCGCGCGCCGACGCGGGTGGGCAACCGGATGGGCCGCCCGGAGAAATCCGAGAAGCGGGAACTCTCGCCGGCGGTCCACACGCTCTTTCCGGTCGGCGAGGCCGGCGGGGCCGAACGCAAGGTCGGCGACGCCGCCGAGGCCGGCGACAGCGTCGAGGGGACCCGGGGCCGAGTCGAACTCGACGTCGGCCGCCAGGCGTGTACCGACTGCGGGACCCGCACGTACAAACCCCGCTGTCCGGAGTGTGGCGGGGTCTGCGAGCCCGTCTACGTCTGTCCCGACTGCGAGTCCGAGGTCGACCCCGACGAGTCCGGCCGCGCGGAGTGTCCCCGCTGTGAGACGCTGGCCTCGCCGACCCAGTACGCGACGATAGACGTCGGCGAGGAGTTCACCGACGCGCTGGCGGCGCTGGGCGAGCGCCCGACCGCCTACGACACGCTCAAAGGCGTCAAGGGGCTCTCCTCCGAGCAGAAGACGCCCGAACCCATGGAGAAGGGGATCCTCCGGGCGAAACACGGCGTCTCCGCGTTCAAGGACGGCACCGTCCGCTACGACATGACCGACCTGCCGGTCACCGCGGTCCGCCCCGCGGAACTGGACGTGACCGCCGCCGACTTCCGGAGCCTGGGCTACGAGGAGGACGTCCACGGCGACCCGCTCCGCCACGACGACCAGCTGGTCGAACTCAAGGTCCAGGACGTCGTCCTCTCGGAGGGGGCCGCCGAGCACATGCTCCGGACCGCGGACTTCGTCGACGACCTCCTCGCGAGCTACTACGGGCTGGACCCGTTCTACGACCTCGACGAGCGCGACGGCCTCGTCGGCGAACTCGTCTTCGGGATGGCGCCCCACACCTCCGCCGCAACTGTCGGACGAATTATCGGATTCACGACGGCCGCTGTCGGATACGCACATCCGTACTTTCACGCCGCGAAACGGCGGAACTGTTTCCACCCGGAGACGAAAGTGTGGTACGCGGACGAGGCGGGGACGTGGCGCTACGAGGACATTGCTGGCCTCGTAGAGGAGCGCCTCGACGAACCCACGGCCGAGGAGGACGACTTCGGAACGCTCGTCGAGGAGCTGGATGGTCAAATACGGGTTCCCTCGGCTGATGCCGATGGGTGGATGACGACGCAAGCCGTCGAACGTGTCTCCAAACACCCTGCACCGGACCACCTGGTCCGGATCGAAACGAGAAGCGGGCGTGACCTCACTGTCACACCGGACCACGAACTTCGACGGTGGGACGACACTCTCGAATCCGTCCGAGCCCACGAGGTCGCAGTCGGCGACGCACTCCCGATGCCGGAAGCGGTGAAATTCGAAGGTGTGCGCCCGGAGTACGACCTTCTCGAAGAATTCCTCGCCCTCGATTCGCTGCCGAACGAGGATATCGTCGTCAAGGACGTCGGCGAAGCGGAACTGAAGTCGATTCTGGACGAATCGACGCCGGGTACCGGCTACTGTAAGGCGACCGCTGAAGAACTCGGTGTCAGTCAGTCGACCGTTCACAACTGGGTTTCACGGGATAGTCTCCCTGTTTCGGTCCTCGTCACCCTTCTCGGTGAGAGGGAACTCATCGAGACGGTCCCGGACGACGCTCGCCTCGGAATTCGTCGAGACACGGCCACTATCGGCCGGAAATTTACCGTCACAACTGAAATGGCGACTGTTCTCGGTTACTACGCTGCCGAGGGGTTCACCCGTCGAGAACCCGGTCAGTTCTACCAGACGACGGTCTGTACGCCAGATGAATCCGCACGAGGGCACGTTATCGAGTGTTTCGAGGACGCGTTAGGAATTGAGGCATACGAGGAAAACGAGTGGAAGGTCACGGTTTCGAGTCGCCTCGTCGCGGCACTGTTCGCCGAGGTACTCGATGCGGGCTCCCGGGCGGAGGACAAGCGTGTTCCCGACTGTATCTTTTCCGCAAGTGAGGCCGCTGCTTCGGCGTTCCTCGCGGCGTACTTCAGCGGTGATGGAAGCGCCTCGACTGACCGGACCGAGATCCGGGCACATACCGTCAGCGACGAACTGGCGAGTGACCTCGTCTCGCTGTTGAAGCGGTTCGGGGTCGCCGCGAAAACGTACAGCGAATCACGAACAGTCGAGTCGGAACCCGTCGCAGAGTTCTACGACGAGTCGCCGACGTTCGAGACGACAGTGCTCAAGATCACGTCGGAGTTCGCGGCGCAATTCGCCGAGCGGATCGGATTCCATCTCGACCGGAAACAGAGTACGCTACAGAACGCACTCGACAATATCGAACTCCGTTCACAGCGACTCTTCGGCGACGGTGGTGACCTGCTACTCGACGAAGTCGTCTCGGTCGATTTCATCGAAGCCGACGTCGAGTCGACCTACTGTCTCACCGTGAAGGACACCCACACGCTCGTCGCCAACGACCTCGTCACCGGTCAGTGCGACGGTGACGAGGATTGCGTGATGCTCCTCCTGGACGGGTTATTGAACTTTTCTCGACAGTATCTCCCCGACCAGCGGGGCGGCAGGATGGACGCGCCCCTGGTCATGTCCTCGCGGATCGACCCCGCCGAGATCGACGACGAGGCCCACAACATCGACATCATGCGGGAGTACCCGCTGGAGTTCTACGAGGCGACGCGGGACCTCGCGGACCCCGAGGCGGTCGCGGACGCGATGACCATCGCCGGGGAGACGCTGGGGACCGACGACGAGTACAGCGGCTTCGACCACACCCACGACACCACCGACATCGCCGCGGGCCCGGACCTGTCGGCGTACAAGACGCTGGGGTCGATGGAGGACAAGATGGACGCCCAACTCGAACTCTCCCGGAAGATCCGCGCGGTCGACGAGACCGACGTCGCCGAGCGCATCATCGAGTACCACTTCCTGCCCGACATCATCGGCAACCTCCGGGCGTTCTCCCGGCAGGACGTCCGCTGTCTCGACTGCGGCGAGAAGTACCGCCGGATGCCCCTGACCGGCAACTGCCGGGAGTGTGGCGGCCAAGTGAACCTCACCGTCCACGAGGGGTCGGTTTCGAAGTACATCGAGACCGGCCTGGAAGTCGCCGAGGAGTTCGGCTGTCGCGAGTACACCAAACAGCGCCTCGAGATCCTCTCGCGCTCTATCGAACGTATCTTCGAGGACGACACCAACAAACAGAGCGGGATCGCCGATTTCATGTAAACCACCTTTTTCGTCGGGGGGTGTCCTCGCTCGCTTCGCTCGCTGCGGGCACCCCCACTCGAAAAAGATGGGGCAAAAAAGGCCGACGGCTCGGCCGTTGGCCTCGCCGTCGGTGAACCGCGCTCGCTTCGCTCGCGCGGACGGGTCGGCCGAACCGATTTGTACCGGGGCGGACGATGGGCCGTGTATGAACGTCGCGGTCCTCAGCGACACCCACATACCTTCGAGGGCACAGCGGACCCCGGCCCCGTTCCGCGAGCGGATACGGGCGGCCGACCACGTCATCCACGCGGGCGACTTCGACTCGAAGGGAGCGCTCGCGGACGTGCAGGACCTGGCACCCGAGTTGACGGCCGTCTCGGGGAACATGGACCCCCGGGTGGGCCTGCCCGGCGTCGCCAGCGTCGACCTCGGGGGGGTCACGTTCGTCGTGACCCACGGCACCGGCCGGCCGCGCGGGTGGGCCGACCGCGTCGCCGGGACCGTCCGCGAGGAGTCCGACGAACCGCGGGTCGGCGTCGCCGGCCACACCCACGAACTCGTCGACACCGACCACCGCGGGGTCCGCCTGCTCAATCCCGGGAGCGCGACGGGCGCCCCGCCGGCCGACCGGACGACCATGCTGACCGTCGAGGCCGGCGGCGGCGACCTGGACGTGACCGTCCACGAGGTCTGACTAGTCGGCGAGCGCGTCCCGCGTGGCCATCCACAGGCCCTCGCGGACCGACTCGTCGGCGCCGAAGACGGTGAGCGGCCCCTCGGAGCGTTCGGCGGCGCCGGCACCGCGGGCGAGCAGTTCGCCGGCGACCTGCTCGCGCTCGTCGGGGTAGTAACAGACGAAGCCGTCGAGTTTCCCGCGGGCGAAGAGACTCCAGTAGACGACCGGCGCCCACGTCTGTATCGCGCGCTTGCAGACTCCTTCGACGGCGTCAGTGACCGCGTCCCACTCCCGGCGGGGGCGGCCGCCCGCCAGCACCGGCTGGCCGACGACCATCCCAACGGTGCCCGCAGAGAGCGGCCGGTCGTCGCCGTCGGTGACCGCGACCGGTCGGCCGTTGTAGCGGACGCCACCGCCCCGCGTGGCGACGTACACGTCGTCACAGACGGGGACCGAGACGGCTGTCGCGACCGGCCTCTCGCCGCCCGCACCGTCGGCGGCCGAGTCGCCGCCGTCGTCGTCGCCCCGCTCGCAGACCGTCACGGCGACGCCGAAGGTGGGGATGCCGGCGGCGAAGTTGTTGGTGCCGTCCAGCGGGTCGATTACCCACCGATACGCCGTCCCCGGCCGGTCACCGCGCTCCTCGGTCGAGACCGCGTGGTGCGGGTAGGCCTCGTCGACGACCGAGAGGACGCGCCGCTCGGCCTCACGGTCGGCCGCCGTCTTCACGTCCTGGTCGGTGTACTCGGCGTCGGTCGCGCCGTCCGCGAAGCGGTCGGCCAGGTACGCCCCGCCCGCCTCGACCGCGCGAACGGCCACGTCCGCGAGGTCGTCGGTCGGCGCGACTGCCGGGTCGTCGGTCGTCACGACTGTCGGGTCGCCGCGGTCCCCTTCGAAAGTTTCGGTCCGCGGCGGGGCCGGCGCGCCCGGGAGCGGGGCGCTTTTGTCGACCCGTGCCGGAAAGCGGGTATGGAACTGTTCGGCGTCGAGGGACTGCCCGAGGTCCGGCCCGGCGACGACCTCGCGGCGCTGACCGCCGAGCGCGCCGACCTGCAGGAGGGGGACGTCCTCTGTGTCTCGCACACGGTCGTCTCGAAGGCCGAGGGGCGCCAGGCCGACCTCGCCGACTATGACCCCGGCGAGCGCGCCCGGGCAATCGCCGACCGCATCGGCACCCTCGCCGGCGAACAGAAAGACCCCCGCTTCGCCCGGGCGGTCATCGAGGAGAGCCGGGCGCTGCTGACAGAGGAGCCGCTGCTGCTCGCGGTCACAGCGTTCGGCCACGTCGCGGTCAACGCGGGCATCGACCGCTCGAACGTCCCCGACGCCGACCTCCTCTTGCTCCCCGAGGACCCGACCGCGAGCGCCCGCCGGCTCCACGAGGCGCTGGGGGTCCCGGTCGTGGTCACCGACACGTCCGGGCGCCCGTTCCGCCTCGGACAGCGCGGCGTCGCCATCGGCTGGGCGGGGATCCCCGCAGCCCGCGACTGGCGCGGCGAGACCGACATGACGGGGAAGGAACTCGGCGTCACCGTCGAGGCGGTCGTCGACGAACTCGCAGCCGCCGCGAACCTCCTGACCGGCGAGGGCGACGACGGCATCCCCGCCGTGGTCGTCCGCGGCTTCGCGTTCGGCGACCACGACGCCAGCGACAACCTGTTCCGGGACCCCGCGGGCGACTACGTCCAGGACGCGCTCGAACAGTGGACCTACGACCCCGACCGCCTCCGGCAGAAGGCCGGCGAGGACCTGTACGACGAAGCCGCCGGAGAGGACAGGGGCGTAGGGGACGGCGGAGACGACGGGGACGTAGGGGACGAGAGGGACGGCGGAGACGAGGGGGACGGCGTCCGGGCGAGCGACCCCGACGGGAGCGGCCAGGGGAGCGACCCCAACGGCCAGAGGAGCGACAGCGAGGAGGGGAGACAGGACGGCGACACCAGCACGAGTAGCGACGGAGATACGCAATGAGAGGGATAGAACTCACGCCCGAGCACCCGGTCGAGACGGTCGTCGAGCAGTCGGTCGCGGCCGAGCGCGCGGGCTTCGACGCGGCGTTCGTGAGCCACCATTACAACAACCGCGACCAGTTCGGGACGCTCGCCGCGATGGCCGCGGCGACCGACGACATCGACCTCGGCCCGGGCATCGCCAACCCGTACGAGACTCACCCGGTGACGCTGGCCTCGCGGATGGCGACCGTCGACGAGTACAGCGGCGGCCGCGGTCTCTTCGGGGTCGGGCCGGGCGACGCCTCGACGCTGTCGAACCTCGGTATCGAGCGCGACCGGCCGCTCCGGCGGGTCCTGGAGACGTTCAAAGTCGCCCGCCGCCTCTGGGAGGGCGAGCGCGTCGACCACGACGGCACCTTCCATGCCAGCGACGCCGCGCTCAACTACGCGCCCGGCCGGGTCCCGGTCTACGTCGGCGCACAGGGCCCCGACATGGTCCGGATGGCCGCCAAACACGCCGACGGCGTCCTCTTCAACGGCGCCCACCCGCGGGACTACGAGTGGGCGAGCGAGCGCGTCGCCGAGGGGCTGGCGGCCCGCCCGGACGACGCCGGCGCGTTCGACTTCGCCGGGTATGCGCCCGTCAGCGTCGCCGAGGACGCCGCGGCCGCCCGCGGGCAGGCGAGGTACCCGGTGGCGTTCGTCGTCGGCGACGCACCGCCGCCGCTTCTGGACCGCCACGGCATCGACCGCGAGGCCGCCCGCGAGGTCGGCGACGCCGTCGAGGCCGGCGACTTCTCGGCGGCCGCCGACCGGGTCACAGAGCGGATGCTCTCGGCGTTTGCCATCGCCGGCCGGCCCGAGGCCGTCGAACGCCAGGTCGCGGACCTCCTCGACTACGCGGACAGTTTCGTCGCGGCCGCGCCGCTGGGGCCGGACGTCGAGGCGGCTATCCCCCTCCTCGGGGCGGTCCTCGGGAACTCTCGACGGTGAAAAGCGAGACGAAGGCCCCGAGCGACAGGTAGCCCAGCACGGCCACCGACGCGAACGTCAGCCCGGCCCCGACCGCGAGCAACGCGGCGCTCAGCGGGTCGTGGCTCGCCACCTCGACGAACCGCCCGGGTAGCTCGACGACGCTCGTGACCAGCTCCTCGGCGGAACGCTGCAGGCTCATACTCCTCGCTTGGCGACCCCCCTACTTCGAGGTTTCGTCGGCCGCCGCCGCTGGACGCGAGCCGGGCGCCGTCGGGGCCGGCGACCCGCCGGGGTCGACTGGACGAACCATGGCCATCCCGGGTTCCCGGGAGGTTTTTGACCGCCGGCGTGAACCTATGGGGTGATGGACATCGAGTCGGTTCCCGGCGTCGGGACGAAGACGGCCGAGGCGCTGGCCGAACTCGACGACCCCGAGCGCGCGCTCGGGGAGGGCGACGTGGCGACGCTGGCGCGGGCGCCGGGCGTCAGCGACGGCCGCGCCGCCCGCATCGCCCGGGGGGCCATCCGCCAGCGCCACGACGACCCCGGCGGTTTCGCCGCGACGGCTCGCGCCCAGGAAGTTTACCGCGAGGCGCTCGCGCTCCTCCAGGACCGGACGGTCACCGAGTACGCCGAGCGCCGCCTGGAGACGTTCTACCCGAGCGGCGTCCGCTCGCGCGTCGAGGAGACCCGCGCGTTCACCCGCGAGGCCATCGAGCGCGACCCCGACGAGGCGGTCCGTGGGGCGCTCGCGGGCGTCGAACCCCTCTCGGCGCCCGCCGGCGTCCGCGTCCGGGACCGCTGTCTCGCGACTAGCGACGCCGAAACCTACGCCCGCGCACAGGAGGCGGTCCCTGAGTTGAGCGTCGAACTCGTCGACGACGCGCGGGGCCTGGCCGACCTCGCGCGGGGGTACGCGACCGTCGTCGCGCTCGACGAGGCTTTCGCGGGCGTCGACGTCGAGGGCGACGTCCGCGTCGACCCCGACGCCCTCGAGAACCCGGCGCGGGTCGTCCCCGAGCGGACGCTGGCGTTTTTCGCCCACAATCGCACGGCCGTCCGGGCGGCCATCGAGGTCCACCGCGTCGCGGACCTGCCGGCGCCGTGTGACCTCGACGCGCTCGCGGGGGCGCTCGACCGCCTCGACGACGAGGGCAACGTCGCCGGCGACGACCGCCTGGCCGCGCTCCAGACGGCGGCCGACGACCTCGACGCGGCCGTCTCGACGGCCGAGAGTGTCGCCAACGACCGCCTCCGGGCGGCCATCGAGGAGCGCGACGTCACCATCGAGGGGGCGGACCTCCTCTCGCTGGTCGAACAGGGCGCCGGCGTCGACTCGCTGCTCGGGCGCGAACTCTCCGAGGAGTACGCCGACGCGGTCGCGGCCGCCAGGGACCACCTCGTCGACGCGCTCGGCCTCGAAGACTACGCCGACCTGGCCCGGCGGGCCTTCCCCGACGAACCCACCTTCCCCGTCGAGCGCGACGAGAGCGTCGTCTCGCGGTTGCGCGAGGAGGTGACGACCGCCCGCGACCGCCGGGCCGCCGAACTCAAACGCGACCTCGCCGCGGACCTGGCCGACGCCCGCGACGACGCCGACCGACTCGTCTCGGCCGCGCTCGACCTCGACGTCGAACTCGCGGTGGCCCGCTTCGCCCGCGAATTCGACTGCACGATGCCCGAGTTCGGGGGCCGTGGCTTCGCCATCGAGGGCGGCCGGTCGCCGCTGCTTGACGTTCCCTACGACGAGGTCGAACCGGTCGACTACGCCGTCGAGGGCGTGGCGCTGCTGACCGGCGTCAACAGCGGCGGCAAGACATCGACGCTGGACCTGGTGGCACTCGTGGTGACGCTGGCACAGATGGGCCTGCCCGTGCCGGCCGACAGCGCCCGCGTCGAACACGTCTCGGCGCTCCACTACCACGCCAAGACCCAGGGGACGCTGGACGCCGGCGCGTTCGAGTCGACGCTCCGGCAGTTCGGCTCGCTCGTCGAGGAGGTCCGGGACGGGGCCGCGGGCACGGCCGACGCCGCCGCCGACGGGGGCCGCGAGGGGACCGTCCTCGTGCTCGTCGACGAACTGGAGTCGATCACCGAACCCGGCGCGAGCGCGACCATCATGGCCGGCATCCTCGAAGCCCTTGACGCCAGCGACGCGACGGCCGTGTTCGTCACGCACCTCGCCCGCGAGATACGTGACGCGGCCACCGTCGCGTTGGCCGTCGACGGCATCGAGGCCGAGGGACTCGTCGACGGCCAGCTGCGCGTCGACCGCACGCCGGTCAAGGGGACACTCGCCCGCTCGACGCCCGAACTCATCGTCGAGAAACTCGCCGCGGACCGCGGCGGCTTCTACGAGGACTTGCTCGGGAAGTTCGAGTAAACTACCCCGCCCTACTCGCTCGCCTTTCGGCTCGCTCCTTGAGGGCGGGGCTTTCTCCGTGGTTGCGGTTTCGGCCTGCCCCCGTGCGTGGAC
>PXRP01000015.1:49705-58872 GCA_003021655.1 Halobacteriales archaeon QS_4_69_31
CATCCAAAAGCGTTGCGAAACCGGGGTCAGCCGACCAAAATCGGTGGTTACGCTCCGTGTCGGCTCCTCCCCGCCCTTCCGGTCCGGACCTCAAGGACGGGGCTTCCGCCTCGGACCGCTCAGGTGAACACGTCCGACCGCGGTTTCGGTGGCGGGCTGGTCGGCCGTCTCAGGCACCTCCGACCGACACCGGTACCTCCGACCATCCCCGGAACCCTTGCCAGCCCCGATTTCGCTGGCGGGCCGTGTTATCGTTCGTGTGAACGGGGCCATCAGACATACAAGGGGGGTTTCCTAACTGCGGGCAAGATGTCAGTCTCGACGGGGAGCGACAACCTGGATGCCCTGCTCAACGGCGGCGTCCCGGAGAACCGGACGGTGCTCGTGACCGGCGGTCCGGGTACCGGTAAGAGCACGCTCGCGATGCAGTTTCTCCAGGCCGGCCTGGACGCGGGCGAGCAGTGCCTGTTCGTCAGCACCGAGCAGCGCATGGACGAACTCCAGGACTCGTTTTCGGACTTCGTCTTCGACCTCGACCACGAGAGCCTCACGCTCACGACGCTGCACGCGACGCCGGGCTACACCGTCGAGGGCGACGACGAGCGCGAACTCACCCTGGAGACGCTGGACGGCGGCACGATGCTGGGGGGCGACTACTCGGCGCCGTTCGAGGCCCAGTACGTCGTCGACCACCTGAAACAGTTCGGTCCGGCCGACCGGGTTGTCCTCGACAGCGTCTCGGGGCTGTCGGCCATCGGCGAGAGCCAGGACGTGTTCCGCCGGACCATCCTGGACATGATCCGTCTCGTCAACGACAAGTTCGGGGCGACGGCTCTCTTTACCGCCGAGGAGAGCCAGCCCGACCCCGTAAACGGGTCGGTCAAGACCGTCGCGGCCTCGGACGCGGTTCAGTTCAACACCCACGGCGTCCTCCGGCTGTGGCGCGAGCGGATCGACGGCGACTATCACCGGTTCATCGAAGTGGTGAAGATGCGCGGCGTCGACCACGACACCCGTACCTACGAGATGAATTTCTCCGACTGTGGCATCCGGATCAGCCCGCGCCAGCGTACCCAGTCCGCTGAGTTCGTCCCGGACGATTTCATGTCGACGGGCATCCCCGCCCTCGACGACCTCCTGGGCGGGGGCATCGTCGGGGGCGGAACGCTCCTGCTCGAACACGACGGGCGGGCCAGCCCCCACTCGTTTCTCACGAACATGCTCACCGAGGCTGTCGAGGAGGGCAAAGCGGTCGCGTTCGTGCCGCCGGTCGAGTTGCCACCCAAGCGCCTGGAGGACATCATCTCCGAGCGCGTCGGGTCAATGGACGAGATGCTCGTGAACGACCAGTTCTTCCTCGTGGACTTCGCCAGCGTCTGGGAGAACACCCGCCGGAACGTGTTCAAACCGCAGGAACACGACAACGACCACCCGGCGGCGGTCTTTCGCACCATCAACGACCGCCGGGGCGACCAGGAGATGTTCACTGTCATGAACGTCGAAGCCCAGCTTCCGGCGCTCGGGACCGACCAGCTCCGGCAACTGCGGTTCTGGGAGGAGGAGAACCTCTATCTCCCCGGCGACACCTCGATTTACTTCTTCAACCCGGCGACGCTCCCGGACGGGCTCGCGGCCTTCTACCGGAACGGGGCCTGGCAGATCCTGCGCACCTGGATCGAGGAGAACGGCCTCCAGTACCTGACCGTCGAGAAGTCGCCAGCCGGCTATCTCGGCGCCACGCGACTGGTCGAGTACCTCGACGACGACCCCTACATCCAGATCCAGCGGCCGCCGGGCGCCGGCGAGAGTACCGAGGGTGGTGGGTTCTGATGGGCGTCGACCCCGCGCCCGGGACGAACGTCCTGGTCCTGGCCGGCGCGCTGAGCGACGAGAAAAGAGCCCACTGCGGTGACCTGCTCTCGGTCGCGCCCGCCGGCGAACTGGACGTCCTCCGGGTGTCGTACGCACAGAGCGCGGACGAACTGGTCGAGGATTGGCGCGACCGGCACGGCGACCTGCCCGCCCGGACCGGCGTCGTCTGCGTCGGCGACCAGGCCAGCCTCACCGACGGCGACCCCGCGGTCGCCGACCTCGACGGGGTCGCCGTCACCACCGCCAACCCCAACGACATCACCGGCCTCGGGATGCGCTTGAACAACTACCTCGGCGACCACGACCCCGACACGCGACTCGTGGTCTGTTTCGACTCGCTCACACAGATGCTCCAGTTCGCCGACATCCGCTCGGTGTTCAAGTTCGTCCACATGTTCACCGGCCAGCTCCGCGAGATCGATGCCGTCGCACACTTCCACATGGACCCCGACGCCCACGACCAGCAGACTATCAGCCGCCTCAAACCCGCCTTCGACGAGGCCATCGAGGCCGGCCCCTGACCGCTCGCCGCCCGCGCTGTCGTTCCGTCCACCGAAGACTGTCCCGACCATCGCCGGCCGTCCTCGGGGGGACAGCCGCGCGAGAAAGACTCAAGAGTTTTGGGGCGGCCAGCCGAGAACCGTGTATGGACAGCCGCGAGTACGAGTTCGAGGGGGCGACCCCGGAGGTCCACGGGTACGCACACGTGAGCCGGGAGGCGACGCTAGTGGGGGACGTGACGGTCGAAGCCAACGCCAACGTCTGGCCCGGTGCCGTGCTCCGGGGCGACGTCGGCCCGGTCAGGGTCGGCCGCCAGTCCGCGGTCGGGGACAACGCCACGCTCCACGCCTCGGAGGTGGGGTCGAAGGTTATGGTCGGCCACGGGGCCCTCCTCAACGACTCTACCGTCGCCGACGGCGCGCTGGTAGGGTTCAACTCCACTGTCAGCGAGGCCACCATCGGCGCCGGCAGCATCGTCGCCATGGGGACGGTCGTCCCACCGGGCTACGAGGTCCCCCCCGAGTCGTTCGTCCGGGGGATGCCCGCCTCCGTCACCCCCCTCGAGGAGACGAAGATCGACCCCGACGCCGTCTTCGAGGCCTTCAGTTCCGGCGACTACGCCAACCTCGCGCAACGCCACGACGACCTGTTCTGACCCGCCCTCTCTGATGGGGGTGTCTCCGGGCCCGCTGCCCTGTACTCCCAGCGACCTGTCCCACGAGCGAACCACGCCCTGGCCCGGCGGCCCTCGCTCTGCGTGGGCGAACCCGGACGCGAGCGCCCGTGACGCCGGTCGACTACCGTCATATACTGATGCCCCGGCCGGCCCACGGGATCGTGCGATATATTCCCACACCAGTAAGCCTATATAGTGATGTGGTATACCATAGCACGTATGGCGTCCGCACCGAGCACCGACGACGACCTGCTCGACGAGTTCCTCGCCCAGCGCGGCCACGACGTCGAGACTGCGGCCTGGGAGGAGAACTACAACAAAAAGCAGTGTCCGGACTGCGGCGGGCTTCACGACACAGGCGCCACAGAGTGCTCGGTATGCGGGTGGTCGCCGACCTGACAGCCGGCGAGAAGGTCCCGCGGGGTACTGACCGCGGCCGGTGTCCGGTCGCCACACGGCCGGTCCGGTCGTGAGGGCACTCTCTCTGCGCGCGACGACCGTGAGCCGCGACTGTCGAAGCAAGCGAGTGTGAGCCGCGACTGTCGAAGCAAGCGAGTGTGAGCCGCGACCGTTCGAGTGGGCGAGAGGTGAGTGGTGCCGCTGGACGGTTCGTGTGGCCAGTAGACTCGCTCGACGGGCGTTCCGAAGGGACGGAAGTGGGGGGGAAAGTGGGGGGGGAAGTGGGGGGAGCCGCATGTACACCGGCCAGAACGCACGGAAGTCGACTGAGCGTCGAGGGCCGGAACCCTGCCGTTCCCCGGGGGCCGCGTCGGGGGGAATGACGCGGCCGATTGGGGGGAAGAGCCGGGGAACGACCTCCCGAGACGCACACATGCCAGCGAGGACCGAACGGGGCACCAGCCCAGTCCGACGTTTTGGGGGGAGTCGCCGGAAGTCGACGAGGCGTGGTTCGGTGCCGGAATCCGGGCCGCCGTGGCCAACCCACGCCCCACCAGGCACACACGGATGCGCACAGTGCGATTCGGGGGGCGTGCCCGCGTTCGGTCCGCACCCCATAGTACTGGAGGGATTCTCTTAATGGGTCGTGAGTCTTTTCTGAGCCTGAAAGAACCAGCTATCCCTCGAAAAGGCTTAGTACTCTCTGGCAAGAACGACGTGTAGTGGACGAAGAACAGAGCATCGAAGAGATCCTCGATACGATCGGCGACGAACACGCCCGGAAAGTGCTCGCTGCGATCAGCCGCGAGCCACAGTCGGCCAAGGAGCTGAGCGAGGAGTGTGACCTGTCCCTGCCGACCGTCTACCGCCGGATCGAGATGCTCAACGAGTACGACCTCGTCAAAGACCAGACACTCGTCGCCGAGGACGGCAACCACTACAAGGTCTACGAGTCGAACTTCGAGTCGACCGTCATCTCGCTGGAGGACGACGAGTACAAGGTCCGCATCTACCGCGAGGAGAACCTCCCCGACCGGTTCAGCCAGCTCTGGGACGACCTCAACCCCGAGTAGGGACCTCCCCGGGTCGCCGGGGGATCGCTAGCGGTCCGACACCGGCGGAATTAAGAGTACGCTCCCGGACAGTACCGCCAACGGACTATGGTCGAGACCGTCGCGTTGCTCCGTGGCTTGCTGGTCCTCATGCGGCTGGTGGTGTTCGGTCTCACGCTCGGGATCACGCTGATCAGTTTCCAGGCCTACCGGCAACAGCCCTCCGAACGCCTCCAGTACGCGTTCATGGGCTTCGCGTTCATCAGCATGGGCGTCGCGGTCAGCAGCGTCATCACCCAGCTCGGCGTCGACGGCGCGGGCGAGGCCGTCCGCATCTTCTTCGGGATGACCGAGACCCTCCCCTTCATCATCGGCTTTACGATGCTGTACGTCTCGCTGTACCGCTGACAGACCTCGCAGAACCCGGCCTCACCGCGGCTTTACTTCGGGCCGGTCCGCTTTCGCACGCGGACGCGGGGGCCGGCCCCCGGACAGCGAGTAGAAGCCACGTCGTTTATGAACCAGTAGCCCCTTTCGTGGGTCAATGAGTGGTACGCCCGCCCAGGTGACACGCCTGTTCGGTGGTCCGGGGAGCGGGAAGACGACGGCGTTGCTCGACCGCGTCGAGGAGTTGCTCGCGGAGAACGACGACGTGACCTTCCGTGACGTGCTGGTGGTGTCGTACACGCGGGCGGCGGCCAACGAGGTCCGCGACCGGCTCGCCGAACGGCTCGACGAGTCGCCGCGTGCCCTCCGGGGGAACGTCTGCACGATGCACGCGAAAGCCTACGAGCTGCTCGACCTCTCGCGGGGCGACGTCGTCGGAGAGACAGAGAAACAGGAGTTCTGCGAGGAGTACGGCATCGAGTACGAGGACGAGTACGAGGGCTCGCGGCGCCGGTCGGCGCGGTCGACGACGCTCGGCAACAAGATCATCGCCACCAGCCAGTGGCTCCAGCGCACCCGCCGGGACGTCGCCGACTGGTACGACGTCCCCTTCAAGTGGGACGAGGAGACGGTGCGCCTGCCACCCGACGTCGACGAGAACGCCCAGACCGGCAACAAGTACACGCCGACCTGGCCCTCGGACGACGACCGCGTGAGCGTCCCCGAGACGATCCGGGCCTGGCGCCAGTACAAGGGCGAACACGGCGTCGTCGGCTTCGCCGACATGCTCGAACGCGTCAAACAGCGCTCGCTGCTGCCCAGCGTCGACTACCTCGTCATCGACGAGTTCCAGGACATCACCACCCTCCAGTACGACGTCTACGAGGAGTGGCGCCCCCACATGCGGCGCGTCCTGATCGCCGGCGACGACGACCAGGTCGTCTACGCCTGGCAGGGGGCCGACCCCGACCTCCTGCTCGACGAGGACGTCACCGACGACAACGTCCTCCCCAACTCCTACCGGTTGCCCTCGCGCATCCTCAACGTCGTCAACAGGGAGGTCAGCCACATCGACAAGCGCCAGGAGAAAGACCTCAACCCCCGCAAGGAGGGGGGCCGCGTCGAGGGTGTCACCAACCCGTCGATGATCGACCTCGTCCGGAACGTCCGCCGGACGATCGAGGAAGACGAGGAGGGCTCGGCGATGATCCTCTTCCGGGCGCGCTACCAGCTGTTCCAGTTCATCGACGAGTTCATCGACGAGGGGATCCCGTTCACGGCGCTGACCGACCAGCGGATGTGGACCGACCGGCTCACCCAGTACGTCCGCGCCATCGAGGCCCTCGACGAGGACGAACCCGTCGGCGGCCTGCAGGCGCGGCGGCTGGCGGACATGCTCGCGGATTCGGCCTTCGGCACCGGCGAGCGCGACGAGCTCTTCGACGAACTCGACGAGCGCGAGGAGGCCGCCGACGTCGAGGACCTCGAGGAACTGTCGGTCGAACCGGAGACGATCCGGGAGTACGCACCGTTCGTCCCGGACCCGCGGGCGGCCGGCGACATGCTCCGGAAGGTGACCAACTTCCAGGAGCGGTCGGTCGAGGCCTACTTCGCCGGCGAGTACGCCGGCATGGACCCCAACCGCGTCCGCGTGGGCACCATCCACAGCGCCAAGGGCCGCGAGGCCGACCACGTCTTCGTCGCGACCGACCTCACCGAGAAGGTCGTCGAACAGATGGCCGCGACCGTCGACCAGCAGGACCGCGAGGTACCCGGCGTCGACGAGTTCACCAAACGCACCTCGCCGGTCCCGACGCTGACCGACAACGAACGCCGCGTCTTCTACGTCGGCATGTCCCGGGCCCGCGAGCGACTCGTCCTCATGGAGAGCCTCGTCGACGGCGCGCCGACGCTCCCCATCGACATCCTGCTGAACAACGAACCCACCGGCCAGACCGTCGACGAGGTCCTCGCCGCCGCACAGGACGCCGAGGACGCCGTCGCCGCCGACTGACCCCCGCTCGCTGTGACCGGCCTTCGCCGGTCGAACCGTCCGGACGGCCCGTCGGACCCGCCCGTTCTTTGTGTCGTGGGACCGTATCCCACGCCAGGACCGTGCCAGAGGAGTGTCACATCTGTGGGGACCGGGTTCCGTTCAGCGCCACCGTCCACGTGCTCATCAACACCCAGAGCGACGAGGGGGTTTACGACGAGTACGTCTGTCGCTCGTGTTACGAGGACGGCATCGAACCGCTGTTCGGCGAGCAGTCCGAGAGCTAACGCTGCTCGGCGAGCAGTCCGAGAGCTGGGGCCGTCTCAGGCCGGCCCGGCGCGCCGGAACCCGTCGGTCCGGTCGCCGAGGGCCGCGCGCTCGTCGTCGGTGGGCCAGCGCGTCCGCAGGGCGACGACCAGCGCAAGCGGCGCGAGCGCGACCGTCCCCGGGGAGGGTGCCGCCGGGCCGGGCGCGGGCCCGACGCGTGTCCATCCGGACGGGTCGACCATCGGCGCCGCCCGGCGGAATCCGGCCGAGAGCAGCGGTGACACGTCCGACCGGAGAACCGCCGCCGGCTTGACATCCTCCCCGCGCTGAAGCGCGAGGTTTTGCGCCTGCTCATCACATAACTCTGGCCCCCGCGACGAGTCCGGGGGACACTATTACAAATGTTTAACACGTTTCGGGCGGGCAACGAAAATAATGCTCGATGTCTCGCGCGAGGAGATCGTCAGCGGGTCACTGGTCCGGGCGCTGGTGGTGCTCGCCGGGCCGCTCGTCGCGCAGAACTTCGCGCTGGTGGCCCAGGAGGTCGTCGACCTCTTCTGGGTGGGGCGACTCGGCGCGACGGCCGTGGCGGCGGTCGGCCTCGCCGCGGTGTTCGTCGCGCTCCTGTCGGTCCCGGTGGGGATGGTGTTCACCGGCACGCAGGTCGTCACGTCCCAGCGCGTCGGCGCCGACGAGACAGAGGCCGCCCGGGCCGTGCCGGTCAGCGCCGCGGCGGTGGCCGTCGCCCTGGCGCTCGTGCTCGCCGTCGTCGTCTTCTTCGGGGCCGAGGGAGCGGTCGCGCTGTTCGTCGACGACCCGGGGGTGGCGACGTTCGCCGTCGACTACCTGCTGGCCTACACGCTCGCGCTGGTCACGACCGGCATCAGCGACACCCTGGAGGGCGGGTTCGTCGGGTGGGGCGACAGCCGCGCGGCGCTGTACATCAACCTGACCGCGATCGCAGTCAACGTCGTCGCCGACCCGCTTTTGATCCTCGGCGTCGACCCGTTCCCGCGCCTGGAGGTGTTCGGGGCCGCGCTGGCGACGGGCATCGGCTACGGCTGTGGCGCGGCGCTCGCGCTCGGGTTGGCGCTGCGGGGCCGCCGGGAGTTCGTCCTCACGCGGGAGGTGCTCCGGCCACGCTTCGAGGCCGCCCGCGAGGTGGTGACGGTCGGCGCGCCGGTCGCCGGCCAGCGGGCCGGACGCCAGGTGGCGCGGCTGGTGATGGTCGGGGTCGTCTCGGCCGTCGGCGGGGCGGCGGGGCTGGCGGCCTACCACATCGGCTCCCGGGTGGCGACGGTCGCGTTCGTGCCCGCACAGGGGATCGCAGGCGCCGCGACCAGCGTCGTCGGCCAGAACCTCGGGGCCGAGAACCCGTCGCGGGCCCGCCGGGCCACGTGGGTCAGCGCGGCCATCGCCGCCGTCGGCCTCTCGGTGTTCGGCCTCGTTCAGTGGCTCCTCCCGGTCCCGATCGCCCGCGTGTTCGTCCCCGACCTCTCGGGGACCGCGCTTGCCCACACTGTCCTCTACCTCCAGATCCTCGCGTACGGCTACTGGGCGCTCGGGGCGATATACACCGTCGAGTCCGGCTTCAACGGCGCGGGCAAGACGAAAGTGAGCATGGTCTCGACGCTCGTCCAGTACTGGCTCGTCCGGCTCCCGGTGGCGGTCGTCGGCGCGTACGTGCTCGAGTTGGGCGTCGCGGCCGTCTTCTGGGCGGTCACGCTCTCGAACGTGGCCGCGGCGTGCTGGCTGGCGGGCTACTTCCGGTACTCGACCGACCGCGGGATGCTCGAACGGGCGGCCCGCGAGGCCGCGGGCGGCGAGGAGTGACGCTCGGGACGACACTCGTGGCCGGCGAGCGTCGACCCCGTCCCCGCCCCGCAGGAAGACGACGATGACCGCGAGCGCGGCGGCCGGGGACTATCTTGATTCAGCGAGAGAATCGCGCCGTTGACGGCGGGCGTGAATCGCGTAAGCGTGGTGGCGCAACCGCAGGGTTTAGGCCGTCCGGGGGCGA
>PXRP01000016.1 GCA_003021655.1 Halobacteriales archaeon QS_4_69_31
ACGCTACAAGGTACAGGGGACACTCCCTGACCTCAAATCGTGGTGGGGCGACCTGAACGACGTTCACTCGAAAGTGTTGCAGATGGTCGTCAAGCGCGTATACGACAACCTCTCGACGCTCAAAGCACAGAAGGAGAACGGACGCGCTGTTGGAATGCTCAAATGGAAGCCGCCTCGGGAGTATCGGTCGCTCACCTACAACCAATCCGGCTTCAAACTCAAGAATACGAGTGGTCGGCCCGTGTTGTGGTTGAGCAAAATCGGTGAGATTCCGATTCACCTCCACCGAGACATTCCCGAGAACGCGACTATCAAACAGGTCACGGTCAAGCAAGAGACCACGGGCGAGTGGTTCGCCACGTTCGGTATTGACATAGACGAAACCACCCCCGAGAAGCCGGAGAATCCAGAGCGAGTCGTCGGGATTGACGTCGGTATCCTGAAGTACGCACACGATACTGACGGAACCGCCGTCGAGTCGCCGGACTTCTCCGAGGAGCGCGAACGATTGGAACGTGCCCAACGCAAACTTTCGCGGAAGGAACACGGCTCGAACAATTGGGAAGAACAGCGCAAGACGGTTGCCCAACGTCACGCCGACCTGAAACGCAAGCGCCGAGACTTCCTCCACAAGTTGTCGAATTACTATGCCAGAGAGTATGACGTGGTGGCGGTCGAGGACTTGGACGCGAAGGGATTGATCGAACTTCCCGGCAACTCGCGGAATCGCGCGGGGGCGGCGTGGGGGACGTTTCTCCGACTGCTCGAATACAAGTGCGAGCGCGAAGGAACGCACTTCGTCGCGGTTGACGCGAAAGACACGACGAAAGGGTGCGCGTCCTGCGGTGTCAAGACGGATAAGCCGCTGTGGGTCCGAGACCACTCGTGTCCGTCGTGTGGGTTTGAAGCGGATAGGGACGCGAATGCGGCGTGGAACATTCTTTCTCGCGGTCTGCAAGACGTAGGAGTGGGATACTCCGAACGAACGCCTGTGGAGACTGCGCTCCCTACGGACACCGATTCGGTGTCTGCAAAGCGCGTCGTGGAAGCAGGAAGCCCCACCCTCAAAGAGCGAACGGCGTCAGCCGTGAGTGAATAGGATGGGGTAGTTCACCGCTGGCGCGCTCGGCGGGTAACCCGCCGGTAAGGAAACCCCTATAGCCGGGCGTGACCTACCCCGTGAGTATGACGAAACGCCACGTCTCGCTCCCGCCGGGCGGCGAGGAGGGCATCCACACGTTCATCGAGGAGGTCGACGCGCGCCTGTCGAGCGACGAGGACACCTGCGACGTCGTCGAGGACGTCCTCATCGACCTGATGGGCGACCGCGGGGCCTACGAGGCCTGGCAGTCCGGCGGGGACGTCTCGCCCGCCGAGCGGGTCCGGCTCCAGGGGTACGACCCCTGTAACGTCACGCTCGAAAGCGAGTACTACGCCGAGGTGGCAACGATGGACGACCACGAGTTCGAGCGCACGAAGTACCTCCAGTGGCTCTGGCGGCAGTTCGACGCCACCCCCATGGCCGACAACGTCGAGTTCGCCCTGCGCTTTCGCCGGATGCTCGCCGACCACCTCTTCGAGGAGTGTGGCGACAACTGCCGGTTCTTCAAGGGGATCTCCTTTACCTACGGCCACAACATCTCCGTCGGGGACAACGTGGTCGTCCACGACGACGTCCACCTGGACGACCGCGGCAAGCTGACCATCGGCGACCGCGTCTCCATCTCCGACGACGCCCACGTCTACAGCCACGACCACGACGTCGTCGACCAGACCGAGGTGACGAACTTCCACACCATCATCGAGGACGACGTCCGGGTCACCTACGACTCGATGGTCCGGGCGGGCGTCCGGATGGGCGAGAACTCCGTCCTCGCGGCCAAGTCCATCGCCCAGCGTGACGTCCCGGCCCACCACATCGCCGCCGGGTCGCCCGCCAAGTCCATCGCGGTCACGGACGGCTGGGAGTCCGTCGCCGACCCGCTGGAGGACGCCAACGTCGACCGTCGCGACCAGCGCCGGATCGAGTACGACCTCCCCGAGGACCTCCCGGTCTTCGACGAGTTCGAGCGTGACCTGAACCCCCCGGACGCCTGACCGGACCCGGCGGCTCTGGCGGCGAGCCCCACCCTCGGGCACGTCCCCGGCACGGACGACGAGCCTGGCGTCCCGTCCGCCGACGCGTTCCGTTCGCCGGTCCTGACTGTGTGCTACCTTCGCCGGTCGCGATAGCTCGCTACCTTCGCCGGTTTCGCGGCGGGCGCTTGGGGCGACCGCCCGGACACAGCACCTATGCGGTACGAGGCCGTCCGAGGGGGTATGGACACCGTCGAGGCAGCCGACTACTTCGACCTGGCGTTCCCGTCGGACCCGCGGGTCGCCCCGGACGGGGAGTCGGTCGCGTTCGTCCGGACAGTGCCGAGCGACGACGAGACCACCGAGTCGACCGTCTACCTCGCGTCGACCGGCGGCGGCGACCCGCGGCGGTTCACCGTCGCGGAGGGCCGGGACAGCGAGCCGCGGTTCTCGCCGTCGGGCGACCGCCTGGCGTTCGTCTCGACGCGGGGCGGCGACGACGACCGCGCGCAACTGTGGGTCGTCCCCACCGACGGCGGCGAGGCCCGCCAGGTCACGGACGTCGTCGGCGGCGTCTCCGGGGTCGCCTGGGGGCCGGCGGGCGAGCGGATCGCCTTCCTGCAGGAGGCGAGCGCCGAGGACCGCGAGTCGGGTCGGGACCTGGCGGTCCCCGAGGGGTTCGAACCCGAGGACCCGGACCCGCGGGTCATCGACCGGACGGTCTACCGGGCGGCCCAGAGGTACTTCGACGGGACCCGCTCGCACGTCTACGTCGTCGCGCTCGGCGGGGACGCGCCCGGCAACGACGACGAGGTCCGGCGCGTGACCGACGGCGACGTCGACTTCCGGTCGCCGTCGTGGGGGGGCGGCGACACGCTGTACTACGCCGAGGAGGTCGGCGCGGACCCCGACGACAGCATCGAGTACGCCCTCGTCGCCCACGACCTGGCGAGCGACGAGGCCGACCGCCTCCACCGGACGACGGCGTCGATGCCGGTGGTGGCGGCGACGGCCGACGGGCGGGTCGCCCACACCTCCCAGGAGCCCGACCGGGCGTCGCTGCGTCCGACCGAACTCCACGTCTTCGACCGTGAGTCGGGCGAGGTGGCCGACGCGACGGCGGCGCTCGACCGGTCGCTGGGCTACGACGTCGACCCGCAGTGGGGGCCCGACGGGGAGTTTCTGTACGTCACGGCCGCCGACGCGGGGAGCGTGCCGGTGTGGCGGGTCCCGTGGGCGGGCGGCGACCCCGAGCGGGTCGTCGCCGACGGCCACGTCTCGGCCGTCGACGTCGGGTCGGACCTGGTCGCGTTCGCCCGGAGCGAGTGGGACCACCCCGGCGACGTCTTCGTCGCCACGAAGGGCGGCGGCGAGACCAACCGCCTCACCCGCCTCAACAGCGACTACCTCGACGGACGGGCGGTCGCACGCCCCGAGGAACTGCGCGTCGAGACCGGCGGCGACGTCGCGCCGACGACCGCGGACGGCGAGGCGGCGGCCGACGGCACCGAACTCCAGGTCTGGGTGCTCACGCCGCCGTCGTTCGGCGATTTGAACGACGGGGACGAGCAGTTGCCGCTGGTCGTCGAGGTCCACGGCGGGCCACACGCCATGTGGTCGACCGCGGGGACGATGTGGCACGAGTTCCAGACGCTCGCGGCGCGGGGCTACGCCGTCTTCTGGTCGAACCCCCGCGGGTCGACGGGGTACGGCGAGGCCTTCGCCGCCGCCATCGCGGACGACTGGGGCGCGACCACGGCCGCCGACGTCCTGGCGGGGGTCGACAGCGTGACCGACCGCCCCGGGGTCGACGCCGACCAGGTGTTTCTCACCGGCGGGTCCTTCGGCGGGTTCATGGCCGCGTGGCTGGTCGGCACCACCGACCGGTTCGAGGCCGCCGTCAGCCAGCGCGGCGTCTACGACCTCGTGGGCTTTTACGGGTCGACCGACGCCGCCTACAAACTCGTCGAGGGCGACTTCGGCGCGACGCCGTGGGACGACCACGGGGGGCTCTGGGAGAAGTCGCCGGTCGCCTACTGCGACCGGGTGACGACGCCGACGCTCGTGCTCCACAGCGACGAGGATTACCGGACGCCCGCCAACACGGCCGAACTGTTCCACCGCGGCCTCCGGAAACACGGCGTCGACACCCGCCTGGTCCGGTACCCCCGCGAGGGACACGAACTCTCCCGGTCGGGCGAACCCGGCCACGTCGTCGACCGCCTCGAACGGATCGCACGCTGGTTCGACGGCTACTCCGAGTACCACGACGCCGCGCGCGCACTCGACCGCCCCACCGACGCGGGGCTGACCGCGGGCGCCGACGAGGACGACGGGGACGCCGAAAGCGCCGACGGGGAGTGACGTCCGTCGGCCGCTACGAGTCCCGGTCGTCGAGTTCGAAGGCGAGCCGGCCGCCGTCGTCGGCGACGCCGCCGCGCTCGCGGGTCCGGTCGCCGTCGACCTCGACGCGGTAGCCGTACAGCGTCGCCTCGCCCTCGCGGAGTTGGGCCGCGACCGCCCCGAGTTCCTCGGCGAGGCGGGCCTCGCGGGTGTGGTCGTCGGTCACCGTCGCCCCTCCTCGACGGCCGCGGCGATGTCGCGGGTCGCCGCTTCGGGGTCCTCGGCTCGCGTGATGGCCGTGATGACCGCGACGCCGTCGGCGCCGGCCCCGACGACGGGGGCGGCGTTGTCGGCGGTGATGCCGCCGATACCGACCACGGGGATGTCGATGGCGGCAGCGATGTCGCCGACGCGCTCGGGGCCGACCGCGTACTCGTCGTCGTCGATGTCGTCTTTCGACCCCGTCTCGTAGACGGCGCCGACCCCGAGGTAGTCGGCGCCGGCGTTCTCGGCGGCGATGGCGTCGTCGACGAACGAGACAGAGCGGCCGACGAGCGCGTCCGCGCCCAGCGCCTCGCGGGCGACCGGGAGGGGGAGGTCCTCGTCGCCGAGGTGGACGCCGTCGGCGTCGACCGCCCGGGCGAGGTCGACGCGGTCGTTGACGACGAACGTCACGCCGGCCTCGCGGGTCAGCGCCCGGAGCTGGCGGCCGAGGTGGTAGCGCTCCCGGGCGCTCCGGCCTTTCTCCCGGAGCTGGACGACGTCGACGCCGCCGGCGATGGCCGCCTTGACGACCTCGCGGGTGGTCCTGCCCGCCGAGAGGCTCTCCTGGGTCACGAGATAGACGCCCCAGTCGTGCATGTCTCCACCTAAAACGCCGAGCTTTCTGTGTGTTTCGTCTTCGACGCCGTCGCGGCGCCTCGACCCGAACGACCTGTTTCGGGGGTTCGACCGGGGAGACGAATAGCGGGCGTCGCCAAGACGGCAAGAGAGACGCTGGGCGCGCAACCGCGGCTCGTCCAGGGGCTGGTCGGCGGGCTGGTCATCGCCGGGCTGAACCTCCTGGGGGCGTCGCTCGTGCTCGTCTGGCGGGACCCCTCCGAGCGCGCGCTCGACGGGGCGCTGGGCTTTGCCGCCGCCGGTGTCGCGTCCGGCCGCGGTGACTCGCCCGCGGCCGTCGCCCGGTCGACAGGGTTACTGACCTCGCGTCCCTACCGTCGGCATGACCTACCGGACGACACTCGGCTGGTCGCTGCTCTCCTCGGGGGTCGTGACGCTCGTGCTCGCCGCCCTCCCGGGCAGTGACGTGCTGTGGGGCATCGGCCTCTGCGTGCTCGGCGTCGCCGTCCTCTACGCGCGCCGGTCCGGACGCTCGCCGTGACGCCCCTCAGCAGACCAGAACCCCCTTGACCGACCGGTCCTAACGGCCGCCAATGCCACCGAGCCGGATCCCCAGACGGGAGTTCGTCAAGACCGCGGTCGCCATCGGCGGTACCGCCGCCCTCTCGGCGTGTCTCGGCCGCGAGGACCCCGACCTCCCGCGGGGAGACCCGTCCGGCTACCCGCGCCGCCAGCACGCCTGGAACGGGGCGCTGCCGACCGACGACCACGGCAACGACGTGCCGCCCCGCCACCACGTCGTCCGCCTGCTCGATTACCGGGGCGAGGTCCCGACCGACGCCGACCGCGAGACGGTCGAGGCCGCCCTCCGGTCGCTCGAACGCGCCTATCCCCGCAGTCACGAGACCGACGGGGGCCGCCGGGTCGGCCTCCTCTCGACGGTCGCGTACTCGCCGTCGTACTTCGAGCGGTTCGACGCCCCCCTCGACGGGGTGGACCTGCCGGCGCCGGAACCGCTGGCGCCCTTCGAGGACCCGACGCCCGACGACCCCGACGCCGCGGTCCACCTCGCGAGCGACTACGGGTCGGTCGTTCTGGCCGCCGAGGAGGCGCTGCTGGGCGAGCGCGAGACGGTCAACGGCGTCGAGGTGGACGCCGACCTCTCGGGGGTGTTCGCCGGCGCGGACCTCGCGGGGGACGGCCGCACCCGGCGGACGGGCTTTATCGGCGCGGGCCTGCCCGCCGACCACCAGGACGTCGAGGGGGTCCCCGACTCCGAGCCCGTCCCCGAGGAGTCGCCGCTGTACATGGGCTTCGAGTCCGGCTTCGAGGGGAGCCAGGCGACCGAGGACCGCGTGACCGTCGACTCCGGACCGTTCGCCGGCGGGACGACCCAGCACCTCTCGCAGATCCGTCTCAACCTCCAGCAGTGGTACGAACAGGACTCCCGGGAGCACCGCGAGTCGGTGATGTTCTGCCCGGTCCACGCCGAGGAGGGCCGCATCGAGGGGACCGGCGAGAACCTCGGGGCCGCGAACCGGGTGGCCGACTGTGCCGACGACGTCGCGGCCGACGCCGCCGAGTCCGGGAAGGTCGGCCACGCACAGAAGGTCGCCCGCGCCAGGGAGGACGGCCGGCCCCGCATCCTCCGGCGGGACTTCGACTCGACCGACGACGGCCGCGCGACGGTCCACTTCCTGTCGCTGCAGTCGGACATCGGCGAGTTCGTCGCGACCAGGGAGGCGATGAACGGCACCGACGTGGCCGACTCGGCGGCCGTCGGGCAGCGGTCGAACAACGGCATTCTCCAGTACATCAGCGTCGAACGCCGCGGCAACTACCTCGTCCCGCCGCGTGACCGGCGGGCGCTCCCGGCGCCGGACTGAGTCGGTGGCGACGCCGGCGCGAGACCGGAAGCCGTTTTTCCGACCGGCGAGTAGCCCCGGTATGGACAGACGGCAGTTCCTCGCCGCGGGTGGGGCGGCGGCCGCGGCCGGCCTGGCGGGGTGTCGCTCGATGTTCCAGACGCGGTCGGCGCGCTCGCCGCCGCTGGTCGAGGACCGCCCCGACGCAGTCTACTACCCTACGCACGTCGAGGGGATGAAGATGGTCGGGGCGACCGAGGCCGGCGACTACGGCGTCGCGCTCACCTACAGTTTCCCCCACCGGTTCTGGCTGGTCGACGGCGAGGAGACCACCAAGGTCGCGGTCCGCGGCGAGGACTCGCTGCACATGATGAGCGTCGTCTGGGACCGCGAGACCGGGACTGTCGTCCCCAACAGCAGTATCAAGACGACCGTCAGCGCGGACGGCGAGGTCGTCGCCGAGAAACCGCTGTGGTCGATGCTCTCCCAGAACATGGGCGTCCACGCCGGCGACAACATCGCGCTGGACGGCGACGGGACCTACGAGGTGGACCTGGAGATCGGCCCGGTCTCGGCCCGCCGGACCGGCGCCGTCGCCGACCGCTTCGACGAACTGACCACCGCGTCGTTCACACTGGCGTTCCGGCAGTCCACGCTGGAGGACATCTCCTTCGAGCGCCTCCCCGACAAGCAAGGCGAGAAGGGAGCCGTCGAGGGGATGGAGATGGGCGACGTGCCGGTCGCGCGGGCTCCCGACCCCGATTCGCTCCCGGGGACGGCCGTGGGGACCGCCGAGAGCGGCGGCGCGCGGGTCGTCGCGGTGCGTCTCTCGACGCCGCCGGCGGGCGTCGGCCGCGAGGACGAGAGCGAGAACGAGAGCGCGGGCGAGAGCGAGAGCGAGAGCGCGGGCGAGAGCGAGAGCGAGAGCGCGGGCGAGAGCGAGAGCGGCTACCTGGCCGTCTCGCCGCGGACGCCCTACAACCAGTACCCGCTCGCGTTCACGACGGTGTCGGCGACGGTGACCCGCGAGGGAGACGAGGTGTTCGCCGGCCGCCTCGACCCGACGTTCGACCCCGACCTGGGGTATCACTACGGCGGCGTGGCCGACCTCGCGTCGGGGGACGACCTGACGCTCTCGGTGGACCTGCCGCCACAGCTCGCACGCCACGAGGGTTACGAGACCGCCTTCCTCTCGTTCGAGGATGTCTCGATGACGGTCTGAGCGACACTCACGCCAGGCCCGGGAGCGCGGCCCGCTTGGAGGGGTTGCGCCAGTGGTCGACGCCGCCGGCGACGACCAGGCCCACAGAGAGGACCGTCACCGCGAGGTGGGGTTCGGCAAACCAGAAGGGGAGCCAGGAGAAAGTACCCCGCATCGCGGCGACGACCAGTGACAGGACGGGGACCTCCGAGCCGGTCTCGTCGCCGGCCGTCTCGCCCGACCCCGTGACCGTGGGCAGCGAGTAGCCGTCGGTGGTCGTCGGAGTCGCGCCCGGGGTGGTGTCGGTCGCGGTCCCGTCGGGAGTGTCGGTCGGGGTCGCGCCGTCACCCGGGCCGGGTTCGCTGCCGTACGCGCCGGATATCTCGCCGTAGGGCAGGCGGTCGGCCTCGTAGGGGATGTCGCCGCCGGTGCTGGCGCTCCAGACGAGGGTCTTGTCGGGGTCGACCTCGAAGACGCGCTGGTTGCGCGAGTCGGTCACCAGCGTGTTGCCGTTGGGGAGACGGTCGGCGTCGCGGGGCCAGGTGAGTTTGATGCCGCCGGCCTCCCGGAGCACCCACGCGACCTCCCAGTCGCCCCCCTCCTTGTGGAGTTCGACGACCCGGTGGTTCTGGCTGTCGGCGACCAGCACCCGGCCGGGGCCGAGCCACTGCGGGTTGTGCTGTTCTTTCATCACGTCGGGGTCGCCACAGCGGACGTCGCCGTCCCCGTCGCCGTCGTAGAGGCGGCCGTCGTCCAGGCAGTTCTCGTCGGTGCTGTCGCCGTCCTCGTTGATGACCTCGACGACACCCTGGCCCCGTTCGACGACGACGATCTGGTTGGCGTTGCGCACCGAGACGAGAAAGCGCCCCTCGCCGATGGCGTCGACGTCGTTGATGTGGAGCCAGTCGCGCGAGGTCGGGTCCGGCGGCGCCTCGTAGAACGAGGAGGCGTTCCACTGCCAGACTTCGGTGTCGTCCTCGATGACAGCGACCCGCTCGTGTTCCATGTCGGTGAAGACGTAGCGGTCACCGCCGAGGTGGTCGACGGCGTGGACCTCGCTGTTGGTCAGCGACCCCACCGGGAAGCTGTACTCCTCGACGACCCGCGGACCGCCGGGGGCGTCAGGGTCGATGTGCCGGAAGCCGGTGCGGGCACAGTCGGGCCCGAGGTCGCCACACGCGTCGGAACTCTCGTTGGCGAAGGCCGCGAGGACGGTCCCGTCCGCCAGCATCGACACCTCGAAGTAGCCGTCGGCGGCCGTCTCGCGCCATACCTCGTCGGTCCCCGAGAACATCCGCACGTCGCCGCGCTTGACCCACCCGCCCTGGACCCCGACCAGGGTCAGCGGCCGCGCCGGCGTCTCCGTCGCGGTGCCCGACGGGTCGGTTGCGGGGCCGGTGGCCGTGGCGGTGTCGCCGGGCGCCGGCGTTTCATCGCCCGCGGGGGCAGGCGTGGGCGTCGCGACCGGGCCGGCACCCGCGACCGTCCGGTCGGGGGCGGTGGCGGCACCGACCGCGACCATCGCGACGAAGAGACCGATACCGACGAGTACGAGCGTCGTTCCGCGCGAGAGGGCCATTCGCCGGGTAGTCCGCTCCCTCCGGAGATAAGTTTTCGGTTCCGACCCGGTGAGGTATCGAAAGAGCGTCACTCGGCCCGGCGAGCCATCGAGAGAGCGCCCCGGACCGTCCGCGGGTCCGGTCCCGTGGGGGTCACCCTCCGGCGTCGGTCGTGGTGTCACTATCCCCGGCGTCACTCGCGCTGTCGCCCTCATCGGCGTCGGTCACGCTGTCGGCCGCGTCGACCAGGTCGGCGGCCAGTTCCCGCGCCTGGTCGGGCGAGAGTACCACCCTGTCGGCGTGGTGTGGGACGGTCTCTATGTCGGTGGCGTCCATCTCGACCCCCAACTCGACGTAGTCGGGGTCGTCCCCCGGTGCCGTCGCGTTCACGACCGCGACCCCCTCCTCGGTCCCCCCGGGGCGGTCGACCCGTCCCTCCGCGTACTCCAGCGTCGTGTAGGCGTTGACGTCCAGGATCCGGCGAGCCATACGGACGCTCGCGCGCCGACCCACTTACCTCCCGCGCTCGGGCGCCACGGTAGCGACAAGTATTGCCCCCTGTCTGGGCCGCCACGCCGGGGAGCGGTCGCGCCGGCGGGACGGCGGATGAGACTCGCCGTCCGGTCGGCGGCACGCTCCGGGCACGCTCCCTCTGGAGACCGGCGGCCTCGGGGCCCGTGCGGGTGGGACCGCCGCGGCCCGCGAGCGGGTCGGAGTCGTGGTGGGACTCGCACGCGCGGGCGGCCGACACCAGTAACTCTTGCCGGGAGGTCCCAGTGCGGGAATCGCTTGCGGGAGCGGACGCGGTTAAGAGGCGTAGGGGCCTACGGGGGGATACAGCGACGGGCCGGGTCGCCGGTGGCGGCCGCGGGCCCGTCGGGACCGACCGACTGATGACCACAAACGACCAGAACTCAGCGACGGACGGATCGGACGACGGTCACGACCCGGAGCGCGCCCACCTCGACGGCGTCGAGGACGGGTGTGGCTGTGCCGAGGTCTGGGAACACCTCTCGGAGCGCCGAGAGGCCGGCGCGGACTGACCGTCGCGTGTGCAGTGCGCACACAGCGACAGGAGGCTTTTAGTATCCCGTCACTAAGCGGACAACGATGAGTGGAGAGGGGCCAGATCCGCCGGCGACCGACCGGGAGTCACCGGTGGGCGCGCCCGTCATCAGGGGCGACCCGGCCGTCACCGGGCAGCGACCCGAAGAGGCCGTCGAGTTCGACCCGGAGGACCCAGAGAGCCTCGAACGGGCCGCCGAGACCGTCCGGCAGTTCGCCGCCGAGACCGCCGGACAGACCGACACCGTCTACATGCTCCGGGGGGCGGCCGCCTGCGCGGCGCTCGTCCGCGGCGAGGGGTCCTACAAGGCCGCGGCCGAGCGCGCCGGCGGCGAGGCCACGGTCGCGTTCATCCGCAAGTGGTCCCGGGTCCACGACCTCCCGCGGTCGATACGCAAACACGTCGCGATGGGGCAGATCGCGCCGACCGCGGCCAAACACATCGCCCGCGTCAGCGGCGAGGCGCGGCTCCGGCTCGCGTGGGCCGCCCTCGACGCCGAGATGACCGTCCGCCAGGTCCGCTCGGTCGCCAGCGACGTCAACGACGGCGCCTCCGTCGAGCAGGCCCTCGACGAGGACGGGGTTACGCTCGGCCGGATGGCTGTCACGCTCCCCCCGCGGGTGTACCAGGAACTCCGCCGCGAGGCCGCTCTCGAGGACGTCGACCCCGACGACATCGTCGCCGGCGCGCTCGAACGACGGTTCGACGGCCACAGGTGATCGTAAGGTCTTAATCGAGGACTCTCACAGTGAGAGACGCGGGCCGGTAGCTCAGTCAGGCAGAGCGTCTGGCTTTTAACCAGATGGTCGGGGGTTCAACTCCCTCCCGGCCCGTGCAACGAGACCGCGAGCGACGCGTACGGGACCGCGAGCGACGCGTACGGGACCGCGAGCGACCGAGTCCCCGGGGTCCGGGTCGAAACCACGAGACTTACGGGTGAGAACCGCGAGTGGGCGAGTATGAGCGTCACCGAACGTTTCGACGACCGGATCGAACCCATCGGGGTCGCGGTCGGCGTCCTGCTCGTCCTCGTCGGACTCGGGACCGTCGCCGGGTTCCCCTGGGCCACCAAAGGCGACGCGCTCGCCTCCGCCCTCCAGGTCGTCGGGGCCCTCCTGACCGTCGCCATCGGCGCCGGACTCGTCTGGCTGAGCCGCCACGACTGACTCGCCCTTCTGACCGGCGTCCGCGAAGCGACCGTCAGCGACGCGTCGGCCACCGGTCCGGCGGAACCGTAGCAGTCACCGACAGGGGCGAGACAAAAAAACCACGACCGGCAGCGAGACGGAAAGACCGACGACGGCGAGCCGGGTGCGTGGGTCAGCCCTTGACGGGCAACAGGGCGGTCGCGACGAGGAGGATGGCGGCGATGATACTCAGGTCGACGACGCCCCAGAGGCCGTTCTTGCGCTCGTGGAAGTTGTCGATCTCCGCGTTCTGTGCGTGGTACTCGCCGTAGCGCTCGTCGGTCGAGAGGACCTGGACCGACGAGTTGTCCGGGAAGTGCGCGAAGTACTGCTGGTCGCCGACGGTGACGTTCGCGCCCTCTTGGAGTTCGATGGTCGTTGTCGTCTCGCCGGGCCGTGTGAGCGTGACACTCTCGTTGTCGACCGCCTCAACCGTCGTCTCGTTGCCCTGGTACTGGAGGGTGTCGCCCTCGGCGAAGGTGCGTGTCTCGGCCGGGCCGAAGTACTCGTCGACCGGCACGTTCGTGTCGTTCGCGCGGTAGGTGACCTTCAGGACGCCGTTCTGCCTGACCGGTTCGTCGTACAGCGCCGGGTCCTCGACCGCGAGTTCGGTCACGTTCCGCTGCTCGACGAAGGTCATCTCCGTGGGGTCGGTGATGTTCTCGCCGGCGACGTTCGCGTTCCGGACCAACAGGAGATAGGAGTTGCCCCGGACGACCGTCGCCTCGCCCGCCGCGATATCGGTCACCGTCGCCTCGGAGTTCTGATACTCGAAGGTGTCGCCGACAGACAGCGACGTGTTGACCGTCGGGTCGTCGGCGTCGGCCAGCGTGAGCGTCCCCGCCGTGGCGTTGACCGAGACCTCGTACTGGCTGCCGTTGTACTCGACGGTGTCCCCGTCAGCGAACGTCGCCTCGTTGCGGGCGGTCTGGTCGGCCCAGACCACGTCGGTCGGCGGGACCGTCGTCCCGTTGTCCAGTGACGTGCTCACGACGTCGGATTCGTTCGTCCAGGAGAGTTCACCCGAGCGGGAGATCTCGCCACCGCCGCCACCGCCGTGTCCGCCACCGCCGCCACCGCCGGTCGAGACCTCGATAGACGAGACGGTCCACGTCCGTTCACCCAGTTCGACGGTGTCGCCCTGCGAGTAGGTCGGCCCGTCGAGCTCGACGTGTGGCGCGGACGTCGTCAGAATGAGGCCGTACGCGGCAGCGCCCACGATGACGAAGAAGGCGAGATACATCGCCGCGGCTCGTCTTTGCATACCTGATCGGTCTGAAGCCCCCGCGTATAACGATTACCAATTGCGCCGGAAACGGTCGGTACCGCCCGCCGCGACTCCGGACGCGACTCGACCCCGCGGGGCCGGGGCCGCCGTCTGCCCCCTCGATGTGACGGACCCGGCGCTGTTCGTGGCTCGACTGTGCCGGGAGGACACGCGCAGCGACGGGGACCACGGCTACCTGGAGGGGAGCGTCGCGCTCCTGTCCGGTTCGTCGGCCCGCCGGGAGGCCGCGGCGAGCGCGCGCGAGAGCACCTCGACCGCGTGCTCGTGGTCGGACTTCGACCCGTAGACGGCCATCGGCGAGACGTCCAGTTCGTCGTAGGCGGCAAACGCCGCCGGCGACGCCACGCCGCGTCGCTCGTACTCCTCGCGCACGAGGGCCAGGAGCGTGTGCAGGTGGACCAATTCGTCCTTTTTCATCGCACACGATATACGTACTGGAACCTCCTAAACCTCGCGCCTGGACGGCGACCGGAAGGGGCTTGCCGGTCGCGTCCGAACGCGGGGCCATGGACGCCCTCGACGGGTCTCTCTCTCGCAGGCAGTTTCTGAAGGCGGCGGTCGCGGTCGGCGGTGCGGGTGCTCTCTCCGCGTGTCTCGACCGGGGGGACGCGACGCCCACCGACCCAGTCCCGGCGGGTGACCCGTCCGCGAGACCCGACCGCCAGCACGCCTGGCGCGAGTACGTCCGCCACGACGACAGCGGCAACTCGCTGCTCCCCCGGCACCAGGTGTTGCTGTACCTGAACTTCGACGCCGACGGGCCGCCGACGGCCGCCGACCGCGAGACGGTCGCGGCGGCGCTGGGGACGCTCGACCGCGCCTACGAGTGGAGCCACGAGGCGCTCCTGTTCAGCGTGGCCTACTCGCCGTCGTACTTCGACCGGTTCGACGCCCCGCTCCGGGGCGTGGACCTGCCCGCCCCCCGCCGGCTCTCGGACTTCGAGGAGCCGACCTTCGACATGCAGGACGCTCTCGTCCACCTCGCGAGCGACCGCGCCGACGCCCTGCTGGAGGCAGAAGAAGCGCTCGTCGGCGACCGCGAGACGGCCAACGGCGTCACCGTCGAGGCGAAACTGACCGACGTGGCGACCGTCGACTCCCGGCGGACGGGCTTTGTCGGCGCCGGCATGCCCGCCGACCGCCAGGACGCCGCGGGGATCCCCGACTCCGAGCCCGTCCCCGAGGAGTCGCCGCTGTTTATGGGCTTTGTCGCGGGGTTCGTCGGGAACCAGGCCGCCGAGGACTACGTCACGCTCGATGCGGGCCCCTTCGCCGGCGGGACGACCAAACACGTCGCCAACATCCGCCAGCGCCTCGCGGACTGGTACGGAGAACAGGACCACGACGAGCGCGTGATGGAGATGTTCAGCCCCGGCCACGCCGAGGAGGACCTCGTGGAGGGCGTCGGAACCAACCTCGGGGCCGACAGCGGCATCGACCGGTTCGTCGACGACGTCGAGGAGCAGGCCCGCGAGTTCGGCCGGGTCGGCCACGCACAGAAGGCCGCCCGCGCCAACCGCGACGGGGAGGGGAACGTCCGCCTGTTGCGGCGCCACTTCGAGTCGACCGACGACATCGGGTCCGACCAGTCGGTCGCCAGCCTCCACTTTCCGTCGCTCCAGCGCGGGATAACCGCCTTCGAGGAGGTCCGCGAGGCGATGAACGGCGCCGACATCCCGGCGACGACACCGGCCGTCCGCCAGCGGGTCAACAACGGCATCCTGGAGTACATCTTCGTCCGCAGACGGGGGAACTTCCTCGTGCCCCCGCGGCCCTACCGCGCGCTACCGACGCCCCGTCCCGGCGAGGGTTCGTGACCCTCGGCGGACCCACGACGTTCGGCGGACCCACGACGCCCGACGGACCCGTGACCCCCGGTGGAGCCGTGACGGCGCCACCAGAACCCCTTTTGTCGACCGCGGGCAACCCGGGAACGTGAACCGACGGCAGTTCGTCGGCGCAGTCGGTTGTCTCGGTCCCTCGCTCGCGGTCGCCGGTTGTCTCGGCGCCGGGTCGACCGCGACGGCGACCGACACGCCGCCCTCCACCGACACGGCAGCGCCCACCGGGACGGCGGCCCGGGCGACGACCACCCGGAGCAAGCCCGCCGGCATCTACGTCCAGTCCTTCGACGAGCGGATGTCGATGCAGGGGACCGCGACCAGCGGCCGCTACGGGTTCGCGCTCATGTTCGCCGTCCCCCACGACTTCTGGACGGTGACCGGCGACGGGGTGTCGCTGACCAAGGCCGCGGGCGAGGACAGCATCCACCTCATGGCCTCGGTCTGGGACGCCGAGACCGGGACGGTCCTCCCGGAGACCGGCCTCTCGGTCGCGGTCACCCGGGACGGCACCCTCGTCTCCGAGGAGGTCATCTACCCGATGCTCTCACAGCCGATGGGCTTTCACTACGGCGGAAACTTCGGGCTGGCCGGCGACGGCACCTACACCGTCACCGTCAGCGGCGGCGGCACGAGCATCCGCCGGACGGGCGGGTTCGAGGGTCGCTTCGGCGACCCCGCCAGCGCCGGGATCCCCCTGGCGTTCACCGAGGCCACGCGCGAGGAGGTCCGGACCCGCCCGATAGACCAGGGCGGCGACCCCGGCGCGCTCCGGCCGATGGAGACGGGGGTCCCGCAGGCTGTCCTCCCGGCCGCCGAGGACTTCCCCGGGACCGTCCGCGGTAGCGGCCTGACGGACGGCGCACGGCTGGTCGTGACGACGCTCGACTCCCCGCCCGCGGGCGTCGACGCCGACGGCCGCTACCTCGCCGTCTCGGCCCGCACGCGGTACAACGGTTACGTCCTCCCGGCGATGGCCCTGGCGGCCACGCTGGAACGCGACGGCGAGACCGTCCACGAGGGGCCGCTCCGGCGGACGCTGGACCCCGACCTGGGGTATCACTACGGCGCGGCCGTCGACGGCGTCGAGTCCGGCGACGCGCTGGAACTCTCGGTGACGACCATCCCCCAGGTCGCCCGCCACGAGGGCTACGAGACCGCCTTCCGGCAGATGGACGACGTCTCCGTGACGCTGTAGCAGTAGATACTTCCCCCGCGGCGACGACCCCCGGGTTATGGCCAACCCGACAGTCGTCTTCCCCGAACCCGGCGAGGTCGTCCTCCGGGACCGCGAGCGGCCCTCGCCCGGCCCCGGCGAGGTACTGGTCGAGACCGACACCACGCTGGTGAGCACCGGGACCGAACTGACGGTGCTCTCGGGCGAGTACCCCGAGGGGTCGAACTGGGACGAGTACGGCGAGTACCCCTTCACCGCCGGCTACGTCAACGTCGGCACCGTCGTCGAGGCGGGCGCGGCGGCCGACCTCGCGGCGGGGACCCGCGTCGCGACGTGGTCGCCCCACGCTGCCTACGTCACTGCCGCCGCCGACGAGTGTGTCGTCGTCCCCGACGCCATCTCCGACGAGGAAGCCAGCCTCTTCGCCATCGCGCAGGTGGTGATGAACGGTCTCCGCCGCGGCCGCGTCGAGTGGGGCGAGACGGTCGTCGTCTACGGGCTGGGGATCCTCGGCCAGCTCGCGGTCCGGTTGTGCCACCTCGCCGGCGTCGAGACGGTCGTCGGCGTCGACCTCGCCGAGTCGCGGGTCGAGTACCTCCCCGGGGAGGCGGGCGTGGTTGGCGTCGACCCCACCGCCAGCGACCCCGCCGACGCAGTCAGGGACGCGACCGGCGGCGACCTCGCCGACGCCGTCTTCGAGGTGACCGGCAACCCCGACGCCATCTCCGAGGAGTTCGCGGTACTCCGCGACGAGGGACGGCTCGTCGTCCTGTCGAGCCCCCGCGGCGAGACGACGCTGGACTTCCACGACTGCGTGAACGCGCCCAGCACCGAGATAATCGGCGCACACCAGCTCTCTCACCCGCCGGTCGCCACGCCACAGGACCCCTGGACCAAGCCGCGCCACGCCGAACTGTTCTTCTCGTATCTCGACGGGGGCCGTCTCGACGTCGCTGACCTGTTCTCCCACGCCCGCCCGGCCGCGGAGGCCCCCGCACTCTACCGGTCGCTCCTCGGGGACCGGACCGACGCGATGGCCGTCCGGCTCACGTGGTGACCGCCGTCTCCGACTCACGGCGTCCTCGCACTGCCTTTCTCTGCACGTCCTGTGTGGCGCGCGCTGTCGAGGGGTCCAGCCCGAGACAGCGCCGCCCGAGAGACGAGCACCGAAGCGAACGGAGAGCGATGAGCGCGATCGGCTGGGGAGGCGTGTGGACGGACGCTGTGCGGTGGCGCTGTGGGTGCTGTCCCCCCTGGCGGACTGAACGGGCGAGACGCGCTCGCGGGCGTTCGGCGGCTGGCGTCCGGGTCACCGAACGACTTCTCGCGCGAGCGAATCGAGAGCCTGGACAGGGAGACGTTCGAGTCACCGACCCGGGGTGCGGCACTCGAAAATCAGCGTCTTCGGGAGTTTCGCCAGCAGTTCGGGCCTGTCCTCGCCCCACGGGCCCTCCTCGTAGTCGTCGGGGTCGGGCGACCCCGGTTCGCGCATTCGCTCGACGCGGAAGCCGGCCTCGACGAGCGCGTTGTAGACGTCGCTGACCCGGTGGCGGAACGTCACCATGTCGGTCTCCATGTCCTCGACGGGCTCGACCTGCCGGCCGGTGTCGAAGTAGCTCTCCTCGACGCGGTGGCTCTCCGGGTCGGCCAGGCCGTAGACGGGGTGGGGCATGGCGAAGACGAACCGTCCGCCGGGCCGGAGCACCCGGGCGGTCTCCCGGAAACACGCCCCCAGGTCATCGACCCACTGGAAGACGTAGGCGTTGAAGGCGATGTCGAAGCTGTCGTCGACCAGTCCCAGGTCGGTCACGTCGCCCCCGAGGAAGGCAACCTCTGCCCCGTGGTCTGTGGCCAGTTCGCGGGCGTAGGCCAACTGCTCCCGGGAGAGGTCGACCCCCGTAACGGTCGCGCCCCGGTCGGCGAGCGCGACCGAACACTGGCCGCCGCCACAGCCGAGTTCGAGGACGTCCGCGCCCTCGACGTCCCCCAGCAGTTTCAGGTCGGTGTCGGCGCTCACGCCCGTCCAGTTGACCCCGACGTCGAGGTCGATGTCGTCCTGGAACCACCGGGCCGTCAGCTCCCACCACTCTCTGACTTCCTCGGTCATACGAGACTGGCCGGCCGGCCGGGAAATAGCTCTTGTGCCCGGATGTCAGCGACTCACAGGACTCCATCGCCGGGACTGGGCAGGTCCCGGAAGGAGAGCGGCCCCCGCCGGCCGACCGCCGGCACTCACCGGTCGCGCTCGCCCGTTCCGTCCCGGAGCGAGCGAGCGACGCGTGTTCCGGCCGACCGGCTGGCGTAGCGCCGCGCCCAGACCGCGCGGGCGCTCGCAGCCGCCTCCTCGTCGACCGCGAAGGCCACGTCGGGGTAGCGCACGTCCCACAGGACCAGCGCCTCGGCGGGCGCCGGCCCGACGCCCTCGGGGCCCGAGACCGGCTCGGCGCCGAGCAGTCGGTCGACTCGCGCGGGGTCGGCCTCGCCGCGCCCCACCGCGGTGACGAGGCCGACGACCCGGCGGGCGAGCTGGCGTGCGAACCCGCCCGCGCGGAGCGTGACCACGAGGAACGCGCCGTCGCGTTCGGCCTCGACCGTCAGGTCGCGGACGGTTCCGCTCTCGTCGGGCGTGAGGTTGTGGAAGTCGTGCTCGCCGGACAGGCGCGCGAGCGCCCCGCGGGCGCGGCCGTCGTCGAACGCGTCCCGGCCCGGCGTCGGGCGCCGCGGTGCGTACAGGTGATAGACGTACTCGCGGGCGGTCGCGTCGTGGGTCGCGTGGAACGCCGGCGGAACCGCTGCGCTCGCCCACGCGCGGACATCGGCGGGGAGCGCGCCGTTGAGCGCCCGCGGAGTCAGCCAGTCGGGCGCCTCGAACGCGACCGTCTGGGCGCGCGCCGAGACGCCGGCGTCGGTGCGCCCCGCGGCGGCGTACCCCTCGGGTTTGGCCGCGTCGGGAGCCAGCACGCCCAGCTCTCGGAGCGCGTCGAAGACGGCGTTCTCGACGGTCGGGACGTCGGGCTGGCGCTGGAAGCCGTGATAGGGGCGGCCGTCGTAGGCGACGCGGTAGGCGCGCATCGACCGGGTCTCCGACCGGCACCCCAATGAATCGGGCGACTTCCCCCGGTGCCGGGCCGAAAATCTATGTATACACAGAGTACGATACACAGATATGGGTAGCAAAAACATCAGCGTCCGTGACGACGTCTACCGGGCGCTCCGGGACGCCAAAGGGAAAAACGAGAGCTTCTCGGACGTCATCGAGCGGTTGCTGGCGTCCCGCGAGGGCGACCACTCGCTGTACGGACTCGTGGGGTTAGTGGACGAGTCGGACGCCGAGCGGGTGCGGGACGCGTCGGACCGGTTCCGCGAGGGCGTCGACGAACGATTCAGGGAACCGTGATCCTCGATTCCTGTTTCGTGGTCGACCTCATGACCGGCGACGAGGCCGCCGTGGCGAAACTGGACGAACTCGTCGCCGAGGGGCGACAGCTGTCGGTCTCGACGCTGAGCGTCACCGAGGTCGAGCGCGGACTCACGGACCGCGAGCGCGAGGCGTTCGACGCGGTGGTCCGGGACGTCGACGTCGTCGCGTACGACCGGGAGATGGCACACCGTGCAGCGGGCCTGCTTCGCTCGCTCGACGACGACGGTGCGCTGGTCGGTGCGGTCGACGCGATGGTCGCTGCGACCGCACTCGAACGCGACGGAGTCGTCGTGACCCGGAACGTCTCGGAGTTCCGGCGCGTCGACGGCGTTCGCGTCGTGCCGTACTGAGAGACCGACCGGGGCTACCCCGACCCCCGGACCGGTAGGTCGTCGCGGTCCCGTCCCCGGTCACGCGCAACCCGCTCGGCGGCGTCACGCGAAGTCGTCATAGGTCGGCCGGTCGTGTTCGTCGGGGAACTCGTCGGCCGGCGCGGTCGTCTCCTCGCCCGAGGCCATCTCCTTGACGGTCACCTCGCCGTTTGCCAGGTCGCGCTCGCCGGCGACGACGACCGTCTCGGCGTTGATCGAGTCGGCATAGCCCAGTTGTGCACTAAAGGAACGGTCCGAGACGTCCGTCTCGACGACGTGGCCCCGCTTCCGGAGGTCGCGGGCGATCCGGGCTGCCGTCGACCGGGTGTCGCCGACCTGCAGGACGTAGTAGTCGGTCTCGACGCCCTCGCCCGGCCAGGCGTCGTGGACCTGCAGGAGGAGGGGGAGCGTCGAGTTCATCACGCCGATGCCGACGCCGACCGCGGGGGTGGGCTGGCCGCCGTACTCCTCGATGAGGTGGTCGTAGCGGCCGCCGCCGAAGATAGACCGCGACACCTCGCCCGAGGCGTCGAAACACTCGAAGACGACGCCGGTGTAGTAATCGAGCCCGCGGGCCGTCGTCAGCGAGATGTCACAGTACTCTCGGACGCCGAAGTCAGCGGCGGCCGCGAGCACCGCCCGGAGGTTGTCGACGGCGGCCGCCAGTTCCTCGCTGTCGGCGGCGTCGGTCAGCGCGGTCAGGTCCTCGTCGCCGGCCAGCAGGAGGTCGTCGAACTCGCGGGCCTGGCCGTAGTCCAGCCCCGCGTCCGCAAGCAGGTCGAGGTACTCGCCCTCGTCGACTTTCGCGCGCTTGTCGACGGCGCGGACCGCGGCGGGCACGTCGACGCCGTCGTCGAACGACCGGAGCAGTTCCCCGAGGATGTCCCGGTGGGAGACGCGGAACTCGAACTCCGAACCGTCCAGCCCGAGAGTCGTCAGGGCGTCGGCGGCGAAGGCGAGCACCTCGGCGTCGGCCTCGGGTTCGCTCGACCCGAAGATGTCGGCGTTGGTCTGGTAGAGCTCCCGGTAGCGGCCCTGCTGGACCTGCTCGTACCGCCAGAACGGCCGCGTCGAGAACCACTTGATCGGTTTCGAGAGGGCCTGCTGTCTGGCGACGACCATCCGCGCGACCGTCGGCGTCAGTTCCGGCGTGAGCGTGACGTGGCGACCCCCCCTGTCCTCGAAGTCGTAGAGTTCGTCGACGATGTCCTCGCCGCTCTTGTCGGTCCACATCGCCGCCGGTTCCAGGGCGGGCGTGGCCACCTCGCGGAAACCGTACCGGCGGGCGGTCGTCTCGATCCGGTCGATGACCGCCCGTCGCGGGGCCATCTCGTCGGGGTAGAAATCGGTGAACCCCTTGAGTCCCTCGTACATACCCCGTCGTTCGGGAAGGGGTCGCTTGAAACTGTCTGTCCCCGTCCGGACGCCGCCGACGCGGGACGCCGGCCCCGTTCGGGCCGAACGGACTGGCTCGCGGACCGCCCGCGACCGGGAGTCTATCCCCGCGGCCTGCTAGACGGCGTCGAACCGCTCGAGCGTCCCGTCGTCGACGTTGACCGTGGTTCGCATCGTCCCGACTATCGACCCGGCGGCCCATGAGCGCGTCGGCGGGTATGTCCGTCCCCCGGAGGCGTTCATAACAACCGCTTACTGCCCGGGCCGTCTGGCTCGGGCATGGTCGCGGGGCTCGACGGGACGGTCCGGGGTCGACGGCGTCCCGCGAGAACCGCGCCTCCATGTTCAGTTCAACGTAGTCGAACCCCGCGTCGGCGGCCGCGGCGAACGCCGGCCGGTACGCGCCGGGGTGTTCGACCATGAATCCCTGCCTGACGGGCGTAGCGGGTGGTCGACGGACGGCGCGAAAACGGTGCTGGTCATGTCGTGGGGCTACTCCTCGACGACGACAGTCCCGACCATGCCGACGCGCTGGTGGGGGACACAGACGTAGCCGTACTCGCCGGGCGTCTCGAAGGTGTGTTCGTAGGTCGTCCCCTGTGGTTCGGTCTCGTTGGGGTTGCCGTCGGCGCCATAGCTCGCGAAGGGGTCGACGCCGTCGGGGAGCGAGACCTGGGAGCCGTGGTCGGGGACCGCCGAGACGTTGTGACCCGGCGCGACGAACGCCCAGGTGACGGTGTCGCCGACCCCGACCGTGAGTCGTTCGGGTTCGAAGACGTTGGCCGCGTCGGGGCCGGCCAGCACGTCCGCGTCGGGGTCTGTCGCGGTTTCCGCGGTCGTCCCGCTCACACAGCCCGCGAGCGTGCCGGCCGCGGCCATCGCACCGAGCCCCAGGAACCGTCGCCGCGAGTACACTGCCATACCCGCCGGTCGGGACCCGCGGTCCTTGAGTCAGTCGGTCGGAGTCGTCGCTGTCGGCGAGCCGATGGAGGCGGTCGGCCAGTTTGTTGAGCCGGTCGGGCGGCGCGTCGTCGAGGTCGAGCCAGGCGCGGCGCTCGGCGTCGACCACGCGGCGGGCGACCACGAGCGCGGCGTGCGAGAGGGTGTAGCGGTCCTCGCTGGCGGGGTCGAGTTCGCAGACGACGCCGAGGACACGGTCGCGCTCCCAGGCCGTCAGGTCGAGCGAGTTGCTTTTTCGCCGGTCCTCCGCCCTGCTCGGCGCGTTCCGCATCGACTCGACCCACAGCCCCCGCTCCCGGGACCGGACAGTTAGGCGACAAGAACGGACGGTCGGGTGACGGGACAGGTGTCTGAGTGATCCGCGCCGAGCGGTCAGAGTCACCCGTCGAGGACGGCGCCGAAGCCGGCGGCACCGACCGCGAAGCCGACGATGAACGTCGTCAGGAAACTCCCGACGGCGCCCCCGACGAGGTTGACGGCCGGGTCGAAGCCGATGTCGACGTTCACCTGGAGCAAAGCGGCAGCGATGGCGTTATTCATGTCCGTCGTACGACACCACCTGTGAAGTAGTTACTGGTCGGACAGGGTCAACAGAGGTCGACGAAGTTCCGGAGGATGCGCAGGCCGGTCTCGCCGGATTTCTCGGGGTGGAACTGGGTACCGAAGACGTTGCCGCGGTCGTTGGCGACGACGGCGGCGAAGTCGTCGCCGTACTCGGCGGTGGCGACGGTCGCGCCGGGGTCGTCGGGCTCGGCGTAGTAGGAGTGAACGAAGTAGGCGTGTTCGCCGTCGACGCCCTCGACGATGGGGTGGTCGCGGGTCACGTCGAGTTCGTTCCAGCCCATGTGCGGGACCGTCAGGTCACTCCGGAAGCGAACGTTCCGGCCCGGAACGAGGTCCAGCCCCTCGGCGTCGCCCTGGCCGGCGTGTTCGGCCTCCTCGCTGGTGGTCAGCAGCATCTGCATGCCCAGGCAGATGCCGAAGAGTGGCCGACCCGCCTCGGCGGCCTCGACCAGCGTCTCGCGGAACGGACCGGCGTTATCCATCCCCTCGGAAAACGCGCCGACGCCCGGCAGGACGACCCCGTCGGCGCTGTCCAGGTCCGCGGGGTCGGCCGACAGGGTCACCGCCGCCCCGGCGCGTTCGAGTCCGCGGGTGACACTCCGCAGGTTCCCCAGCCCGTAGTCGACCACGACCACCTCGGCCGCGGCCTGGCGCGTGCTCATACCGCACCGTTGGGCGACCCCCGACAAGTCCCTTTCCGTCGGCGCGAAGCCTGCGACGACCCGCCGGGCCGGCGGGGCCGTGGAAACTGGTCAGCCTGTGGAAACTGGCCGCCCGCCGAAGCCTGACCCGCCACTGGCGGGACTGCGCGAGACGGGAGACGGGGTCCGGGAGGGCCGGCGCCGGCGTCACTCGGACCGTCGCGGCGGGTTCACGAACAGGCCGTCGGCCACCGCGACGGCGCCGACCAGTGACGCTGCTGCCATCAGCGTCGAAACCCCGAACCGTGACACCTGGGCGACCGCCAGCGCGAGGACGAACGCCGCAGGTATCACGAGCAACAGTGCGTCGTACCGGGTCAGCGGTCGGTCTGCGGTCCGCAGCTCGGTCAGCCGTGGGTCACTGTTGTTGGCAGCCATGCGTAACCACCTCATGCGAAGTAACGTCACGATCCCACTAAAATGTTACCCGTGTCAAGTTCTTCAAATTCACTGGAAATAGCTTCAGAACCCCCGGAAAATATTCCCATATTATTTCTGTAGCTACGTCGAGACCGCGTGACGCCCCGAGTGCGCTGTATCGTCTCGTTCCCGCGCGCAGACGGGCTTATCGAATTGCCGGCTATGAGATGGGGGTCTCTGGCGAGTCGGACCGAAACGGGAGGAAAGCGACAGGTCGGACCGAGACGGGTCGGACCGAGACGGGTCGGACCGAGACGGGACGGAAACGACCGGTCGGGCGGGCGGAGAGACGCCGACGGTACTCACTCCTCGTCGACGACGTCGAGTCCGCGGTTGTTGACGGCGTGGGGGTCGAGGCCGACCTCTTCGAGGAACTCCTTGTACTCGCGTTCGCACTGTTCGGCGTCCTGCTGGCGGTCGGAGGCGTGGTCACACAGCGCGGCGATGTCGTCGGGTACGTCGTTGGTGTGGACGATCCAGTGGTTGATGAGGTCCGACAGCCGCCGGATGGGCGAGGTGAAGTGGCCGTATATCTCGAAGTTCAGCGCGTGGTGGCCGCCGAAGGGGTCGCTCATGTACTTGGCGCGGGGCATCACGAACATCACCGCCCGCTGGATCTTCGAGAGCTGGCGCTCGGGGGCCTGTTCGAGGGTCGCGTTGACGGCCTTCCGTGGTTCGTCCCACTTGTCGCCGGGGATGGAGACGCCGTCGAGGTCCTGGATCTCCTGGAGGGCCTCGTTCCACTCGTCGGGCGAGGGCTGGGGGTGGACCCGGTACATCGCCTCGACGCCCCTGTCCCACATGAGTTCGTGCGTGACGGCCTTGTTGGCCTTGAGCATGCACTCCTCGATGATGGTGTGGGCGCGGTCCCGGCGCGGATTGAGGACGAGCGAGCCGTCCTCCTTGCGCTGTTCGTGCATCCGGTCGGCCAGTTCCCAGACGAGCTGGCTCTTCTCGGCCAGGTCCACGTCGGTGTCCGCCAGCAGGTCGTCGGCCACCGCGGGGTCGTCCAAGATCGCCTCACACTCCGTGTAGGTCAGCCGGGCGTCCGACCGGATGACCGACTTGTAGATGTCTATCTCCTCGTAGGAGAGCGTCTCGGGGTCGAGGTGCATCTCGACGGTGTGGGCCAGGCGGTCCTCGTTGGGGACCAGCGAGCAGACGGTCTCGGCCAGTATCGGCGGGAGCATGTGGACCGTGTAGGCCGGCAGGTAGACCGTGTTCCCGCGTCGTCGCGCGGCCTCCCACATCGCCGTCTCCGGCGTCACGTAGTGGGTGACGTCGGCGATGTGGACCCAGAGGACGAACTCGTCCTCGCGGCGCTCGACCGAGATGGCGTCGTCGAAGTCCTGGGCGTCGATGGGGTCCGTCGTCCAGGTGGTCATCTCCCGCAGGTCGCGCCGTTCGTCGACCGCGTCGGCGATCTCTTCCTGGACGCCCTCGGTGCGCCGTTCGGCCTCGTCGAGCACCGCCTCGGGGAAGGCGTCGGGGATCTCGAACTTCTCGAACAGTTCCTCGCGCTTGTTCGCCAGGTGGCGGGCCAGTTCCGCGTCGATCTCGACTGGTCCCTGGCCCTCGACGGTGCCGGCCTGGGCCTGGGCGTCCTGGTCGGTCATGTCACCGGCTATGGCGACCGGCGCTATAGGCTTTCGGTGGTGGTCACCCTTCGACGGACCCGTCGCGTTCCTCGGCGAGCGCGAGGTACTCGGCGAGGAACTCGGTCCGGTCGTCCCCGGTCGCGGTCTCGGCGTCCTCCAGCAGCGATTCGAGGTCGCCCCGGGGCTGGTGACACCGCCGGCGGTCACAGGGCTTGCAGAGGTACTCGAACTCCTTGTCACGGCGGTTCCAGCGGTCGCCGTACTTGTCGTACTCGCGGGCCTTCGAGCGGGGGACCGTCTCGCCACAGGCGATGCAGGTGACGTCCCGGCCCCGCCCCCCGTCCGGGGAGCGCCACATACCCCCTGCTTCGCACGAGGGGCACTTAGCAGTTTTCGCACGCCGGCGAGACTCGCCTCCGGGTCGCCTGTCGACCCCGTCGACCGTCTCCCTCCGTTCGACGGGGCGTTTATATATCCGGTCGAACGAGGCCGGCGCAGTCCCCCGATTCTCGCTCGCCGGGAACAGCCTCCGTTTTACATGTGGTTCGCGGACCGACGTTCAGATGTGAGGTGATGATTATGGCAACCAACACGGCCGACCCGTTCGCGAGCGAGTTCGCGTTCGGCGGAGCCGTTTTCATGGTCCTGTTCTGGGTCGGCAACGCCGACTTCGCACACGGGCTGGTCAGCGGCGACTTCATGGGCCTGCTGTTGTCGTGACGATGGCGGCGCTGGCCGCCGGTCGCTACTACGGGCTGGACGCGGTCGTCGAGCGGACCGAGTTCGTGAAACAGCGCCCGAGACTGACGTACCTGCTCGGCTGAGGTGACACACTATGACCTACGACACCATCGACAAAGCGGCACTGGCGGCGAGCGGCGCACTGATGCTCATCGGCATCGTCGTCCTGGGGGTCGTCGAGCGCCTCGACGGCCCGCCCTACGGGGCGGCACCGGTGACCAACGACGCCGGCGAGGTGGTCGCGACGCCCCTCGTCGACCCCACCCTCAGGACCGGCCTCGTCATCGCGGGGCTCGTGGTCCTGTTCGTCTGGGGGCTCTACCGGATGGCGTCGGCCCGCGTCGAAGCGGACGACACCCGGCAGACGGGCGTCACGGCCGACTGACGTCCCCTTCTGACGTTTCGTACCGGGCCAGTCTGACGTGTGTCTGACGGGTAGTTTTGCCACTGTACCGCGAACCGTCCGGTATGGCAAGCCTGACGGAAGTCTACGAGGGGCGCGTCCGCACGGCGGCGACCCCCCGGCGGCTGTACTTCGGGGCGAGTCTCTTCGCGGTCGGAACGGCGATGGTCGTCGGGAGCATCGCCGTGGCGACGACGGGCGTCGCCGCACAGTTCGGACTCGGGCTGGTCGAGGCGCGGCGGGTCGCCGGCATCCTCGCCGGCGTCGGCCTGCCGGCGGCGTTTCTGGGCGTGTTCACGGTCCTGCCCGCGGGGGCGACCACCCGCGCGGCGTCGGTCATCGGGGCCAGCGTGAGCGGCCTCGGCGTCGCCATGTTCCGCGTCGCCTACCCCGAGCAGTGGTTCGGTGCCGGCGACCCGCTGGCGGTCGCGACCGTCCTCGTCTACTTCGCGGGCGCCGTCACGACGCTGGGCTGTCTGTTCGCCGGCCTCGCAACGTTCAAGACGCGCAACGACCCCGGCGGGACCGCCCGCATGGAGATCACCGAGGAGGGCGGCGTCCGACTCGTCGAGGAGGCCGGCGGCGTCCCGGGGTCGGCGTTCGGTAGCGTCGGCCTATTCGGGTCCGACCCCGACGGCGACGTCCGGACACAGACCAACCGCGAGACCCCGCCCGGCCCCGAAACCGACGACGAAGACGACGCCGAGATACTGACCGACGGGCGGACCCGGGCGGGCGGCGCGACCGCCGACGGCGGTTCGGCCGTCGCCGACGACGGCGCGTTCAGGGACGCGGAGTTCCTCGAAACCGCACAGCACCGGGGTCGTCCCGACGCCTACTGCGGGAACTGCGCCCACTTCGAGTACGTCAAAGTCGACGGGGATATCACGCCCTACTGCGGGCTCCACGACGAACTGATGGAGGACATGAACGCCTGTCGCGAGTGGACGGAAGCGGAGTGACGGCTCCCCTTTTTTACACCGACTTCGAGTCGGCGGTACTGTTCCCGGCGTCGTCGGTGACGGTCAGTTCGATCTCCGCGGCGTTGCCTTTCGTGCGGACCTCGTCGCTGCCGGAGGCGCTGGACCCCGACACGGACGTGCTGGCCGAATCCAGCACCGAGCCGCCCGAATCGAGCATCTCGACGGTGACCGACGAGAGGTCGCCGTCACTGTCCGAGACGGCCCAGTCGACGGTGTAGCGCTCCCACGCGGGGTTGCTGTTGTCCGTCAGGCTGAACGTGTCGATGGCCGGCGCCGAACTGGTGCTCTCGGTCTCGCTGACCGACGCCGTGTCCGAGCCGGTGTTGCCGGCGCCGTCCGTGACCGTCGCCTCGACGGTGTAGCTGTTGCCCGAGCCGTCGTCGCCGGCGGCGACCAGCCGCGTCGTGCCGCTGGCCGTGTCGCCGCTGACGCTGACGGTCGCGGAGTCCTCCGTGGAGCCGTCCGAATCCTGCGTCAACACGAGGTCGACGCTGGAGAGGTCGCCGTCCGCGTCGCTGACCGACCAGTCGGCGTCGAACTCGGCGTCGCCGTCGCTGGTCTCGACCTCCGACGCCGAGAGGCTGTCGACCGTCGGCGCGCCATCGGTGCTGCCCCCGAGTGCGGCCGCCACGTCCAGCAGGCCGTTGCCCTGCTCGTTGCTGGAGAGGCCGATGTTCTCGGCCGTCGATGTGAGCTGGTCGCGGGCCTCGGTGTTGGTGTAGCCGTTGTCCATGAGCTGTGCGCCGGCGCCGCTGACGTGCGGGCAGGCCATCGACGTCCCGGAGTAGGTGTCGTACCCGCCGATGACCGTCGAGTAGACGTCCCCGCCGGGCGCGGCGAGTTCGACCTCCGACCCCGTCGAGGAGAAACTCGACAGCGTGTCGTCGCTGTCGGTCGAACTCACGGCGATGACCGTCGAGTACGCGGCCGGGTAGCCCACGCAGTCGCTGCACGGGCCGTCGTTGCCCGCCGCCGCCACGAGTAGCACGCCCTTGTCGTAGGCGTACTGACAGGCGTCTTTGACCGTCTGTGACCCCGAGGACGCGCCCAGGCTCATCGACCCGACGTCCCAGCCCTGGTCGGCGGTGTACTCGATACCCGCCGCGACGTCCGAGAACGACCCCGACCCGCTGTTGTCGAGGACTTTCACCGCGTGCAGCGTCGCCGCCGTCGAGACGCCGATGACCCCCTTCGAGTTGTCGACGGCGTCGGCGGTGCCCGCACAGTGGGTGCCGTGGTTGTCGTCGTCCGACCACGGGTAGTTACAGTTCGACCCTCTGCAGTTGACGTAGGCTTTGCCCGACCCCACGTTGGCCTGCAGGTCCGGGTGGTCGTCGTCGATACCGGTGTCGATGATCGCGATGTCGGCGCCCCCCTCGCCGTCGGTGTCGTCGCCGCCGGTCTCGCCGTCGGCGTGGACCTCGTCGGCGTCGACGCGGTCTATCCCCCACGGCAGCGTCTCGCCGATGGCCTCCATCTGTCCGTCGGCCTCGGTGTACCGGACGTTCGGGTTCTTCTCCAGGTTCTCCAGTGCCTCCTCGGAGAACTTTCCGGCGACGGCGTCGCCGATGTCGCCGAACTCGAGTACCCGGTGGACCGACTCGGCCTGCTTTTTCGCCTTGTCTGTCGCGCTTTTCGTGCTCGTTCCGACGATACTGCGCTCGGTGTTCGCCGCGCTCGCCGGTCCGGCTCCGGCGGCCACGACTGCGAACCCCGAGAGGCTCGCTCCGGCGATGAACTCCCGCCTCGAAATGTCTTCGCGTGACATCATCTAACGTGCGACCAAGTGCCATATAATTCTTCGCTTTGACTGACCAGAAGACGGCGAGTAGTGGTACCTGACGACTACGCCGACTCCCCTGCCGGAACCCCGACGAACCGCCGGACTACGGGACCTCGACCCGGTTTCCGGCGGGCGCCAGCGGACACGAGTAGCCCCCGAATCAAGCGAGGGTCAAGCAAAGCGAGACCCCCGATGACGAACGGCGAGCGAAGCGAGCCGTGAGTCGACCGCATCGGGGCTTTCACACCGTCTCTGCGTCCAGTAGCCGGAAACTCCCCTATCTAAACACTGCCCCGGCGCGGACCCGTGTATTTAACAATGGATCCGGCGCTACCAGTCGGCATGGAGTTTTGCGACGACTGCGGTTCGATGATGAAGACCGAAGGGGACCACTGGGTCTGTGGCAGTTGCGGCGCACAGAAGGGCCGCAACGAGGAGAAAGAGCAGGCCCAGGCGGTGACGACCCAGGGACAGGAGGAGACGGAGATCGTCGACACCTCCGAGGTCGACGCCGCGGAGACGACGCCGACGACCAGCGCCGAGTGCCCTGAGTGTGGCAACGACCGGGCACACTACGAGATGAAACAGATCCGGGCGGCCGACGAGAGCGAGACGCGGTTTTTCACCTGCACCGAGTGCGGCCAGAAGTGGCGCGAAGACGACCACTGAGTGATGGGCGACCCCGACGGCCCCGACGACCCCGACGGCCCCGACGGTCCCGACGACCCCGACGGCGCGGATACCCCGGACGCTGGCCCGGACGGGAACGGCACTGACGGCGAGTCGGACACGGACGCGGTGGCCCCGCCGCCGGTGCCCGGCGACGCGCTCGCGGGGTGGGACCGCACGGAGGCCTCGGTCGAGCGCCTCTACGGGGTCGAGGGCGCCGACGTCCGGGGACACACCCACGTCTACGAGGACCGCGACCTGCGGGCGGCCGTCCGCGAGGTGACCGGTGGCGCGCTCGACCAGTCGTGGCGCTTTTTCTTCGCGACGCGGCTGGCCTTCCGGCCGCCGCTATCGCCCGGGGTCCAGCCGACGATGCTCCTCCCAATCGTCCGGAGCGAGGCCGTCACGTCCTTCGTCGAGGACCTCCGGGGCCGGGGCGTCGTCGACGTCGAGCGCGGGCGGCGCGAGCGGACCCGCACCGAGAGCGGCGAGCGCGTCCGTCTGCGACAGGTGACCGGCGAGGTCCCCATAGACGCCGCGGACGCGGACGGGAGCGACGCCGTCCCAGTCGAGGGGTGGGTCGGGGTCTGGCACGACGGGGACATCCTCGTCGCCGGCGGGGCCTACCCGCGGACCTCGCTCGCGCGGGCGCTGGACGTGACCGACGACCGACTGGACGCGGAGCCCTCTGCCTACCGCGAGGAGCTATTGGCCCTCCTCGCCGGCGTCGGCTGAGTCGAGCCTGATGACGTTCTCGCGGCCGATCCGGAGTTTCTCGACGCGGCCCTCGTCGGTCATCTCCGAGAGGACCCGCGAGGTCTTGGACTTCGACCAGTCGAACGCCTCGACGATGTCGCTCTGCCGGGGTTGCCCGTCGTGGTCGGCGAGCACCTCCGCGACCCGGTCGGCGTCGGTCAGCACCGGCTGTGGGTCGATCTCCCCGCCGGCCGGCGTCCCGTCATCCGAGGCCCTGTCGGCGTCCGACCCGCTCGCGCCCTCGTAGTACCGGTAAACGCCAACGGTGAGGACCCCGACGATGAGGACGGCCACCACCGGAAGGGCCCCCCGAGGCGCTGAGCGTCTCCGCGTCGCTCTCCGACGGCACCGTCTCGGTGACGGTCACCTACCGGGGCGACGGCGTCGCCGGCACGCAGGTCACCGCGAACGGCGACCGCGCCGGACCCACGGACGGCGACGGAACGCTCTCGCTCGGCCTCGACGAGGGGGCGTCCGAACTCGAACTCGAATTCCGGCGGGGCGAACTCGAGTTCGCGCGCACCTACCGCGTCGAGAACGGCACTCTGGCGCCCGTCGACCCGGGAGACGGCGACGGCCAGGGCGACGGTGACAGCGAGGGCGCCGGAGACGGCGACGGCCAGGGCGACGGTGACAGCGAGGGCGCCGGAGACGGCGACGTTTATAGTTTACGAGCGAAGGTGAGATAGCCGGTGTGGCCGGCGCCGGCGGTCGAGGGGCGCGAGCCGCGGTCGTCGAAGTCCATCTCCCGCTGGATCGTCTCGAGGGTTTCGACCTGTTCGAGGCCGGCCTCGCGGGCCGCGGTGGCGACCTCACGGGTCTGTTCGACGAACGGCGAGTAGACGGCGAGGAAGCCGCCGTCGGCGAGCAGGGAGGGTGCGCGGGCGACGACCGACGCGGCGTCCCCGGTGTCGAGCGTCACCACGTCGAACGTCCCCAGTTCGTCGAGCGCGTCGGTGATATCGCCCGTCCGGACCTCGACGCGGTCGTCGACGCCGGCCAGGCGCATGTTCTCGCGGGCGACCGCGGCGAAGTCGGCGTCCCGTTCGTAGGTCCTGACGGTCGCGCCACAGCGCGCGAGGTAGGCGGCGAGCACGCCCGTGCCGGTCCCGGCGTCGAGCACGCGGTCGTCGTCCGCGACGCCGGTGTGGCCGACGACCAGTCCCACGTCGCGGGGCATCATCGGCGCGCCCGTCCGCTCGAAGTGGGCGAACAGGTCCGGCCCTCGCAACGCCCGCGCGGTGAACGACTCGCCGAGATGCGTCTCGACGGTGTCGCCGGGGTCGACCTCCCCGGGGACTTCGAGCACGCCCAGGTCCGTCTCCAGGGTGTCGCCGGGCGCCAGCAGGTACTCGCGGTCCTCGCGGACGAACAGGAGACTCACTGCAGGCTGCTGATGGCCGCCGCCGGCTCGCCGTCAACGGCTTCGAGCGCCTCGCGTGCCTCGGTTTTGCTGACTCCCGCCTGTTCGGCGACGAGTTCGACGTCCGCCTCGGGGATCCCGCCGTCGTCGCTCGCGTCGGCCTCGCCGTCATCGGGAGCGTCGGCCTCGCCGTCGTCGCTCGCCTCCTCGGCACCCCCGTCGTCGCCCGCGTCGCCGAGCGACCGGCTCTCGGGTTCGCCGACGATGGTGTAGGTCTGCTGGCCCTGGGCGTCCATGCGCTGGACGTCCGCGTCGGTGAACACGAGTTCCTCGTCGGCCGTCCGGATGACGACCTCCTCGGCGTCCAGTTCCTGCATGTCGATGCCCATCTGCTTCATCATCTGCTGCATCTTGCGTGAATCCATGCCGCCGCCTGGGAACATACCCGCACGTCCGATTCCCGCGACAAAAAGCCTTCCCACCCGTCTGTCCGGTCGGACGTGGCCGCTTGCGACTGCGGTTCCACCCGGCGTCGTAGCGGGGCCGCCGCGGAGAGGGCGGACCCGCGCCGGTCGGGTCGGCCGGCCGGTGGCTGTCGGCCCGCCGCACCCGCCGGTCGCCAGCGGCGGCGAACCGGGAGGTCCTTACCCGCGTCGGTCGAACGGCCGTCGATGCCAGTCGTCACGAACGGGGGCGTCGACCTCTATTACGAGACCACGGGGTCGGGCGAGACTGTCGCGTTCGTCAACCCCGTCGGCTACGGCGCCTGGGTGTGGGGCTGGCAACACGGGGCGCTGGCGGGTCCCTACGAGGCGCTGGTGTGGGACCTGCGGGGGACGGGCCGCTCGGACGCGCCCGCGGGTCCGTACGACGTGGTGACGCTGGCCGGTGACCTGGAGGCCGTCCTCGCGGACAGCGGCGTCGCCGACGCCCACGTCGTCGGGGCCGGCCTCGGCGGGATGGTCGCCGTCGAGTACGCCCGCCGGTACGGCCGGGCGGAGACGCTGACGCTGTTCGGGACGGCCGCGAACGGGGACGCCGTCGACCGCGACGTGCTCGACTCGCTGTACGCGCCGCGTGACGACCGCGAGGCCCTCCGCGCGTCGCTGGCGAACGCCTTCGCGGCCGACCCGTCGGCCTACCCCGACGTGGTCGAGCGCATCGTCGGCTGGCGCGCCGAGGAGGACGCCGACCGCGCGGGGTTCGAGGCACAGGCCGCGGCGATGACCGGCTACGACGCCGACCCCCTCTACGAGGTCACGACGCCGGCCCGGGTCTTCCACGGCGAGGACGACGCCGTCGTCCCGGTCGCGGCCGGCCGCGAACTGGCCGCCGTCCTCCCGCGGGGCGAGTTCACCGCCGTCGACGGGGGCCACCTCGCGTTCGTCGAGGCCAGCGCCGCGGTCACCGACGCGATGCTCGGCTCCCTCCCCGACCCCGACGAGTGAGGTAGTTTTACGGTCCAGTCTCGCCTGGTGGATGCTATGACAGCGGACGGGCCCGGGACAGACGACGAGAACGGACAGGAACCGGACGAGCAGGGCGAACCCGACGACGGACAACCGGCGGCGTCGGACGGCCAGCCCGAGAGCGGGCAGCCAGAGGGTGGTCAATCTGGCGGACAGCCCGGTGGACAGCCCGATAACGGACAGACTGGTGGTCAGCCTGAGAGCGGACAGACCAGCGGCCAGCCGGGTGGGCAGTCCGGCGGCCAGCCCGGTGGACAGCCAGGCGGGCAGTCCGGTCAGGGCGGCGAGGACTCGGGCGGGGCGGACGACGACTGGCCGCCGACCGTCGACACGGGCGACCGGGCGGGAGGCCAGCCGGGGGGCCAGCCCAGCCAGCCCGGTGGACAGCCAGGCGGGCAGTCCGGTGGCTCCCAGGGCGGTCCGGCTGGCGGCCAGGGCGGCGCCGGTCCGGCCGGCGGGAAGGGTCCCCAGGACGGGACGGCACCCGGCGGCCAGGGAACCAGTCCCCAGGGTCCACAGGGCGCTCAGGGCCCGCAAGGCGGCCAGGGCACCCCTCAGGGTCCACAGGCTCAAGGCCCGCAAGCTCAGGGCCCACAGGCGCAGGGTCCACAGGCTCAAGGCCCGCAGGCGCAGGATCCGCAGGGACAGAAGTACTGCACGGACTGTGGAGCCGAGATCAGTGCCAGGGCGGAGATCTGTCCGGAGTGTGGCGTTCGCCAGCCGGGCGCCGGTGGGAGCAGCGACAAGGACCGGACCGCGGCCGCACTGCTGGCGATCCTGCTGGGCGGGGTCGGCGCCCACAAGTTCTACCTCGGCGAGACGGGGCTGGGGCTCCTCTACCTGTGTTTCTTCTGGACGGCGATCCCGGCGGTCGTCGGCCTCATCGAGGGGATCATCTACCTCACGAAAAGCGAGGAGGAGTTCCAGCGCCAGTATGTCGACTGACCGGGCCCGGGAGGTGCGCGCCGGGCTGGCCCGCACCCGCCGGTACCTGCTCGCCCACCACGAACCGGACGAGTGGGACCGCTGTCACACCATCCGGCTCCGCGGGGCCCCAGTCCGGCTGTGTGCTCGCTGTAGCGGCGTCTACCCCGGCATCGCCGGCGGCGTCGCGCTCGCACTCTCCGGGACGGCCACAGGCCTGTGGCCGTGGCTGGTCGCGCTCGGCCCGCTGCCGGCCCTGGTCGACTGGGCGGCGACGACGCTGGGAGGCCGGGAGGGGTCGAACGCCGTCCGGACGCTCACCGGGGTGACGCTCGGGACCGCCTACGGCGTCGCTGTCCCGTGGTTGCTGACGGCGTGGCCCCTGTGGCTGGTGGCCGTGGCCGCGGGGTACGGGGCGCTCGCGGCCGCGGGACTGCGGGCCAGCGGCGACCTGGACGGGAGCGACGGAGAGCGGGTGTAGCCGGGCCGGCGAGCGACGGTCACGAGCGCGGCGCCGCCCGGCGGGCATCTGTCACCCCGGCGGGCGCGTGTCACGCCTCGCCGCGGGTGCGAACCGCTGGCAAAGAACGTCGCGTAAGATACCCTTTTGCCTCCGGAGTACGTGGGCCGTAGTGATGAGTCGGCCACGCATCGCCCTGTTGAACGGCGCCCACGAGCCCGAGAACAACCGGCGGAACTTCCGGCGGGAACTCGACGCGGACCTGGTCGAGTACCACCTACCCGACGGCGACGTCCCCGAGACGTTCGACGTCGACGCCGCCGTCGTGACGGGCTCGCGGGCCTCGGTCTACTGGGACGAGGACTGGATCGAGCCCACGAAAGCGTGGGTCCGGGAGGCGATCAACCGCGACATCCCGTTTTTGGGCGTGTGTTACGGCCATCAGTTGCTCGCGGACGTGCTCGGCGGGACGGTCGAACCGATGGACGACTACGAGATCGGCTACCGCACCGTCGAACACTCGGGGGACTCGCTCCTGTTCGAGGGCGTCGACGAGGAGTTCACCGTCTTCACGACCCACTCGGACCGCGTGACCGAACTGCCGCCGGGCGCCGAGCGCATCGCCGCCAACGACTACGGGGTCCACGGCTTCCGCAAGGACCACGCCTTCGGCGTCCAGTTCCACCCCGAGTACGACACCGACACCGCCGAGATGGTCACCCGGGGGAAAGACGAACTCCCCGAGGAGCGCGTCCAATCGGTGCTGGCGGGCGTCACGCCGGAGAACTTCCGGGCCGCCTGCGAGGCCAAGCAGGTCTTCGACAACTTCCTCGCGTACGTCCGCGACCACCGGACCGCCGACGCCCCGACGGCCGCCGACGACTGACCGCCGACGCCCCGATGGCCGCCGACGACTGACCGCCGACAGTCCGCCGGCCGACGGCCCACTGCCACGGCACAGTCGGCAGAGGGCCGGGATTGTTCCCGTTCCGGCGGGTCCCTGAGGTGGTCTTTTGTCGTCCCCGGACGAAGGTGGGTCATGCTCGACTATCTCGACCTGGGGGCGGAACTCACCGACGAGGAGCGACTGGTCCGTGACACCGCCCGTGAGTTCGTCGACGAGGAGGTCCGCCCGGACATCGGCGACCACTTCGAGGCCGGCACCTTCCCCGCGGAGCTGGTCCCGGCGATGGGCGAGCTGGACTTCTACGCCCCGAACCTCGACCACGAGACGACCGCGGGCGTGAGCGAGCGGGCGTACGGCCTCCTGATGGCCGAACTGGAGGCCGGCGACTCGGGCGTGCGCTCGATGGCCTCCGTCCAGGGCGCGCTGGTGATGTACCCGGTCTACGCCTACGGCTCCGGCGCCCAGCGCGAGCGGTGGCTCGGGCCGCTGGCGAGGGGCGAGGCCGTCGGCTGTTTCGGCCTGACCGAACCCGAACACGGGTCGAACCCGAGCGCGATGGAGACCAGCGCCGAGCGCGACGGCGACGGCTACCGCCTCTCGGGGACCAAGACCTGGATCACGAACGCCCCCATCGCGGACGTGGCCGTCGTCTGGGCGAGAGACCGCTCGGCCGAGGACGACCCGGTCCGGGGCTTCCTCGTCGAGACCGACCGCGACGGCGTCGAGACTCCGGAAATCGACGGCAAGCTCTCGATGCGGGCCTCCTCGACGGGACAGGTCGAACTCGCCGACGTGTGGGTGCCCGAGGAGGCCGTCCTCCCGGACGTCTCGGGGATGAAAGGGCCCCTCTCGTGTCTCACGCAGGCCCGCTATGGCATCTGCTGGGGGGCCGTCGGCGCGGCGCGGGACTGTTTCGAAGTCGCCCGCGAGTACGCCATCGAGCGCGAGCAGTTCGACGGCCCGGTCGCGCGCTTCCAGCTCCAGCAGGAGAACCTCGCGGAGATGGCCACCGGGATTACGACCGCGCACCTGCTGGCCGACCGCCTCGCCGACCTCAAGGAGCGCGGCGACCTGCGCCCCCAGCAGGTCTCGATGGCCAAGCGCAACAACGTCCGGATGGCCCGCGAGGTCGCCCGCACCGCCCGGGAGATGCTCGGCGGCAACGGCATCACGACCGACTACTCGCCGATGCGCCACCTCGCCAACATCGAGACCGTCTACACCTACGAGGGCACCCACGACATCCACACGCTCGTCCTCGGCGAGGACCTGACCGGGATCCCCGCCTTCGAGTGAACGGACGCCGGGGCGGGTACTGTTCAGATACGCGGCTGTCGGGAGCACCTCGACCGAGACCAGCGTGAAAGCCCCCGCTGGCTCCGGGAGAGCGGAGCGAGACCCTCGATGACGAACGGCGAGTCCAGCGAGCCGTGATACGGTTTATTGTAGCGATTTACCGGTACGCGTCGACCCCGGGTCGGCGCTATCCGGAAATAATCTACAATAAACCGTATGAGTCGACCGCCCCGGGGCTTTCACGCTGTTTGAATGCTCGTGTTTTCCACTCGTATCTGAACAGTGCCAGCGTCTGCCCCGACCGCTTATATCGTCGGCCTCCGACACGCCCGCGTGACGACCAGTCCGGCCGGTCTCCTCCTGGTGTTCGTCTACGTCGGGGCGGTCGTGCTCTCGGTGCCGGTCGCGCTCGTCGCCTACGCGCTCTCGACGCGGTCGCGCACCTTCCGGGGGACGCTGGGGTGGGTCGCCGCGGGTGTGGCGGGGCTGGTCCTGGCGGGCGCGACGGCGCTGGCCGCGTTCGCCGACCCGACCGTCGGCCTCGTGTTCGCCGCCCTCGTGGCGGCCGCAGGAGTCGTCCTCGCGGCGTTCCCGCTGTACATCGGCCGGCTCCTCGTAGAGCGGTGGACGCCGCTGGGCCCGGACGCGGCGCTGGAGTACGCCACGCTGGGCTGGCCGGTGGCGATGGTCGCCGGGTTCGTCGTCTTCCTCGCGCCCGGCGGCCCGGCGCGGGACAACCTCACGTTCCTCTCGGGACCGGTCGCCGCAATCGCCTGGACCGTCATGGGGCTGGTCGTCACCCTCGGGCCCGGCGTCGCGGGCTACGGGCTCTACCGACTCGTCGACCGGCTCGGATAGTGGAAGAGATTTTACCCTGCGGGACGGCAGAGGGGGTATGGAACAGTATCTCGACCTGGTCCGGGGGGTACTCGCGGAGGGGACGTATAAACCCAACCGGACCGGCGTGGACACGCTCGCGGCCTTCAGCGCACACTACGAGGTCGACCTCCGGGCGGGCTTTCCGCTGCTCACGACCAAGCGGATGGACGGCAAGCGGTGGAACTCGCTGATCCACGAACTCCTGTGGTACATCTCCGGCGAGGAACACATCCGGACGCTGCGGAAACACACCAGCATCTGGGACGAGTGGGCCGACGAAGAGGGGCACCTCGACACCGCCTACGGCCGGTTCTGGCGACGCTACCCGATCCCCGAGAGCGGGCTGCCCGGCGAGTCCTGGCCCGACGACGCCCACCGCTGGGTCAACGACGACGAGCGCACCTTCGACCAGCTCCAGTACGTCGTCGACGGGCTCCGGGAGAACCCCCACTCGCGCCGGCTGGTCGTCAACGCCTGGCACCCCGCCAACGCCGCCGTCAGCACGCTCCCGCCCTGTCACTACACCTTCGTGTTCACCGTCCAGGACGGTCGCCTGAACACCCACCTCACACAGCGTTCGGGCGACGTGGCGCTGGGGATCCCCTTCAACATCGCCGCCTACGCGCTTCTGACCCACGTCGTCGCGGGCCGGACCGGCTTCGAGGTCGGGCGGTTCTCCCACACCGTCGCCGACGCCCACGTCTACTGCGGCGAGGGTGAGCGCGGCGAGTGGTACCGCGACAACCGCGAGGCGCTGGCCGAGCGCGTCGAGGCCGTCTCCGACCGCGAGGAGTACGCCGGGGTCCGCGAGTGGGTCGAGCGCACGGCCCCGCCCGAACCCGGCACCGAGAACGCCGACCACGTGCCGGGGCTGCTCGAACAACTGACCCGCGAGCCGCGCCCGCGACCCCGCATCGAGGTGGCCGACAGACCCATCGACGACCTGGCGTTCGAGGACGTCCAACTGCGCGACTACGACGCCGCGCCCCCTCTGGCGTTCGCCGTCGCGGAGTGACGATGGCCGGGACCGACCGCTCCGACGCGGCCCTCGAAGTCGTCCTCGTCGCCGCCGTCGCCGAGAACGGCGTCATCGGCGCCGACGGCGGGATGCCCTGGCACTACCCCGCCGACCTCCGGCACTTCAGGGAGACGACGACGGGCCACCCCGTCCTCGTGGGCCGGCGCACCTACGAGGCCATCGCCGCCCGACTCGGCGGGCCGCTCCCCGGCCGGACCAGCGTCGTCCTGACGCGCTCGGAGTTCGACCCCGACGACGCCGGCGACGGGAGCGTGGTCGTCGTCGGGAGCGTCGAGGAGGCGATGCGGGCGGCCGGGCGCGCGGCCGACGAGCGCGGGGTCGGGACGGCCTACGTCGTCGGCGGCGCGTCCGTCTACGAGCAGTTCCTCCCGCGGGCCGACCGCATGGTCATCACGGAGGTACCCGACGCGCCCGAGGGGGACACGTACTTCCCCGAGTGGGACAAGGAGGCGTGGGTCGAAACCGAGCGCGAGGCGGCCGGGGACGGTGACCTGGCGTTCGTGACCTACGAGCGAGCGCGAGGCGGCCGGGGACGGTAACCTGGCGTTCGTGACCTGCGAGCGGGCGCGAGGGGGTCTCGTTCCCTCGCTACGTTGTCAGACAACGACCCCCGAAGACGTCGGTATCGACCGGTCTATCGAGCACCAGCAGTACCTCCACGGGCTCCCCGAATAGCGCGCTCTCGTGTCCCGGTCAGGACGTGCCGTCACCAGGCCGAACGGGGTGGGTGGTCACTCGCTGGCCCACTGGACTGCTTCGTCGAGCGATTCGAACGATTCGAGTTCGGTACCGGGCGCGCTGACGTTGGATTCGACGGCCATCGCGGTGATCCCGTCGGCGACGTACGCTGTTCGCTCGATGCCGCCGACGGACTGGGCCAGTTGCGACCACGCCTCGGTGATGTGGTCTTGCATCCGGCTCCCGGGCGTATCAGCGGAGTCGAACACGACGACCGAGGCCGTGGTCTCGTCTCGGTTTGCTTCGTCGCTGTAGTGCGTTTCGGCGTCCGACAGTTCGGTCTCGAACAGGTGCTCTCAGTCGTAAATCCACGGTTGAAGCACCACTTAGACCCCGTCGAGCTTCCGGAGAATCTTTGCCAACCGGTTAGCCCGACGGTTGAAGCACCACTTAGACCCCGTCGAGCCCGAGCAGTTCCAGAGCGCGGTCGGTGTCACCGGTCATGCGGGCGAGGATGGAGCCGACGCGGTCGCGGACCTCGTCGCCAACGGTGACGTGGACGACGCCCTCGTCGGGCTGGCCGTAGAGGACGCTCGCGCCGTCGGGGGCGGCGGCGATGGCGGGGAGGGCGGCCAGGTCCTCCTCGCCGTCGACGCGGACGAGTGTGGTGCCGTCGTCGGCGAGCGCCTCGCGCAGGGCCGCGAGCAGGTCGGCGGTGAGCGTCCCCGGCGGGTTGACGACGGTGGCCACGCGGTCGAAGGAGGCGTCGTTGACGACGGCGCTGACCTCGTCGTCGACGGTGGCGCGTTTGGTGCGCTCGTCGACCAGCGCCACGTCGGGCGTGACCCCGGCTTCGAGGACGTGGTAGGTGACGATGTCGCCGACGGTCACGAGGGGGGAGCCGGCAGCCGCCAGCACCCGCTCGGTGTCGGTCTCGACGGGGCCGAAGGGGTCTTTCAGCGCCTCGCGGAGTTCGGGCTGGAGTTCGAGGACCGTCGTCACGTTAGCGGACCTTCAGCGCGTACTGCCCGGGTTCGGTGACGCCCATCTCGGCGGCGATCTCCGAGCGGTCGGGGTGGGCGATGACGACGTAGCCGGCCCAGTCCTCGGTCAGCGACGAGGAGCCACAGGCGACGCAGGTGTCGACCTCGTCGGCGTCCTGGACGCGGTGACACTCCCGGCAGACGAGTCTGTCGGCCATCAGTCCTCACCCGCTTCGGCTTCGGCGGCCCGCTTCTGTCGCTCCGCTTCGAGCCAGCCGTGCTTGCCCAGGCCGACCTGCTTGGCCGTCAGCCCGATCTTCGAGTCCCGGGGGTTGCGCTCGTCGATGCTCTTGGTGACGATGCGCGCCCGGACGGCGTCGCCGACCCCAAGCGTCCGGTTGGAGTCACGGGAGGCCAGCGCCTGGCCCTCCTCGTCGTAGGCGAGGTACTCGTCGGAGATCTGGGAGACGTGGAGCAGGCCGTCGACGGGGCCGATGCCGACGAACGCGCCGAAGTTGACGACCTCGACGATCTCGCCGTCGACGACCTCCTGCATCTGCGGGTCGAAGGTGAGTGCGTCGAACTCGGCGGTGAAGTAAACCCCCTCCTCGCCGGGGACGACGGCCCCCTCGCCGACCTCGTGGACCTCGATGACCGAGACGACAGAGCCGACGTCCTCGTCCATGCGCCCCTCGAGATTGTCCTGCAGGAGCCGTTTGACCAGCTCCGGTGTGACCTCCGCCAGGTGCGCTGGCGGGACTTCCACCGTATCGCGGAGTCGAACCCGTTTGTACATGTTATGGTTGAGTGACTGCGAGTTTGTTCCCCGCCCTTAAACTAATTACCGGAACGCCCCGGGCGAGCAGTTCCCGTTTCAGGGCGGCGTCGTTCGTCACCGCGTGTGTGACCGACTCGCGGCGGGCACACTCGCGGACCGCGGCGTCGCCGTGGTCGGCCTCGTGGTCGAGGACGCGACACCGCCCGCGGGCCAGGTCCAGGCCGACACTGGCGGCCGTCGCTTCCTCGCCGGCCCCCTCGGCGAGCCGTTCGAGTTCCGCCACGACCGCCCGCGGGACGCCGAGCGCGAGCGGGCCGTCGTCCCCGCGCTCGACACCCTCGACCAGCCGGTCGAGTTCCTCGAACACGCGGACGTCACATTCGACGGGCATCATGAGCGCGTTGGCGTCCAGGAGGATCATTCACGCAGCGTGCCGATGCCGATGAGCCGCCACCGGCCGCCGATCCGCCGGTTGATGGCGATGGTCGCGCCCTCCCGGGCACAGACCGGCCGCTGGAGCGCGACCTCGCACTCGCCGTCGCGGGCGCTGGTGACCGAGCCGGCAGTCGTCGCCGTTCCGACGGTCATCATCAGCGGCTCGCCCGTCGAGATGTCCTCGACCTCGCCGGCCTCCTCGCCGACGATCCGGTCGAGCAGGTCGACGTCCATCGTGAACTGCTCGTGGGTCGGCGGGAGCGTGCCGGGCGGGCCGGCGACCTGGCCGGCCAGCGCGTCGCCTTTCGTGACCGCGGGGTCGAGGCCGGTCCCGACGCCGAGCAGGCCGCCGGGCCGGACCGTCTCGACGCTCTCGCCGCCGGCCTGGAGCGACCGGACGGTCGTCTCGACGGGCCGCCACTCGGTCCGGCCGCCCTCCTCGACCTCGCGGCCCGGCCGGAGTTCGAGTTCGTCGTCCACGTCGAGTTCGCCCCGGACGAGCGACCCGCCGAGGACGCCCCCGACCAGCGAGTCCCAGGTCGTCCCCGGGCGGTTGATGTCGAAACTCCGCGCGACCAGCATCTCCGGGTCGGCCCCGGGGTCCCGTTCCGGCGTCGGGATCTCCCGCTCGATGGCCTCGATGAGGACGTCGATGTTGACGCCCTGTCCCGCGCTCACCGGGACGATCGGCGCGCCCTCGGCGACGGTGCCCTCGATGAACTCCTGGATCTGGGCGTAGTTCTCGCGGGCGCGCTCGGCGTCGACGAGGTCAACCTTGTTCTGGGCGACGACGATGTTGTCGATGCCGATGATGTCGAGCGCCATCAGGTGCTCCTCGGTCTGGGCCTGGGGGACGTCCTCGCTAGCGCTGACGACCAGCACCGCGCCGTCCATGATCGCCGCGCCGGACAGCATCGTCGCCATCAGCGTCTCGTGGCCGGGCGCGTCGACGAACGAGACGGTCCGCAGGACCTCCGTCTCGACGCCGTGCTCGCCGCAGGTCTCCTCGACCGTGTACGCGTCGGGTTCCTCACACTCGGGACAGCGCCGGAAGGTCGCGTCGGCGTACCCCAGCCTGATGGAGATGCCGCGTTTCATCTCCTCGGAGTGCTGGTCGGTCCACTCGCCGGAAAAGGCCTGCACGAGCGTCGTCTTGCCGTGGTCGACGTGTCCGACGAGGCCGATGTTTACCTCCGGTTGTCGGTTTGCGTTCGTCATCTCGGGAGTAATCTTGGAGAATCTTCGCCCTGTGCGACTGATAAACCTACTGTTTGCGACCGTCGACCCGGGCGGGGGACTGCCGGCCCGGCCCGTCCGCGTACCATCCCCCACCCGGGCGGGGGACTGCCGACGCGGTCGTTAACTCCCGGAGGAATCGAGGCGGTCGGCGACGCGCTCGGTGACGTCCTCGAACCCGCCGCCCCTGCCGCTCTTGTGGACGTAGGTCGCACCCCAGTTGCGGGCCTGATCGACGACATCTTCGGCCTCGACGCCGGTGAACAGGACGAACGGCGTCTCGGAGTCGCGCTCGCGGACGGCCGACAGGAACGAGAGCCCGTCCATGTTCGGCATCTCGTAGTCACAGACGATACAATCGACCTGTAGCTCGCGGTACCGCGCCAGCGCTGCCTCGGGGTCGGTCTCCGTGTAGACCGCGATGTCCTCCTCGAGCCGGCTTATGTAGGCGCTCACCAGCGAGACGATGTCGGGTTCGTCGTCGACGACCAGCACGCTCCTCGCCCGGTCGTTGGCTCCCCTGAGCAGCTCCGGTCCCACCTGACTGGTTGACTGGCTCATTGCCCCACATTGCCTGTTCCATCACCTTAAGCCTACCCAGTCTTTTCACGCCGCGAAAAACGGCCTCGCCTCGCGCGACGGTCCGGATGTCACGCCGCTTTCAAAAACGGGTTTCAGCGAACGCTTTTCACTGGCCCGGCCGACCTGTCGTGTATGAGCCGAGCGAGCGAGGAGGCCGGCGACGCGGCCGACGTCGAACCGGCCGAAGCCTTCGGCGTCGTCGCCAACGAGACGCGCCTGGACATTCTGGAGGCGCTGTGGCGCGCCCCGGACAGTCCCGTCGCGTTCTCGGAGTTACACGACGCCGTCGAGATGCGCGACAGCGCCCAGTTCAACTACCACCTCCAGCAACTCACCGACCAGTTCGTCGCCAAGACCGACGAGGGCTACGACCTGCGCCACGCCGGCGCGCAGGTGGTCCGCGCCGTCCGCGCGGGGACGTTCACCCGCCAGCCCGACGTGGAGCCGTTCGCCGTCGAGGGGGCCTGTACCCGGTGTGGCGGCGGGCTCGAAGCCGCCTACGACGACGAACAGTTCCGGATCGAGTGTGTCGACTGCGGCAAGTCCCACGGCGAGTACGAGTTCCCGCCGGGCGGGCTGGTCGACCGCACCGACGAGGAGGTCGCGACCGCCTTCGACGAACGGGTGCGTCACCTCCACTGTCTGGCTGCCGACGGGGTCTGTCCGTCGTGTGCCGGCCGCATCCACACCGAGATCGTCCGCGGCGGCGACTGCTGTCTCGACGTCTCCCTGCGCGCCGAACACGTCTGTGAACGCTGCCGGAACGAACTCTGCTCGCCCGTGGGGCTCGTCCTGCTCGACGAGTCGGTCGTCTCCGCGTTCTACGAGGACCACGGCATCGACCTCTCTGACCGCCCCTACTGGACGCTCCCCTGGTGTGTCGACGACGAGTACACGACCGTCCGGAGCACGGACCCCTGGCGCATCGCGGTCACGATCCCGCTGGCTGACGAGTGTTTCGAGGTGGTGCTCGACGGGAACCTGACCATCCACGACACCGAGCGACGGCGCTGTGCGGACTGACGGCGCGAGCCCGTCCTCTCCGGTCGTCGTCCCGGCATTCGGGGACCGTCGCGCACCGTTATTGACCGTTTATGTCTCAGCACTATTGCTCCAGTTACGCTGAAGCGGTCGAGTACGCTGCCGATACAATTCTCCCCCAAGAGGAGGAAACCACCATACTGGAATTGATTCAGTTACTCGCCGAACGAGCCGATGAGAGAGACGAATCCAGTTTACAGTAACTATTACAGGAAGTTTACCCAGAACTTCTTCTAGTCACTATTGCTCACCTTCTCGCTATCAGTCTGTGTGAGCAAGCGGTCGAGATCGTCCTCACTGAGGTGACGGACGATCTCTTTCTCCCGTCCAGTCATTGCTCCACTGATTGTAGAGATCGTCCTCGATTCGTGCGTTGTGCGCGTGATCGTACGGTGCGAAGACGCGATGTTTCACAAGGGGACGTATCCCCATCTCTCGGAGGGTCTCACGCAGTGGTTGACTGTCATAGCCCTTGTCTGCGGCGAGAGTGTGCAACTCGCCCGCGTAGCGGCGGGCGAGTCGCGCACACACGTCTGCGTCGCTTCCTTCCCGGGTGGTCGTGCAATGCACGTCTAAGATCGCCTGCGTCTCTGTATCGACGAGTTTCGTCGCTTCGACCGTCTGAACGCAGTAATTCGTGCGGTCACAGTAGTGTTTACTTGCCGGTGACCGTTCGTAGTAGGTAGCGTCAACGGCGACGTGTGGCGACGGGTCGTGCAGCTGCGCCGAATGGCGCAGCAGCACTCGCCAGACCTCCATCACGATCCTGTCGAACCACTTATTCAACGTGGACGGATGGGGGAGATCGTTGGGCTCAAGGCCGACAATCTCCAGAATTGGCGGCATCACCTCCAACCGGTCGATGATCATCTCGTAGGTCTCATCGAGGAAAATCCGTAGCCGACGAAGCGGAATGTGAAGAATGACGGGTTCTCCGGGTTCGAGGTGTTAGTGGAGAGCCTTGAACGGGTGAAAGACCGAGATACACCCCGATATATCTCACAGTCCATACTGTCCTAATAAAGGAGTACCGTAGTAGATCTACTGCAACAGTATCTTAGATTTCAACTGAGATTATGGATTGGTACATAAATATCATATGTACCTATTGAACCCGTATTGAAAACTCTCTAAGTTATGATCAAGACTGAAATATCCAAAACCTGCTGGACAAAATTGACTACAATAAGTCACGAGTATGAATTTGGTACTTCGTATGGTGGGTGACAATTCACGGCCGGTGGAGACCGGGTCAGAGATGGATAGAACCAGCAATGATCAAGAAGAAATTGCAATTTCAAGCAAACAATCGTACTCCCAAAACAGTCTATATAGACGGACAGTGCTCAAGAGTCTTGGAATAGCGGGTCTCATAGGGATGCCTGCTCAATCCGTAGCCACCGCAGCATCTCAAGAAGACAACACACTCTTCCACAATACATTTGATAATGGGTTAGAAGGATGGGAGATCGGACAAAGGAAAAACAGTGACCCTACGAAAGGATCTGGTGAATGGAGTAGTGAATACGGTGGCAGTATAAAACTCCATGTTGATGGTGCACCTAGCACTATCCAAACCTGGCGAAGTGTGGATTCATTGGAAAAAGAGGATGAAATTACTGTCCAATATTCTCCTTCCCGATTTGCCTATAATGAAGCCGGGCTCAAATTATTCGTTATAACTCCCGAAGACGAGTGGGTAAAGCTTGACGAGGATAACGATCAAGAAGGTGGCAACTATGAGCAAGATGGAACCCTAAAAGGAACCGTTTCAAATAACTATCCTGATGGTGCGGAGATCGGGATTCATCTTGTGATATGGCCTGGAGAAACCACTGTCTGGGTTGAAGAAGTGAAAGCGGTCAGATCGGGCCAAACAGATACTCTACCCGGAACATCAACATCACCCGCCTCGGACACTCTCCGAAGCCCTACTGCGACGCCAACCACCACCACACAGCACAAACTCGCCGCCCCAGATGGCGTCCAAAATGACCTGTTTGGGATGGGGGTGGCGATGTCAGCCGATGGTACTACTGCTCTTATTGCGGCTTGGTTATTCGACCCGAACGGTGAGGGAGTAGTGTCGGCGTACGTGTTTTCGCGAGCGGATGGGAACTGGACACAACAAGCCAAACTCGCCCCCGATGATAGTGACCAAGGGGATTCTATTGTGACAGTGGCGATGTCAGCCGATGGCACCACCGTGCTTATCAGTGCTAAAGACGAGCACACGAACGGTCCATGGTCCGCATACGTGTTTTCCCGGTCGAGTGGGAACTGGACACAGCAAGCCAAATTCACTCCCGATGATAGTGATGGACGCAACGATTTTGGATCAGTAGAGATATCGGCTGATGGCACTACCGCACTCATCGGGGCCCCTTTTGAGAGGGACCCAAACGGTGAGGGGGTAGGGTCGGCGTACGTGTTTTCGCGGGCGGATGGGGACTGGACCCAGCAGTCCAAACTTGCGGCCTCAGATTACGACGAAAGTGACTATTTCGGCTCTGACGTGGCGATGTCAGCCGATGGCACTACCGCCCTCATTGGGGTCCCCTATGGCGACGACCCGAACGGTGAGGGTGCAGGGTCCGCATACGTGTTTTCGCGGTCAAGCGGGAACTGGACACAACAAGCAAAACTCGCTCCCGATGATGGCGACTCAGATGACGGTTTTGGTGTGTCAATGGGGATATCAGCCGATGGCACTACCGCTCTCATCGGGACCCTCCGAGACGAGGACCCGAACGGTGGGGAGGCAGGGTCGGCGTACGTGTTTTCGCGGGCGGATGGGGACTGGACCCAGCAGGCCAAACTCGCGGCCTCAGATGGCGACGAAAGTGACTCTTTCGGCTCTCCAGTGTCGATGTCTGCCAATGGCACCACCGCCCTCATTGGGGCCCCCTATGACGACGACACGGGACCTCGGGTGGGATCGGCGTACGTATTCGAAGGGCTACCTGGCATGGCAGGGTTCGATCCGGAGATACACGGGTTCGGGTTTCCCAACTGGGGCGGTGAGACTGGGTGTGAAACCGGTACCAGTGACTGTCCGGCCGACCAGCAATTCACGCTCGAATTAGAGCCATTCGGTGTCGATCAAGTGTGGGAGACGATATCGAGCGAGTGGTCTGTGTCCATGCAGCGGTGGCAAATCGAACTGGTCGCCCGCCTTGTCTATGCGCTCAAAGTCCGCCAGACTGTCATGAACGGCCACTGTTATGGAATGGCCTTCGCTGCTGCCGAGTACTTTTCCGACCCATCACTATTGCCCGACGGGGTGGACACAGCGAGTGACGTGCCACACCCGACTGGCGAGTACGCCGCTGTCGGGCAACGCATCCGTGACATCCAGCGGTCACAATTGCTCGCAGCAGAAGGCTTCTGGCTCCAGAAGTCGGCACTCTCGTTCGGGACTGTCGATACGGAGACCGCACTCACGGAATTGAAAACGGCCATTGACGAGACGGGAACAGCCGGCGTAGCGTTCGGGGACCTAAGTGGCGGCCACCAGGTCCTCGCCTATGATTGCGCTGAAAAAGATGGTGAGGTTATGGTCTCTTTCTATGACCCGAACTACCCCGCAGCAACGTATCCAGAAAGAGGGGAGTTCGCTAGTACTTTTGGATTAGACGCGGACACAGGCGAACTCCTCTACTCTCCCTTCCAGTACGACAACTGGGCGTACAACGACCCGAATCTGGATCCGGATCTCGTTGACCAGTTGGTTGGTGGCGTTGACCAGGTATTTGACCAGTTAGCGAACGCAGCAGTCTTTCGCTTGCATTCGCCCGCGTCACTTGAAGTCTCGGGCGTTGATGAAGGGTCAGTCATCCATCCAACAGCCGAAGACGCGTATGACGGTGTCCTGAGTGATGCGGTCTTCGTCATCGGGGAATCAACATCAGACTTCGAGGTGGCTGTTGTCGGCGAGGGCAACGGAGACTACACCCTTGACGTGTTCGCCGTCCGCGAGGGAGAGACAGTCATCGACGAAGAGCGAACCGACAGCATCAACGAAGGTGCGAAAGACCGATTCGTCGTCACTACCGGCGACGATGGCTCGATAAGCATCCAATCAGCATCAGAACTCCAACAAACCACAACGGCGACTGACCAACAGACAACTGAAGCCGAGACGACAGATGGAAGTGGGCCGGGTTTAGGTATCGTTAGTGCGCTTGCCGGTGTTGGTGGTCTCGGCTACTTCCTCGCCAGTCAACGGGACGAGGACGAAGTGCGTGAGTGAGATGAGAGACCTGTGTTGTGTGGCTGGTCGTCCCCGTCGAGCGCGTCATCGACGCGCTCTTCGAGGATCTCATCTGGATTGTCCGGCTGATGTGGCCGCTTTGGTCGTGGTTTCGCGTACGAGAGACCAAGCTTTCGGAGGAATGTTCCGAGGTAATTCGGGCTATAGGAGACACCGAATTCCTCTTGGTGTAACTGCTGAATCTCCTGTGATTTCCAGGGTTGATCCTCTCGAAGCATCTCAACCAGCTCATCTTGTTCGTCTTCGTCGAGTTTCGGGGGCCGGCCGCCCCCGAAACTCGGCATAAGGCCTTCGAGACCGCCGTCATTCCAGGCTTCGACCCAGCGACCGCCGGTTGTTGCGGATACACCTTCACGATCAGCAACTTCCGGAAGCGAATTACCTCGGTAAAGGTTCTTCAGGAAACCTAGACGCCGACGCCGGTGCTTGTCCTCGGCCTCACGAAGCAACTCATCGATCTCGTTTTTAGAGAGATGATGCTTAATCTCTTTCCGACATGAACGTTCCATTACCTAACTGTGTCTCTTAGGTCACAAAAGATTTCGTACTCATTACGGGTCGCCCGCACGACACCGCAACGTAGTGAGGAGCGCAGCGAGCGCGTGACCCGAGCCCAGCGAGGGCCACGTCCGCTCGAACGGCGACCGCAGGGAGCCGTGAGAGGCCCGGGACCGGAGCGCCGGGAGAGCCTCGCTCTCCCGAGCAATCGGCGGCTTCGCCGCCGATGACGACCGGGGGCTTTCACGCTGTTGGTGATGCTGTTCTCACCTGACTCGCTACACTCAACACCATCCGACCGCCCGACCCGGAGCTTTTGGTTGCCCACGCCTCACTGGGAGTGTGCAGGAGTTCGCGTTCGAACTCGCGCTGTGTGCCCACCTGGAGCGCGAGCGGCCGGACCGGCTGTACGCCCGCCAGCTCGGCGGCGGCATCGAGAGCCGTCGCGTCGTCGACGTCGTCGCGCTCTCGCCCGGCCCCGAGTTCGACCGGCGGGCGGCGGTCACCGACGAGACGATCCCCCCGCTGGCGGTCGAGAGCGACGTGGGACCGGGGACGGCACGCCGGCCCGCGGTGGCGTTCGACTGCCACCCCGAGCGCGCCCGCGCGGTCGCCGAGCGCGCCGTCGAGGTGGGCTTTTTCGAGCGCGACCGCCGGGACGGCCACACCGTCGTCCGGCAGGCGACCCGCTACCCCGACTGGGTCGGCTCGCTCGTCGCCGTCGAGAACAAGCCCGACCTCGACCGGCCGGGCGACCTGCGCGACCAGTTGCGGACCGACGTCTCCCTGGGGCTGTTCGACGCCGTCGTCCTCTGTACCGCGACGTACGTGACGGGCGCCCACCTGAACAGGCTCCCCGAGGCGGTGGGGGTCTGGCGGTTCGACCCCGAGAGCGGCGAGCGCGAGGTGGTGCGCGAACCCGCCCAACTGGCGGTCGAGGAACCGGGGGTCGAACTGCTCGACCGCGAAGCCGGCCGGACGCGGGTCGCGCCGGTCACGGCCGCCGAGAAACGCCGGGCACGCCGGCGGGTCGCCGAGCGCGCCTACGGCAAGGGCTGGCGGACGTACGAGTTACCGGGGTGTGCCCGCTGTGTCCCGGACGACCCCGACGCACCCGACCCCGAGGCGGGGCTGCCGCGGTGTACGTACCACGACGGGCTGGTCCGCCCGTCGACGGCGTGCGGACCGGAGTGTGCGGGGTACGACCCCGCCGAGTCACCCGACCTCGACCGCGCGGCCCTGCGGGCACGCCGGGGGCCCTGGCGGCCCGACCCCGAGGGGGTGGCGCGCCGCCAGGCCGGCCTCGACCGGTTCGGGGAGTGATCACTCCGCCGACTCGTCGGCGGCCCGCCCGCGGAGGCAGCGGTTGCCGCCGACGTAGACCAGCGTGAACACGAGGACGAACATCGCTGTCTCTACCGGGTCCACGACCCCGTCGAGGACGACCTGGACCGCGACGTAGGCCAACGCCGAGACCGCGGCGACGGCCGCCGTCGCGAGGACCGGCCGCTCTCGCAGGATGTCGTCGGCTTCCATGTCCATGACCCACGCCAGGGACTCCAGTGGCTAGCACCTGCGGGCGGGTCACGCCTCGGCGGCGTAGGCTTCGAGCGTCTCCAGGGGGACGTCGTCGAGGACGGCGGCGTTGGTCGCTTCGAGAACGACCGGCGGCGCCGTCCCGGCTTCGTGGGCCTCGACCCACCGGCCGACACAGAGACACCACCGGTCGCCCGGTTCCAGGCCCGGGAAGCCCAGGTCGGGCCGGGGCGTCGAGAGGTCGTTGCCCTGCGCCCGGGTGAACGCGAGAAACTCCTCGGTCATCACCGCACAGAGGTGGTGACGGCCCACGTCGCCCGGGACCGCCTCGCAGTAGCCCGACCGCTCGTAGCCGGTCGTCGGGTCCGTCGAACAGGGCCGCAACGGCTCGCCGAGTACGTTCTCGTCCACAGCCGAAGTAGGGCGACCGCCGACAAAAGCCTACAGGTCGTAGCGTTCGCCGTCGACGGCCAGCGGCTCGACGAACGCCTCGCCGGCGTCCAGAAAGTGCGAGACGTGGACGACCCGGGTCCGGTCGGCCGCCAGGTCAGCGCCGAACTCGACCGCGCCCTCGATAGTCATGTGTTTGGTGCCGAAGGTGCGGGCCACGCCGTCGGCGTCGTGGTGGGCGCCCCCCTTCGGGTGGTACTCGCAGTGGGCGGCGGTGACGATGCCGTCGGCGAGACAAAGGTCCGGGTCCGCCAGGGCCGCCCGCGAGTCGTCGGGGACGTCGTAGCTCGTGTCGCCCGAGACCGAGAGCTTCGCGCCGGTCACGGGGTCCTCGACGGCCAGCCCGTAACAGAGCAAGGGCGGGTGGTCGACGGGGACCAGCGTCACCTCGAAGCCGCAGGTCTCGAAGGGGTCGAACGGCGACCGGGGGTGGACCGAGACGGTGTCGAGGTAGTCGTAGCGCCGGCGGACGGTCTGGGCGACGCTCTCGCCGGTCTCAGGGTCGGTCTCGTCGCCGGCGAACACCGGCAGGTGGTCCAGCAGCCGGTAGGCGTGCCCCAGGCCGTCGAGGTGGTCGAAGTGGATGTGCGTGATGACGGCGGCGTCGGGCAGCGGGCAGTCGTGTGCGAGAAACTGCGAGCGCAGGTCGGGGCTGGTGTCGACCAGCAGCGACTCGCCGGTCCGTTCGTTGCGGACGTGGACCGAGAATCGGGACCGCTCGACGCCGCGGTCGACCGCGCGGGCGCAGGTCGCGCAGTCACAACCGGGCGTCGGCGTCCCCGTCGTGTCGCCGGTCCCCAGCAGGGTCACTTCCATCGCCGACACCGAGGGAACGGACGGGCCTAAAAGGTGTGGTCGGGGACGGCGCGGTGACGCCGCCCGAAGCAGGCGGCGGCCCGTGGTCCGGTGTCGGTCGGTCCCCCGGGTTCGCCGCCGAGACAGCCGGCGGCCAGCGTCGCGGTCGCTCCGGCGAGGGTCTGCAGGTACCGCCGCCGTTCGCTGTCCATGTTCGAGGGCTCGCCTGTGTGGGTCAAGTACCTTCAGAAGGCTCAAACGCGCCTTTGATCCTCGCGGGCGGCGTCGCTGTCGTCGGTAGCAGTCCGTTCCGGGAGCCGGGACCCGCCGCCGTGGTTATAGGGGTGGCCCGTCAAGCGGTCGTATGGACCGCGTTCGAACTGCGCTCGGCAACTTCGCGCTGAACTTCCTGCTCGGGTACGTCGTGGGGAGCCTGCTCGGCGACCGCGGGACCGGCGTTCGCGTCGGCGCCGCGCTCGGGGCCGTCGGCGGCGTCGTGGGCTGGCGCCTCGCCGGACGGGCCGCGGGCACGCCCGCCCTCGAGAGTCGCGACCCGGTCGAGATAGAGATCGAAGAGCCGACCGAACAGGGGTGAGCGTCACGCGCGCCTGTCGGCGGCGTCGAAATCGATATCGAGTTCGTCGAGGCGGTCGGCCCACTCCGCGCGTTTCTCCCGGTGGTCCTCGAGGAACTCGGCCATGAGTTCGGCGGCCTGTTCCTTGCACCCGCCACAGAGGCGGTCGCCGCCGACACACTCCTCGTAGACCTCGGTGGCGAACTCGTCGTCGTCGCCCGCCAGCAGGTAGGCGTACAGTTCGTAGACGGGACACTCGTCGGCTTTCCCGCCGAGTTCGCGCTGTTTCTCGGCGGTTTCGCGGCCGCCGGTCGTCGCCGCCGACACCTTCTCGTAGCCCTCCTGGGGGTCGTCGAGCAGGGAGATGTGCGAGGCCGGGACCGACGAGGACATCTTCCCGCCGGTGAGACCGGTCATGAAGCGGTGGTAGAGAGACGACGGCGGGTAGAAGCCGTAGCCGCCGTGGTCGGTCTCGACCTCGCGGGCGAGCCGTTGGGCGGCCTCGCGGTCCATCTCGAAGGCGTCGACGTGTTCGTCGTAGACGCGCTTCTCGCCGTCGACGGCCTCGACCAGCGCCTCGAAGGCCTCGTCGGTGGCGTTGCGGTCCAGAAACCGCACGCGGGGCCGGAGCGGCTCCTTCCCGGCCTCCCGGAGCATCGTCACCGTCGAGTCGATGGTCGTCGCCTCGGCGTTGGTTCCGTCGGGGTCCCGCTGGTTCTCCAGGTAGGTCGCGGCGTCGCTACACCGGACCGTCTCGTCGGGGTGGCGCTCCGAGAGCGTCTCGTAGGCCCCGGCCAGCAGCGCCTGCTCGGCGGCGTCGGCCTCGAAACTCGCGTAGGCCTCGGTGACGCCGAAGTAGCGCGTCCGCGCGGCGAGGTCCCGCGTGAGCCTGACGTGGGGGTCCTGGTCGGGACCGACCGGGATCACCGTTGGCTTGGGTTCGTCGAGCTGGGGATAGAGGATGTCCGCGGCCTGGGTCACGACCGACTGCATGTGCGAGATGTCGGTCTCGCCGCCGAAGTCGTAGATGGCCTGGAACTCCGAGTAGTTGGCCTCGATGCCGAGTTCGAACGCTAGGTCCTGAACCTCGCGGTTGTCCGACTGGCGGTAGAGTTCCCCCTCCTCGGGGTCGAATCCCAGCGCGAGCAGCGAGAGGACGTAGTCGCGGGCGTGGGTGTCGATCTCCTCCCAGGTCTTTCCGCGGGCGCTGTGGGCCTCCAGGTCCGCGATGAGGCCGTAGGCGTCCCCGCCCTGGCGCTGGTGCCAGATGATCTCGTCGAAGACGAGTTTGTGGCCGATGTGGGGGTCGCCGGTGGGCATGAACCCCGACAGCGCGGCGAACGGGTCACCCTCGCGCATGGCGCGGGCCACGGGACGGTAGTCGCGGTGGCCGAAGATGACCCCGCGGCGCATCAGGTAGTGGGGGTTGGGCACGTCCGGCAGGACGTCCTCGAACTCCTCGATGCCGAACTCCTCGAAGAGGGTCCGGTAGTCCGAAACGGTCGCCGACCCCCACGGGTCGAGCGCCACGTCGTCGGCGCCGGACGCCTCGGTCCCGCCGTCCGCGGTCAGGGTCGGGTCGCCGGGCCGGCCGCCGGCCGATCCCTCTGGCCGGTCGCCGTGCTCGTCCGCAGCGTCGGCGGACGGTCCGTGACCGTCGTCGGTCGGTTCGTCGGTCGGTGTCGGTGTGTCGCGTGTCATCGGTCCAGTGGAAAGTCGTCCGAACGCCCGTACGCCGAAAAAGCGGAGTGAGCACGGCGGCCCGCGACCGGCCTCAGAAACCGGCCGGGGTCGCCGTACTGTCCGCTCCCGAGTCCTGCGGACGCCAGCGCCACCCGTGCCCGGAAGCGGACCTCATGTATCCACGTATCCGCCAGGGAGGGCTTAACTGTTTCCGATCGGTCCACGACGACCGCTCTCTCGTTCCTGGCCTCCGGTCCGCCGGCACGACCACCGCGCCGTCCCGCCCGTCGTTATCTTCGTCTGACACAAAATTCAAATACCGCGCGTCCGATATTGTAAGTGAAGAGTAAACTAAATCTAAATAATAACTTTTATCCGGGAGCACCAGCTATCCATCGAAGCCGGAAAGGAGCCACGTTCCGGCCGATACGGCCCGGGAGCACCGTTCGACGACCAGCCACTGGTACGACAAAATGACAGGAATAATAACGTTCGATACGGCGACCGGCGACGACAGAACGGACGACGACGCGGACGGCGAGTCGACGCGAGCAGTCACCGATGGCGGCACGGTCCCCGACGGCGGGTCGGCCCGCCAGTCAGTCACGGACCCCGTGGCAGTGCGGTCCCGCCCGGGCGTCGAGGCGACCGAGCGGACCTTCGTCCACGACGAGCGCGACCACTGCGAGGCCGGGGCGGCCGGGCGGGCCATCGTCGGCGTCACCGACGAGGACGGCGCGGTGCTGCTGTGGGTCCACCGCGAGCGCGGCCACGCCATCTTGCCCAACGTCACAGTCGCGCCCGGCGCGGACTGGGCGGTGGCCGCACGCGACGACGTCGCGGAGACGGCCGGGCTCGCGGTCGACCTCGACGGCGTCGAGCGCGTGCGCGCCGTCAACCACGAGGTCCCCGTCGACGCGGACGCCAGCGAGGGCGACCACCGCGGGAGCGATGCCCCGTCAGCCGGCGGGCCCACTCGCCAGCAGACCACTCACCGGCAGACCACCCATCACGTCGTCTTCAGCGCGTCGCCGGCGGTCCCGGCGGTCCAACGGGACGGCCCGACGGTCGACACCTGTGACGACGAGTGGACGGCAGGCTGGTACGACGACCTGCCCGCCGACCCCGATGTCTACCGCGAGGCGAGCGTCCTCGACGACATCCGACTGTTCCTCGACTGACCCCTGTGAGGCATCGAACGACGGACACGCGGACGACGACACCATGACAGAGACCACCCGTTCCGACACCATCGACTGGCACAGCTACTGGGCGAACGCGGACGACGACGACCGCGAGGCCGCGACGCCGAGCACCCAGCACGCCGACGAGGTGCTCGCCGCCTTCGTCGCCGAGACCGGCGTCCCCGGCGCCGTCGCCGACGTGGGCTGTGGCACCGGCAACGTGACCTTCGAACTGGCCCGTCGCCACCCGGAGACGACCGTTGTCGGCTACGACGCCGCCGAGCCCGTCCTCGCGGAGAACCGCGGGCGGGCGCGCCGGGAGGGTCTCGACAACGTCCGCTTCGAGCGGGCCGTCCTCCCCGATTTCGACCCCGGCCGCGAGTTCGACCTCGTCTTCTCGTATTTCACGCTCTGTTACGTCCGGGACGTCGAACGGGCGCTGCAGAACCTCTACGACGCCGTCGCGGCCGGCGGTCACCTCGTCTTCAACTACCAGAACCGCCTCGCGCGGGCCCACTGGCAGACGATGGCCGACGACCCCGACGAGTATCTCGGCGAAGAGTCGGCGTTCAAGCCCGACCGATTCGAGGAGCGTTTCCGTCTGTTGCTCAACGGCGAGAACCTCCTCTCGTACGAGGCCATCCACGACACGCTGGGCACCTGGCCACAGAGCGTCTGGTCTGTCGTCGACAGGCCCGACAAGCGATGGGCCTGGCGTCACTGGCCGCTCGTGTACGTGCCGAAATGACCGCCGCGTCCCGAGAGTCGGGGGCGGCTTACGGCGTCAGCCGGCCGACCGAGAGCCACTCGACCCCGCCGTCGGTGTCGCCCGTCCGGTCCCCGTCTGCGCCGCCGTGTTGGTCCTCGTCCGCGTCGTCTGCCCCCTCGACCAGCGCGAAGACCATCTCCTTGCGGACGCCGTGGGCCAGGCGGACGTCGAGCGCCAGGTCTCGCGGGGCGAACGCGTGGCCGGCCGCGAGCACCCGGACGAGCCACTCCGAGTGGCCCAGGTCCGCGACCGACTCGACGCCGGCGTAGGTGCGGAAGTCGGCGCCGAATTTGAAGCCGGTTTTGGGGACGACGCCGCGCCCGCGCAGTGCCGTGTAGGCGCGCAGGCGGCGGTCGAACCGGTCGCCCTCCACCTCGCGGCCGCGTTCGACGACGGCCCCGGGGCCGCCCTCGACGGCGAGCGCCCCCCGGCGCGCGAGGTACGCCGCCTCGACGAGCGAGAGCTGGAGGACGTCACCGCCCTGCTCGTCGAGGCGCTGGCCGTAGAACCCCCGCTCGTAGAGGGACGCCGGCGGGCCCCAGCAGAAGACGCGGTCGGCGAGCAGGTCGCCCGCGACGCCGTCGGGGAGGGCGACCCCGCTCGACCCCGAGACGGTCGGCCGGTCGGTCTCCAGGTACGTTATCTCGCTCTCCTCGTCGACGACGGCCACCACCACCTCGCCCAGGTCGGCGGCGGAGACGGGTTCGCGCTCGCCGACGACGGCGACCCGGTAGGCGACGTCGTCGTCCCACGGCCCCTTCCCGCGGGGGTAGACGACGAAGTCGACCGGGCCTGTGGTGTCCCGGTCGGCCACCCACCTCTCGCGGGCCGGCGAGAGGTAAAACCCCCTGTCCCGGAGGTCCTTGTAGACGAGGACGGCGGTCTCCGGGACGGCCGCGGAGGCCAGGAACGCCCGGAACCCCATGCCGTCGACGCTGTCGAGGTCGCCACGGTAGAGGAGGTGGGCGGCCTCGACCGGCGCGAGTGCCAGGTCGCCGCCGACGGGCCGGCCGTACCCCCGTGCGTCGTAGAACCGCTCGCGGGCGTCGCTACCGGCCCGCACGACCCCGTCGGTGAGCGTCGCGTCCATACGCCGTCCTCGCCCGCCTGCGGTGAAAGCACCTGCGATCCTCGCGTGGCGAACGTTTTTCCATTCCTCACAACGAATCGACACGTGTATGGCCCCCGAGTGGGAGACTGTCGAAATCACCGAGGAGGAGGTCCACCGCGACGACGACGAGATACGGATCCACAGGACGCCCCAGACGCTCCGTGAGGGTCAGCGCTCGCTATGGAACCGGGTCAGCGTAGCGAGAGCGGCGACTCCCAGGGCAACAGCCAGTCGACGAGTACGACGGCACTGAACATGAAGCTTGTGAAGGTCGTCAGCGTGACGAAGACGACGGTCCCGCGCAGGAGCGTCGGCCCGACGTCGACCGAGGCGACGAGCGCGCTCGTCGCCCACGAGACGAACAGGACGTACGGCACCCAGACGACGAGCGCACCGACGGCGAGGGCGACGGCCACCTTGCCCACCTCCCGGGGCCCCCACGCCGACCGGAGCGCTCCCTGGACGCGTCGCCACTCCTCGACGGTGTCGCCGGACTGAGCCTCGGTCGCGTCGGGAGCTCGCTCTCCACCAGTGTCGGGGTCGTTTCCGGGAACCGCGGGGACCATCCTACCGCCCCTACGTGCTCTACGACCGTAAAATAGGTGGTTATTGTTACCAGGTGGCATGCAGGAAACTGGAATCTCCACGCAGGATACTGGCCGGTCGCGCCCCTCAGGCGGACGCACAGGAGCCGTCGAGGCACCGCCGGCCGCTCGGGGTCTCGAACGCCGGCAGGCCACATCCACAGGAACCATCGACGACGCCGGTCGGGAGCGCGAAGCCGGTGTCACAGTCAGGGTAGCGCTCACAGCCGGCGATGAGTCCGCCCCGACGGAGGATCCGGAGGTCGCCGCCACACTCGGGGCAGTCCCACGCGCGGTCGAACGCGGCCGTGACCCGCTCGTCGAGGGACTCGCACTCGCGGTCGAGACACACCTCGAACGTCCGGCCCCGTTCGACGCGTAACTGCGGGAGCCCGCACTCGTCACAGGTCTCGGACAGGACGGCGGCGTCCCGCGGGACGCTGTAGGACGCCCCACAGTCGAGACACCGGACGGCCCCGCTGGCGAGGACGAACGCCCCCTCGCAGTCGGGGCAGGTCCCCACCGGGACGCCCGCCGGCGTGACGGGGTGGCGGGCGGTGCCGTGTTCGTCGTGGACCTCGACGCGCAGCCGCTGGTCGCCGTCGCGGGCGTCGAGCACGCCGTCGACGAACTGGACGCTCTCGGCCCGGGTCAGCCACGCCACCGGCTGGTAGCCCCCGGCGTCGTGGACCAGGACTGTGCCGTCGGGCTTGACCACGGTCAGGACCTCGCCGCGGTGTTCGCGCTCCTCGCTGCCGTCGAACGTCGCCGTACACTCCCCGGCGACGACGCGCACTTCCTCGTGCATGGGCCGGACTGGCGCGCTCCCGGGTATAAATCTACGCGCGGCGACGCGGCGACGGGCCTCGTCACTCGACGGGGATCTCGGTTTCGTCGTCGCCGCGGGTCTGTTTGGGGAGCGTCACGGTCAGGACGCCGCCCTCGTAGGTGGCGCTGGTCTCGGTCTCCTCGACGGGTTCGGGGAGGCCGACCCGGCGGCTGACCGACCGGCCGCTCCGCTCGCGAGTGACGTAGCGGTTGGCCTCCTCGACGGGTTCTATCTCGCGCTCGGCGGCGACCGAGAGCGTCGTCTCGTCGGGGAGCGTTACCTGGATGTCGTCACGGTCGTAGCCCGGGAGGTCGATGACGACGACGAACACGTCGCCGGTGTCGGCGACGTCGACCGGGAGCGCCCCGGCGCCGCCCTCGAACCCGCCGGTGAGCATGTCCAGCATCTCCTCGATGTCCTCGAACGGGTCTGTCCGTTTTGCCATACGCGGGACTACCACCGCCCCCCTAATAAGGACGCGCCCGCGACCGGCCGGCGACGGCCGACCGCTGACCGCCGGTCTGTGGCCGACCGCCGACCTGCGGCTGTCGCGGCCGCCGGCTCAACACACCGGTTTCGGGTCGAGGCCGAGCCGCTCGCAGCCGTCGACGTACTCGTCGTAGGCGGCCGTGACGACGTCCCGTGCGGTCTCGCGGGCGCTCTCCCAGTCGGTCTCGTCGGCACAGACGGCGTCGAGCAGGTCGGCCCCGGCGTCGACCTGGTCGGTCGCGTCCGAGCGCAGTTCCCGCGCGAGGTCGGCCCGCTTCCCGTCGGCCTCGTTGACGAAGAAACTCACCACCTGCAGTCGGGTGCGGTCGGCGACCAGGCCGCGCCCGACGAGCGCGCCGGCGCGGTCGGCGGTGCCGGTCGCCGCCGCCAGCGCCTCGTGGACGGCCCCCGCGGGTGCGACGTCGCCGTCGAGGTCCGCCACGACGCGCTCGTAGTGGTCGCGTTCGGTCTCGGCGGCGGCCGCAAAGGTCTCGGCGGCCGCGAAGGTCGCCGCGGCGGCGTCGCGTTCCTCGTCGGCCCACGCCGCGAACGTCTCCCGGCCGCTGGCGGCCGCCGCGGCGACCGTCCGCATGACGCCCTCGGTCGTCAGGTCCGCGTCCGTCACCGCGAGGAGGTACTTGTCCGACCCGAGCCGGGCGAGCGCCGTCGCCTCGTCGTCCCGGATCCCCTCGACGAAGTCCCGTCCGTTCATACCCCGCGTTTGCGCCCCCGGGGGCTTATCGGTGGGGGCCCACCCCGCAGGGTCGCCGGTCCGTCCGCCGGTGTTCGCCGTCGGTAGAGCCCGGCGGCGAGCCGGTACACCCAATGTGCTCGGGCCGGACCGTTCGGGCATGCGCGTGCGGGACTACATCTACAACTCGGCGGCGGCCCCGGACCACGTGGCGGCGGTCCGCGAGGCGCTGGCCGACCGCGAGGACGTCGACCCTCTCGACGTCGGCGCGGCCGACGACCGCGAGGCGGCGTTGCGCGAGGCGATGCTGACACTCCGGGAGTCGGTCCGCATCGGCGAGAACCCCGACGTCATCTACGACGACGACGAACCCGACTTCACCGCCGGCGTCCTCATCACCGAGGACGAGACCGGCCGTCGTCACCTCCACGTCGGCCCCGAGGCGCTGGACGCCCTGGCCGGCGAGGACGACGAGGTCTGAGCGCCGCGACCCTGTCCGCGCCCCCGACGGGGCGGTTCACCGGCACGGTTAAGACCGTCACGGCCGTAGTTTCCGGGACTCATGAGCCTCGATACGGTACTCGTGGCGGTCGGAACGTCGGCGCACGACCAGATCAACTCGCTGACCGCGACCGTCCGGGACGTCGCCCGGCCGGCGGGAGCACACGTCGTCCTCTTTCACGCGTTCACACAGGAGGGGTTCGCGGAGCGCGTCGAGAACCTCGAGTACGAGACGGCAGACGAGGTCAGCGCCGACGAGGTCGCGAACCGGTTGTCGAACGTCGAGAACCTGCAGTCGGCGCTGAGCGACGCCGACATCGGTGTCTCCGTTGCGGGGGCGATAGGCGAGCCGGGCGAGGAGACCGTCACGGCGGCCCAGAAGGCGGACGCCGACCTCGTGTTCGTCGGCGGCCGCAAGCGGTCGCCGGCGGGCAAGGCCGTCTTCGGCTCGACAGCCCAGGAGGTCATGCTCGACGCGCCCTGCCCGGTGACGTTCGTCCGCGTCGACTGACCTGGTACCCGAACACGTCTCTCCGCGCGAGAGCAATGAATTCCAGTGACCGACACTGACTGGCACGAGAACGTGTTCGTCCATCGGGTCGACACCGACGACGTCGCCTTCATGTTCGCCCGCAACTTCGCCGACGAGTACCGCGAGTCCACCCTCCAGTGGGAGGTGCCCGACGCCGACACCACCCGCGAGGTCGGCGACGGCGGCCCCCGCGTCGCGGACGACGGCGTCACCTTCCTGCTTGACCCGTGTGAGTGCGTCTGGCTCCGCGGGGACAAGCGCGGCCCGGCGTGGACTGTTTCCTGCTCGGCGACCGCTCCCGGACTCACCCGGGCGCTTATTCTGCCCGCCCCGCTACGTGGACGCATGACCGACACAGCCGGGGACGTGCCGAGCCAGTCCCCAGCGACGCTCCAGGCCCGGATCGACCGCGGCGACCCCGTCCGGGTGCTCGACCTGCGGGACCGCGACGAGGTCGACCGCTGGCGGATCGCGGGCCCATCGGTCGCACACACCCACCGACCCAACGCGAAGTTCCTCCAGGCCGCGGTCACCGACAGCCTTGAGGAGTTCGTCGACGGCCTGGCCGGCGAGGGACCGATCACGGCGGTCTGTGCCCGCGGCGAGGCCAGCGCCGTCGTCGCCGAGCGCCTCGTCGGGGCGGGCTACGACGCGCACAACCTCGCGGGCGGGATGGACGCTTGGGCGCGGCTCTCGCAGGTGACGGAACTCGCCGGAGCGCCGACCGTCGTCCAAGTCCGCCGGCCGGCCAGCGGCTGTCTGGGATACGTGGTCGTCGACGGCGACGAGGCGGCCGTCGTCGACCCGCTGCGGGCGTTCGTCGACCGCTATCGTGCTGTGGCCGACGAGCGCGGCGCGACCGTCGAGTACGCCGTCGACACGCACGTCCACGCCGACCACGTCAGCGGCCTGCGCGACCTGGCCGCCGACGCGACGCCGGTGATGCCCGCCGGGGCCACGGCGCGCGGTGTCACCTTCGACGTGACGACCGTCACGGACGGCGACGAACTCGCCGTCGGCGACGCGACCCTGACGGCGGTCCACGCCCCCGGCCACACGACGGGCATGACCGCGTTCGCGGTCGGGGACGTCCTCCTCTCGGGCGATAGCCTCTTCGTCGGGAGCGTCGCCCGCCCGGACTTAGAGCGGGGCGCCGAGGGCGCCCGCGACCTGGCGCGGGAACTGTACCGGACGATAACCGAGCGGTTCGCGCGCTTTCCCGACGGGACGACGGTCGCCCCCGGCCACCACGCCGAGTCGCCGCGCCTGGCCGGCGACGGCAGTCACACCGCCACGCTGGGGGACCTGCGGGACCTGCGGGTCTTCGCCATGACCGAGGCTGAGTTCGTCGACCACGTGACCGGGGACATGCCGCCCCGGCCGGCCAACTACGAGACGATCATCGCGGCCAACCTCGGCCGCGAGACCGTCGACGACGACGCGGCCTTCGAACTCGAACTCGGCCCGAACAACTGCGCGGCGACGCCCGCCGACGACTGACGGAGCTATCGCCGTTCCGGCCGCCCACCCAGACGCCCGAACCGGTCGAGACCGGCGCCGGCGGGCCCGGGTTCGGTCCGGCCGTCGCGCTCCTCGCGCTCGTGCTCGCGGCGCTCGCGGCCGGGCGGCGGCGCTGACCCGGCCCGGTCTCGGCCCCAACCTCGGCCCGGCCCCGACCCTGGCCCGGAGCGGGTCGCGCTCCCCCGCCGCCGTCGTCGAACGGCTCGGGGCTTTCACGCTGTTGGTGATGCCGTTCTCATCCGACTCGCTACACTACACATCACCTGACCCGTTGACCGAAATTTCAAGTAGTAGAGACCGGCGACCCACTGGCGTGACATTCGTCATCGGACGCGGCGAGGGGCGACAGGAGGCGGGACCGTCCGGTCGGCTGGGGACCTACCGCGCGCTGGACGGTAGCGAGGGGGCGCTACTCCACCTCGATTTCGACGGGCCACACGCGATACTGGTCGTCGGCAAGCGCGGTTACGGCAAGTCCTACACGATGGGGGTGGTCGCGGAGGGGCTCGCGCGGGCCCGCGGGGTCGCGCCGGTCGTGGTCGACCCGATGGGCGTGTTCGACACGCTGGCGGCGCCGTCCGACGGGGAGTCCGTCCCGGCCACCGTGGTCGCGGACCCGCAGATATCGCCGGCGACGCTGGACCCGCGGTCGTGGTGTGCGCTGCTGGACCTGTCCCCCGAGAGCGGCGCGGGCGCGCTCGTCTGGCAGGCCGCACGGGAGGGGTCGACGCTCGCGGAGATGCGCGCCGCCGTCGAGGCGACGGCGGCCCCCGGCACGGACAGGCGCGCGGCGATAAACCACATCACGCTCGCGGAGTCGTGGGGGGTGTTCGACCCCGGGGGGCTGTCGGCGCGGGACCTGGGCGGGGGCGAGATAACCGTCGTCAGCGTGTCGTCGCTGGACTCGGCGCCGATGAACGCCGTCGTCCGCGGCGTGGGGGAGTCGCTGTATCGCGGGCGGGTCTCCGGGGAGATACCGCGGCTCCCGTGGCTGCTGGTCGACGAGGCCCACGCGTTCTTCCAGGGAGTCGGGCGGGCCGCCCTGGAGACGGTCCTGACGCAGGGCCGGACGCCCGGGGTGAGTCTCGTGTTCGCGACCCAGCGGCCGGCCGCCATCTCCGAGGTCGGCATCTCCCAGTCGGACATTATCGTCTCCCACCGGCTCACCTCCGGGGTCGACCTGGCGGCGCTGGAGGCGGCCCGGCCCTCCTACATGACGGCCTCGCTCGACGAACGGCTCCCGACGGACGCGGGCGAGGTCGTGGTCATCGACGACGCGACCGAGACCGTCCACGCGGCCACCGTCCGCGGGCGCGACACCCCCCACGGCGGCGACAGTCCCCGCGCCAGCGAGGTCGTCGAGGACTGACGACGACAGCGACCGGACGGGCCGACGGGCACTCCCGGCAGGCCGGCGCTCCCGGCGGGACGGCGCTCGGCGGCGCGGTAGAGTGTCCCGTCGACCTGGCGGTCGTCTACCGGGTCCGCGAACGGACGACGCTGTCGGTCCTGGCGTGAGTGGCGCGCCGGAGAGAGGGGTGGAGCGGCGTCGTCGAGTGCGCCGGAGACGGGGGTCGCCGCGGCGTGGTCGAGTACGCTGGAGAAGGGGGTCGCTGCGGCGTGGTCGAGTGCGACCAGAGACGGGTCGTGGCGCCGCGGTGCGCTCGGGCCCTAGAGGAGCGACCGGAGGCGGTCGAGCAACCGCCCCGCGAGCCCCGTTCGGTCACCCGTCGCGCCCGTGCTGTCCCTCCGCGGGGCGCGACCCGCGGTCCGTGCGCGGGTGTCGGGGACCGTCGAGTCCCCCCCGTCGGTGAGTAGTCCGCCGTCGCGGGCGTCGGGGCGTTCCTGGAGGACGCCCTCGTACTGGTCGATGACGTGCTGGAGGTCCTGCTCTTTCGTGTCGACGCGGCGTTCGAGCCTGTCGACGCGGGTTCGGAGGACAGCGATCTGCCACAGGTAAAGCGACTCCGGGCGTGTCTCGACCGACCGGCCCGCCGACCGGCGGTCGGTGCGTGCATGGGTCGTCGCCGGCGAGGGGGCGCTCTCGCGTCCCGCCCCGCCGGCGGTGTCGGCGTCGTCGGCCATGCCTCTCTGCATACACCACACACTCGCAAAAAACGCCGGCAGACGCGCGTCTGACGACCCCGCTTCCCGGCCGGCCGCCGGGACGCGACCCTGGACTCCGGCGCGCCGGAACAGAATTCGAAAATCCAGTATTTCGACTTTCTTTTCCACGTATATATCTATTTCCACTGTATCCTTCTATATCCTAATACACTAACGGGGAGTGGTGGACAAACATAATATCCGAGTGTAAAGTCTTTTTTATCACCCCGGGAATCGGGAGAACGTCCGCAAATGATAGACGTACGTTCGACTACGTCGGGTGCAAATGGTGGAAAGTATTCGATTGGCCGGTCGAAAAATTGGGATTGTGAACCTAAAGGTGGTCGGGGATGAGTCGGCGCTCGCGGGTCAGCCGTCGGCAGTTCCTGATCGCCGGCGGGGCCGCCCTGGCGACCGGGCTCGCGGGGTGTTCGGGCGAGGAGGGGGGCGGCGCGGCGACCGACACGATGAGCAGCGCCGACACCGTCACGATCGGCGTCCTCGAAGACCAGTCGGGGAACTTCGCGCTGGTGGGCGACCCCAAGCACAAGGCGTCGATGCTCGCCATCGAGGAGATAAACGCCGACGGCGGGGTCGGCGGCAGGGAGATCGAGGCGGTGACGCGGGACCCGCAGTCGGACAACCAGCGCTACCAGGAACTCACCCGCAAGATGATAGACGACCACGAGGTCGACGTCCTCTGGGCGGGGTACTCCTCGGCGACGCGGGAGGCGATCCGCCCGATCATCAACCGCAACGAGCAGCTGTACTTCTACACGACCCAGTACGAGGGCGGGGTCTGTGACAAGACCACGTTCGCGGTCGGGCCGACCGCCCGCCAGCAACTCGGGAGCGTCCTCCCGTACCTGCGCGAGGAGTTCGGGCCGCGGATCTACACAGTCGCCGCGGACTACAACTTCGGCCAGCTGTCGGCCGACTGGGTGAAGGTGCTGGCAAACGAGAACGACGCCGAGGTCGTCGGCGAGGAGTTCATCCCGCTCAGCGAGTCGAGTTTCGGCTCGACGATAAACAACATCCAGGAGGCCGACCCGGACTTCGTGATGTCGATGCTCGTGGGGGCCAACCACACCGCTTTCTACGAGCAGAAGGCCTCGGCGGGGCTGGAGGTACCCATCGGCACGTCGACGGCGATGGCCCAGGGGTACGAACACCGTCGCCTGGAGCCGCCGGCGATGGCCAACATCTACGCCGGCGTCAACTACATGGAGGAGGTCCCGACCGACAGCAACACCCGCGACGGCGGCTTCGTCGACCGCTACTTCGAGAAGTACCCCGACGCCCCCTACCTCAACGAGGAAGCCGAGACGAACTACTTCTCGACGTACATGTACAAGGAGGCCGTCGAGCAGGCCGGGACGCTCGAACAGCCGGAGGTCATCGAGGCCCTGGAGTCGGGGATCAGCCTCGGCACCGAGCGCGCGCCCGAGGCTCCCGAGGGCGAGACGATCGAACTCGACGGCGCGACCCACCACGTCGACCACCACATGTGGGTGCTCCGCGCCGACGAGGAACACAACATCGAGGCCGTCGAGGACCGGAAGATCCCCGAGCAGTTCCTCACCGAGACCGTCGGCTGTGACCTCCGGGAAGAGGACGAACAGACGCAGTACACGCCGGTGGACTTCTTCGAGGAGGCCGAATAGGGATGGTCAACGGGCTGAACCTCGCCTTCCAGTTTCTCGATAGCTTCGCGTTCATCGTGCTCGCGGCAGCGGGGTTGGCCATCATCTTCGGCATCATGGGCGTGATCAACCTCGCACACGGCGAGTTCATCCTCGTCGGTGCGTACGCGACGACCCTCGCGGTCACGGGCCTGTCGGTGCCGCTCCCGGTGGCGATGCTCGTGGGGGCCGTCGTCACCGCCGCCTTCGGGCTGGTCGTCGAGCGGACGGTCATCTCGGGGGCGGTTCCGAACCGGCTGTGGGCGCGGCTCGAACCGCCGCTGTCGGCGACGCTGCCCGACCAGGCCGCGGCCCTGCTCCCGGGGACGCCGCTGGTCGAACCGCTGTACGACCGGCTGGCCGACTCGATGGTCGCGACCTTCGGCCTCAGCCTGGTCATGGTCCAGGGCGCCCGCATCGTCTTCGGCAACTCCATCGACCAGGTCGCCACGCCGCTGGGGGAACTCAGCTACGGCGCGTTCTCGTACTCGGCGTACCGCGTGGTGCTGGCCGGCGTCAGCGTCGCGGTGCTGGCGCTCGTCTACTACGTGTTCGCGTACACCGACTACGGGATGCGCGCCCGCGCGGTGATCCAGGACGACCGGACGGCCCGGGCGATGGGCGTCGACACCGAGCGCACCTACGCGGCCACGTTCGCGTTCGGCTCCGGGCTGGCGGGCTTTACCGGCGCGCTGTTCGCGCCGCTGGTCTCGATGCAGCCGACGCTGGGCGGCCAGTTCCTCGTCGAGGCGTTCGTCGCCGTCGTCGTCGGCGGCGCGAGCGTCGTCGTCGGGACGGTCCTGTCGGCGGGCGTGCTGGGCGCCGTCGAAGCCTCGGTGACGAACTACTTCGACTCCCAGACGTTCGGCCGGATCGCGTTGCTGCTGGCGGCTATCCTCGCGCTCCGGTTTCTCCCGGGCGGGATCACCGGCTACATCGAGCGCCTCAGAACCCGGCGCAGGGAGGACCGGTAATGGCGACCGCCTCGACGGACGGCGCGCTCGCGTCGCTGCGGACCCGCTTCGAGGGGCCCAACACCGTCGGGAACTCCCGGGGGTTCTGGGTCGCCTTCCTGGTCGCCGTCGCCGGGCTGGTCGTCTACCCGGCGTTCGGGGACGCGGGCCAGCTCTCGCTGTTTCTGGTGCTGGCGCTGCTCGGGCTCTCGCTGTCGGTCGTGTGGGGCTACGCCGGCGTCCTGAGCTTCGGGCAGGTGGTCTTTTTCGGGGTCGGCGGCTACACCTTCGGGGTCGTCTCGATCAACCACGCGACCCCCTCGGGGATCACCGCCGCGGTCGTGCTCGGCGTCGTCGGCGGGGGGCTGGTCGCCGCGCTCATGGGGTATTTCATGTTCTACGGCGGCGTCCGGGACGTCTACGTCACCATCATCACGCTGGTGTCGACGATGGTGATGCACACGTTCATGGCACAGACCGCCGGGTCGGAGTGGGCCATCGGCGACGCCGCGCTGGGCGGGTTCAACGGCATGCCGGCCATCCCGCTGCTCGCGCTGGGCGTCGACGAGGTGTTCACGCTCCAGCTCGTCAGGAACACCGTCGAGCTGTCGGCACCGCTGGTCGGCGCCGTCGAGTTCGACCTGTTCTACTACTTCGTCGTGGGCGTGCTGGTCTCGACGTACCTGGGGCTGCGCGCGCTGGTCAACTCCGACTACGGGCGCGTGATGGTTGCCGTCCGCGAGGACGAGGACCGCACCCGGATGTTCGGCTACGACGTCAAGCGGGTCAAGCTCGTCGTCTTCACGCTCGGCGGCGCGCTGGCCGGGCTCTCGGGCGTGCTCTACGCGTCGCGGAACATCTTCATCGACCCGCAGGTGTTCGGGCTGACGTTCGCGACGCTGCCGGTCATCTGGGTCAGCGTCGGCGGCCGGACGAGCCTGCTCGGGGCCGTCGTCGCGACCGTCGCCGTCGAGTACCTCCGTGTCACGATCCAGGGCGAGTGGGCGCTGGTCGTGCTCGGGGTGCTGTTGCTCGTGTTCATCCTCGCGCTGCCGGGCGGGCTCGTGCCGTGGTTCGAGGGCCTCCGCGAGCGGTTCCGCGGGAATCGGGCGGACGTCCCGGGTGAGGCGCCCGACGCGCCGACGGAGGTGACCGACTCGTGAGCGCCGACGACGCCGTCAGCGACCCGGCGGTCCGCCAGAACGCGGCCCAGCTGGCGACCGGCGACCGGACCGACACGCTGCTCCAGACCGACGACCTCGTCAAGCAGTTCGGCGGGTTCACCGCCGCGGATTCGGTCGACTTCGCCGTCGAAGAGGGCGAACTCAGGTGTCTCATCGGCCCCAACGGCGCCGGCAAGTCCACGCTTTTGAAACTGGTCACCGGGGCCCTCGAACCGACCGACGGGCGCATCTACTACGACGGGACCGACATCACCGACCTCGCGCCCCACGAGCGGGTCGCGCGCGGCATCAGCATGAAGTTCCAGGTCCCGTCGGTCTACAGCGACCTCTCGGTGCGCGAGAACGTCCGCCTGCCGGTCCAGCGGTTCGCGACCGGCGACGAGCGCGCCCGGCGCATCGAGGCGGCCATCGACGCGGCCGGCCTCGCGGGCTACGAGGACGTCCCGGCCAGCGCCCTCTCGCACGGCCAGCAACAGCAACTCGAGATCGGGATGGCCGCCGCGCTCGACCCGGATCTCCTCTTGCTCGACGAACCGGTCGCGGGCCTCTCGGTCGAGGAACGCGACGGGATCGCCGAGCGGATCACCCGCCTCAGCGAGGAGGCGGGGATCGCCTTCGTCGTCATCGAACACGACACGGACTTCGTCGGCCGGATCGCCGACGAGGTGACCGTGCTCCACCAGGGCGAGGTCTTCCGCGAGGGGCCGATCGAGGCGATCGAGTCAGACCCCGCCGTCCAGCGGATCTACCTCGGAGGTGAGGGCGATGGCGCTGCTTGACCTGTCGGGCGTCACCGCCGCCTACGACCGGACGCCGGTGCTCCGTGACGTCGACCTGTCGGTCGACCAGGGCGAGATCGTCGGCGTCATGGGGAAAAACGGCGTCGGCAAGTCGACGCTGCTCAAGACGGTGGTCGGCCTGCTCGCGCCCCGGAGCGGGACGGTCAGCTACCACGGCGAGGACGTCACCGACCTGGCGGCCGACGAGCGCGCTCGGCGGGGGATCGGCTACATCCCCCAGGGGCGTGACGTCTTCCCGAAACTCACCGTCGAGCAGAACGTCCGGATGGGCGAGACGATAAACGAGGGGTGTGACGAGTACCTCCACGACACCGTCTACGAGTACTTCCCGGTGCTCGCGGAGCGGGCCGACCAGTCGGCGGGGACTCTCAGCGGCGGCGAACAGCAGATGCTCGCCATCGCACGGGCGCTGGTCGCCAACCCCGACCTCCTCCTGCTCGACGAACCCTCCGAGGGCATCCAGCCCTCGATCGTCGACCAGATCAGCGAGGACATGCGGGCGATAAACGACGACCTGGGGACGACGATCCTCTTTGTCGAACAGAACCTCGGGGTCATCCGCTCGATGGCCGACCGCTGTTACGCGATGGAGCGCGGCGAGGTCGTCGACGAACTCGCCGGCGAGGCGCTGGCCGACGAGGGGACCATCGCCGGCTACCTCGCGGTCTGAGCCGTCTCCCGCTCGGGGGTCCGGCCGCGCGGAGCCGGCGGCCCCCCGGACACCGAAACACCGACTAGCCTGTGGCCGCTCGGGTCGGGTGTGACCGAGGTCGACCACGCGGCACGCGCCCGGGAGTACCTGGGGTTTTCGCGGTGGTGGCAGGTCGTCGCCGCCGCGGTCGCCATGGCGCTTGTCAGCCCCTACCAGTACGTCTGGTCGTCGATCGAGGGCCCGCTCGCGGCGAGCCTCGGGGTCTCGTTGCCGGCGCTGGGCGGGGTCTTCACGCTGTTCGTCGTCGTCCAGGCGGGGTCGCAGTTCCCCGTCGGCTGGTGGCGCGACCGCCACGGCCCCCGCCGGCTGATGCTGCTGGCGGGCGTGCTCGCGGGCGGGGGCTATCTCGGCATCGCCGCCGCCACGGCCGTCTGGCACCTCTATCTCTTCTACGGGCTGGGGGCGCTGGGCGTGGGCATCGTCTACACCGTCGCGGTCAACACGGCGCTGAAGTGGTTCCCCGACCGGCGCGGGCTGACCACCGGGGCCGGGACGATGGCCTTCGCCGGCGGGAGCGCGCTCGTCGTCCCGTTCGTCCGCGCCAACGCGACGCCCGAGGCCTACCCCCTCGTCCTCCGGACGCTCGGGGTGCTCATCGCCGTCGGTATCCTCGTCGGTGCCCTCGTCCTGCGCGACCCGCCCGACGAGTGGCTTGACGGGGCCGGACCCGAGACGAGCGACGGACCGTCCGAGACGGACGGGAGCGCACCCGAGGACGGCGACAGCGGGACACCGCCCGGCGGAACGGACGACCACGACGTGACCGGCGGCGGGACGGCCGGCGACGGGCGGGCGCTGGACGCCGGCCGCCAGCGCCAGTACGCCTCGCGGGAGGTCCTGCGGACCTGGCAGTTCTGGCTGATGTACGCGATGTTCGTGGGGGTCAGCGGCGCGGGGCTGATGCTCACGGCGAAGGTGGTCTCGTTCGCGGACGCGCTGGGGCTGTCGGCGGGGACGGCGACGGTCTCGGCGACCGTGCTGCCCGTCGCGGGCGGGGTCGGCCGGCTCGTCCTCGGGGAGGTATCGGACCGGGTCGACCGCGAGCGGGCGATGGCCGTCTCGTTCTCGCTGTGCGGGACGGGCGTCCTCGCGGTCGTCTGGTTCGCCCGCCAGGGGTCGACGGTGGGGTTCGTCGCCAGCGTCGTCGTCGCCACGTTCTTCTGGAGCCCGCAGTACACCCTCTTCCCGAGTCTCGTCGGCGACTACTACGGCAACCGGCACTCCTCGGCGAACTACGCGCTGCTGTACTCGGGGAAGATGTGGGGCGGGCTCTTCGGCGGCGCCGTCGCCGGCTGGCTGGTCGCCGTCACCGACTGGCCGACCGCCTTCGCCGCCGGGGGGCTCCTGGCCGTCGCCGCCGGCGCCGCCGCGCTCCTGTTGCGGGCCCCGACCGCCCGCAGGCAGGCCCGCGACGCGGATGCCTGAGGTGAACGGGTGGGCTTTCACCTCGCGACCGCTGTAACCGGGCCGTGGTCGCCCGCGGCCACCGGGACGGCGACAGGTCGCGCGAGCGCCTCCTGCAGAGACGTAGGTGGCCCGATATCCGACAGGAGACGGTCTGTGCCTATCGATCGTGGCAAAACAGGGTTATAGGTCTCCGGTCCATACATCCGGTATGACGAGTCCCCGTACTGCACCTCGAACCGACGACGCCGAGGCCCCTCCACGACCGAAGGCGACGCTGTTCTGTCCCGACTGCGGCCACGAGAACCCGCTCCAGGGCGACTGGATCGTCAGCCCGCGGTGTGACGGCGGGCTGCTGGTCTGTCCCGACTGCGGGGCGACGGTCACGACCTGTGCCACCGTCCCTGTCGCCTGCCCACCCTGAGGAGGTACCCACCGGCGCTCCCGGAGTGGCCCCGGGTGTGGCGCTCCCGGAGTGGCCCCGGGTGTGGCGCTCCCGACGCCGGAACGGCCGGGCCGTCGGGACCGGCGACACTCGGTGAGGTCCCGCGGCGCCGGAACGGCCGGGGTGGCGGCTCCAGCGGTCCCCGGCGTCCGCACGGGGCGGCCGTGTCGTTGAGTTCCGGTGGCGGACAGTCGATACCCGGTTCGTGGTACTTGCGCGTCGGTTGTGAGTAACTTACTTGTGAGTCTGGGGGTAACCCCTATGGGATGGTATCCCCGGTGAACGCGCTCACGGGGGGGATACTGGCAGTCGGAGGGGTTGTCGGACTGGCGGTCGCCTACGTGGCGGCCCAGCACCACGACCATCCAGCGGCCGGTCCGCTGGCGAAGATGGCCACGCTCGCGGGACTCTCGGGGCTGTGTTTCGCCACGCTGGCCCTCGCGCCACGGATACCGGGCGGCGCAGGCGACCGGCGTGGTGGACCATGCCGGCCGGTATCCGGCCTCCCGATGGACCGCCGTACTGCGGAACACCGCCTCTGTCCGACCACAGGCGCCAGTATCACTATTATCATTTCCGGAGTAAAGTATATCATAGGCAACGACGGACCTCTGTTCGATGACTTCCCCAGTTGCCGTCTTGATAGGGGGAGTGCTGGCGGTCAGCGGCGTGACCGGGCTCGGCGTCGCGTACGTCGCGCTGAAACACCGCGACCATCCGGCTGCCCGCCCGTTGGCCGGGAGCGCCGGACTGCCGGGGGTCGTGGGACTGGGCCTGGCCGCGCTGGTCGCCGTCCCTGATTCCCCAGCGACCAACCTGCTGTTGGCCGCCGAGTACGTGTTGTGGCTTCTCGCGGTGGGATTTTTTCTGCTGTTCGCGGTGACCTACACCGGACGG
>PXRP01000017.1 GCA_003021655.1 Halobacteriales archaeon QS_4_69_31
CGTTCGCAAATAGTTTTAGCCATGTCACGCTCGAAACAGCACAATCGTGGCTCGAAGCCTTCGCCGTCTACCACAATGCACGCCAAAATTAACGCGACCCAACACCCGACAAAACAGCTAAAAATACGGCGCTCGACGCGTATATGTGAACGTCTCCTTGCCAGAAGTGGCCGGTCGAACAGCCGTCCCGGCGGAGGAGGCCACCCCGGACGGGTGGGCCGGCTCTCTGGGCCGTTATCGAGTACAGACGGGTCCACTACGACGGAAGCGTCCACAACCGGGTCGACATCCGGCGTCTTCCTCGGTGTAGCCGAACGTGCCGACCGATAGTATCCGGTAATCCGGTTTCTGAAACCCCGGAATTCGGGGAGCAGAATGCTCGGTCGGGGATTTGAACCCCGGTCATCGGCTCGAAAGGCCGAAATGATTGGCCGGACTACACCAACCGAGCCCGTCGCATCCGGGAGATTGAACTCGGCGTATTTAAAATCGTCTCATTGGGTCGGCTGTGCCGGTCCGTCTCGCGGGCGGCAGTTCGAAGCCGTTCAGAAGCGCCGACCGAAGATATCGCCGCGATTCCGGCGGTTCTGGAACGCGCTCGGTGGGGTCGCCGGGTGTAGTGCTCTCCCGGGAGCGACGCCGACGGGAGCCCGACCGAGGACCCGGACGCCGCCGGGCAGTCGAGCGGGGGTGACCGAGATAGCTGGTCGTCGCGCCCGCCGGGTCGGGAGTCAGCCCGACCGTCGCCGCGGCGCTGGTCGTGACCCTCGCGGAACTGTCGGTCCGGGCCGGTTGTCGCCCTCGCGCTCGTCGTCTGGACGGTCGTGCCCGTCTTGGTGGGCGGCCGACTCCTCGCACGACGGACGTAGCCGGCGTCGGCCCCTCTGGGGACGGACCACGCTGTCGTCAGTGTGCCAGCGGGACGCCCTGGGGGTCACCTTCGTTTCCCTTCGCGACGAACTGATTGATGATCTTCTCCTCGGCGCGGTGGAGCGTCCCGCTGCAGGTCGATTTGGCGATGCCGAGCGTCTCTGCCAGGTCCGTCAGCGTACAGTCACGCTGCGTGTCGTAGTAGCCTTCGGCGACGGCCGTCCGGACGAGTTCACGCTGTTTCGGCGTCAGCAGTTGCTCGGTCTCCATCTCCTGGCGGACCGGAACCACGTCGAACTGGATGTCGAACTCCCGGAGCTGGTCGGCCAGCGTCGAGAGCCGGGACCGGGGTGCCGTCACCTCCCAGGTGACGCTCCCGTCCGAGACGGGAAAGGGCAGGTCCAGGGGCGTTCCGGCGTTCCTGACCGGCAACAGCAGGATCGGGCTTGCAGTCTCGAACTGGACGAGCGCGGACTCCCCGGCCCGCTGGAGCACGTCGGCGGTCGTGACTCCCTCCGCGGCGTCGAGTTCGGCCACGACCGTCTCGACGTCCGGCGACGTCACCTCCGCGAACGCGACCCCGCCCGACTCCCGCGTGAAGACCGTCAGTATCTCGAAAGTCGCGTCCGGGTGGGCCCGCGAGAGCCGGCCGATCCGCACCGACTCCGGGGTCGTGATAGACAGCGCGCTCGCACGACGAGCGGGGACGAACAGGGACGAGCGCGACACCGCGGCCTTTTTCGCACGTCGGACCCAAGTGGTGGATATGTCAGCGTTGCGCGATGCCCTGCAGGACCTGCCCAAGGCGGTGTTCGCCGACGTGCTGGAGAGTGAGGAGACGTACTTGCTGGTGCTGGACCTCCCGGGGGTGACGGCAGAGACGGTCGACGCGAGCGTCGAGGGGAGTCGCCTGCGGGTCGAGGCACGCCGGCGCAAGGACGTGCCCAGGGAGTTCGACTACATCGAGGAGGAGCGGTCGCTGTTTCTCGACGTGGAGTTGCCGCTGCCGCCGGGCGTGACGGGTGCGAACGCCGAGGGGAGCGTCGAGCGCGGCGTCATGGAACTGCACCTGCCCAGGGCCGAGGCCACGTCGGAGACGCAGATCCCGATCGACGGGTAGCCGAGGTGTCGACTCCGGTGAACCTACGTTCCTACTGGCGGTTCGTCGTCGTCACGTGGCAGTTTCTACCCCTGATCGTCGCCTACACGAGAGACCGCAACCGCTTTCTGTTCTTCGGCCGCGGGCGGACCGTCTCCGCCGAACAACGGCGCCGTCGCGCCCGCTCGCTGCTGGAGAAGCTGCTGGCGCTCGGGCCGACGTTCATCAAACTCGGGCAGTTGCTCTCGACGCGGCCGGACGTCCTCCCCCCCGAGTACATCGACGAGTTCGAGGAACTCCAGGACCGGGTGCCCCCGGCCGACTGGGCGGCCGCCCGCGAGGTCCTCGAGAGCGAACTGGGCCCCGTCGACGACGCCTTCGACAACTTCGATTCGGACGCGATAAGCGGTGCGAGCCTCGGCCAGGTCTACTACGCGGAGACCGAGAACGGCCCGGTTGCGGTCAAACTCCGCCGGCCGGGCGTCCAGGACCTCGTCGAGGCCGACCTGCGGGTCATCAAGTGGTCGCTGCCGATCCTCCAGCAGTTCGTCGACGAGGCGCGGGCCTTCTCGCTGGAGACGCTGGCCGACGAGTTCGACAAGACGATCCGCGAGGAGATGGACTACGTGCGCGAGGCCCGGATGCTAGAGGAGATCAAAGCGAACTTCGCCGACGACGACACCATCCGCATCCCGAGCGTCGACGACTCGCGGTCGACCGAGCGGGTGCTCACCATGGAGTACGTCCCCGGGACGAAGATCACGGACCTGGAGGAACTCGACGACAAGCACCTCGACCGAACGGAACTGGCCGAGATGCTCCAGCGGGCCTACCTCAAGATGATAATCGAGGACGGCGTCTTCCACGCCGACCCCCACCCGGGGAACCTCGCGGTCCAGGACGACGGGACGCTCGTCTTCTACGACTTCGGGATGAGTGGCTACGTCGACCCGTTCATCCAGGAGCGAATCGTCGACTTCTACATCGCCGTCGCCAACCAGGACATCCAGGCCATCCTCGACACCCTGGTCGAGATGGGGACGCTGAGCCCCGAAGCCGACCGCAAGGTGATGGGCGATGTGCTCGAACTGGCCATCGCCGACGCCCGCGGCGAGGACATCGAACAGTACCGCGTCCAGCAGATCGTCCAGCAGGTCGAGGACACCATCTACGACTTCCCCTTCCGGCTGCCGGCGAACCTCGCGCTGGTGCTCCGCGTCGCCACCGTCGTCGAGGGCGTCTGTGTGACCCTCGACGAGGACTTCGACTTCATCGACGTCGCGACGACGTACCTCCGCGAGCAGGGCTACCTGGAGGACCAGGTCAGGCAGTACATCGAGGACCGCGCCGACGAGCTGGGCCGGGCGACCACGTCGGCGCTCCGGACGCCGCCGAAACTCGAGGAGGCGCTGGACCTGGCCGTCCACGAGGACCTCCAGGTCGAGGTGGACCTCCGGGACTCCCAGGGGCTGATCGGGACGTTCACCCGGCGACTCGTCTACGGGCTGGTGCTGGCCAGCGGCGTCCTCTCGACCGCGGTCCTCTACGTCTCCGACGAGTTCATCGCCGCGGGCGTCACGACGGTGCTCGCCCTCGTGACCGCGACGCTGCTTTTCTTCTCCTTTCGCCGCAAGCGCGGCTTCACGGCCCAGCCGCAGTTCACCCGACAGAACATGCGCGAACGCGACCGGGAGTGAGTCAGCGACCGACGGTCGGGAGCGGACCCTCGCGGGCCTGACCGGCCCATTCCAAACGGTTTATACTGGTCCCTCCGTAACGCCGCGGTATGGCAACGAAGCAGGTCGAGGTTCGGGACCTCGACGAGGGCAGTTACGTCATGGTCGACGACACGGCGTGCAAGATCGACGGATACAGCACGGCGAAACCGGGGAAACACGGGAGTGCGAAGGCGCGGATCGAGGCCCGCGGCGTCTTCGACGGCAAGCGGCGAAACCTCTCACAGCCGGTGGACGCGAAGATCCGCGTGCCGATCATCAACCGCAAACAGGGCCAGGTCGTCTCCGTCGACGGCGACGAGGCACAGGTGATGGACCTGGAGACCTACGACACGTTCACGCTCGCGCTGCCCGACGACGTCTCGCTGTCCCCCGACGACGAGATCGAGTACCTCGAGATGGAACAGCAGCGCAAGATCGTCTGACGCTCCCCACCGTTTTAGGTCCCTGCCTCGCAACGGAGTCTGTATGGAGAGGCTCTCGTCGTGTTACTTCTGTGGCACTGCGCTCGACGCATCGCTCGAGGAGTACCCCGTCGTCCCGGAGTCGCTACGCCCGGGCGCAGAGACGGGGAAGACGGTCGTCCTCTGTGAGACCTGCCGGCACAAACTCGACGCCGTCACGGACGCCGTCGTCGAGACGGTCGAGGCCCGCGCGGACGAACCGGCGAAAGACGAGTCACCGGACGACCACTCGCTCGCGGACGGCGAGAGCGAGTCGGCCGACGCCGACTCGGGCGAGGCCGGGAGCGTGGGCGGGTCGGCCACCGACATCGAATCGACGCTCGGCGACGACGACCTCCCCGAGTCGGTCGGCGACAGTGGGTCCAACGGCGAGCAAGGAAGGCCCGAGGATGACCCGGTCGAAGCCTCCGAGATGCAGTTCGGCGACGACCGAGACGACGGGAGCGGGGCGTCCGGAAACGCGGGGGGCGGGGTGTCCGAGGACGACGAGAAAGAGCGCAAGTACACCAGTAGCCGCCGCGCGGGCTACACACGCGACGACGAGCCGAACACAGCCCCGAGAGACGCGGAGGACGGCGACGCCGACGCGGACGAGGGTGACGATGCCGACGCGGGAGAGACTGCGGAGTCCAGTCCGGACCGGGGAAGCGCCGACGAGGCGGCTTCCGACGAGGGGGCAGACGCCGACGAGGACGGGCCCGAGCGGGACGTGACGCTGACGCGCCTGGAGAACACGAAGGTGATGCGGCTCCTGCAGAACCGCGAGTTCCCGGTCGAGCGCGACGGGTTCGTCACGGTCGCGTCCAGCGCCTACGAGGTCGCGCCGTCGGACTGCTCGAAGGTGATCGACCTGGCCATCGAACACGACCTCCTCGATGAGGACGAGGGCCAGCTCAGGCCCGGCCCCAACTGGGGCTGACCGGTCCCCAACCACTACGGTCCCGACCCCCGAAGCCGGGCCATGGACCTGACGACGTTCTGTGACCGCCTGGACGAGGAACTGTCGACCGGCGAGTACGCCGACGTCGACGCGAGCGCGAACGGGCTCCAGGTCGGCCCCGACTCGGGCACGGTCGAGCACGCCGCGTTCGCGGTCGACGCCGCGACGGCGACGATAGACCGCGCGGCCGAGGCCGGCGCCGACGTGCTCGTCGTCCACCACGGGGTCTCCTGGGGCGGGTTCGACCGCGTGACCGGCACGCACTACCGGCGGGTCGCGCCCCTCGTCGAGAACGACCTCGCGCTGTACGCGGCCCACCTCCCGCTTGACGGCCACCAGCGACTGGGCAACGCCGCGGGCGTCGCGGACCTGCTCGACCTGACGGACCGGGAGCCGTTCGGCGAACTCGGGCCGGTTTCCGTCGGCCAGCGCGGCCGCGCGAGCGACCCGTTCGACCGGGAGGCGCTGGCCGCGCGCCTGTCGGAGCGTCTGGCGACCGGCGACGGCGAGGTGCGCACGCTCGATTTCGGCCCCGACGCCGTCGCGGACGTGGCTATCGTCACCGGCAGCGGGACGGACTGGCTCGACGAGGCCGTCGCCGTCGGCGCCGACGCGCTCGTGACCGGCGAGGGCAAACAACAAGTCTACCACGAGGCCCGCGAGGCGGGCATCAACGTCTATCTCGCCGGCCACTACGCGACCGAGACCTTCGGCGTGCGGGCGCTGGCCGACCTGGCCGCCGACTGGGGGCTGTCGACGACCTACCTCGACCACCCGACCGGGATCTGAAGGGGCGAGTGGTGCCCACCCGACGACTCGGCTCGACCGTCCGACCGGGAGCTGAGCCGGCGGGTGGCGCCGTCCCGACCGCCGACCACGGGGCCAGTCGGGGGATTGATTCCCCAGCCGTTCTCGCCTCCGGTATGACGGGGACAATCGACGGCAAGGAGGTAGCGGAGTCGGTCCGCGAGGGCGTCAGTGAGGCAGTCGACGACCTCGGGGACGCGGGCGTCCGGCCGACGCTCGCGACCGTCCTGATGAGCACCGACCCGGCGAGCGAGACGTACGTCTCGATGAAACAGAGCGACTGCGAGGAGGTCGGCATCGCCACCGAGGGGAAAGACGCCGTCGTCGTTGGCCCGATGACCCGCGCGATGTTGCTCTACAACACGGCCCACGCCGCCGGTCTCCGGTCTGACGTCGAGGCGTCCCTCTCGTACTGACGGGGTCAGGTTTCGAGGTCGAAGCCGTCCAGCAGTTCGCGCGCCTCGATGAGTGCGCTCTCGTCGTCGTCGGCGAGGGCGCGGCCGACGGCCCGTGCGACCCTGACGAGCGACTCCGCGCTCCGGGGCGAGACCTCGCCGTCGAGGGCCTCGACGCGTTTCTGGTGGTCCCTGAGCGACCCGAGCAGCCCCACTACCGTCGCGTCGGAGGTGTCCTCCAGGTAACGGCGGAGGTCGGTCCGGTAGGCGTCGAGAGCGGCCGCGACCGCGAGCCCGCGGGCGCCGTACATCGACTCAGGCACCTCCGTCGGGAGCGGTCGCTCGCCCTCGTCGGCCCCGCGGAGCAGGTCCAGGAAGTAGTACTCCTCCTCGTCGGTCACCCGGATCGACCGTCCCACCTCGGCCGCGACGTGGCGCAGTTCCTGGGCCGCAAGGTAGGTGTCGTCCAGCTCCCGGAGTTCGCCGGCGACGATGAACCCCGACCGGCGGAGGTACTCGGCACAGACCGACTCAACGTCGTCGGCCAGCTCCGCGGTCGGCACGCCGTCGACGAGCGAGCGCACCTCCGCGAGGTTCAGCGAGGCCGACCCGGCCGTGTGTTCGGTCCGGTCGTCAAGCCCGACGCTCCTGATGCTCCCACAGGACGGACAGATGACACTCCCCGTCTCGTAGTACGACCACTGGGTGCCACAGGACGTACACTCGCGCTCGCCCCGTACTTTCATACGACCGACTTGGACGGCCCGGGCAAAAACCGGTCCGGTCAGCCGGTTCGACCCGAGGCCGGTACATTTAAGTCATTCCCGACTAGACCTTTCAAGTGACGCTTCGCTTGGAGGGCCGAAGCGTCAGCGGGGACCAATTCAGGGCGGCAAGCGACCGCGTGGGTTTTTCCCCCACGCGTCTCGCTTTCCATTCCTTTCGACGCGACCGTCCCAGCGACCGCCACGTACACTGGGCAATGCTCGCGCGCGGACCCAGCGGTGACCGCGAACGCCGGATCCGACGATTCCGTGGTCAGCGGATGGACAGCGACCCGTCTTCCTCCCCGGCTGCCCCCTCGGGCCATTCGAGTTCCAGTTCCAGGCCGATATCTTTGGGTCCGTCGGTGGGTCCCTCGCGCTCTATTTTCACCTCGAACTCGACGGTGTCGGGCACCTCGACGGTGACCGACTCGGACCCGCGCTCGAACGTGACCGAACTCCCCGAGTCGAGGCGGTCGGCCACCCCGCGGAGGTACTCTGCGGCCTCTGCTCGTGACCGCTTGCTCTCGTCTTCGAACAGGACTTCCTCTGGCATACCTCCCTTTGGGGCCCCGCCCCCATAACTCTGTCAGGTGTACACACACTCGTATTCGCGAATTTGATAGGTCCGTCCTCGCCCACCGATAGGATTTGTGAAAGGATCCGAAGTCCACAGCGAGCGTGCATCCATCAGACGGTTTACCCGTCAGCACCTGTGCAGGTAACACAGAGGTGCCCCGATTTAGTACGTATCACACTATGTAGCCGTCATGTTTATCTATTCCCGACAATAACCTTACGGTGGACATTACCGATGTACGACTTGACAGGCTTCCAGCGTGACCTGCTTTACGTGATAGCGGGCAAAGAGGAACCACACGGGCTAGCTATCAAGGAGGAGCTAGAAGAGTACTACGAGAAGGAGATCCACCACGGGCGGCTGTACCCGAACCTGGACACCCTCGTGGATAAGGGACTCGTCGAGAAGGGCCAGCGCGACCGGCGCACGAACTTCTACAGTCTCACCCGACGGGGACGCAGAGAGATCGAGGCGCGCCGCGACTGGGAAGAGCAGTACGTCGACCTCTAGCGCGGCCGCTCTAGTCGGTCGACGGGTCCACGTCGTCCCCGGTGGGTGGGTCACCGGGGGAGTCGGCCCCCGCCGTCTCGCCTGTCGAGGGCGTCGAGTCGCCCCCGGAGGCGCCCGCGCTCGTCCCCGCGGGTTCGGTGAGGTGTGACGGGTCGACCCCCGTAGGCCGGATCTGGCGGGCGCTCATGAGTTCGGGGACGACGATCCGCCCGAAGTGCATGACGAACACGAGGACCACCGGTCCAAGAAAGAGCCCGACTCTTGCCGAACTCGGTGACACAACTGTCGAATTAGTGATATTATCGCCGGTGTCGTGCAAGATTTAGAAATTATAGTCAGCAGAGCAAGAGAGCGATTGTGGAGACCAGACAGACGGTCACTCCATCACGTCGGTTCCTCTTCACGTGGAGACGGCCCGGCGTGCTCGGCTGGGACATGATTGGTACGGAGGAGATATCCGAGATATAGAAACGTCGCGGCAATCACCGTGTAATCAATGACCGTCCCGAGATACGTCGAACCAAATAGG
>PXRP01000018.1 GCA_003021655.1 Halobacteriales archaeon QS_4_69_31
TCATTCTCAAACTGTTTCAGTCACGTCGATCCGGCAACCGCCGACGACTGGCTCAGATCCTTCGCATTCGCATGGAACCAGCTTATCTGAACACTACCGGTCTGAGAGGGAAAGTGTAGTAAGTCGTTCCCTCCGAACCGTCCGTCACGACGGGTCACGAACAGTGTGTTAGGACCTGAGCGCGCTCTGTTCTCCTCAATCGACCGGTAACAACCGCCTGAGAACCCGTATCTCCTGGTCGCTCGTGATGTAGTCGGCGTCGATACACGCGTGACAGACCTTCGAGAGCAGTTCGGGGTCCGTCATCCCCCCTGTCCCGGGTCCGTCTCCGCCACGGAGCTGCTCTTCCAGTCCGTCGACCCGCCGGTGAAGTTCCGCGACCGACTGCCCACGACGACTTTGGACTGGCTGCTCGCGGTGGTCATCACTCGACAACTCACGAGGACCTTCGACCGACTCGTCGTCACTCTCCTCGTGAGACTGTTCGTGACCCGTTCCTGCCGACTGTTCGTCCCGGTCCCCGCCGTGGTGGTCGTCGACCGAGGCTTCGTCCCCGAATACGGATTCGACAAAGGACCGCCGTTCTCGCCAGTCGAATCCGGGAATGTCGTTGACCCGTTTGGAGACGGTCGCGCGGCTCACGCCCAGTCTCTCGGCGACCACTTTCTGACTCGCCGTCGGGTCCTCGTAGATAGCACGGAGCGTCTCGAGTTCCCTGTCACCGAACGATCCCATTCCGGCGGGAGCGTCGCCGGTCCTGCTATCGGTCGTGGACGCCGCTTCCCCGTCGTCCTCGGCAGTTCTATCCGTCGACTCCGGCCGACGTGGTCCGCCGCCGGGGTCGCCGTATTCCGACAGGACCCGTTCGACGAGCGTGGTCGACGCTCCGCTCACCTCCTCGGAGACCCGTTCCATCGGCCAGTCAGACCGTGCCGCGGCGGTGTCCAGTATCTTTTTGTGGATCAGCGCCCGCGGCTGACGGCTCACATCGTCCGGTTTCGACGGCTGGGGATCGGTACCCCCTGTCCTGCTCATATTTCGCTTTCGTGCTTGTTCACTAAAACACTAGTCTGTTAATCCATATATATTCCTATATTTGTTCATTTTAATCACAGTACGTGTTCCGCTTCCTACGGGGTCGCGCTCTGTATTAGTCGAACGTCTCTGTCTGCTCCTGGCTGGACCGCCGGAGACGGGGTGTCAGCTCCGTCCGTCTCGGACCTGCGAACCGGGGGCCTTGAGCGTCAGGCCAGCCACTCGTCGGGCTTGGTGTCGTAGTCGATGTCGGTGGCCGCCAGGTGTTCGACCTCGCTCCAGTCGAGTTCCTCGACTGTCACCTCGTCGCCGTCGTACCGCAGGAGGCGGCCGACCTCCTCGGGTTCCGGTTCGCTGTCGCGGCGCCGCGCCACCTCGACGTCGTGCTCGTCGAACTCCTTGACAATAGTCTTGAGGTTGACCGGCCGCCCCCAGAGTTCGAAGACGCGTTCGAGCACGTCACGGGCCTGGTTCAGGTCCAGCATGACGCCGTTGTACTGGTGGGCCAACAGGAGTTCGTTGCGGTTGTTGTAGTTGCCGTCTTCGACGACGACGGTGGGCTTGCCGAAGTTGGTGAACTGCAACATCAGTTTCTTCTTGACGTCCTCGTAGTCGGTCGAGGTCACCCGGTAGTCGCCGCTTGCGTGGGTGTACTCGTAGGTGAAGTAGTCGTTGGCGTCGACGAACTCCTGGGTGAGAAACTCGTCGAGGAAGGTCACGTCGTTGTGGCTCTCGCGGATCTCCCGCATCCGGTCCCAGCCGCGCGTGTAGTCGATATCTTCGAGGGCCGACTCGACGTCGTCGTAGCGGGCGTTGTCGAACATGTAGCGCGAGACCCGCTCGAGTTCCTCCTGGCTGATCCCGCGGAGGAACCCGCGGTTCTGTGGCTTGGCCAGCGAGTAGTGGCGCTCGGCCATCCCCTCGTAGGTCAGCAGTTTCCACGGGTAGGTCTCGACGTCGACGCCCTCTTCGCCGTCGGTTCCGTGGGTCTTCGCGCGGTCCAGCGTCGCCGCGTCGAGACGCGGATCCTCGGGGTTCAGGTCGTCGAGGTCGAACGTCTCGACGGCCGCGACCACCGGGTCCGGTTCGACCAACTCCGCGACCCGGTCGAAGTCGACCGTGTCGTGGAAGTTCCGCCAGGTGACCCCCTCCGTGCGGAGCAGGCGCTCGACGACCTCCCGCCGGTTCTCGGTGTTCTCGATGTACTGCCAGATCTCTACGCCGAGTTTGTAGGGGTTCAGCCCCGGCGACCCGAGCACCCGGGCCATGTGGTCGGCGTAGAGGACGAACTCGTCGTCGCCGGCGAAGTTCTCGCCGGCCATCATGGCGGATTCCCAGTAGGAGTTGTGGTTGACGAACCCGGCGGCCGCGTACCGGTGCGTCTCCGAGACGGAGATGTCGTACACGTCTCCGGTCCCCGTCTCGACGGCCACGACCTCGTCGGTCCACTCGTCGGATTCGAGCCACGCGAGGTCCTCGAGGTATCGCGCCAGCGCGTCTGACTTTTCGGTGTACCCGAACCCGACCTCGTCGGCGAACGTCTCGGCCGATTCACCCGTGAGATGGAGGTAGTAACACCCGTCCGATTGCTCGCGCCGACGACCCAGGATGCCGAAGTTCGTCAGCAACAACTGGACAGTCTCCGAGAGGGCGTCGCTTTTCGTCGAGAGGATCACACCCTGTTCGCCCGCGTGGCCGTCCGCGTCGAACAGCCCCCGGAGGAACTCCGCGACGACCGTCTTCGGCGACTGACGGACCTGTGGCGGGACGTCTTTCGTCCCGGCGGAGTTCCCGACCGGAAGCTCGAACACGTCCGTCAGCAGTTCCCTGAGATGGCCCGAGTAGGCGTCGACGCGCCAGCGCGACCCCTGGTTTTCGACGGTCGGGTCGATACCGAACAGCTCGGACACCAGACCGGCGAACTCCTCGGCGCGGTCGCGGTCCCCGGACGTGAATCCGACGTGGCGCGAGTTGCTCGGGACGTGTCCGCCGCCGACCAGGAGTCCCAGGAACCGACCGAACTGTTCGGTCACTTCGTCGGGTACCCTGGTCGGGGTGCGCTGTGAGACGCCGCGGGCGTCGGGGTCGTACTCGCGCAACGCCGCCTCGATAGCGTCTGCACGGTCCGCCCGACCGGTCTCCCGGTACCGCATCACGGTCCACACCGACACGCCCGCCTCCTCGGCGACGTCTTCGAGTGACGCGTACCCCGGAGACTCCCAGTCGATGGCGACGTATGCCTCGGGCCACACGCCGTTTCCGCCGCGTATCTCGACGGTGTCTCCGGTGTCGAGTTCGTCGAGCCGCACCCAGTCGCCGTCGGGCCGGCGCACTCTGTGGTTGTTCGACCCGGTGAGTTCGAACCCGCGTCGGGTCTCTATCGTCACCGTGTCGTGGTCGGCGATCACGTTCGAGTCGTACACGTCGCGTTCCGTGTCGCCGTCCGAAACGGCCGTGTGGTCCGCGACGACCCTGCGCATCTCCACGAGACCGTCGCGAGTGAACACCCGCGTCTCCGGGGCCACGCAGGCCCACCCCTCGTTCATCACTTTCGTCATCTTCTGGGGTGCGAAATAGTACGCCTCGCGGCGCAGCATCTCGAGGACGTCCGTCTGCCAGTCGGCCATCTCGGCGGCTCTGCCGGCGTCGTCGTCGTACTGCATCCCGTGTTTGCGCAGGAAGCCGATGATGTCCTTCTCGGGTTCGGCGGGGAAGCTCGTCCCGTCCTCGTCGTCGCGCTGGGCGTCGAGCCACTCCTCGGAGAAGACCTGGCGCTGGACCTCCTCCGAGAGGTCCAGGTCTTCGAGCTGGTCGGCGACGTCGGCGGTGTCGCTCTCGTTGACCAGGTCGACGCGGTCGTCGATGGGTTCGTAGGGTTCGTGCTGGTCGATGTTGTCCTCCAGCGTGAGGACGTGGTCGATCCACTTCTCGACCTCGCCGCGGTCGATCTCGGGGTCGGCCATCACCTCCTCGATGGCGTCGGCGTGGCGCGCCAGCATCGCCGCCGCGTTCGGGTTGTCGGCGAACATCCCGAACCACTCGTTGTTGGCGAAGAAATCCGCGTGGGCCTCGACGTGGGTGATCACTGCCTTCTGGTCGGCGATCTCGTTTGACTCCTGGAGGAAGGCGTGGGAGGGGTTGTCGTTGTTGACGATCTCGAAGGCCTTCCCGCCGAGGAACTGGCCCTGTTTCTGCTGGCGGTCGTACTGCATGCCCCACCGCCAGTGGGGGTACCGTTTCTGGAACCCGCCGTAGGCGATGAGTTCGTTCATCTCGTCGTAGTCGACGATCCAGTAGTTGACGTCGTAGGGGGCCAGTCCGAACTTCCGGGCGAGGTTGCCGGCCTCCTCGACGGGCGCTTCCAGTTCCTCGGCGATGCGCTGGGCGTCGATGCGGTCGTCTATCATGATCCGTCCTCCGTGCTGAGAATCTCGTAGATGGCGTCGACGACGTCCTCGGGGCTCGAAACGTAGGCGACGGCCACGTCGCCGGCCGACCGGAAGTGGCGTTCGACCTCCTCGGCGTGGGTCGCGTTGATCGCGTTGCCGCTGGGCTGGGTCTCGACGTAGGCGTGGAGGTTCGCCGGGATCTGCTCCATCAGCGGGATGACGTGTTCCTCGGTGTCGTTCGAGGAGTTCTCGGAGTCGCCCGCGGCGAAGACGTACCGGTTCCACTCGCTCCAGGGGTACTCTTCGAGGAGTTCGGCGGCGAGTTCGTACGCGCTGGAGATGCGGGTCCCGCCGCCCGAGCGGATGCCGAAGAAGTCGTCGCGCTCGACCTCCCAGGCGTCGGCGTCGTGGGCGATGTAGATGAACTCGGCGTTGTCGTACTTGCCCTGGAGATACCAGTCGAGCGGGGTGAAGGTCCGCTCGACGAGTTCGCGTTTCTTCTGGCGCATCGACCCGGAGACGTCCCTGATGTTGACGACGACGACGTTCTTCTCGCGCTCCTCGATGATCTCGGGGTAACGGTAGCGTTCGTCCTCGCGCCGGAAGGGGATCTCGTCGACGCCCTCCTGGCGGATACGGTGGGCCGTCGACTGGCGCTCGACGTTGTCTTCCATCTCCTCGATGCTCGTCCACGTCCCCTTCTCGTCGGCGTCGAGCAGGTCGTAGGCGTCCTCGAGCCAGGCCTTCGAGACCGGGATGTGCCGGTCGCGGGCCCACTCGAAGACGGTGGCCGGCCCCCAGCCCTCGACCGTGAGCGCCTCCGCGACGTAGTCGCGGTCGAAGTCCATCGCCAGCTTGCGCTTGAGCCCCTCCTTGAACAGCCGCTCGAAGTCGAGCGTCGACGTGGGACCGGTCCGCGTGATGTCGGTGAAATCGCCCTCTTTCTCCTCGATGACCTTCTTGCCCTTGGGTTCGAGGTCCAGGCCGAGTTCCTCGTCGAGTTCCTGGGCGAACTCCTCGGGGTCCATCTCGTAGTACTCGTGTTCGCCGCCCTCCTCGCCGGGATCGCCGTCGTCGTCGCCGTCGTCGCCGGGCTGGGGTTCGGCCTCGACTGGGTCGCCCTCCTCGGCGTCGCCCTGGCCGACGCCGCCCTTGTCGCGCTGTTCGTAGGCGAACTCCGGCAGGTCCACTATCTTGATCGGGATCCGCACCGAGTCCGGGCGGCTGCTGCCCAGGTCGCCGTACTGGATGAACTCCGAGAGGTCCTGGCGGCGCTGTTCGCCGACCTCCCGGTACCGTTCCAGGTCCTCTCTCAGTCCCATCGGTCACGCTCCTCGCCGGCCGTCGTGGCGGCGCCTGTCACTCCCATTGATAGCTCACCTGGCTCATGACGTGGCGGCTCGTCAGCTCGCCAGAGGCCTCGCTGTAGCCGAACATCTCCTGCATGTTCTCTATGGTCTTGCGCTTGCACTCGGCAGTCTCGGTGCCGCCCGGCGGGTTGGCCCACTGGCGCGGGTCGAAGTCCTCGTAGGTCCGCCTGACGTCCTCCCAGGAGTGGTCGCCCAGCACCGTCTCGATGACGGGGATCTCCTTGGGGGAGACGGCGTCGACGCGGAACTGGTCGTCGCGGCGCTGCCAGGCGTGGCGGTTCAGCGCCGTGATGATCCGGTCCTCGCGGAAGGACTCGACGGCTTCCGTGGGCTCGTTGCCCCGGTACTGGTCCTCGTCGAACCGGCCGAGGTGTTCGACCTCGAAGACCTTCATCTTCAGCGGGTCCGGTTCGACGTACTCCCCGCGGTCGTTGGTGATGCGCTCGTCGGTCGCCCAGGCGTACACCTGCTCGATGTACTCCTCGACGGTCGCCTCGTCGACGCGCTTGTCCCGCATCATCGCGTCGAGCACGTCGTCCTCCTGGCGCTCGAAGACGTGGTTCTTGACGGGGACGATCCGCTCCTCGAAGTCGGTGGCCTCGGCCTCCGAGAAGACCGGTGCCGTCGACAGCCCCTCGGCCATCGCGTCGAGGATGTCCCGTGGCATGATGACGTGTTCGACCGGCAGGTCCGCGTGGTGGCGGTCCATCTCCTCGTGGAAGAGGTCCGCGATCACGTCCCGCGTGTAGGTGACCGGGATCCCGTGTTCGCCGTCGGTGGCGTCGTCGGCGAACTCGAAGTCCTCGATGTCGACGCGCTCGTCGCCCTCCTGGAGGTAGCCGCGGTCGAACAGCAGTGCCTTCTCGACGAGGGTCTGCTCGGCGGGCAGGTCCCCCGCGTCCAGCCGCGTGACCACCGCGTAGAGGGCGGCCGCCTCGATGACGTGGGGCGCGAGTTCCTTCTCGTGGACCGCGTCGGTCGCGTCCCGGACCTTGATCGTCAGCGGCTCCTGGATCCACTCGTCGAGCTGGGCCCACGACTCCGCGTCCCACACTTCCGTCTCGTTGGTCAGCTCCCGCCTGAGGAGTTCGGCCTCCAGCGAGAGGTTCGTCAGGTAGGTGAATTCGTGTTTGTCCAGGCGGCGTTTCAGCGCCTTCAGCGGGTCCTGGCCGCCGCTGTCGGCGTGCTGGTTCAGCTGTGCCTCCAGGTCGGGGTTCGAGATGATGACCAGCTGCGTGTCGATGTCCATCCCGATGCCTTTGTCGAGTTTCACAGCACCCTCGTCGGGGACGTTCAGCAGTTTCTGGAGCAGGTCTGCGTGCTGTGCCGCGTCCTCGACGACGGTGAGCAGGCCGTTGCCCTGCGAGAGGACGCCGTCGTAGCTAAACGCCTGGGGGTTTTTGCGCCCTCGCGAGTCCAGTTCACGGAGCATGCCGTGCATCCACGAGCCCACGAGCCGTTCCTTGGGGGTGCCGTCGTCCTCGGAGTGGAGCACGCCGATCCCCCGGCCCACGTCGACGACGTAGTTTTTGACCCGCAGGTGTTGCGGGTCGGTGACCGTCGAGAACAGGTCCGCGACCCCCTCGCGGCGGTACTGCTCTTCGAGGTAGTCGTAGGCCTCCCGGCAGAACGGGTCGAGGTCGCCCTCGACGCGGATGGGGATGTGGTCGTCGAGGCGGTCGTTGAGTTCCACGACCATCTCCTCGCGGACCTCGTCGGGGAAGACGGTCAGCGGGTGGGACTGGACCGGGCTCTCGTACCAGTCGTCCTCGTCGTCGGGGACCGGCTCGTCGGCGTAGGTGAACCCGCTCGTGTCGCCGCCAGCGCCCGAGATGTTCCACTCGACCGTGTAGCGGCGTCCCTCCTCGGTCTTGGAGTACTCGCGGAGGCCGTTGATGAGACACCGCTTGAGTTCGGACTTGCCCGTCGCCGTCGGGCCGTCGAGCCAGACGATCTTCTCGTCTTTCCCCCGGCCGGCCGCGATCGAACGGAGGTCGTCGACGAAGCCGTTGAGTACCTCGGTGTTACCGAGGATGGCGTGCTCGCCGTCGTTGTGCGGGTCGTCGAAAAAGCGGTAGCGCTCCTTGCGTTCACCCTCCTCGATGACGGTCCGGGTGCCCGCCGCCTCGATGGCCGACAGGAGGTATTTCGAGGCGTGGGCCGCCAGGTGGGGCTGCTCGAAGACCATGTCGACGTACGCCGACAGCGAGCGCGGTTGCTCGTAGGTGCGGTCCAGGGCCCTGTCGGCCTCGTCGATGAAGTCGTGGCCGCTCATCACTCTTCCATCTCGCTTTTGGCGACCTCGGCACCGGCGAACTCCAGCACCTCCCGCGCGCCTTCCTCGGAGTAGCCCTGCTCGATGAGGGCGTCGATCCACTCGTTGCGCTCCTCGTCGTCCATGTCGCCGCTCGAGACCAGCGCCGAGAAGTTGATGTTGTGCTTCTTGTCCTCCCAGAGTTTCCGCTCCAGGGCGCGGCGCAGGCGGTCGTTGTCCTGGGGGTTGAAGGTGTCACCCTCGCGGGCGCGCCGCGAGACCCAGTTCGAGACCTCCTGGCGGAAGTCGTCTTTCCGGTCCTCGGGGAGGTCGAGTTTCTCCTCGACCGAGCGGAGGAACTGCTCGTCGGGTTCCTGCTCGCGGCCCGTGATCTCGTCCTCGACGGTGTCGTCGTCGATGTAGGCCATCACGTGGTCCATGTACTTCTCGCCCTGGCGCTGGATCTCGTCGACGTCGTAGGCCAGCGCGTGGCGAGGTTCTCTTCGAGGTGGTTGAACGTGGTCAGCGGCGAGAGGAAGTCCCGGCTCCGGTGCATCGAGTCCATGATCGCCTCGGCGATCTCGTCGCCGATAAAGCGGGGCGAGACGCCCTCCATGCCCTCGCCGATATCGGCCTTTTCGGCGGCCTCGTCGCGGAGTTTCTTCACGTCGATGTCCTCGGCCTCGTCTATCTCCCCGTTGTAGGCTTTGGCCTTCTGGACGAGGGTGACGTTCTCGGTGTCGGGTTCCTCGACGCGGGTGAGCACGCCGAACAGCCCCGCCATCTCCAGGGTGTGGGGTTCGACGATGATGTCGGGCAGGTCGGCGTTGCGCAGCATCTTCCGGTAGATGCGCGCCTCCTCCTCGTACTGGAGGACGTACGGGAAGTCGATCCGCTTGGTGCGGTCGTTGAACGCCTCCATCTTCTCGTCGCCTTTCTTGTCCTTGTACTCGGGCATGTTCGTCCGCCCGACGATCACCTGGTCGATGTCGATCCGGGGGTTGTTCTTGGGCTTTATCGTCTGTTCCTGGGTGGCGTGCAGGAAGTCATAGAGGAACTCCCGCTGGAGTTTCAGCAGTTCCTCGCCCGAGAAGATCCCGCGGTTGGCGTTACAGAACGCTCCGGAGTAGTCGAACGCGCGCGGGTCGGACTCGCCGTAGATGGCGATCTTCGAGTAGTTGACGTCACCGGTCAGCTCAGTCTCGTCCTGGTTTTTCTTGTCCTTGGGTTCGAACGTCTCGATGGCACGCCGCATGTTCTCGTCGGCGACCAGGCGCATCACCTCGACGTGGTTCTCCAGGACCGCCTGCAGGTCGTCGTCGTAGTAGGCCAGCAACTGGTCCATGTAGAACTCGCTGGCCGGGTCAAGCGACTGCTCGTTGCGGATCGTGTAGGGGGCGTCGAGTTCCTCGTTGATGTCCTCGAGGACCCTGTCGCGTTGCTCCTGTGGCAGGAGGACGATGGGGTCCTGGTGCATCGGCGACCGGACGGTGTCGTCGGCGGGGTCCTGGTCGGGGATCACGTCACAGAGGTTCGTCCACCGGAACGTGTACATCCGGCCCTCGTCGCGCCGGGTGTAGTTCTCGAAGTACCGCCGGACCTGCCGGTCGAAGTCGGACTTGCCCGACCCGACCGGCCCCAGCAGTAGCTTGATGCGTTTCTGCGGACCCAGGCCGCGGGCGCCGGACTTGACCTTGTTGACGAACTCGTGGATCGCCTCGTGGACGACCCGACCGTAGAAGGTGTTCTCACCGTCGTTGGTCGGGTCCTCCGACGCGAGTTCGTACTCCACGACGCCGGCGTCCTCGTCGTACTCGGTGCCGTAGAAATCGAACATGTCCGCGACGCGCTGGTGGGCGTTGCGGGCGACCTTCGGCTCGTCGCAGAGTTTGTCGAGATACCACTCGAACGTGCGGTACTCCCGGAGGTCCGCCGGGATCGCGTCCTGGTACTCCTTGCTCAACTCCTCTAGGGTTTCGTGCGTGCTTGTCATGCTATCACGGACAGTTCGCTGGTGGAACTGTGGGGATGCCAGCCCGCGCTCAACTGGCTGTCGCGGCCGCGCTCGCGTCTACGACCACCGGTGGCGCTCCGACCGTCCGACCGCCCGGTCTCGACGGACCGGTCGCTCCAGCAACGGGGACCGACACGAGGCCGGACCGACTGGGTTTCTGTCATGGGTGAGCGGGCCACCGTCTGCGACAACGCACCGCGCTGTCCGACGGTAGCGACGGCGTACGGGTGGGGCCAGCCACCGATACTATTTATTGGGTGGGAACTACAGTCTGATAAGCCTTTGCTCGTCTCGGGGTATTTACCTCGTAATCAGCCACTCTGTACGCGTGTAATACAGGGACGTAACGTCTGTGGGACTGGTGACACGAGCCTGGTGTATCCCCACATTTAACCAATTCCGTCGCCGGTCGCTCGCTGTCTTGCGGTTCAGTCGGTCACTTGATCCCGGGAGTGCAGGCCGGCCGGTATGTCCTGGCAGTCCCCGAAACGGACGCCAAACGGGGGTGTAATCCTACCCGTACGGACAGGCGAATCCATCGAAGGGACGACACGGACTGCCCCCGGACAGACGGGGGATTTTAATTCCGACCGCACACAAGCCACGGGCGGAGGCACACGGTAGCGTCCCTGCGGCCCGGCGCGCTGAACTCTCCTGGAAGACCAGGAACTATTCCTGGTTGCCGGCGAGAATCGACCGGACGAACAGTCTCGGGCGCCCCGCGGCCGTACCGGTCGATTCTTGCGTGGTCGGACCCGAGGGTCGAGTATGGGATTCGACGACGTGCCGTCGGGCTGGCGGGTCTGGACCGACAGCGAACGGAAGGCGGTGCTCGTCTACCGGCCGGACGTCTTCGACAGCGACGACTTCCCGGCGCCGTGTTTACCCACCATCTACGTGACCAAGGGCAAACGCCGCCGCCTCCCGGGCAGGCAGACCCGCCCCACCGACCCGTGGTACGTCACGCTCTTTCTGGAGCCAGCGGTCGACCGCGACGCCGACACGTACGACACCAGGGCGGCCGCCGAGACGGGCGCCCGCGACCTCGCGGCTGCGTTCGCAGCGGGCGAGGTCGACTACCGCGACCTGTATCAGGTCCCCCGCGAGGCGTACTTCGAGAGACTCGACGAACTGACCGGGACCGGGTCGGAGTCCGGGTGAGTCGTGCCCCTGTCGCCGACCGTCGCCGCGTCCGGGGGTTCGGACAGCCGGGACACTTAATCGGCGGCGGGCGCTACTCACGGGCATGTCGACGCTGACGCTGCTGGGCGAGCGCCTGGCCGAGCCGGGCAGTGAGTTCGTCTACTGGGGAGAGGCCAGCGGGTGCGAAGGATGTCCCTACCGCGACCAGTGTCTCACGCTCACTGAGGGGCGTCGCTACCGCGTGACCGAGGTCCGCGAGAACGCGAACACGCTGGAGTGTGCGGTCCACGCCGATGGCGTCATCGCCGTCGAGGTCGAACCCGCGACGGTGCGGGCCAACGTCGCCAGCGAGAACGCCTACGCCGGGAGCAAGACCGCACTCGAGGGACCCTGCCCCCACACCGGCTGTCCCAGCCACCCCTACTGCGAGCCGACCGGGGCCGACTTCGACGAGGAGTACCGGATCAGCGAGGTGGTCGGCGAGCCGCCACACGACTACTGCATGCTCGACCGGGACCTGACACTCGTCGAGTTCGAGGCTCCCGAGGAGTGAGTGAGCGGACCGACCCCCCAGGGGTGAGCGAGCGGACCGACCCCCCAGGGGTGAGCGAGCGGACCGACCCCCCAGGGGTGAGCGAGCGGACCGACCCCCCAGGAGTGACCGGGTTGACAGGCCCCCCGGGAGCGAGACCCCATCGGTTCCGTCTCCGGTCGCACTCGCGGCGGGACCCGCTCACCCCGAGAGGGTGCCGACCCGCTGGGCCGTGTAGCCGAACACGTCCTCGTAGCCGTAGGCCGACATCAGGACGGGGTGGAACGCCTCATCCGCGACGACGGCCTCGCCGTCGGCCGCGGCGAACGTCTCGCCCGCGAGCACCTCCTGGAAGTTCTCCGCGTAGACCTCGTACTCCTCGGCGGCGGCCTTCGGGATGGGGTCGCCCAGACGGAACACCGGCAGGTCCGTCCGGTGTGGCGTCTCGGCGTCCGGGAGAACGCCGGTCGCCCCGAGGAACTCGCAGGTGACCTGGACGGCGTTCTCGGCGGCTTTCGCCGACCCCTGGTAGCCACACTCGACCTCGATGGTGTCGGGTACTGCATCGAAGATCCGGCCGGCGGCAGCGCCGGTCTCGACCACGGCCTCGACCGACAGCCGCGGGCAGACCGCCCGCGAGAACTCCCGGAGTTCGTCGACGAGGGCGAACATTCGCTCGTAGGACTGCGTCGAGTGCAGGGCCAGCGTCGTGCAGTCGCCGACCGCCTCGCCCAGGGCGTGTGCGAGACGGTCCTCGTGGGTCGCCCCGTCTCGGTCGCCGGGAAACGCCCTGTTGAGGTCGCGCTCGACGTACCGCTTTCCCTGCGTGACCGCTTCCTCGTTGGCGACGACGAACCGGACCGGCCGCGCGACTGCGGGCCGCTCGTCGAGGAACTGTTCGACCGCGGCGACGCCACAGGGCTCGTCGCCGTGGATCCCCCCGACGACTGCCACCTCCGGCTCCCCGTCGCCCAGCTGTTCGACGCGCATTCGCCCGTCAGTAACCCCGAGGACGCCTTAACTGTCACCCTTCTCGGCGCTCTCTGCTCCCGACGGCTTCGCCCCGGTTCTCGTTGGCTCCCCGGCGCCCCGCGAGCCGTCGGCCAGACTCGTTGGCTTCTCTGGCCGGCAGTGAGGACCCGACCGAGACCGGTCCCGGAGCCCCGGAGTCCGGAGGGTCACTCCAGACTGTCGGCGTATTCGTAACAGTCGAGGAAGGGGTCGTCGCGTCGCCCGATGAACGGCAGTTGCCAGACGTGGTCGATCAGCGAGAATCAGGTGGACCCCGCCGACTCGACCCAGCGGGCGCGCGACTTCTCTCGCGGGTCGGTGCGCGCCGACGGGGCCGTCAGGTCGCGAACTTGCCGGGCGTCAGCGTCCAGTCCCAGGGGAGATAGCGGAGCGAGGGCGACGCCTCCGGCGGGAGCGCCCCGTATTCGCGGAGGAACGCGCGGATGTCGGACCCGCCGCCGAAGTCGCCGCGGAACCAGAGGCACACGCGCGGAACGCGGGCGACGCCACCACGCTCCCCGTCCAAGCGGGGAGCGTCGACGTGGTGCTGGCCGAGTGTGTCCTCTGTCTGACCGACCTGTCGGCGGCACTGACCGAGACCGAGCGTGTCCTCGCCGACGGCGGTCGCCTCGCGCTCTCGGACGTCGTCGTCAAGGGCGACGAACCGGCCCTCCCGGAGCCAGTCGCGGAGGCGCTCTGTCTGACCGGCGCACGGAGCCGCCACCGGCTGACCGAGGCTCTCGACGCCGCCGGGTTCACCGTCGGGATGGTCCGGAACCACCGCGAGGACCTGCTGGCGATGCGCGACGAGGTGACCGGCCGCGTCGACTACGAGGGACTGCTGGGTGCGATGGGCGAGCGCGGCCGGGCGGTGCGTGACGGCCTGCGGGACCTCGAACGGGCGCTCGGCGACGGCCGCGTCGGCTACGTCTCCGTCGTCGCACACTGTTGAGCCGGCTCCTGCCGTCCTGGCGGCTCCCCGAAGGGCCACTTCTTCTCTGTACGGCGCTGAGAACGGGGCCCGAAACGTTTTGTCGCTCTCGGCGCAGATGGCGGTATGCGCCTCGTCCACGAATCCGCCGAGGGCCGGCGGACGCTCGCGACCGACGTGGAGGTGGCCGACTCGCTACTGGCCAAGACCCGGGGGCTGATGTTCCGCGAGGAGGTCCCCGAGGGGTACGCGCTGGTCTTTCGCTTCGAGCCTACCGCCCTGGAGCGGGTCGGCGCGCGGTTGCCGGGACCGCTGGCCGGCCTCGGCGAGTGGGCCGCCTCGCGGGGGATCCACATGCTGTTCGTCCGCGTGCCCCTGGATGTGCTCTGGCTGCGGGACGGCGAGGTCGTCAGGGTCCGGACGCTGAACCCATGGCGCGGGATGGACAGCGCCGCCGCCGACACCGTCGTCGAACTCCCCGGCGGCGCCGCCGAGGGCGTCGAACCCGGCGATACCGTCCGACTCGTCGAGGACGCCGGGCGGACCGACGCCGACCCCGAGGCATCCGACGACGACATGTTCGGTGTGCCAGCTGACGATGACACCGACGCGGCTCCCGGCCGGGAATCAGCGCCCGACCCCGCGGGCTCGGGAGCCGCCGACGGTGGCGGCGACCGGGGGGAATGAGAGATCCAACAGTTTAAAGCCGGTCTGCTCCCTCCACTCGGCTACGATGTCGGACAACACCGACACGGAGGATAGAGGAAGTCGCCACACGGCGGCTGGCCGCGAAATTCTCCGGCATGAGTGACGGTACAGGTGAGCGCGAAGAGACCACGCTGTTCGGGGACCATTCCGAAACGACTCACCTCTCGGACGTCGAGGCCGTACAGTTTCTCGATACGACGCTACGCGACGGCGAGCAAGCGCCGGGTGTGTCGCTCACGCCCGACGAGAAGGCACGGATCGCGCGCCGGCTCGACCGTGCCGACGTCGACTACATCGAGGCCGGGAGCGCTTGCACCGGTCCCGGCGAGCGCGAAACCATCTCCCGGGTGACCGAACTCGACCTGGAGGCGACGGTGACGAGTTTCTGCCGCGGGATCCAGCGCGACATCGACCTCGCGATGGAGTGTGACGTCGACGGAGTGAACCTCGTCGTGCCCGCCAGCGACCGCCACGTCACCGAGAAGGTCGGCACCACCCGCGCGGAGAACGTCGGGGCCACGCGCGAACTCGTCGGCTACGCCAAAGACCACGGCCTCTGGGTCGAGGTGATCGGCGAGGACGGCTCGCGGGCGGACCTGGACTACCTCGAAGAGTTGCTGGGCGCGGCGATAGACGCCGGCGCCGACCGGGTCTGCTGGGCCGACACCGTCGGCCACGCGACGCCCGACGAGGCCGTCAACGCCGTCTCGCGGCTCTCGGAACTGGGCCCGATAAGCACCCACACCCACGACGACCTGGGGCTGGCCGTGATGAACGCGCTGGCGTCGGTCGCCGCGGGCGCCGACGTCGTCCACGGGACGGTCAACGGCATCGGCGAGCGCGCCGGCAACGTCGCCATCGAAGAGGTCGCCATCGCCTTAGACCACGGCTACGGCGTCGAAACGCTGGCGCTGACCGAGGTGTACGACCTCGCGGAACTGGTCGCGAACACGACGGGCACCCAGCTCCCGCCGAACAAGGCCGTCGTCGGCCAGAACGCCTTCACCCACGAGTCGGGGATCCACACCGACGGCACCCTGAAAGACGAGGCGATGTACGAGCCCTACCCGCCCGAGACGGTAGGAAGAGAGCGCCGCCTCGCGCTGGGCAAACACGCCGGCCGCGCCGGCGTCGAGGCCGCACTCCGCGAGCGCGACGTGGAGGTCGACGACGACGACCTGGACGAGATCGTCACCCGCGTCAAGAAGATCGGCGACCGGGGCAAGCGCGTCACGGACGCGGACCTGCTTGCTATCGCCGAGGAGGTGACCGGCCGCGAGCGCGACCGCCGTGTCGAAGTCGTCGACCTGACGACCGTCGCCGGCGGCGGCACGCCCACCGCCTCGATCACCCTCGAGGTCGACGGCGAGGAGCGCACCGAGGCCGAGACCGGGTCCGGCCCCGTCGACGCCGCGATCGAGGCCGTCCAGGCCGCGCTCTCGCACT
>PXRP01000019.1 GCA_003021655.1 Halobacteriales archaeon QS_4_69_31
GAGCACGACCCAGGTCTCCTGGTCGAGGTCGACGAGGCCGTCTGATCCCATGAGGGCCGGTTCGGGCACCAGGGGGACAAAGCTTCCTCAGAACGGGTCATCGTCACCGAGGACGTCGGGGTCGTCGTCGTCCTCCCCGAACCTGGGGTCGTCCTCGTCGCCGCCGACCTCGAAGTCGCTGGTGTCACGGCGGTCGTCCTCGTCGACGAAGCCGAGTTCGTCGGGGTCGCGGCCGGCGTCGTCGATGACCTCGTCGGAGACGACGATGGGACAGTCGACCCGGAGGGCCAGAGCGATGCCGTCGCTGGGCCGGGCGTCGAAGACCATGTCCTTGCGCTCGCTGCCGTGGTACTGTTCGGTGTCGATCTTCGCGTAGAAGGTGCCGTCGGCCAGGTCGTCGATGCGGACCCGGTCGATGGCCGCGCCGAACTCCGCCACCATGTCGACCACGAGGTCGTGCGTGAGCGGGCGTTCGAAGGGCGTCCCGTCGAGGGCGTGTTGCATCGACTGGGCCTGGTCGGGACTCACGAAGATCGGGATGAGTTCCTCCCGCGCGCGGAGGAGCACGACGGGGTTTCCCCGCCCGCCGCTGTCGCTTACGCCGACGCCGACGCCCTCGACTGTCGCCTCGTGGGTGGCCATGTCGACCCATTGGGCGGGAACGGGAAAAAAGAGTGTGGGGCGAACGCCGACGGTCTCCGGATTGGCCGGCCGGGGCACGACGACGGCCCCGACCGGCCCGAAAGCTCCCGGTCGCGGCGGCGACGCTCTCCCTCAGGGGAGCGTCGTCCCCAGGTCGATTGCGGCCCGGGTGTCCGGACCGGGCCGTCGGCGGCCGCGCGCGACCCGCCGGCTGCCCGCTGTGGCGCCAGCCCCCACCCCGCGACCGTTCGCCGGCCCTCAAACCGGTTTAATCCGGGTTAACGGTCGGATAAATCGGCTAAACCGGCCGAAATCGGCGTAACCAGGCTTCAGCACTTGTCCCCTTCAAGTGGGCGTGGGGGCGCAGACTGGACCGGAGGAAACGATGAAAGGCAAACTCGCTGCGGTTGCGGTCGCACTACTGCTGGTCGGCACCGGCGTCGCGGTGGCGGCGCCCGGCAACGCGCCCGACGGTGTCCCGGCCGACGACAACGCACAGGCGGACGAACACGCGGACGACGCCGACGAGAACGCCGGCGACGGCGCGGATGAGTCGGACGACACCGACGAGTCGGACAGCGCCGACGGCAACGAGTCCGAGGCGGCCGACGAGGAGCGGGGCCCGCCGAGCGACGTGCCGGCGGCCGGTCCCGCCGGTGACGCCGGCGACCGCGGTCCGCCCGTGAACCTGCCCGCGCAGGTGCCAGACTTCGTGACCGGCATCCACGACGCCGTCCACGACCACGTCGACGGCGCCATCTCCGGCGTGGAACTCGGCGAGCGGATCAGCTCGCTGGTGCCCGGCGACGACGGGGCTCCCGAGGACGCCGGCAACGCGTCCGACGCCGGCCCCGCTGACACTCCGGCCGGGCAGTAACCGGCCGGTTCACGGCTAAGGACGTCGCCAGTGGCGGTCGATGATCGTGCTGACAGTGCAAGTCGACGATCCGGCACCATTGGAAGTCGTCGACTACGTCGCCGACTCGTGACGGGACAGGCCGCCGGCTCACGGCGGCGAGGCCCGCTGACCGTCCCACCGGACGTGGTCCTCGACGGCGAGTTTTTCGAGGTGGGCCCGGACGGTCGCTTCCGCGAGGTCGCGCACTCTCGAGAGGTCCGTCTCGTAAGCCCGGTCACAGACGGCCGTGACCGTCTCGGCTCCCCCCTCGACGGCGGCCCGGACGCGGCGCTCGCGGTCCAGCCGGTGCGCGACGAGTCGCCGGAGCGTCGCCCGCACGTCCTCGCCCTCGACCGCTGGACCGTGGGCGGGGACCAGCCGGTCGGGAGCCATCGCGTGGACCCGCCGGAGACTGGTGAGATACGCGCGGAGGTCCCCCTCCGGCGCGGCGACGGCGACGCTGCCGTCGGCGACCGCGAGGTCGCCACAAGCGAGCGTCCACCCGTCGAGCGCGTCGGGCGACCCCGGGGAGGCGAACGCGACGTGTTCCGGCGCGTGGCCGGGCGTGTCGACGACCCGGACCGGGCCGGATCCGGTCGGGATCGCGGTCCCGTCGGCGAAGGTCCTGTCGGGCGTGACGCCGGTCGCCGCAGCGAAGGCGTCGGCGCGGCCGACCCGCGCCCAGACCGTCGCGCCGGTCCGGGCAGCGTAGCGTTCGACGGCGCCGACGTGGTCGGGGTGGTGGTGTGTGACCGCGAGGTGGCCCACCTCGCGGCCGGCGACGGCCTCGTCCAGCGGGTCGCTCGCCGCCCCCGGGTCGACGAGCACCGCCGGCTCCGCCCCGAGCAGACAGGCGGTCGTCTCCCCGGTCGACGCGCGCGTCTCGACCGGAACCGATACCGTCGTCACTGGCATCGCCGGGACCACGGGCGCGAGCCCCCTCGGTCTTTCGGGAGTCGGGACCCCTGGCCAGGCGCCCGGGGACCGGCGGCTGGTCGGGGCGTCGAACCTGGACGGGGACCGGGCTGGGCCGGCGGCTCCCGGCCCACCCGCCCGGGGTCAGTTGCGCAGGAAGTAGACCTGTTTGCGCGCGTCGTGGAAGCTGTACCGCGAGCCGACCAGGTCACACTCCTCGAGCCTGTTGAGCGCGTATCTGACCGTCCGGTCCGGGAGCAGCGACTCCTCGGCGAGTTGCCCCTGTGAGAGGGGTGCCTCCGTCTCCAGTACCTTCGCGACCAGTTTCGCGCTCGGGGGCAACTCCCGCAGGCGCTCGCGGAACTCCGCGTCCGCGAACGCGTCCTCGAGTCGCCCCTCATCGACCGCCGTACTCGTGCTCATACTCCACCTCGTCCGACCCAAATAGTAAATGTTGGCTATATGTGTGACCAAACAATCCAAACGATATAAGGGAATATTACCTCTTGTGGGGGCGGCGGGCGGCCCCTGCGTCGCGGGCGCCGGGGCCTGGGGCACACGACGGGTCTTCAGTACGCTTTAGTGGGCTGGCTTTCCAGATTCGGACACCCGTGAAGGGCCAGGAGTGGTACCAGCAGGAAACCGTCGTCGAGTCCTACGAGGACAAGCGGTTCTCGCGGGGCGGGGGGCGGCTCACCGACCGCCTGGAGAAAGAGGCCGTCCTCGACGCCTTAGAGCCCGTCGAGGACAAGAAGATTCTCGAGATAGCCTGTGGCACGGGTCGGTTCACGGTGTTGCTGGCAGAACTCGGTGCGGACATCGTCGGGCTGGACATCTCGACCCCGATGCTCGGCGAGGGACGCGCCAAGGCCCGGCGGGCCGGCGTCGCCGACCGGATCGAGTTCATGCGTGGCGACGCCGCCCGGTTGCCGTTCCCGGACGACCACTTCGACGCCGTTTTCGGCGTGCGCTTTTTCCACCTGGCCGAGACGCCGACGGAGTACCTCACCGAGATGGCCCGCGTCTCGCGGGGCCAGGTCGTCTTCGACACGTACAACCGCTTCTCCGGGCGGTCGCTGTACAACTGGGCGCTCCCGATGGGGTCGCGCCTCTACTCCCGCCGGGAGGTCGACGGGATGCTCGACGCGGCTGGGCTCACGCTCGCTGGCGAACACCACGAGTTCCTGGTCCCGTTCGGCCTCTACCGGAAACTCCCGGGGGGCGTCGCCGACGCCATCCGGCGGGCCGAGCGCGCGGTCGGGGACACCGACCCCGGCGACGATCTCGCCTCGATCTCCTACTGGAACGCGACCGTCGAGTGACACGTGACGGTGGGTTCGGTGTTCGCGTACTTTATAGTGGTCGGGAGCGGTACGGAGTCGTATGGAGCTCTCGGTTGTCGTCCCGACGCTCGACGGCCGGGAGCGCCTCGCACGGACGCTCGACGCGCTCGCCGAGCACGCCCCCGCGGCCGAGGTGGTCGTCGTCAACGGCCCCTCGACCGACGGGACGACCGGGATGGTCCGCGAGCGCGACGACGTCGACAGACTCGTCGGGGTGGCCGACCGGCCGGTGGCCGCCGCCCGAAACGCCGGGATCGAACGCGCTGACGGCGAACGCGTCGCATTGGTCGACCAGGGACTGTCCGTCACCGAGGGGTGGTTCGACGCCGTCACCGGGGGACTGGCCGACGCCGTGACCGGTCCCGTCCACGAGCAACTCCGCGGCGGGCTGGCGACCGACGCCGTCGAGTCCGACGCCCTGGGCGGGCGCGAGGTGACCTTTCTCAACGGCGGTAACGTCGCCTTCCGCCGGGAGACACTCGACGCGCTCGACGGCTTCGACGAGTACCTCGACGTGGGCAGTGCCCGCGACTGCGCCCACCGGCTGGCGGCGCTCGACTGCCGGGTGGCCTGGCTCCCCGAGATGGCCGTCGCCAGCGATGTCGGCGCCGACGGCGGCAGCCGCGTCACCGACAGGGGCTGGAAGTACCGCTCGCTGGCCTACCGCCTCGTCAAGAACTACGGCGTCCGTCCGGCCGTCGCCCGCCGACTCCTCGGGCCGGCCGGCCGGGACGCGCTCGCGTCGCTCCGGGACGTCGTCCGCGGCGAGGGTACCCCCTCTGGCTGGCTCGGCACCGGCCGCGACGTCGTCGCGGGTATCGCCGGCGGGTGCGCACACGGCCTCTGGGCGCGGGGGCTCGACCGGACGCCACGCCGCAACCCCCACGGCCGCTCGTCGCGCTCCGACCGCGCCGTCGCCGTCTACGACTGGCCCTGAGCGGCCTCCAGTGGTCGGCGTCTACGACAGGCCCCGGGCCGCCTCCGGCGGTCGCGTCCCGTCCGCCGCTCTCACCGCAAGCGCTCTCACTCGTCGAGCGTCATGCCCTCGACGACCCGGAACTGTTCGTCGCCGTCGAAGCGGCGGGGGTCGAACGCCTCGATGCCCCCGCCGCCGAGGACCTGTTCCGCGACCGTCTCGCCGAGCGCGGGCGCTCGCATGAAGCCGTGGCCGTGCCAGCCGGTGGCGACGGACACCGTCCCGCTCTCGTCGACCGGACCCAACAGTGGGTTCCGGTCGGGCGTGGCCGTACAGAGGCCGGCCCAGGCGCGCCGGACCGACGGCGAGACGCCGAACGTCTCGCGGACGCGCTCGCGGCTCCGTTCGCAGAACTCCGCGTCTGCCGTCTCGTCGTAGTCGTCGGGGTCGAACTCGGCTTCTTCGGTGCCGTCGCCGACGAGAAGACCACCCCCTCGCGGCCGGAAGTAAAAACCCCCGGTCGCGTCGTAGGTCATCGGGACGTCGCCGGACCCGACGGTCGCGCTGGACTCGTCGGTCGTGTCGTCCCCGTCGGCCGACGTACTGTCCGCGTCGGCCGGCGCGCTCGCCCCCAGGGGTTCGGTCACCAGCGCCTGCACGCGGTAGGGTTTCATCGCGACGGCGACCCCGGCCGCGGCGAGCAGGCGCCCGGTGTGAGCGCCCGCGGCGACCAGGACCGCGTCGAAGGGCTCGCCGCCCCCGGGAGTCTCGATTGTCACCGCCGTTCCGGCGAGGTCGAGCGCGACCTCCGTTTCCGTGTGGATCGTCGCGCCGGCCGCGCGCGCCCGCCCTGCCGTCGCGGCGACGTAGGAGTCGGGTTCCAGGTAGCCGGCGTCGCGGGCGACGGCGGCGACCGCGACGTCGGTTTCGAGCGCGGGGAAGCGCTCGGCCAGTCCGGGCGGGTCGAGCAGTTCCACGTCCCGGTCGTGGGCGCGCATGCGCTGGACCTGTTCGCGGAGGGCCGCGGCCCGCGACTCGTCGCCCGCGCGGGCCAGCCAGACGTACGGACAGGGGGTCAGGTCGACGGCGCCGACCGCGTCGAGCGCGCGGAACCGCTCTATCGCCCGGGCGGCCACCGCGGCGTCGCGGTCCTCCGCGAAGGCGTCGTAGACGATCCCGGCCGCGCAGCCGGAGGCACCGCTCGCAAGCGCCCCGCGCTCGTAGAGCGTCACGTCGGCACCCCGGTCGGCCAGCGCGTGGGCGGCCGTCACGCCGACCGCCCCGCCGCCGACGACCGCGACCCGGTCGGTCATACCCGGTGGTCGGCCGCCGCCGGCTAAACGGTTCCGGGGTACACGGGATGACCCCCGGTGGACGCGGGTTCCTGGGGTCCGGGCGTACGCGAGTCGGCACAAGGGCTATTGCGTTCGACGCGGATCCTCGGACGATGCCAGGAGCCAGGCGCATCGACGACGACGGCCCCAGTTCCACGTCACATATCGGATTCTAGTGGGGAAGCCGTCGGATTTTTTACCGAGTGTACGAGACGCGTGGGTATGCGATTCGCGAACGCAGTGACGGCCGCGCTGGCGGGGGTCGCGGCCGTCACGCTGGTCGCGCCGGTCCTGCCGGTGTCGGTCGCGCTGGCGCTCGGGTCGGTCGTGGCGGCGGCTATCACGTGGCGCGGCGACACCGAGCGGTACGGGCTCACGGGGGCGGTGCTGTTGCTCGGCGTCGGGACGCTGGTGCTGGTCACCGAGTGGTTCCCGGCGGCGTGGGGCCGGACGCCGCTGGTCGCGCTCTGGCTGTTCGGCCTCCTGAGCGTGACCGTCGTCGTGGCGAAGGCCGTCCTCGGGGTGGTCGGCCGCCGCGTCGTCGCGGCGTTCGTCGACGACGAGAACGCCGACAGCGTCTGGGACGCCCTCTCGGCGTTCGCGGGGACGCTCTTTCTGGCCTGGAGCGTGATGACCGCCCAGGAGAAGGCCGTCCGGACCGGCGGCGTCGCCGTCGGCGGCACCTCGACGATGGCGCTGGACACGCTGGGCTACGACCTCCCCGTCCTCGTCCCCTTCGTCCACGAGGCGCTGACTGTGACGGTCCGGGGCTACGAACTGTCGGTCCCGCTGTGGCTGCTGGAGAACGGTATCGGCGCGACGATGATAGTCTTCGTCGGCTGTGTCATCGTGGGCTTTCACACGCTCGGGACGCTCGCCGCCACCTGGCGTGCCGTCAAGGACACGACCGGCTTCGCCTCCGAGAAGATGGACGAAGCCGGCGACACACGACCCGCGGCCGCCGGCCCCGGCACGCGCTCCGGTCCGGCCGGGTCACCCTCCGACCAGCCCCGGGGCGGTCCGGCGTCCGACGGCCCGTCCCGACCCGGCGGGGGCTCCAGCCAGCAGTCCCGGGGCGGTCCCCAGTCCGGTGCGGGGTCCGGACGCGATACGGACCCGGGTGGGCAGTCGCGGGGTGGTCGACAGCCAGGCGGTCAACAGCCAGGCGGTCAGTCCCGACCCGGCGCGGGCGGGCCGGCGGCCGATACCGGTCGGACCCACAGGAGTCGCGCCAGGAGGGGGAGTCGGCCGGCCGCGGCCAGTCGGACGGGAGCGAGGAGCGAAGCGGGGGAGTCCGGCGAGGCGGCGGGGGAGTCCGGCGAGGCGGCGGGGGAGTCCGGCGAGGCGACGGGTGAGTCCGGCGAGGCGATGGGGAAGTGAGTAACGCACACCCATCCGCGGGGTCGTCTCGCGCAGACCCTGTCGCTCAGTCTGCCGTGGCTTCCTCGACGTCGGGGAGCTGGTCCTGCCAGTCGGCGACCTGGCCGGCGCTGACGCCCTGGACCTCCGTGGCAACGCGGTCGGGGTCCACGTCGCGCAGGTCCGCGGGCGAGTCCACGCCGAAGGCTTCGAGTTTCTCGGCGGTGGCCGAGCCGATGCCGTCGATGTCCTCCAGGTCCTCGACGGCGTTGCGGGCCTGGTACTCCTCGTAGTTGCAGATGGGACAGCCCAGTTCCCAGGGGTCGTCGCCGCTGTGGACGACCAGTTCCGGGAGGTCGTGCTCGTCGCAGTACTCGTCGGTCACTTCGATGTCGCCCCGGCGGGGCAGGGGCAGCGAGTACTCGCAGTCGGGGTAGCGCGTACAGCCGACGAGCCGCGACCCCGACCGGAGGTGTTTGATGGCGAGTTCGCCGCCCGCCTCGGCGCCACAGTCCGGGCAGGCGCCGATGACCTCGTCCTCGCTCTCGTCGGCCTCGTCGGCCGCACACTGGGGACAGCCGTGGACGAACGTGTCCCGGCCGGCGAGCATCTTCACGTGGGCGAGGCCGTGTTCCTCGCAGGTCTCGTCGAGCACGAACGGTTCGCCCGTGCTCGGCAGCGGGAGCGTGAACCGGCAGTCAGGGAAGCCGTCGCAGCCGACGAAGTACGACCCCTGGCGGCTCTGTCTGACGAGCAGGTCGTGGTCGCTCTCGGGACAGGGCCCCAGGCGGCGGTCGGCCTTCAGCGACTCCTGGAGGTGGTCGCCGATGGCCTCGCGGGAGTCGCGCAACTCCTCGAAGACGCGCTCGAGCATCCCGCGGGACTCCTCGGTCACCTCCTCCAGAGTGGCCTCGCCCTCGGCGATGGCGGTCATGTCCGCCTCCAGTTGTGCGGTCATCTCCTCGCTGACGACGTGGTCGGCGAACTCCTCGGCGGCCTCGACGACGGCCTCGGCCAGTGCCGTCGGGCGCGGCGGGTCCGATTCGATGTACCCGCGGTCGTAGAGCTTCTCGATGACGTTGTGGCGGGTGGCCTTCGTCCCGATGCCCATCTTCTCCATCTGTTTGATGAGGCGGGACTGGCCGTACCGGCGGGGCGGCTGGGTCTGTTTCGCCTCCAGGCGCACGTCGCTCACGTCGAGCGCGTCGCCCTCGTCGAGGTCGGGCAGGAACGACTCGCTGGCCGACGAGTAGGGGTAAACGTCGTGGTAGCCCGCCTCGAGCAGGCGCTTGCCGGTCGCCTTGAGCCGGCAGCCGTTGGCCTCCGCGACGACACGGAGGTGCGCCCAGGTCGCCGGCTCGGCCACCGTCGCGAAAAAGCGCCGGACGACGAGTTCGTAGATCTCCCACTCGTCCTCGGAGAGGTCGCCACGGTCGGGGACCTCGCCGGTCGGGTGGATCGGCGGGTGGTCGGTCGTCTCGTCGTCGCCCTCGGTCGGTTCGAGGTCGTCCAGCCCGAGCAACGCGGCGGCGTCCTCGCCGAACCCGCGGGTGTCGGTGAAGGCCTCGACCAGTTCGGCGGGGTCCAGGTCCTCCGGATAGACGGTGTTGTCCGTCCGCGGGTAGGTGATATAGCCCGTCGTGTACAGTGCTTCGGCGACCGACATCGCCCGCTGGGCGGAGTAGCCCAGCGACCCCGCGGCCGAGATGAAGGCGGTCGTGTTGAACGGCGCGGGCGGGTCGTCGGTGCGGGTGCGCCGGCGGACCGACGTGACCTCTGCGCCGTCGGCCGAGCGGAGCCGCTCGTGGGCCGCCTCGGCGGCGTCCTCGTCCCAGATGCGCTCGGCCTCGCTGCCGTCGTCGTCGTAGAAGCACTGGGCCTCGAAGGCTTCGCCGCTTTTGCCGAGGTCCGCGAACAGCTCCCAGTAGTCGTCGGGCTCGAACGCCTGGATCTCGCGCTCGCGGTCGACGATGAGCTTGAGCGTCGGCGACTGGACGCGACCGACCGAGATGAAGTCGTCGCCGAGCTGGCGCGCCGAGAGCGACAGAAAGCGGGTGAGCGCGGCCCCCCACACGAGGTCGATTATCTGGCGGGCCTCGCCGGCGGCCGCCAGGTCGAAGTCGACCTCTGTGGGGTCGGCGAACGCCGCCGTGACTTCGCGCTCGGTGATAGAGGAAAAGCGCACGCGGCTGACGGGGACGTCGGTCTCCTCGCGGATGAGTTCGTAGGCCTCCTTGCCGATGAGTTCGCCCTCGCGGTCGTAGTCGGTGGCGATGACGACCCCGTCGGCCCGCCGGGCCAGGTCCCGGAGCGTCCGGACGATGTTCTCCTGGGTAGGCGATTTGACGATGTCGGCGTCGATCAGCTCGACCGGCTCTACGTCGCGCCAGTCGCTGTACTCCTTGGGGAAGTCCACGCCGACGACGTGGCCCGACAGCCCGACACACCGCGTGTCGCCCCACCGGTAGACGTTCACGCCGTTGGTCCGCTCGCTGCGCGCGCTGCCGCCCCCGAGTATCTCGGCGATGCGCCTCGCCGCGTTGTCTTTCTCCGTGATTATCAGTTTCACCTGGTGACACCTCCCGGCGCCTGGGACGCGGTCATCGACGGTGGGTAGGCAACTACCCATCCTAAACCTTTCGACCAATCGACAGACAGCGCGGGTGTGTGGGCGCGTCTGTGACGTGCGCGAGCGGCCGCCCGCAGGCTCCCGCGAACGCGCGGTGGACCAACCCACAGAACGGCCCGTTCGCCGGCAAAATAACGCGTGTGGCCGATTGTCGAGCCCGTCCCGCGACGCGGCGGCGTCACTCCCGGGCGGAGGCGAGCGCGTCGACGACGCGGCCGGGGTTGTTCGAGAAGACCTTGCGCATGGCGTCCTCGGGGACGTCGAGGGTGAGCACCTCCATGACGGCGACGTTGGGGTGGGCCGCGGGTGCGCCGCTGCCGAAGAGGACGCGGTCGGGGTGTTCCATGACCGCCCGTTCGAGGTGGTCCCTGAAGCGGACGAAGCTCGTATCGAGGTAGAGTTCGTCGGCGCGGTCGAGCAGCGCGATGCTCTGGTCCATCAGCTCCCGTTCCAGGGGGTAGCCGCCGAAGTGCGCCAGGACGATGGGGAAGTCGTACTCCAGGAGCGTGGCCTCGATGGCGGCGGGCGGGAACCCGCGGCCGCCGTGGACGACCGTCGGGAGGCCGACGGCGTCGAGCTGTTCGAGCACCTCCGCGTCGGGGAGGCCGTCCCGCGCGGGGTGGAGTTTGAACCCGACGAAGCGGTCGTCGTAGGCGTACTGCTCGATGTCGGCGGGGGAGGTGTGGTGGTTCCGGCGGCTCGCGGTGAGGTTGCGGAGTTTCGCGACGGGCGTGTCCGCGGGGTCGCGGGCGCCGCTGACCCGCGCGAGCGCGACAAAGGGCCGTTCGACGCTCATGCGCGCGACGGCGTTGTTCGATTTCAGGTACGACCCCTCGCGGTGGCCCGGCGAGACGACCGCCCGGACGACCCCGGCCTGGTGCATCTCGCGTTCGAGCCGCTCCGGGTCGCCCAGCCCCTCGCGCCGGCGCCGTCCCGCCGCGGGTTCCAGCCGCGCGTGCACGTCGACCACCCGGAACCCGTGTTCCAACTCCAGCATGCACCTCCCTTTGGGCGGACCGGCCTATAACGGTTGCCGGGAGACGGCCGCTCTCGCCCGAACGTCGGATCGTATAAAAAACACGTCCGGACCGCGTGTGTGAGTCTCCGACACACGATCGCGGGCCGTTCTGCCGGCCGTACCACAACTATTATATAGAACCGCTAACGATGAATTCAATGAAACGCAACCATGTCATCTGGACAGCGACGCATGGGCGGACAGCCCATGTTCATTCTCGAGGAGGACGTAGAGCGCACGCAGGGCGAGGACGCCCAGAATTCGAACATCACAGCCGGCAAGGCGGTCAGCGAGTCCGTCCGCACGACGCTGGGCCCGCGCGGGATGGACAAGATGCTCGTCTCGGACAGCGGCGACGTCGTCATCACGAACGACGGCGCGACTATCCTAGACGAGATGGACATCGAGCACCCCGCGGCACAGATGATCGCGGAGGTCGCCGAGACCCAGGAGGACGAGGTCGGCGACGGCACCACCACGGCGGCGGTGCTGGCGGGCGAACTCCTCTCGAAGGCCGAGGACCTGCTCGACGACAACGTCCACCCGACGACGATCGTCGAGGGGTACTACGAGGCCGCCTCGATGGCCCACGACGCCGTCGACGAGGTGACGCTCGACGAGGAACTCGACGACGACCTGCTCGCGACGGTCGCGGAATCGAGCATGACCGGCAAGGGCACCGGTGACGTCGCCGCCGGGGAACTGGCGGAGACGGTCGTCAACGCCGTCCGCCGCGTCTCGGGCGACGACGGCGTCGCCAGGGACAACATCTCCGTGTTCACCCAGACGGGTGCCTCCTCCAGCGCGACCCGCCTCGTCGAGGGCGTCATCGTCGACGAGGAGCCCGTCCACGACAACATGGCCCTCTCGGCCTCGGACGCGTCGGTCGCGTTCGTCGACGACGACATCGAGGTCCGCGAGGCCAACATCGACGCCGAGTACAACGTCAGCAGCGTCGACGACCTCAACACGGCCTTGGAGGCCGAGGAGTCCGAACTGCGGGGCTACGCCGAGGACATCGTCGACCTGGGCGTCGACGTGCTGTTCGTCGACGGCGACGTCGCCGACCAGGTCGCCGCCATCCTCGCGAAAAACGACGTCATCGCCTTCGAGGCCGGCGACAGCGACGGTGACGCGCTGGCCCGCGCGACCGGCCTGACCCGCGCCACGGGCGTCACCGAACTCGAGGCCGACGACCTCGGCACCGCGGGGTCGGTCACCGTCGAGAAGTACGGCGACGAGACGCTCACCTTCGTCGAGGACGGCGCCGGCGGCCAGGAGGTCACCGTCTTCGCCCGCGGCGGCACCGAGCACGTCACCGACGAACTTGAGCGCGTCCTCGTCGACGCGATCGACGTCGTCACCGCCGCCCTCGACCAGGGCGGGGTCGTCCCCGGCGCCGGCGCGACCGAGATCGCCGTCGCCAACCACGTCCGCTCGGAGGCCGCCAGCGTCGAGGGCCGCAAGCAACTGGCCGTCGAGGCCTTCGCCGACGCCGTCGACGTCCTCCCCCGGACCCTGGCCGAGAACACCGGCATGGACCCCATCGACGCGCTGGTCGACCTGCGCGCCGAGTTCGAGCGCGAGGGCGTCGCCGGCATCATCTCCGAGGGCCAGACCGGCGTCATCGACGACCCCGTCGACCTGAGTGTCCTCGACCCCACCGCTGTCAAACACGAGGCCGTCGAGTCGGCCGCCGAGGCCGCGACGATGATCGTCCGCATCGACGACGTCATCTCCGCGAGCTAACGCGGGCCGCTCCCGAACCCCCGATTTTTCGACGTTTCGCCCCCGACAGGGACCCGTCCGCGGTCGGTCACCACCCGGAGGACGTTCGCTGGGTGTTGCCCGAGCGTGCCGGTCTCAGTTCTCGGCCGCGTCGTCCCCGGCGACGGTACGGAGTCTGTCGGCGCCGTCTACCTCCTCGATGACGTCGACGACGGGGTCGGGGACGCGGTCGCGCCAGGGGTCGCCGGCGACCATCGCCCGGCGGATGTCGGTGCCCTCGAAGCGGTCGCGGTCGAACATGGGTGACTGGCGGACCGCGACGCCGGACTCCTCCTCGAAGAGACGGACGACGAGCGGGTTGTTCGTGTAGACGACGTCCAGCGGGGGGACCATGCTCCGGACGTGGCCGGCCCAGACGGCGTTGCGGTCGATGTCCTGGATAGGGACGACGTACGTCGGGACGTCGAGGTGGTCGACGGCCCGCGAGACCATCAGGACGCGCTCACCGGCGGTGAAGGGGTCCTGGGTCGTGTGCGAGACATCGGCGCTCCCGACGCCGACGACGAGTTCGTCGACCTCCTCGACGACGTGGTCGACCAGGGCCCGGTGGCCGCAGTGGAAGGGCTGGAAGCGGCCGACGACGAATCCGCGGGTCATACCTCCCCCTGGGGGGGTCGGGCAGTTAAACACCCCGGGACCGCGACGGCGGCGGTCGGTAGGCCGACGATACCGCCGCAGTCCCGTGGTTTCTTCGTGCGGGAACCGCTCAATACGGGAGAAAGTATATCAATCGACAGCCCCTGGCCTGAGTTGTCAGCAACGTTTGTATGAGCGAGAACACCGACACCGAAGAACCGTCCGCGCCGGCCGACGGGTCGGACGTCGACGAGTCCGTCGCGTCCGACTCGACGGACCCCGCCGACGCCGCGGACGGCCACCCGGACGACCCCGGTGACCCCGAGGCTGCCGTCGAGGGAGGAACCGAAACGGTCGACGACGAGAGCGAGGACAGTGCGAGCGACCACCCCGACCGCGAGGACGGCGAGGTCGTCGCCGAGAGCGACGGCGAGGTCGTGGTCGAACGCGAGGACGCGATGAGCGACGACGCTGCGACGGACGGCGACGTAGCGACCGACGGCGACGCGGCCGCCGACGGCGACCCCGACCTCGGGAGCGAGGTCGAACTCGACACCGAAGACGCCGTCGTCGAGAACGCCGACGAGGACCTGCTCGGCGGGATCGACATCGACTCGACCGCCGACATCGAGGTCCCCGACCGCCTGGTCGACCAGGTCATCGGCCAGGACCACGCCCGCGATGTCGTCCTGAAAGCCGCCAAGCAGCGCCGCCACGTGATGATGATCGGCTCGCCCGGGACGGGCAAGTCGATGCTCGCGAAGGCGATGAGCCAGCTCCTGCCCAAGGAGGAACTCCAGGACGTCCTGGTCTATCACAACCCCGACGACGGGAACGAGCCGAAGATCCGGACCGTGCCCGCGGGCAAGGGCGAACAGATCGTCGAGGCCCACAAGGAGGAGGCCCGCAAGCGCAACCAGATGCGGTCGTTTCTCATGTGGATCATCATCGCGGTCATCATCGGCTACGCCCTGCTCATCCAGGGCTCTATCCTGCTGGGGATCCTCGCGGCCGGCGTCGTCTACCTGGCCTTCCGCTACGGCTCGCGGGGCAACGACGCCATGATCCCCAACCTGCTGGTCAACAACGCCAATCAGCAGACCGCGCCTTTCGAGGACGCGACCGGCGCCCACGCGGGTGCCCTGCTGGGCGACGTCCGCCACGACCCGTTCCAGTCGGGCGGCATGGAGACGCCCAGCCACGACCGCGTCGAGGCCGGCGCCATCCACAAGTCCAACAAGGGCGTGCTGTTCGTCGACGAGATCAACACGCTGGACATCCGCAGCCAGCAGAAGCTCATGACGGCCATCCAGGAGGGCGAGTTCTCGATCACGGGCCAGTCCGAGCGCTCCTCGGGCGCGATGGTCCAGACCGAGCCGGTCCCGACCGACTTCGTCATGGTCGCGGCCGGGAACCTCGACGCCATGGAGAACATGCATCCCGCCCTGCGCTCGCGCATCAAGGGCTACGGCTACGAGGTGTACATGGACGACACCATCGAGGACGCCGCCGAGATGCGCCGCAAGTACTCCCGCTTCGTCGCACAGGAGGTCGAGAAGGACGGCCGCCTGCCCCACTTCACCGAGAACGCCGTCGAGGAGGTCATCCTCGAGGCCCGCCGCCGGTCGGGCCGGAAGGGCCACCTCTCGCTGAAGCTGCGTGACCTGGGCGGGCTCGTCCGGGTCGCGGGCGACATCGCCCGCGCCGAGGACAAGGAGTTCACCGAGCGCGAGGACGTCCTCCAGGCCAAGCGGCGCTCGCGCTCCATCGAGCAACAGCTCGCGGACAACTACATCGAGCGCCGCAAGGACTACGAACTCACGGTCAACCGCGGCGACGTGGTCGGCCGCGTCAACGGCCTCGCGGTCATGGGCGAGGACTCCGGTATCGTCCTGCCCGTGATGGCCGAGGTCACGCCCTCGCAGGGGCCCGGCCAGGTCATCGCCACCGGCCAACTCCAGGAGATGGCCGAGGAGGCCGTCCAGAACGTCTCGGCCATCATCAAGAAGTTCAGCGACGAGGACATCTCCGAGAAGGACGTCCACATCCAGTTCGTCCAGGCCGGGGAGGGCGGCGTCGACGGCGACTCCGCCTCTATCACCGTCGCGACCGCGGTCATCTCCGCGCTGGAGAACGTCCCGGTCGAGCAGAACCTCGCGATGACCGGCTCGCTGTCCGTCCGGGGCGACGTCCTCCCGGTCGGCGGCGTCACCCACAAGATCGAGGCCGCCGCCAAGTCCGGGCTCGACACGGTCATCATCCCGAAGGCCAACGAACAGGACGTCATGATCGAAGACGAGTACAAAGACCAGATCGAGATCGTCCCCGTCAAGCACATCTCCGAGGTGCTGGAGGTGGCGCTGGCGGGCGAACCCGAGAAGGACTCGCTGGTCGACCGGCTCAAGTCCATCACCGGCCAGGCCCTCGAACAGCGGGAAGTCGGCCAACCGCAAAACCCCAGCCCCCAGTAGGGCCGTGACCCAGTGGACCGCTTTCGTCGGGTTCACTGGCCTCGTCTTGAGTCTGTTTCTCCTCCTCGCGCGTCTCTCACAGCGCCTCGTCGACGGCGACGTCTCCATTCCCGTGGAGTCGGACTCGCCGGCCGACCTGCCGTCCGACGCGCAGGCCGCCGACCTGCCGTCCGATTCGACGACCGAACTCCCGTCCGGTCCGTCGACCGACCGCCAATCTGACCCGCCGACCGACCGCCTATCCGACGCGCCGTCCGATCGACCGTCCGACTCGTCGTCCGACCGACCGTCAGACGCGGCGGCGACGAGGGACCCCTCTGACCTGGACGGGGTCGAGTCGGCCGACGACGGGGCCGCCGACTCGGACGCGGGACCGTCGGCTACTGGGACCGCCAACTCGGATGCGGGACCGTCGGCTACTGGGACCGCCAACTCGGATGCGGGACCGTCGGCTACTGGGACTGCCGACCGGCCGCTGGTGGCCGAGACGGCGACGCCCGAACGGCCGCTTCGTTCCTCGGAGGGCACTGGTCACGGGGGCCCGCCGGGGCGGCACCTCTCGCCCGTGGAACTGCTGGCGAACGTCGCGCTCACGCAGGGGCTGTTCGGCGCGCTGGTGGCGGCCGCGGCGTGGTACTTCGAGGTCCCGGCCGCCGCGCTCGGGCTGGCGGAGGCCCGGGTCGGCGGGCCGGCCGCCGTCGGCCTCGGCGTCGGGTTCGGTCTCGTTCTCTGGGTGGGCAACGAACTCGCCAGCGCACTGGCCGACGCCAGCGGCGCGAGCTACGACGAGGGGTTGCGAACGATGCTCGCGCCCGATTCGGCCGGCGGCTGGCTCCTCCTGCTCGGGGTGACGCTGCCGGCCATCGCCGTCGTCGAGGAGTTCCTCTTCCGCGCGGCGGCCGTCGGCGCGCCGGCCGCGGGCCTGGGCGTGTCGCCGTGGGTGCTCGCGGTCGTCTCCTCGGTGGCGTTCGCGCTCGGCCACGGCGCACAGGGCCGGGTCGGCGTCGTCGTCACCGGCGCGCTCGGGTTCGTGCTGGCTGCCGGCTTCGTCCTCTCGGGGAGCCTGGTGCTCGTCGTGGTCGCCCACTACCTCGTCAACGCCCTGGAGTTCGGCGTCCACGAGGGGCTCGGCCTCCCGGACCCGGTCTGGTCGTGAGGCTCCCGTCGGACGAACGTCTACTTCAGTGACAGTCGAACCGGCACGCATGGACCCGCTCGAGTGGCGCCACTCCGTGTTCGTGCTCGCGGGCGCGTGGGGGGTGACGACGGCCGCCGCGATCCTCGCGGCCGGCAGGGCAGGGGCGTCGGTCGGCGACGCGGTCCTCGCGCCGCTGTGGGTCGCCTCGGGCGTGGGCCTCCTCGCCTACGGGCCCGGCCGTCGCGGGCTGCGAGCCGTCGCCGTCTGCCTGGTCGTGGCCGGCCTGGCACGCGGGTGGGTGCTGCTCGCGGGCCTGGACGCCCTCGGGGTGGTCCCCGCGGCGGACGAACTGGCCGACGCGGCGGTACTGGTCGGGGTCTTGCTCCTGGTTTCCGATATCGCGGCGACCCGGCGGGTCGACGGGTCCAGCGAGTGAGTCAGAACCCTTCCAGCGACCGGAGTCGCTGTTCGACCTTGGCGGGCGCGGCGCTTGGGCCGTCGCGGACGCGGTGGTCGGGGACGAGCAGCGGCGCGGGGTTGTCCGCCAGCGCCCGGCGGGCGAGTCGGCGGTCCGCGTCGTCGCCGGGGTCGAGACCGGCGGTCATCCCGACGAGTCGCTCGACGCTGACCTGCTCGCCGTAGGGGATCTCCCCGACTTTCTCCAGCACCCCCCGCTGGTCGGTCGGGACCGTCAGCGCGACGATGACGTCCCCGAACTCCTCCTCGTTCCCTTCGAGGTAGGTCCCGATGCGGTCGAGCAGTTCGTGGTCTGTTTCGGTGCCCTCCTCCGGTGACTGCGGGAACGACACCGAGATGACCCGGCCCTGGGCCTCGCCGAACTGGACGTAGCAGTCGAGGTAGTCCGACTCGCGCGCGAAGATCCCGGCCTCCTGGCTCATATCACCCCTCCGTCCGGTCGAAAGTTGAAAGTGTGGTCCGGGTACGGTCAGTTCAGGCGCCGGCGTGGTCCTCTTCGAGTACCGCGACCCCGGCGGTGAGGACGCTGAACCCGGCGAGGATGATGACCCCGCCGACGATTATCAGGGGATGGAGCTCCTGGCCGGCGACGATGTCGACGCCGTACAGCAGCACGCCCAGCCCCACGAGACAGAGGAGGCTGGCGAACCCGAAGATGCGCGACTCGTTGACCATGTGCGGGGGTTCGCCGGCGCGACCAAAAATACACCGGTGTCGGTCGGACCCGGCTCCCCGACTGCTCGGCGACCGCCGCGCCGCCCTCCAGAGCGTACCCCAGTCCCCGGCCGCCGGGGCACCGGCCCGCTGGACAGTAGCTCCCAGGGCACCGGCCCGTGGGGCGGCGGGCGGTGGGGTAGTAGCTCGCGGGGCGGCGGCTCGCAGTGTGGTGGCTCGCCGGACGGTCACTCGACGGGGTCGGAGCCGCGGCCGACGACGCGGTCGGGTTCGGGCGGGCACTCCCAGTCGGTCGTCAGTTCCAGCAGCTGGACGAGCATGTTCGCGGTGGCCCCCCAGACGGTGTAGCCGCCGACGTGGAGGTAGTGGAGCCGTATCTCGCCGTAGTGTGGGTGGTCGCGGCGCTCGCTCTCGTAGTTACCGCGGTCGGTCAGCCCGGCCACCGGGAGGACGGCGATCTCCGCGACCTCCCGGTCGCAGGGGACGTACTCGCGGTCGGGGATCCGGCCGACGAACGGCCGCACCTGGTAGTCGGTGACCGTCCGGATGTCGTCCAGGCGGCCGACCACCTCTACCTCGTCGGCCCGGAGGCCGACCTCCTCGTCGGCCTCCCGGAGCGCCGTCGCCAGCAGGCCCTCGTCCTCGGGTTCGCGGCCGCCGCCGGGGAAACTCATCTGGCCCGGGTGGTCGGTCAGGTCCTCCGCGCGCTTGGTGAACAGGACGTGTGCGTCGCCGTCGCGGGTGAGCACCGGCGCCAGGACCGCGGCCTCCCGCGCCTCTCCGGTGACGGCGGTGGCCTCGTGGGCGGCCACCCGCGACAGGTCCATACCCGTGCAGACGGGACGGATCGTCTTAATTGGCCCGCTCAGGGACGGCAATCGATTCCCTCGAGGGAAACTCACTCGGCGCCGAGGCGCTCCCGGATGGCGGCCGCGTCGACGGGGCCCCAGGTTTCGAGGTCGTAGCTGAGGTCGACGAGTGTGGCGGTCCGTTCGGTGTCGTCTTCGGACAGTGCGGCGTCGGCGTCGGCGGCGAGTTTCGCCAACGCGGCCTCGGCGGCGGTCTCGCGGTCGACCGACCGCTCGGGGACGTCCATGATGTGCGGGAGGTCGGTCGCACCGTCGGGCAGCGCCGGGAACGCGGCCGGGCCGGAGACCAGCAGTTCGGGGTCGTCGCCGACGGCGACGAGGCGGTAGCTATCGAGCGCCGCCCCGACGGCGTCGGCGACGGCCTCGGGGTCGTGGTCGTCGCCGCGCTTGAACGCGAGTTCCTCGACGGCCCCGTCGAGTTCCGCCCGCGTCAGCCCGCCGAACAGGTCGACTATCCCCGCCAGGTCGTCGCCCGAGAGCTCCATACCCGTCCGCACGGAGTCGACCCCTTTCAGCGTTCGGGCCTGATTCGGGGTAGTGCGAACTGGGGACGGGCCGTTCCTGCGGGGTGTCGTCTCGACAGCGGTCCAGCAGACTCCCGCCCATACAGATGGCTGACCCAGCCGACACGGGCGGGACTGGCGCGGGCGCTTCGGGGCGGTCGAACAGGGGCGAGCGGTCGTATTCAGTGTGATCGCTCGTGCTACGCCGGGAGGTTCGCACTGCCTGGTCCGGTCCCGACAAGTCAAGCCCGTCGAGTCCGAAGGGCCGTCGATGACACGGGACCTGCGCATCGAGCCGCCGCCGCGGGTGGTCGACGCCTCGCTGCTGGTGGCGGTGGTGGTCCTGATTGCGACAGGGCTGGTGAGCCTGGTCTCCGGGCGGCCGACCGGGGCGTGGGTGTTCGACGTCCACGCCGTGGCCGGCCTGTCGACGGTCGTCCTGCTGGCCTGGAAGCTCCGCCGGGTGCGCCACCGCGTCGCGCCCGACCGGCTGACCGTCACGCGCGGGCTGTCGGTCCTGCTGGCGGCGGCCGCGACGGCCGCCCTGGCGACCGGCGTCTGGTGGGTCTTGGGCGGGGGCCTGGACCTGGGTCCGTGGGGACTGCTGAACCTCCACATCGGCCTCGGGCTGGCGGTTCCGGTCCTGCTCGTCGTCCACCTCCGCCGGCGGTTCTCGCTGCCGCGCCGCGAGGCGGTCGAGGACCGCCGCAACGCGTTGCGCTACGCGGCGCTGGTGGGCGCGGGCGCGCTCGCCTGGCAGAGCCAGGAGGCGACCAACCGCGCGCTCGACACCGCCGGCGCCGACCGGCGGTTCACCGGGTCCCGCGAGGACGGCAGCGACGACGGCAACCGCTTCCCCGTCACCTCCTGGGTCGCCGACGACCCCGACCCCGTCGACGTCGAGGAGTGGACGCTGGACGTGACCGGTCGCGCCGCCTCGGAGCGGTCGCTGTCGTACGCGGACCTGACCCCCGGCGCCTCGGGCGAGGCCCCGGGCGAGGGCGCGCCCCGCTCCCAGCGGCGGGCGGTCCTGGACTGTACGAGCGGCTGGTACTCCGAGCACGACTGGGAGGGCGTCCGCGTGGGCGACCTGCTGGCGCTCGTCGAACCGGCTGACGGGGCGGCGTGGGTCCAGTTCCGCTCGGTGACCGGCTACCGGTTCAGCCTCCCGATCGAGGAGGCCGGGGACGCGCTGCTGGCCACGCACGTCGACGGCGAGTCCCTCTCACACGGCCACGGCGCGCCCGCCCGCCTCGTCGCGCCCGGGCGCCGCGGCTTCCAGTGGGTCAAGTGGGTCGGGGAGGTCCGGCTGACCCGCCGGCGCGAACTCGGCGAGTGGGTCGCCATCTTCGTCAGCGGCGCCTAGAGGAACGCCCGCAGTATCTCGAAGAGGTCGGCGCCGTCGTCCTCGTAGTGGACGGGGACGAACCCGGCGGCGCGGGCGGCTTCGACGTCTGACTCGTAGCTGTCGCCGACCATGACGTACTCGTCGGCCGGGAGGCGCTCGCGGACAGCGGCGTAGGGCTCGCCGCTTCGTTTGTGGCCGCCGACGTCGTAGGAGACGACCGTCTCCTCGACGGCGTCATAGAGGCCGTGGTGGGTCAGTTTCCGGCGCTGCCGGTCGCCCACGCCGTCGGTGACGACGGCCACGCGCGTCTCGGCGTCGGCCGCGAACGCGTCGAGACAGTCCCTGGCCGCCGGGGTGACGGTCGTGGCCGCGAGTTCCGCCTCGACGTGGGCCGCGACCAGCTCGTCGACGGTCACGTCCGCGAGCGCCCGGTCCGGGACCGCCCCGGTCTCGCGGGCCCGTTCGAGTGCGGCCGCCATCCCGGCGTGGTAGGGGTCGGGTTCCAGCGCCCGGAACGCGTCGAGGAAGGCGTCGGTGTAGCGCCCGACCAGCGCCTCCGGGGCGGTCCCGAGACCCGTTTCGAGTGCCGCCGCGGTCACGGCGTCGAACGAGCGGTCGTAGCCGACGAGCGTCCCGTCGAGGTCGAAACAGATTGCAGTCGTCATGCGCCGGGGTCTATCGGTCGGCCGTCCCGCGTCGGCGGCGCGACGTGGTCGATGTACGACTCGGCGTCGGGATCGCTCACGCGGACGCGGACGTGTATCTCGCCGAGTTCGTCCGGGTCGCCCACGGCGAAGTTGACGACGCCCTCGAAGGCCGCCTGTTTCTTGAGGTCGAACGAGAAGGCGTCGCCCGACAACGTCTCGAAGAAGACCCCGCGTGCGGTGTCGAGGATCTCCTGGCGGTGGAGTTGCTCGGAGAACTGCTCCATGTCGTGGGTCGTCGCCAGCAACTCGCCGTGGCGGTGCTCGACGTCGGCGGTCGGGAAGAGGTTCGTGATGGCGTCAGCGACCCTGTCGGTCACCTCCGTGTCGTAGACCGGCGCCGTGACCTGGACGTCGACGCTGTAGACGGTACTCACGGGTCGTCTCCCCTCCCGGCCGTGTCGGTGGGTTCCGCTGTCCGACCACGGTTGGTCGCCCCGTCTCCCCCGGTGTGGTCGGTCGTCGTGACCGTCTCGCGGGACGCGACGGCACCGGGGCCGTCCTCGACGAGCGCGCGGACCGTCTCCCGGAACGCCGCGAGCGTGCCGGTGTTGTCGACGGTGAGGTCGGCCATCTCGATGGCGTCGTCCATGCCGAACCCCTTCTCGCGCTCGTCGCGCTCTGCGAGCGATTCCCCGCCCTCGTCGGCGCCGGCGTCACGCCCCCGGAGGTCGAGGCGCCCGGCGCGCGTCTCGAAGGGCACGTGGACGGCCACGAGCAGGAACCCCTCGCCGAAGGCCTCGACGAACCGTTCGACCTCCACGTCCGAGCGGATGCCGTCGACCAGGACGGTGTCGTGGTCCGCCAGGTGGTCCTCGATGGCGGGCAGCGACTCCCGGGCGATGGCGTCGGGGCCGCCTTCCTCGCGGAGCGCCTGTGCGACCTCTCCGTGGTGGGTCGCCGGGTCAAGCCCCCGGTCGCGACACGCCTGGCGGACCACGTCGCCCATCGTCACCACCGGCACGCCCGCCTCGCGCGCGACGGCGGCGGCCTCGCTTTTCCCGCTGCCCGGCAGGCCGACGATCCCGATGACTGTCATCGCTCCCGTCTACTGCCAGGCCGCGCATAAGAACTGCGTCTCGCTTCCCGACTTATAAACGACCGGGCGTGTCGGGCCGAACGTGCTTGTGGGTCGGGTCCGTAGGGCAGTACGTCATGGCAGGCAGTGTCTCCGGGGACGGCGCCGCCGAGGACAGCGACGCGGGACCACCCGGCCCGGACGGGTGGCCGCTGGTCGGGAACACGCTCTCGTTTCTGCGGGACCCGGTCGCGTTCTACGAGCGGTGCGGGAGCTACGACTCGGACGTGGTGAGCTACTCGGTCGCGGGGGCCGACGGCTACATGCTGACCCGCCCCGAGGACATCCAGCGCGTGCTCGTCGACGAGGCCGACGACTACCGCCGCGCGCAGGTCATCCAGGACTCGCTGGGCGAACTCGCGGAGGGCGGTCTCTTCCTCGCGGAGGGCGAGAAGTGGCGCCGCGAGCGGACGGCCCTCCAGCCCGCCTTCTACCGGGACCGCATCGAGACCTACGCCGAGATGATGATCCGGTACGCGCGGGCCCGCGCCGACGCGTGGACGGCGGGCGAGACCGTCACCGCGACCGACGAGATGCGGACGCTCACGCTCGAGATCCTGGCCAAGACGCTGCTCGACGTCGACATCCGCGGACAGGAGTCCGACATCGGCGAGGCCGCCGACGCCATCACCGATCACTTCGACGCCGGGTCCGTCTCGGCGCTGCTCCCGCTGTGGGTGCCCACGCCCGCCAACCGCCGCGCGAAACGCGCGCTCGCACGGTTCGAGGAGACCATCGAGGAGATGGTCGCGGCCCGGCGGGCGGGCGACGACGACCCCGGGGACCTGCTGTCGATACTGCTCGACGTGGAGTTCGAGGACGGCTCGACGCTCTCGGAGCAGGACGTCCGCGACCACCTCTTCACGTTCCTGGTCGCCGGCCACGAGACCACCGCACTGACCCTGTCGTACGCCCTCTTTTTGCTCGCGAACCACCCGGACCAACAGGCCCGCCTCCACGGGGAACTCGACGACGTCCTTGGCGACGACCCGCCGACCGCGGCGGCGCTGTTCGAGATGGACTACCTCGGCAACGTCGTCGACGAGGCACTCCGGCTCTACCCGCCGGCCTACACCATCTTCCGGGAGCCCACCCGGGACGTGACCGTCCGGGGGTACGATATCCCGGCGGGGGCGACGCTGTCGATGCCCCAGTATATCGTCCACCGCGACGAGCGGTGGTACGACAAGCCCGACGCCTTCCGGCCCGACCGCTGGCGCGAGGGCCGCGAGGCCCGACCCGACTACGCTTACTACCCCTTTGGCGGCGGCCCGCGTCACTGCATCGGGATGCGCTTTGCCCGCATGGAGGCCCAGCTCGTCCTGGCGTCGCTAGCGGGGCGGTTCGCGTTCGAACCCGGCACCGAACCGCCGCTGGACCTCTCGATGCAGGTCACGCTCCAGCCCGAGACCGACATTGAGGTCCGACTGGCCGAGCGCTGAACCGGCCAGGCCGGGACCCTACTCTTCATCCGTCCGCGCCCGGCCTCTCCCGGTCAGATAGACCGGGCGGAGGCGGTCGGGTACGGGACCGTCGCGGTGGTCGTCGTCTTCCTGGCGTCGGTCGCGCTCAGCGAGGTGACCGCCGGGTCGCGACGGCGACCGAACGCCGGCGGCGATACGGTTCTGAAACGATAGGATGGGATGGTCCGCCGTGAGGCGGGAGCGGGAGCGTGTGACCTGCCGCGCCCCCGGCACGACTCTCTGGAACACCGCGACTGATAAAAGGCCGTCAGACTCCGGGCAGACAACCGGCAGACGTCGGGCGATTTCGAGGTGAAACGGGGGTGGCGCAGGAGGTCCCGCGCACGCTAGCGGGCGCGTGTCTCGCACCGGGCCGGAACGGATTCGTATATATTCCCCGAGATGGATGGTTACCCACCTCTCACTTCGACGGATCCTGTTTGCCCGCTCGAACGACGCGGGCGGCCCGTTAGGTGCCCGTCAAGGACGACACAGGCGGGCCCGGACGCGCTTCCCGCCGTCCGGAGCCACCCACAGCCGTCCGCTCTTGTTACAAATACCGGCAGATTTATGTGGAATTAGTGGATACAGACGAACCGAAACGAGAAAAATACAGACAATACCTGGGCAAACAGCCGAGATAAAACACGTTTGCCCATCGAGCGGCGTTCGACGCCGGCGCGGATATAGAGGCGTATGTATCCCTATTATTCCCTAATTCGGGTTTAATAGACCCGTCGTCCTTGAGGGATAGCCTCATAATGGAGGGGCTGATAGCGTCGGCACATATGGACGAGCGACACGTTTCGGAGTCCGCGACCGGGAGACGGCTCGCGGACCCGACCGACCAGCGGTCCAACTGTGGCGTCGGAGTCGTGATGGACCTCGACGACGACGGCGGCCATTGGGTACTCTCGGACGGACTCGAGCTGCTCGAGAACCTCGAACACCGGGGGACGACCGGCGCCGAGGAGGCGACCGGCGACGGGGCGGGCGTGATGCTCCAGGTCCCCCACGACTTCTTCGCCGCGGAGGTCGACGCCGACCTGGGGGCTCCTGGCGAGTACGCCGTGGGGACGCTCTTTCTCCCGCAGGACGACGAAGCCCGCGCGGCCCTGAAAGCGACCGTCGAGGAGCAACTGGCCGGCGAGGGCATCGAGACCCTCGCCTGGCGGACAGTGCCGACGGACAACAGCGACCTCGGGCAGACGGCGCTGGACTCCGAGCCCGTCGTCGAGCAGGTGTTCGTCAAGTCGGCTGACGGGAAGGCCGGCGAAGCGTTCGGCCGCCAGCTCTACGTCGGCCGGCGCGTCCTGGAGAACCACGTCGAGGAGACCGAACCCGACGGGCACGAACGGTTCTACGTCGTCTCGCTCGACCAGGACATGGTCGTCTACAAGGGCCTGCTCAAGGGCGAGCAGGTCGCGGACTACTACCCGGACCTGACCGACGAGCGCGTCGAATCGACGTTCGTGATGGTCCACGCGCGGTTCTCGACGAACACGCTGGGCGCCTGGCACCTCGCACACCCCTACCGGCGGATCATCCACAACGGCGAGTTCAACACCATCCAGGGCAACATCAACTGGATGCGCGCACGCGAGACGGACCTCGAATCGGCGGCCTTCGGCGACGATATCGACAAGCTCACGCCGATCATCGACGACCCCGAGCAGTCGGACACCGCCAGCGTCGACAACGCACTGGAACTCCTGTTGAAGGAGGGCCGTGACCTCCCCCACGCGCTCCGGATGCTCATCCCGGAGGCCTGGCGCGGCGAGGAAAACGCCGTCACGGGCGGCCGCCGTAACTGGTACGACTACCACGCCTCGGTCGTCGAACCGTGGGACGGGCCGGCCTTCGTCGCCGCGACCGACGGCGAGCGCGTCGGCGCGGTGCTGGACCGCAACGGGCTGCGACCCTGCCGGTACGACGTCCTGGAGGACAACACCCTGGTGATGGCCTCCGAGGCCGGCGCGCTCGACACCGACCCCGCCGAGATCGTCGAACGCGGCCGCCTCCAGCCCGGTCAGCTGTTCCTCGCGGACCCCACGGAGGGCCGGGTCATCCCCGACGACGAGGTCTTCGAGGGGCTGACCGACGAGACGTACGGCGAGTGGGTCGACGACCAGCAGGTCCAGCTCGACGAGCTGGTCGACGAGCCGAACAACCTCCCCGGCCACGAATTCGACGCGCTCCGGGCCTACCAGGCGATGTTCGGCTACACCTACGACGAGGTCGACCACCTCATCGGGCCGATGGCCGAGAAGGGGAAAGACCCCGTCGGGTCGATGGGCGACGACACCCCGCTGTCGGTGCTCTCGCAGTTCAACCGTCCGCTGTTTACCTACTTCAAACAGCTGTTCGCCCAGGTGACGAACCCGCCGCTCGATTACATCCGGGAGGAACTGGTCACCTCGCTGGAGTCGCGGCTGGGCTCCCAGCGCAACCTCCTCGACGAGTCACCCGGGCACGCCCGCCAGCTCGTCGTCGACTCGCCGGTCCTGACCGACCAGGAGATGGCGACGGTCCGCGAGCTCGACACCAACGGCATGTCCTCGGCGGTCGTCGACATCACCTACGACCCCGCCGAGACCGACCTCCGCGAGGCCGTCGAGGACGCCCGCGAGGCGGCGTCGGCGGCCGCGACCGAGCACGACGTCGTCGTGCTCTCGGACCGGGAGGCCGGCCCCGAGCGCGCGGCGGTCCCGAGCCTGCTGGCGGTCGGCGGGGTCCACCACCACCTCGTCCGCAACGGCCTGCGCAACCACGTCGGGCTCGTCCTCGAGTCGGGCGACCCCCGGACGGTCCACCACATCGCGACGCTGGTCGGCTACGGGGCGGGCGCGGTCAACCCCTACCTGGCCTACCGGACCATCGAGGACCTGGTCGCCGGCCCGGACGGCGCCGAACTCTCGCGGGCCATCGACGCCTACGTCAACGCCCTCGAGGACGGGCTCCTGAAGACGATGTCCAAGATGGGCATCTCCACCGTCGAGAGCTACCAGGGCGCCCAGATCTTCGAGGCCGTCGGGCTCTCCTCGGACTTCGTCGCGGAGTACTTCGAGGGGACCCCCAACCGCACCGAGGGGATCGGCCTCGAAGCGGTCGAGTCGGACCTGCTCGACCGCCACGAGGTCGCCTGGGGCGAGGACCCGGACCTCGAACGCCAGGGCGAGTTCGAGAACCGGACCGGCGGCATCCACCACCAGTGGAACCCCGACACGGTCGGGACGGTCCAGCAGGCTGTCCGGACCGGCGACTACGAGCGCTACAAGGAGTTCGCCGCCGAGATAAACGAGCAACACGAGCAGCTCCAGACCCTGCGTGGCCTGCTGGAGTTCGACTCGGGCCGCGAGCCCGTCCCCATCGAGGAGGTCGAACCCGTCGAGGAGGTCGTCGAGCGCTTCGAGACGGCGGCGATGAGCCTGGGGAGCCTCTCGCCGGAGATGCACGAGAACAACGCCATCGCGATGAACCGGCTGGGCGCCCACGCCAACACCGGCGAGGGCGGGGAACCGCCCGAGCGGTTCGACACCGAGAAAGAGTGCAAGACAAAGCAGGTGGCCTCGGGCCGGTTCGGCGTCACCAGCCACTACCTCTCGTCGGCCGAGGAACTCCAGATCAAGATGGCCCAGGGCTCCAAGCCCGGCGAGGGCGGCCACCTGCCGGGCAAGAAGGTCAACGAGATGATCGCCCACGTCCGCTACGCCACGCCGGGCGTCGGGCTCATCTCGCCGCCGCCGCTGCACGACATCTACTCCATCGAGGACCTCAAACAGCTGATCCACGACCTCAAGGCCTCGAACCCCGAGGCGGACGTCAACGTCAAGCTCGTCGCCGAGGACGGCATCGGCACCATCGCCGCGGGCGTCGCCAAGGCTAACGCCGACAAGGTCCACATCTCGGGCCACTCCGGCGGGACCGGCGCCTCGCCCAAGACGAGCATCAAAAACGCCGGCCTCCCGTGGGAACTGGGGCTGGCAGAGGCAAACCAGATGCTCCGGGCGACCGGCCTGCGCTCGCGCATCACGGTGACGACCGACGGCGGGATGAAGACCGGCCGCGACGTGGCCGTCGCGACCCTGCTCGGCGCCGAGGGGTACGCCTTCGGCACCGCCTCGTTGGTCACCTCGGGCTGTGTGATGGCCCGGCAGTGTCACGAGAACACATGCCCGGTCGGCGTCGCCACCCAGAACGAGAAACTCCGCGAGCGGTTCCCGGGCGAACCCCAGCACGTCATCAACTACATGACCTTCGTCGCCCAGGAACTCCGGGAGATCATGGCCGAACTGGGCTTCCGGACGGTCGACGAGATGGTCGGGCGGCCGGGCGTGCTCGCCCAGCGGACCGACCTCACCCAGCCCAAGGCCAAGAAGCTGAACCTCTCGGGGGTTATCGCCGAGCCCGCGGGCGACGACGACCGCTACAAGACCCGCGAGCAGACCCACGACGTCGACGAGTCGATGGACTGGGAGCTCATCGAGGCGGCCGAGCCCGCCATCGAGTCGGGCGAGCCGGTCGCGGTCCACCGGGACATCGACAACGTCGACCGCGCGGTCGGCGCGACGCTCTCGAACGCCGTCTCGGCCGAGTACGGCGGCGAGGGGCTGCCCGACGACACTATCACCTGCCGCCTGGAGGGGACCGCCGGCCAGAGCTTCGGCGCCTTCCTCCAGCAGGGGATCACGATGGACCTGGTCGGCACCGCCAACGACTACATCGGCAAGGGACTATCTGGCGGGAAACTCGTCGTGCGAACCCCCGGGAACGCGAACTACGGGGCTGACGAGAACATCGTCATCGGCAACGTCGCCCTCTACGGGGCGACCCAGGGCGAGGCCTATGTCAACGGGCTGGCCGGCGAACGCTTCGCCGTGCGCAACTCCGGGGTCCGGGGCGTCGTCGAGGGCGTCGGCGACCACGGCTGTGAGTACATGACCGGCGGCGCCATCGTCGTGCTGGGCGAGACGGGCAAGAACTTCGCGGCCGGCATGTCCGGCGGCATCGCCTACGTCTACGACCCCGACGGGGAGTTCGCGCGCAGGGTCAACACCGGCATGGTCAGCCTGGAGTTCACCCTCGACGAGAGAGACCGCGAGACGGTCACGCGCCTCGTCGAGAACCACGCCGCCTACACCGACTCCGAGCGCGCCCGGGAACTGCTCGCCGACTGGGACGCCGAACTGGAGCAGTTCACGAAGGTGATGCCCGACGCCTACGCCGGGGTGCTCGAGGAACGCGAGCGCGCCGACGTGCGCAACGACCTGCCACCCGCGGCGACCGACGCCGACGCCGTCACCGAACCGACGCCCGGCCAGGCCGACGACTGACGACCCCCGACCCGGGTCCGGCCGGAGGCCGGTTTCGCCGCGTTCAGGATTCATCGCGCCTTTTTTCACCAGTGATAGGCGGGCAAAAGAAATTTAAGACCGAGGAGGCTGTGTACGAGACATGAGCCGGGCGGACAACAGAGACACCCGACCGCGGGCGATGGTCCACCGGCGGATCCTCGACGTGGCCGCGTCGCGCCCGGACGCCACCCTCTCGGCTATCGCCGGCGAAGTCAGCGGCGCGTCCCCGTCGCTCGTCGAACGGGTGCTCGACGAGTACGGCGACCCCGCGGGCGAGGACCCCGACGACTCGCCGGGGGCGTCGACGGGTAGTACGGCCGACTCCCAGGCCGACGAGGACCCGACGGGCGAGACGGAGGGTGCTCCGGGGGACGGCGACGCCGCGGCCGAGATGGGCGGCGTCCTGACGGACGAGAGCACCCCAGACCCCCCGGTGGCGGACGAATCGTCGGACGAACAGGCCGACGGGGACCGGGGAGGGGGCGGTCAGGACGGACTCACCACGGGCGAGGAGCGCGCCGACGACGCGTCCCGGGACACCGACCGAAACGACCCAGCCATGGCAGCCAGGACAAACGGACGACAGGCGGACGACAGCACCGACGAACAGGAGACCGAGCTGTCGCTGTCCGAACGACAGCGACGGACGCTCCGGGCGGTCTACGAGCGCCCGGACGCGTCACAGTCCGACATCGCGGGGGTACTGGACGTGACGCGGGCGACGGTCAGCCGGCGGCTCAACGCGATCCCCGGCTTCGAGTGGGACGACCGCCGCTCGTTCGCCGGATCCGTCTTCGGCGACGAAGCCGGGGGCGAGGAGGCCGACGGCGACGCCACTGACGGCGACGGCCGGGACGCAACTGACGGCGCGGGCCGGGACGACCACGGTTCCCCCGCGGGAGCGACGGTCACAGACGAGCGGGAGCGACTCGACGACGAGACGGTTCGCCGGACGCTCGACCGACTGGAGCGCCGTCTCGCCGCGCTCGAAGACGGCGACGGCGCCGACGCCGGCGACGAGTCACCGGTCGCGACCCTCTCGCTGACGCCCGAACTCGCACAGAAGGCGCTCCGCGTCTGTCTGGACTCGGACCGGATCACCGACAACGAGGAGCGCGAACTGCTGCGCGCGGCCGTCGACGCCTAGGTCCAGTTCTCCAGACACTCGAACGAGCAGAACCGCAGTTCGACCGTCTCCTCCGAGTTCCCCGCCACGTGCGCCCGGAGCGTGTACGCCGGCGTGTCCTCCTCGCGGCAGTTCACCGCCACGTCGGTATCGAGTACGGTCACTGTTCGGACTCGTCGACCCGACGTTCGAGGGACCGGTTCAGCTCCTCGTGGGCTCGTGTGACCGATTCCGCCAGTCCCTCGTCTTCTGGCCGGTCGAAGCTACCCGCGACCGCGTCGATGTCCGTCTCGTTTCGACTGAGGCGGTCGAGAAGCCCGTCGAAAGACTCCCCCTCGCGCTTCACCCGTTCGAGCCTGTCTCTGGTCTCGTCGGAGACCCGAACAGTGGTGGTCATGCATATGCGTTGTATATGACACGCGATACCCGTTTCGCCGGGTCGCGAGGAGCGGGCGATAGCGATTTCGAACTGCCCGGCGTCCTCGTCTGGGTTGCCATTAGGCCGGACGCATACAGCCTGTTCGAGGACGGTCCTGCTCGTCGGCCTCGGCATGCCAGCGCGTGACACGCGGGGGGAACACTCACTGGCCGCTCGTCTCTGGGTCGCGGCATGACAGGTCCACTGTTCGTGCGCGGCGACGAGGTGACCTTCCACCCGGTCGAGGAGGCCGACCTGGACTTCTTCCAGGAGGTGGTCAACCACCCAGCGGTTCGCCCCGGGGTCGCGTCGACCGACCCGGTCAACGGGGCCGACGAGCGGGAGTGGTTCGAGTCCCTCGGCGAGGACGGTGTCAACTTCCTCGTCCGGGTCGACGGCGAGCGCGTCGGCGTCGAACGGTACGGCCTCCTGGTCGAGGAGTGGGACGGGTAGCCGGCCCGGCCGGTCACAGCCCCAGTTCGCGCCCGAGGACGAGCCGCTGGATCTCGCTCGTGCCCTCGCCGATCTCCATGAGCTTCGCGTCCCGGAAGAACCGCTGGGGCGCGAAGTCGGTCGTGTAGCCGTACCCGCCCAGCACCTGGACGGCGTCCTCCGCCACCTCGCGCGATATCTCGGAGGCGTCGAGTTTCGCCATCGACGAGAGCCGGGTCACGTCCTCGCCCTCGTCGTAGCGGACGGCGGCCTTGTGGGTCAACAGCCGTGCGCGCTCTATCTTGCGGTCCATCTCGACGAGCATGTCCCGGACGGCGTCGAACTCGCCGATAGGCTGGCCGAACTGCTCGCGCTCTTTGGCGTAGGATAGCGCGGCCTCGAAGGCGCCCTGTGCGAGCCCGACCGACAGCGCCGCGATAGATATCCGGCCGCCGTCGAGCGTCTTCCTGGTCTGGTCCCAGCCGTCGCCCGGTTCGCCCAGCAGCCGGTCCCCGGGGACCCGGACGTCGTTCAACTGGATCTCGCAGGTCGGCGAGGCGTTGAGCCCCATCTTGTCCCAGACCGTCGAGACCTCGAACCCCTCGTCGTCGGGGTCGACGACGAACGTCGAGATGCCGCCGTACCCCTCGCCGGGCGCGGTCACGGCCTTCACCAGAACCGAGCCCGCGACGGTGGCGTTAGTGATGAACTGCTTGGTGCCGTCGATCACCCACTCGTCGCCGTCGCGCTCGGCGGTCGTGTCCATGTCGGAGGCGTCCGAGCCGGAGCCGGGTTCGGTCAGCGCCCACGCCCCGAGTGTCTCGCCGGTCGCCAGCGGCCGCAGCCACCGCTCTTTCTGGGCCTCGGTGCCGAACAGCTCGATGGGTTTCGAGCCCAGCGAGACGTGGGCGGCATACGAGAGGCCGATAGACCCCGAGACTCGCCCGAGTTCCTCGGTCACCAGCGCGTACATGAGCTGGTCGCCGCCCAGACCGCCGTACTCCTCGCCGACGGGGACGCCCATCACGTCCAGTTCCGCCAGCTGGTCGAACACCTCCGCGGGAAAGCGGTGTTCGTCCTCGATCTCCTGGGCGATGGGGGCGATCTCCTCGTCGCAGAACTCCCTGACCGAATCGCGGATCATCCGGTGTTCCCCGGGGAGCGTGAAATCCATACCGGAACGTTGCCGCCGATTCGACTAAAGACTGCCGGGGGTAGCGACCGAACGCATAAATCCGTGGGCGCCGACTCGGGAGACGGATGGCGTTCCGGCGTCTCATGCGCGGCACGGTGCCGTGGCCGACCCTGGAAGGTGTCATCAGGGAGGTCATGAGTCGCTACGGCGTCGAGACCGCCCGCGTCGAGTTCCTGGAGGCCGACAACTGGCTGTCGACGCCCTGTGTCGTCAACGACCGGCTGTTCGCGAAGGTAGTCACCAGCCAGAACTCGCTGGTCCACGCGCTGATGACGACCGGCCGGAACCTCGGCGCGTTCTCCAGCGGCCGGGAGGGCTTTTTCGAGCACTTCGCGACGCCCATCGAGATGGCCGAACACGAACTCGACGCTAACCGGCGGATGCGCGAACTCGGCGTCAACGCCCCGGAACCCAAGGAGGCCTTCGAATACGAGGATGTCGCGGTCATGGTCCTGGAGTACCTGCCGGACTTCCGGACGCTGGGGGAACTGCCGCCCGAGGAGGCGCGCGCCCACGCGCCCGACCTCTTCCGGGCGCTGGAGACGATCCACGACGCGAACCTCGCCCACGGCGACCTCCGCGCCGAGAACGTCCTCTTCTCCGGCGGGGAACTGTACTTCATCGACGCGACGAAAGTCAACGAGGAGGCGATCGCGGACGCCCGCTGGTACGACGCCGCCTGCGCCCTCGGGGCGCTCGAACCCCTCATCGGCGCCCGGGCGGCCGTCGACGCCGCCCTCGAGGTCTACGACCCGGAGGCGCTTTTGAACGCCGAGGAGTTCCTCGCTTTCGTCAACATCCGCCCCGAACACGACTTCGACGCCGCCGCGGTCAAAGGCGAGATCGAGAAACGCGCCGCCTGACCTACTCCATCGACTGGGTCCGGGCGGTCACGTAGATCCCCCCGAGGACGACCGCGCCGCCGGCGACGGTCCACGCGCCGGGCACCTCCCCGAGCAACAGCAACGCCAGCAGCGTGCTCCCGACCGGTTCCCCGAGCAGCGAGACGCTGACGACCGACGACTCGACGTGTTCGAGCGCCCAGTTGAGCACCGTGTGGCCGAGTACGCCCGGGCCGACGGCCATCGCGAGAAACAACCCCCACTCGACCGGCGGGTAGCCCCGCAGTGGGGCGCCCTGGGCGAGCGCGATGGCACACAGCACCGCGGCACAGACCGAGTAGACGACGGTGACATACGGGACCAGCGGGACGCGCTGGCGCAGCGACCGCCCGGCGAGGACGTAGGCGGCCATCATCACGGCCGCGCCGACCGCCAGGGCGTTGCCGGCCAGCGGCCGCGGGCCGACCAGCGCGCCGGCCGCGAACTCCCCCGCGGACATGGCGACCATTCCCGCGAGCGCGAGGCCGATCCCCCCGAGTTTCCGGGCGCCGAGGCGCTCGCCGAGCAGCGCCCACGCGCCGACCGCGACGAACAGCGGCTGGGCCTGGACGAGCGTCACCGAGGCCGCGACGCTCGTCCACTCGACGGACTGGAACCAGGCGCCGAAGTGAACCGCGAGCGCGACCCCCGTCGCCCCCGCCGCCAGCGCGTCCCGGCGACCCAGCGAGCGCAGGCGCTCGCCGTGGCGGGTGACCGCGAGCGGCGCGAGCAACGCCGTCGTGAACAGCACCCGGTAGAAGGCGGCGACGGTCGCCGGCGCCCCGCTCCAGCGGATGAGGATGGCACTCGTCGACACCGCCGCGATGGCCACGACCAGTGCGGCCAGCGGCGACGCCCGCGCTTCCAGGCGCGCCCCCAGCGTCTCGCCCGCCGTCATCGCCCGGTCTTACGGGAGCCGTGGCTTTCCTCTTGTGGTGTCCGGCGACCCGGCCGTGGCGATGGACTGGACCGAGGTGGCGGTCGGCGAGCGACCGCCCGACCGCGTCGAGCCCGGCCCGGCGTCAAAATGCCGGTGGCCGCCGAGCCTTCGGGACTATCGTGGCGGTCGCCTCCTCGAAGCGATGACCGACCGGCGCTGCTCGTCGACGATCTGGGTGAGGCTCCCGAGGCCGCTGTCGCGCACGTCCCGGTCCACTCCCGGCGCGTACGTAGCGCTGGGGGCCTCATGGGGAACGGTTCCAGACGGGAGGGTCACCTATTCGGCGTCTGCGGGCGTGTCGAAATCGTGGAAGTGTTCGCCTTTCTCCTTCGAGAGGATGTTGAGCGCGGCGGCGGCGCCGTCGCCCGCGGAGATGATGGCCTGCCACTCCTCGGCGCGGACCATCGCGCCGGTGGCGTAGGCGTCCGCGACGCTCGTCTCCATCGTCACGTCGACGTCGACGACGTCCTCGTCGGCGAACGCACACCCCAGGTCCGCGGCCAGGTCCCGGTCGGCGCCGGTCGCGAGGACGACGTAGTCGGCCCCGTACTCGCCCTCGACCGTCTCGACGGTGAAGCCGTCGCCGTCGGCGCTCACGGCGGTCACCTCCTCGCCCTGGCGCCGGTCGACGCCGAACGAGTCCACCTGCTCGCGGGCGTCCTCGACGAACGCCGACCCGTCCTCGCTCTCGATCCCGAGGTAGTTGAACAGGTGGGCCTTGTGCAGCCACGTCTTGTCTGTGTCGAAGACAACGGTGTCGAGTCCGTTCTTGGCCGTGAACAGTGCAGCGCTCAGACCGGCGGCACCGCCGCCGACGACAGCCACGTCTGTCATACGCGACCGTTCGAAGGGCCCCACAATAGGGGTTGGGTCGCTACGGTTCAAGCAGTTCCTTCGTGCGGCGGTGGCGATACCGGAACATCGGTTCGAAGCCGACGACGCCCAGCGGGCCGACGAGACGCCCGAGCGGGCCGCCGGGGAGTCGGTACTCGACGCGGTCGTGGACGCGAGTCCCGTCGGGAGTCGCCTCGAAGCGGTGGGTGTGGACCCAGTGGGGGAAGGGGCCGCGGGTCATCTCGTCGCGGAACATCGCCTCGCCGTCGCCCTCCCGCCGGGTGGCGATGTAGGAGATCCACCGCTGGCGCGGCCCGACGTCGAAGAGCCGGACCGACGACTCGATTGTCGACCCGGTCTCCAGGATGTCGGGGTCGGGGTCGCCGTCGGGCCCGCGGACGCCCTCGATGTGGAGGTGCATCCAGTCCGGCGTCAGTGCCTCCAGCCCGGAGACCCGCGAGTGGAACGCCCAGACTTCCTCGAACGGTGCGTCGACGAGGACCGACCGCTCGTAGACTGCCATACCCGCGGTTCGAACCGTGACGGGATAACTGGTGTGGGACCTCGTCAGGGCCAGACGCCGGACGCCTCGGCCGAGCGGGCGATCCGCTCGATCGCGAGGACGTACGCGGCGACCCGGCGGTTGGGCACGTCACGCTCCTCGAAGACCTCCCGGAGGGCGTCGAAGGCGTCGACGATGACCGTCTCCAGTTCGTCGTTGACGCGCTGTTCGCTCCAGTAGAAGCGCTGGCGGTTCTGGACCCACTCGAAGTACGAGACGGTGACGCCGCCGGCGTTGGCGAGGACGTCCGGGAAGACGTGGACGTTCTGTCCGGTCAGGACGCCGTCGGCCTCGGGCGTCAGCGGGCCGTTGGCCCCCTCGACGACGATGTCGGCAGAGACCTCGTGTGCGAGCGTCTCGTCGATGGCGTTCTCGAGCGCGGCGGGCACCAGCAGGTCGACGTCCAGTGTCAGCAACTCGTCGTTGGTCAGCGTCTGGGGCGAGTCGAGGTCGACGACGTTGCCGGTCTCGTCTTTGGTGCGCTTGGCTGCGCGGGCGTCCAGGCCCTCGGGGTCGTAAGGCGCGCCCGACGAGTCCGAGACGGCGACGACCCTCGCGCCGATGTCTTCGAGCAGGCGGGCGGCGATGGAGCCGACGTTGCCGTACCCCTGGACCGCGACGGTCGCGCCCTCGATGTCCTTGCCGAGCGCGTCGAAGGCCTCGCGGGCGGTGAGCATCACCGACCGGCCGGTCGCCTCGACGCGGCCCTCGCTGCCCCCGCTCTCGACCGCCTTGCCCGTGACGACGCCGGGTTCGGTCGTGTTCTCCAGGGTCTCGTAGGTGTCTTTGATCCAGTTCATCTCCCGCTGGCCGGTGTTGACGTCGGGCGCGGGGATGTCCCTGTCCTCGCCGACGAACGGCTGGAGTTCCGTCGCGAACGAGCGGGTGATCCGCTCGAGTTCGCTCGCGCTGTAGGCGTCGGGGTCGACCTCGATCCCGCCCTTGCCGCCGCCGTAGGGGATGTCCGCGACGGCACACTTGACCGCCATCCATCCCGAGAGCGCCTTGACCTCGTCGCGGGTGACCTGCGGGTGGTACCGGATCCCGCCCTTGTACGGGCCGCGAACGCCGTTGAACTGCGACCGGTAGGCGTGGAACACCTCGAGCGCGCCGTCGTCCATCTCGACCGCGAGATTCGTCTCGAGGACGCGCTCTGGATGTTTCAGCCGCTCGATCACGCCGGGGTCGACGTCGACGTGGGCCGCCGCGTCGTCGACCTGTTCCTGGAGGCTCTCGAATGGATTGACCTCGTCGGCCATACCCCCGTGGTCGGTCAGGACCGTGAAAAGAATGGCGGGCGTGTGTCCCCCGGCCACGCCGGGCCGGGTCAGTCGGGGCCCTCGAACGACCGGTCGGCGGCCCGGGCACGCTCGCGGACGCGCTCGGCCTGGGCGACAAGCGGCGCGTCGATCATCTCGCCGTCGACCGCGAACACCGCCTTCCCGGCCGCCTCGGCGGCGTCGCGGGCCGACAGGACGCGTCGCGCCCACGCGACCCGCTCGGGGTCGGGCGTGAACGTCTCGTTGATCGGGTCGACCTGCGCCGGGTGGATGGCCAGTTTCCCGTCGTAGCCCAGTTCGAACGCCTCGCGGGTGGCCTGTCTGAGACCGTCCTCGTCCTCGAAGTCGGTGAAGACGGTGTCGACCGCGTCCACACCGGCCGCCGTCGCCGCGAGGACGACGCGCTGGCGGGCGTGGCTGACTTCCGCTCCCCCCGGGGTGCGGGCCGCCCCGAGGTCGGCGGCCAGGTCCTCGGCGCCGAACACGAGCGCGTCGGTCGGGTCCGCGGCCGCGATGGCCTCCGCGTGGAGGACGCCGGCGGCCGTCTCGACCAGCGCCAGCACGGGCAGGTCGGCGTCGCGCTCGCGGGCCATCGCCGCCAGGTGGGTCACGTCGTCGGCGTCCGCGACTTTCGGACAGACGAGCGCGTCCGGGGCGACCCCGTCGAGGACGGCGTCCAGGTCCGTCGCGGCCCCCCGTCCCGGCGGCGAGACGCGCACGTAGACCTCGGGGTCGGCCTCGATGTCGGCCAGGGCCTCACGGACGTGCTCGCGGGCCGCCGGCCGCTGGTCGGGCGCGACCGCGTCCTCCAGGTCGAACACGACGACGTCGGCCCCGGTGGTCGGTGCCTTGCGCATGAGGGCTGGCTGGTCGCCCGGCGAGAACAGGACGCTCCGGCGTGGCATGGTGGGTCGTTCGGGCGCCCGCAGTGTACCTTTTTCTCCCGTTCGACCCCACGCTTTTTTCCCGGCCGGTCCACCTCGGTGTATGCCCGGCAAGTACTACGAGGAGTTCATGGTAGGCGAGACCATCGTCCACGACAAGCGCCGGACGGTCTCGGAGGCGGACAACCAGCGGTTCTGTGACATGACGATGAACCAGCAGCCGCTCCACCTGGACGCCGACTTCGCCGCGGACACGCAGTTCGGCGAGCGCCTCGTCAACGGCCTCTACACGATGAGCCTCGCGGTGGGGCTGTCGATCCCCGAGACCACGGACGGGACCATCGTGGCGAACCTCTCGTACGACGAGGTGGAACACCCCGCGCCCGTCTTCCACGGCGACACGCTCCGCGCGGAATCGACGGTCACGGATAAACGCGAGACCAGCGACGGGGAGCGCGGCGTCGTCACAATGCACGTCGAGGCCTTCGCCGTCAACCGCGGGGACGAACTCGTCTGCGAGTTCGACCGGACGGTGCTGTCCGAGAAGGCACCCGACGAGGGATAAAGGGTGAGGGGTGACGGGACCCTCGGTTCCGGTTCGGTCGCCCGCGTCAGGCCGTCGTCAGCGTGACGACGTTGGCGACGACGGTCAGCACGGACGGGAGCGCGACCCCGAGCGCGATGACGACGCCGTCGTCGGGTCGGGCCTCGCGCACGAGCCCAGCACAGCCGAGCACGAACACCTTCGCCAGCGCGAGCGCGCCGAACCCGTATCCCTCGATCGCCCACCGCATGATGGGGTTGCCCTCCGCGAGTCCCGCGGAGAGCCCGAGATACGTCGTGTACACGTCCAACGTCACCGCCACGAGTACGACCAGCCACAGCGATACCTCCACGGTGTCCGCCCTCCGGGCCGTCGCCCAGACCCGCGCCTCTGCTGCGGCCACGTACGACGGACTGTCGTCCTCGAACGTCGTATCGACCATCGCTTCCCCACGTATGACCCACCCACGGGTCACACCGGAGAGACTCCACCAGCCCTCAAAAAACTTCCCGTGTGAAGGGTTGGCCACCCACTTTTTCACGATTCGTTCCCTGACAGAGGGTGTGACGACGGCAGTTCCCGCGAGCGAGTTCCGGTCACGGCTCGCCCGGGTCCGCGACCGACTGGCCGGAACTGACGCCGACGCGGCCGTCTGGTTCGGCGCGACGGCCACCGTCGACGGCTACTACTCGGAACTGGAGCGGACGATGTTCGTCGGGGCGGTCGACGACGAGAACGAACACTACTTCGAACTGATGCACGAGGCCCAGGAGACCGCCTTCGAGGCGATGGGACCGGGCGTTCCGGTCAGCCACGTCGACGAGGCGGGCTACCGCCACTCGGATACCGTGGTCGTCACCGACGACGGCATCGAGTTTCTGACCTACTTCCCGCGGGACCTCGAATCGAACGTGGTCGGGTAGCAATCGAGCCCCGTCCGCGGGTCGCCCGGTGCCGGAGAGCCCTGCCTCAGACCTGTTCGAACGACTGGAGGACGACGGCGACCGCGTCCGTCGACGGCAGGTCACGGACGCTGTACTCCGTCGGGTGCTGCTGGTCGTGTGGATACGCCTCCGGTTGCGGGACGTCGTCGGTCTCGGTCCCGGTGTGGTCGCGGAAGAACTCGCGGGTGATCATCGGCTCGACGAACGCCAGCCGCGGGTCCTGGCCGTTCTCGCCGACGCCGACGAACCCCTGGATGAGCGTATTCGTGAACTGCTCGGGCTGGCCGGGGAGTTCCGGGGCGTCGACCGGCGCCGTGTGTTCGCCCATATCGCCGATGTAGCGCTGGTCGGCGACCGGTTCGGGCGAGCGGGCGTACCCCTCGGGGAGCTGGTCGTAATCGAAGTTCGTCGACGTCACCGCCCCGTCCGGGTCGGGAGCCGGGCTTCCCCCGGTGTACTCCCCGTTGCCGGTGTCGTAGGGCGGGAGGGCGGGGCCCCCCACGCCGTCGACCGTCGCCGGGTCGAGCATGTGGAAGTGGATGTCGAAGTGTGGTCGCTCCCAGGCACCCGCGCCGCCGAAGTGACCCTCCGGGTTCCAGTTGAGCCCGAGGAACGTGAACGGCGTCTCGGCCGCGTCCGGGAACGGGACGAAAAACTGCAGCGACTCCTTGAAGTGGATCGTCGCCGCCTGCCCGCCGGCGCGGTACTTGTCCGTCTCCGCGCGGTTGTCGGCGTCGGCCAGGTCCGCCGCGCTCGGCAGGCCCTCGAACGCCGCACGGTCGAACTCGACGCCGTGGTACTTCGGTTCGCCCGACGGCGTCTCGCTCGTGAACGTCCGTACCTCGCCGCCCCCGAGTTCGACCGTTCTCCCGTACTCGGTGATCCCATCCGGCGGGAAACTACCGCCGTTCCCGGTGCCGTTACCGTTGCCGTTCTTGCCGGGACCCGACCGGGACGCCGTGGCGACGCCGAGCCCGCCGAGGACGGCGCTTCCCGCCACCGCCGACTGGAGGAACTCGCGCCGCCCGAGGTTTCGAAGTCGATTCGACTCCCGGGTGGTGTCGTCGTCTGACATGTCTACCCCCATATGCGTGCGGCCAGCCTCACCTGTCACCGCATCGTCTCGTCCGATAGTTCAGAGCGTCTTAAATGTGCGGGGACATTCGTCTCTAGCTACGACTCACCACCGGTTCGACCGTACCGGCGCAGTTCTACACCTGTCGTGTCGAATGTTCACATGCGGCGCACGCGACCGTCACAGGTGCTCCGAGCGGGCCACCGAGCCTCGAACCGGGGGAGAACCGCGACGCGGACGGAGCGCCCCCGAGCGGAATATGCGCGGCCACGGAGGGGCCGAGGCGCTCTAGTAGGTCTGCGCCCAGAAGGCCGTCTCCGTGGCGGTTTCGCCACAGACCGCACACTCGTCGTGGATCGGTTCCTCGTCGCGGTCCAGCGGGACCATCACGATCTCGGCGGCGATCGCCTCCTTGATCGGGTCCTCGCAGTCCGCGTCGCCACACCAGCCGGTCTTGACGTAGCCGCCGTGCTGGCCGATAGTGCCGAGGATCTCCTCGCGGGAGTCGGCCTCGCGGATCTCGCCTTCCAGGGTCTGTTCGGCGCGGGCGTACAGTTTGGCGTAGACGGTGTCGAGGTGGTCCTCGACGGTTTCGACCAGTCCCGCGCGGTCCTCGACGGCCTCCTCGCCGTCGGGGCGGTGGACGAGCGTCAGTTCGTCGTCCGCGACCTCGTTGGGGCCGACCTCGACCCGGAGAGGGATACCTTTCAGCTCCCACTCGTTGTACTTGAAGCCGGGGTTGCGGTTGTCGCGGTCGTCGAGGCGGGTGCGGACGCCGGCCTCGTCGAGTTCGGCGGCGAGGTCGGCGGCGTAGTCGAGGACCTCGTCTTTGGTGTCCTCCTGCCAGATGGGGACGACGACGACCTGCTTGGGCGCGAGCGTCGGGGGCAATACGAGCCCCTGGTCGTCAGAGTGAGTCATGATGAGCGCGCCCATCGCGCGCCAGGAGATCCCCCAGGAGGTGGTATGGGCGGTCCGGTCGCGCTCGTCCTCGCCGACGTAGGTGATGTCGAACGCCTCGGCGAAGGAGGTCCCCAGGTAGTGGGAGGTGGCGGCCTGGACGCTCTTGCCGTCGGGCATCAGTGTCTCGATGGTGGTGGTGGTGTGGGCGCCGGGGAACTTGTCGTGAGGGGGTTTGCGCCCCTTGAGGGCGGGCATGGCCAGGACGTCCTCGTAGAGGCGCTCGTACTGGTCGAGGCGGGTCATCGTCTCGTCCATGGCGCCCGCCAGGTCGGCGTGGGCGGTGTGGCCCTCCTGCCAGAGGAACTCCTTGGTGCGGAAGAACGGCTTGGTCTCGGTGGCCTCCCAGCGGACGACCGAACACCACTGGTTGACCCGCATCGGCAGGTCCCTGTGCGACCGGACCCACCTGGCGATGAAGGGAGTGATGATGGACTCGCTGGTCGGCCGGACCGCCAGGCGCTCCTCAAGTTCCTCGTAGCCGCCGTGGGTCACCCACGCCACCTCGGGGTCGAACCCCTCGACGACGTCTTTCTCCCGCTCCAGGTACGATTCCGGGATGAAAAGCGGAAAGTAGGCGTTCTGGACGCCCGTGTCCTTGAACCAGCCGTCGAGGTGCTCCCGGAGGCGTTCCCAGACGGCGTAGCCGCGGGGCCGGGTGACGATGAACCCGCCCATCGGCGCGTAGTCGGCCAGTTGTGCCTTCTGGACGACCTCCGCGTACCAGTCGCCGGTCGCGTGTTCCTTGCTCTCGGTGATACCGAGTTCCTGGTGGTCCTCGCTCATCGATGGATGCTGACGGCGCGGGGTGTTATACAGGCTGTGTTCTCGCGCTCGGCAGTTATTTGTACTGAGAGTACCAGCCAAGATCCTGAGGATGTCACAGAACGATTCACGCGGAGATAGTTTCACTCCGGTCTCCTACGAACAGGCTGTTAACCCGGTTTTGCTCATTGAGCGACTCGACCGAGTCGGTAGAACGGATATGAGAGTATCGCGGTGTACACGACGAGGGTACCAGCGAGGATGATCGTGGCCCAAAATGGTCGAACGAGAAACACACCAGTTCGGTCGGCGGGCGTTCTTGACCGTCGTGGTGCTGGTCGGGGCAGTCGTCCACTTCGACCGGAGGGACATCTCCCGACGGGCGGGCGGTCCGCCGCCGTGAGAGCCCGTGACCCGTCCGGCGACGCCACTGGCCGAGGACGTGCGCGATTCACGTTTCGCGGTGGCCACTCGCCGTTGCCTCCCGAGCACATTACGCGGGTGACCTGGTCCGCGCGGTCTCGCTCGGGCGCTCGAGGGGTCACTCCGGGTCGACGGCGAACGGGCTCTCGGAGTCGCGCCACGCCCAGCCGGGAAGCCTGGTCTGGAAGCCCGCGGCGAGTGCGGCGTCCAGGTCGTCGAGGCCAGCGGCGTCGTCGGGGCCGCCGTGGGTGGTCACGTCGGCGTAGTGGAACGTGGCCTCCCCGAGCAGGCGCAGCGGCTGGGCGCCGGCGACCATCCCCGCGAGTTCCCGCCCGAGGAGTTCGTCGACGACGAACCCGGGGTAGTCCCGCGTCACGTCCAGGTCGCGGAGAAAACGGACGAGTGCGGCGACGTTCACGGCCAGATCGCCGCGAGCGAACACTTCGTCGACGGTCGCGCGGTACTGCGCGGCCTCGACCGTGGCGACGTCCGTGTCGAACTGCTCGCCCAGTTGTGCGCGGGTTTCGTTGATCAGCGCGACGACCGCCTCGCGCTCGCGGACCCACTCGCGCTCCTCGGCGACGACTGCGGGTGTGAGCTCCATACCCCCCGGAGGGTCCGCCGGGCCTACAGTTTTGCGAAGACTTTTGTAACTCCACGAGATTAGGCTTTGGTAAGCCGGTTTTCCGGACCCGTCTCACCGACGGCGAACCGCACGGATAGGAAAACCGACCAGCACATGAGTATTGCTTCGATATCTCGGCAGACGTACCGGTGGCGTGGGGACGAGCGCGGGTTCGTTACCGACGCCTCGCGCGGTCACGTCGCCGGGATCAGCGCTCTTTGGCAGCTATGAGTCAGGTAGACAAGCGTCTCGACGAGACGAGAGAAACGATAGAACAGGAGGTCCCGAGCAGTATCTCCATCACGGAGGTGAGCTACGAGGGACCGGAACTGGTCGTCTACACGCGCGACCCGAAACAGTTCGCGTCCGACGGCGACCTCATCCGGAACCTCGCCTCGAGGCTCCGCAAGCGGATCACCGTCCGTCCGGACCCCTCCCAGCTGTCGCGGCCGGACGACGCCCGCGCGACCATCGAGGGGATCCTCCCGGACGAGGCCGGGGTCACGGACCTGGACTTCCACCGGGACACCGGCGAGGTAGTCATCGAGGCCGAGAAACCGGGTATGGTGATCGGCCGCCACGGCTCGACGCTCCGGGAGATCACCCAGGAGGTCGGCTGGACCCCCGAGGTGGTCCGGACGCCGCCCATCGAGTCCTCGACGGTGAAGAACGTCCGGAACTTCCTCAAGCAGGAACGCGAGGATCGCCGGGACATCCTCGAACGGATCGGCCGCCAGATCCACCGCGAGGAGATGTCCGACGACGAGTGGGTCCGCATCACCACTCTCGGGTGTTGCCGCGAGGTCGGCCGGGCCGCGTTCATCCTCTCGACGCCCGAGACGCGCGTACTCATCGACTGCGGTGACAAGCCCGGCGCCGAGGACGAGGTGCCCTACCTCCAGGTGCCCGAGGCACTCGGGTCGGGACCGAGCTCCCTGGACGCCGTCGTGCTCACCCACGCCCACCTCGACCACTCCGCGCTCATCCCGCTGCTTTTCAAGTACGGCTACGACGGTCCCATCTACTGTACGGAGCCGACGCGTGACCTGATGGGGCTGCTCACGCTCGATTACCTGGACGTCGCCGCCAAGGAGGGGCGAGCACCGCCCTACGAGTCCGAGATGGTCCGCGAGGCGATCAAACACTGCATCACGCTCGATTACGGCGACGTGACCGACATCGCGCCCGACATCAAGCTCACCTTCCACAACGCGGGACACATCCTCGGGTCGGCCATCTCGCATTTCCACGTTGGCGACGGCCTCTACAACGTGGCCTTCTCCGGGGACATCCACTACGAGGACACCCGCCTGTTCAACGGCGCGGTCAACGAGTTCCCGCGCGTGGAGACGCTGGTGCTCGAGTCGACCTACGGGGGGCGCAACGACTACCAGACCGACCAGGCCGACTCCGAGCGGAAACTCAAGCAGGTCATCCGCGAGACGACCGAGCGCGGCGGCAAGGTACTCGTCCCGGCGTTCGCCGTCGGCCGGTCCCAGGAGATCATGCTCGTCTTGGAGGAGGCGATGCGCAACGGCGAGATCCCCCAGGTGCCGGTCCACCTCGACGGGATGATCTGGGAGGCGACGGCCATCCACACCACCTACCCCGAGTACCTCAGGGACGACCTCAGGGACCGTATCTTCCACGACGACGCCAACCCCTTCCTGGCCGAGGAGTTCAACCACATCGACGGCGGCGAGGAGGAACGCCAGGAGGTCGCCGACGGCGGCCCGTGTATCATCCTCTCGACGTCGGGGATGGTCGAGGGCGGCCCTATCATGTCCTGGCTGCGCCACGTCGGCGGCCAGGACGACGGGACGATGGTCTTTGTCGGCTACCAGGCCCAGGGAACTCTCGGACGGCGCATCCAGAACGGCTGGGACGAGATCCCCGTCAACAACGGCGGCGGACGCGCCAACACGCTCTCGCTCGAGATGGACGTCAAGACCGTCGACGGCTTCTCCGGCCACGCCGACCGGCAGGGCCTGGAGAACTTCGTCCGCACGATGAACCCCCGCCCCGAGAAGGTCCTCTGTGTCCACGGCGACGAGAAGTCCGCACAGGACCTCTCCTCGGCGCTGTACCACGATTTCAACATGCGCACGTTCGCGCCGAAGAACCTTGAGACCTTCCGGTTCAAGTGACGGCCCCGCCGGAGACGAAGTTCGGGCCGTTGCTCGCGGCGGGACTGGACCTGCGCCCGGACGACCTACTTCACGACCGTCCGGACGCCCGAGACGGTCCGGGAGTCGGTCGCGCGGGTGACCACCGACCCCGACCTGCGGGGCATCGAACACCTCGGCGGCGACAGCGGCGCGGCACGCATCGTCGACTCGCTCGACGACCTCACCGGGGAGGCCGACATCGTCGTCGACGTGATGGACCCGATCGAAGGGGCGACCGGCCAGTCCGAGTACGTCGACTTCCTCAACGCGGTGTCGCGGTGGTGCTCCGAGACCGGCGGGCTGGCCGTCCTGCACTGTCTGGACACCGGCTCGGACCCCGACAACCGGAAGTTCACCCTCACCGAGCGCGAACGGATGCTCGACATCGACCTCGGGCGGGACGTCTACGTCGATGTCTCCCGCAAGCTTTAGCGCTCGTAGCCCAGTTTGCGGTCGAACGCCACCTCGAGTTCGTCGATGTCGGCCTCCAGTTCGGCGGTGCGGTCCTGGAAGGTCGCGTATTCCGCGGAGTCGGCCAGTTCCGACCGATGTTTCTCGACCTGGAGGACGGTCCGTTTCACCCGGAGGGGACTCAGCCGGCGCCGGGCTTCGCTGTACTCTTCGAGGAGCGAGACACTCGACCGTGTCCGGCAGCTCCGCTTTCTCGACGGGTCTGACCGGGTAGTCATCACAGTCGATGTGGACGATGTCGAAGTCGGGGTCGACCGCCGCCAGGGTCGCCGCCCCGGCCCTGCGAAGGTGGGCACAGCGGCGGGGAGGAGAAACCCAGCGGCACGGCCTGAAGCGAACTACTCGGGGTCGTCGGACCGTCGGGCGTACAGGTACCCGCCGCCGAGGACGCTCGCCAGCGCCGTCACGGCGCCGGGACCCGGTCCGAAGCCGTTCGACCCGCCACCGCCGTCGCCGTCGCCACCGCCGTCGCCGCCGTCGCCACCGCCGTCGCCGCCACCGCCGCCGGGCGCGGGAGTCTGTGTGGGGGTGGGTGTCGACATCGGCGTCGGCGACTCAGTCGGCGCCGGCGTCGCAGTCGGCGTCGGCGTCGCCGTCGGCGTGTCGGTGCTCGCTCCGCCACCCTCGAACGACGCGGATATCGTGACGCGGGGGCCGTCCTGCTGGACCGACCGGTCGCTGGCCTCGGTCCCGAGCGAGGATTCGAGTTTCCCCCGTTCGACCGACCCGGCGTCGGGGTAGACGACCGCGGTCGTCGCGCTCGGGTAGGAGTCCCCCTCGACGACCGCCGTCTGGGCGTAGCCGAGGGCCCCTTTGAGCATCGAGCTGTCCCTGTTGGAGTCGTCGGCCGACTGGGTTTGCTCCTCGGTCAGCGGTTCGTCGAGGAGTCCCGCGAACGCGATGTCGTCCCCGCCGGCCGTCTCGAGAAGCCACCGCCAGTCGTCGTCGGCCTCGTGCCTCCTGGTGACGTCGCCCTGCCCGGCGTCCATGACGGCCCCGACGAACTCGGCCGGCTGTCCCAGAGCGACGGTCCCGTCGACCCACTGGAGCACGGTGCCCTGTTCGTCGTGGGTGTACACGCCGTCGCCGGATTCGGACCACGAACCGGACTCGACGGCGCTCTCGATTGCGTCCGTGTCGAAGGACCCGAAATGGACGTACGCGACGTTTTCCGAGTCCCCCTCGGGGAAGACGGCGGCGGTCTCGTCGGTGGGTACCTCCTCCGGGTCGGGGTTCTCCTCGTCGGCGGCCGGGCCGAGCAGCGGGTCGCCGAGCCCGACGTTCCTGGCCTGGAACCAGCCGAGGAGGCCGAACGCCGTCGCGACGGTCGGATTGGCCTGCATCGGGTCCGACGGCTGGTTCTCCTGCTGGATGCTTGAGCCGACCATCACCTCTGTCGTCGCGGCCGTCACCGCCTTCGGAGCGACCGACACCGAGTTGGGGTCGGGAAACCAGTTCGCGTAGTCCGGAACATGCGCACTCGCGGGCGCGGCGGTCCCGCCACCCGCGAGGGCTGTGAGTCCTGCAGCAGTTGCGAGCGATGCGCCCGTTCGGAGTACGTTCCGCCGGGATCGTCCCATGTCACTCCTACGAGTGTTCTACTGGGTCTTAGTTTCTCGGATCAGATATCCAGACTGATAACTGGCGGCCGGCCGGTCAGGCCGGACGCCGACGGGACGGCTCTCCGTGAGTCGGGGATTCGGGTCAGTCCCCGACGGTCTCGCTCGGGTCAACGACGTCGCCGGCCAGCGGGTCCACGCCTACCTGGTCACACAGGTCCGCCAGTGGGCAGGCGTCGGGGTCGTCCAGACAGGCGGGCTTGCGCGCCGTGCAGGTGTCCCGGCCGAACTGGATCATCGCCGTGTGGCCGAAGCCACACGTCTCGTCGGGGACCGCACGCTCCAGGTGCTCGCGGACCGTCTCGTGGTCGGCGTCGGCGGGGGCGATCCCCAGCCGCCGGGCGATGCGGTGGACGTGGGTGTCGACGGGAAAGACGCCGTCCCGACCCCCCGAGAACAGCAGGACGCAGTCGGCGGTCTTGGGACCGACGCCGTTCATCGCCAGCAGCGCCGCCCGCACCTCGTCGGGGTCGCCGGTCGTGACGAACTCGTCGAAGCCCGCCGCGCCGCCGTACTCCTCACAGACCAGTTCCGCCAGCGCGATTAGCCGCGCTGACTTCTGGTTGTACAGCCCCGCCGAGGAGATGGTCTCCGCGAGCCGCCCCTGGTCGGCTGCGGCCAGCGACTCCGCGAGGTCGCCGTCTTCGCCGTCGCTCCGTCCGGCGGCGCCGGTCCCGTCCGCACCGCCGGGACCCTCCCCGTCCGCGCCGCTGGGACCGTACCGGTCTATCAGCGCGTCGTAGGCCGGCTGGCTCGCCTTGTCGGAGGTGTTCTGGCTGAGGACCGTGCGGACGAGACACTCGAAGGCGTCCCGGCCGCCGTAGGCCTTCCGCCAGTAGATGTCGCCGAGTCGGTCGACGACGGCCTCCGCGCGGGTGGTGGCCTCGCCGGACGCGAAGGCCGCGGGCTCGCCGCCGCCGCTGTCGCCGCCGCTGATGTTGCGCGATGGCTCCGGGTCGTCCATACCGGGCCTCGGGACTCCGGCCCCATAACCGCCCCGCTCGACCCACCGGCGCGTGCCCGGGGGTGAGCGCGACCGTCGCGTCAGCGGCCTACGGGGACTCGACGCCGAGCGTGAGCGTCGCCTCGGCGCCGTCGGCCAGCGCCGCGACGAGGTCCCGGTCCAGGTCGGCCGCCGCCGCGTCGGTCCCGACCATCACCGTCCGGTCGTCGACGTAGTCGCTGGTCCGGACGACGTAGCTCCGTTCGCTCTCGAAGGTGAGTCGGGGGTCGCCCCGGCCGACGACCCGTTCGCTGTGGCCGCCGGCCTCGATGGTCGCGGTGACCGTCGCCGCGGCGTCCCGGCAGGCGGCGACGAACTCCTCGGAGAACTCCGCCGGCACCCGGTCGGCCTCGACGGCGAGGATGCAGTCGCCCGCCGGCGTCAGGAAGCCGTCGCTCGTCACCTCCAGCGTACTCGCGTGGGTGGCCGAGACGTTCTCGTGGCCCTGCGCGTGGACGACCTCGCGGAGTTGGTCGGGTCCGCCCGCTCGGGTCCGCGATGCGTCGGGTCCGCCCGCACCGTCTGTCGGGGCTGGCGCCTCGTCGCTCATGTGCGGTGGTTCGGACGGGACCACTTCAGGGAGTCGGTCTACCGCGAGACGGTGACGGTCACGGCGCCACAGTCACACTCGTAGGCGCGGCGCTCGCCGCCCGCGGTCCGGTAGACGAGCGCACACTCGTCGTCGGTCAGTTGCCGGTCACAGCCGTCGGCCTCGCAGGTCGCGGTCAGTTCGTCGAGCATACCCGACCGGAGGGGCCACCCCTACATGAAGGCGAGCCATCCCCGGAGTGAAAGTGAAAGTGAAACTCCGGACTGCGCCGAGAGTGTCGGACAGCCGGCCCGGACGGGGTGACGTAAAGGGTGAACTACCCCACCCTACCGCGCTCGGGGCTACTCGCCCCTCGTTTGTTGAGGGTGGGGCTTCCTGTTTCTGTGTCGGAACTTGCATCCGACGTGGACACAGTGGTCCCAGACTCCGCAGGCGGCTTCCCTTTACGGGCGGTTTGGAGTGTCCCACTCCTACCGATTGGACACTCAACCACAACCGACGGTGCGCGCTTCTTGTCGCGCTTGAACACCACCGGAGACGTGGCAAGCATCGTACTACCTCGTTCGACCGTAGGGGTAGTAAATGTAGCGGAGAACGTGTCTGCGAACCGTGCGGGCGCTGTATCCCCTCACTACTCCACTCCCTCCGGTCGCTCCGTGGAGGAAGGGGGATTAGCGCCCTCACCGCAGAAGCTAAGAACCGTTCAGAAAGTGAATGGGCCCGCTCGGATTTGAACCAAGGACGAAGCGGTTATGAGCCGCTCTCTCTAACCAGACTGAGATACGGGCCCTCGGGTCCCCATTTTCCGCCGTCGTCCTTTAGGGTACCGGGTTTCCGCTCACTCCTCGATGTCGTCTTTCAACTCCGCGAGCGCGTTGAGCGCCTCCAGCGGCGTCATCGTCGCGACGTCCATCGAGTCGAGGCGCTCGATTGCTCGCTCGGTCCGGGGGGTGGCCGCCCTCTCGTCGCCAGGCTGTCCGTCGGTCGGCGCGGCGTCGGTCCCGTGGCCGTTCGTCCGCGCGTGGGCGCCGCTTCGGGGGGCGGCGTCGAGCAGTTCGCGCGACCGCTCGACGACGGGGCCGGGGACGCCGGCCATCCCGGCCACCTCGACGCCGTAGGAGGCGTCGGCCGCGCCGGGGGCGACCTCGTGGTCGAACGCGACCCCGTCGCCGGCGGCGTCGGTCTCGAAGCGGAGATTGAACGCGCCGGACAGCTCCTCGGCGACGGCGGTCAGGTCGTGGTGGTGGGTCGCAAAGAGCGTCGTCGCGCCGACCTCGTCGTGGAGGTACTCGGTGACGGCGCGGGCGATGGCGAAGCCGTCGGCGGTGCTCGTGCCCCGGCCCACCTCGTCGAGCAGGACCAGCGAGTCCGCGGTGGCGTCCCGGAGGATGTCCGCGAGTTCGGTCATCTCGACCATGAACGTCGAGCGTCCGCCGGCGATATCGTCGCTGGCGCCGACGCGGGTGAACACCCGGTCGACGACCGGCAGGCGCGCCTCGGCGGCGGGCACGAAACTCCCGGCCTGGGCGAGGACAGCGACCAGCGCCACCTGACGCATGTACGTCGACTTCCCGCTCATGTTGGGGCCGGTGATGACCGCGAGAAAGGTCTCGTCGTCGAAGTGGGCGTCGTTGGGGACGAAGCGGTCCTCGGTCCGCTCGACGACGGGGTGGCGGCCGTCGACGATGTCCCACCGGTCGGCACCCACCTCGGGGCGCGCGTAGTCGTGAGTCGCCGCCACCGTCGCCAGCGAGACGAGCGCGTCAAGCCGGGCCAGGCGGTCGGCCAGCGCCTGGACCCGCTCGGACTCGGCGGCCACCTCGCGGCGCACCTCGCAGAACAGTTCGTACTCCAGGTCGTCGGCCCGCCGCTCGGCGCGCAGTATCTCGTCCTCGCGTTCCTTGAGTTCGGGCGTGACGAACCGCTCGGCGTTTTTCAGCGTCTGGCGCCGTTGGTAGTCCTCGGGCACGCTGTCGAGGTTGGGGTCGGTCACCTCGATGTAGTAGCCGTGGACGGCGCTGTGGTCGACCTTCAGCGAGTCGATGCCCGTCCGCTCGCGCTCGCTGGCCGCCAGGTCCGCGACCCAGGACTTGCCCTCGCGTTCGGTCGAGCGCAACCGCGCGAGTTCCTCGTCGTAGGCCGGTTTGACGACCCCACCCTCGGTGAGTTCCGCCGCAGGCTCCTCTTGGATGGCTCCGTCGACGAGGTCCCGGACGTCCGCGAGCGGGTCCAGGCGTTCGCGGAGCGCCGTCAGCGTCCCCGACTCGGCGTCGACCAAGGCGGCCGCCACCCCGGGGACGACCGAGAGCGTGTCGTGCAACGAGCGCAGGTCTCTGGCGGTGGCCCGGCCCCGGGAGACCCGCGAGACCAGCCGTTCGAGGTCGTAGACCTCCGCGAGCAGGTCGGCGAGGTGCTCGCGCATTCCCGGCGACCACGTGAGCTCGCCGACGGCGTCGTGGCGGGCCGCGATGCGCTCCCCGTCGAGCAGCGGCCGGCGCAGCCAGTCGTCGAGTTTCCGCCGCCCCGGCGAGGAGGCCGTCTCGTCGAGCACCTCAACCAGCGTGCGACCCTCGGCCCCGTGGACGGTCCGGCGGTCGAACAGCTCCAGGCTCTCCAGGGCGACCCTATCCAGCAGCATGTACTCCCGCGGGTCGTACCGCGTGAGGTGGCTGATGTAATCGAGACCGGGGGCCGTTCCGGCCGCGGTTCCGCCGTCCTCGGACCCGGTCCCGGCGTCGTCGCTCGGGCTCTCGGCACCGTCGCCGTCGACGCCGCTCTGTGCGCCGCCGGAGGTGGCGCCGGAAGCGGCGCTCGACTGCGGTTCGACGAGCCCGGAGCGCGCTTCCTCGGGCGGGACGCCGCCGCGGGTGTACTCGGCGTAGGCCAGCAGTGCGCCACAGGCCCGGAGTTCAGCCGCGTCGCCGACCACCCGCTCGGGCGGGCCGAAGTAGGCGGCCACGCGCCGCCGTGCCGGCTCAGGGTCGAAGGCCCGCCGCTCGTAGGGCGAGACCACGCAGTCCCCGTCGAAGACGTCGACGGGGGCGTCGGGGCCGACGATGGCCTCCGCTGGCGCGAACCGCCCCACCTCGTCGGCGACGGTTCCCCGGCGGTCGGTGCTGGTCACGTAGAAGTCGCCGGTCGAGACGTCCAGAAGCGCCAGGCCGTACCGCGTGTCGTCGGTCGCGTCCGATCCGTCGTGAGTGTCGGCGCCCCCGGTCGCGCCCGGCCCCTCGGCGGTCAGGCAGGCGACGAAGTTGTTGTCGGGGCTGGCGAGCAGTTCGTCCTCGGTGAGGGTGCCCGGTGTGACGACCCGCGTCACCGCGCGCTCGACGACGCCGCCGGCCTCGTCGGGGTCCTCGACCTGGTCGGCGACGGCGACCCGGTAGCCGGCGTCGAGCAACTGGTCGATGTACGATTCGGCGTTCTCGACGGGGATGCCGGCCATCGGGTAGGTCCCGGTCGAGTCCTCGCGTTTGGTCAGCGTCACCTCACAGACCCGGGCGACCCGTTCGGCGGCCTCGCAGAACGCCTCGTAGAAGTCCCCAACCTGGAAGAGCACTAGCGAGTCGTCGTAGGCCCGACACAGCTCGAAGTACTGGCGGGTCATCGGCGTCAGGTCCTCGGCGCGCTCGGCCATCTTCTCGGGCGGTCCCAGCGCCGCGTCCATGCCTGATGGACTGCTCCCCCGCCCCGATATAGTTGCTGGTCGCCGCCGGCCTGCGGGGGCCTGCCGTCGACCCGCGGTCTACGAAGTTCGAGCGCGGGACGAGTCGGCCCGCTCGGTCCACGTCGAGTTCGGAGGTCCACACGCCTCGGCCCGCTCAGTTCACGTCGAGTTCGAAGGCCCGGACGTCCTCGAAGACGGCCTCGGCGGTGTCGAGATCCTGGTGCTCCTAGTGTTTGGCGTCGGTCCCCTGGTTCTCGTCGCGGTCGGCGCCTACCTGTTCGGCAAGTCCAGGGGCAAATCGGAGGCCCGGAGCGAGGTGCAATCGGACCGCTCGGACTCGGACTCTTCGAGGCCGTCGGCGTCCCGTTCGTGTGACCCGGCCGCCGTAGCCGGACATACACGACCCCCGCCGGCGTCGATAGAGCGGCAGTGCTTAGTCACAGGGCCGGGTATCGAGGAGTATGCCAGAACTGGGCAAGGTCGACCGCGAGTTCTTCGACGAGTACATCTACCCGCACCTCGGTGCCGACCGCGAGGACGTGACCCTGGGGCCACAGCACGGCGTCGACTTCGGCGTCGTCGAGTTCGAGGAGACGGCCGTCGTGATGGCGACGGACCCGATATTCGTGATGCCCTCGCTGGGGTTCGAGCGCGCCGCGTGGTTCGCGGTCCACATCCTCATGTCTGACGTGGCAGTCTCGGGACTGGCGCCGACCCACCTCGCGGTCGATTTCAACCTCCCGCCGGAGATCACGGACGCCGAGTTCGCCACCGTCTGGGAGACCTTCGACCGCGAGGCCCGGGCGTTCGACGTCGCCGTCACCACCGGCCACACCGGCCGCTACGAGGGGTGTAACTACCCGATGGTCGGCGGCGGGACCGCACTCGCCGCCGGCGACCCCGCCGACGTCGTCCGGCCCGACGGCGCCCGCCCGGGCGACCGCGTCGTCGTCACGAAAGGCCCCGCCATCGAGGCGACCGGCCTGCTCGCAATCCAGTTCGAGTCGCTGATGCGCGGCGAGGTCCCCGACGACGAGGCAGACGCCGCGATGGACCGCTTCTACGACATGAGTCCGGTCGAGGACGCGCTGGCCGCGGCCGACGCCGGGCCGGTCACCGCGATGCACGACGCCACCGAGTGTGGGATATACGGCGGCCTCTACGAGATGGCCCGGGCCGCCGGCGTCGGCATCGAACTCGACCGCGACCGCGTCCCGGTCCTGCCGGGGGTCGAGGCCGCCTGTGACTTCTTCGGGATCGACCCCTGGGCGTCCATCTCGGAGGGGACGCTCCTAGCGACGGTCGACCCGTCCGGCGTCGAGGACGTCCTCGCGGCGCTCGAAGACGCCGACATTCCCGCGGCCGAGGCCGGCGAGGTCACCGACGGGTCCGGCCTCGTCGTCGACGGCGAACCCACCGACCACCCCGGTGCCGACCCGTTCTGGGCGGCGATGGCCGAGTACATGCAGAAACTCGACGAGTCCGCGTGAAGCGTCGGCCACCGCTTCCGGTTCGGGAGCGGTGCCGAGTGCCGGGAGCTGCCGCGGGTCCCGGACGGTGGGAGACGGCAGCGGCCCTGGCGGACTCGCGGGCTGTAACGCACTCACGGGCGAACCTGACGAGACGCCCACGTCCGGCCCGACCGAGACGGCCGTCCCGACGAGGACGCTGACGCCGGGAGAGACGGCCGACGGCGGGAGACCTCTTCGGGACGACTGGCGCCCATCGACGAGGCTGGTCGCCGCCGACCCGGACACGGACGCCGAGTTCGGGGCCGCGCCCGCGCTGTCCGGCGCCACCGCGCTCGTCGGCTCTCCGGGCTTCAGGGCCGACAGCGCCGCGTACCTCTTCGACCTCTAGGTCGCCGAACGGGGCCCTCGACTCCGAACTGACCGTTCTTCCGAACGAGAAATCACGTGCGGATGTCAGGGACTCGTTGGGTGCTGGCGGCAGAGAATTCGGCGCCCGGCAGGCCGGTCAGGCCTGGCCTGTCCCGTGTACGTCCGCGAAATCGATGGCGGCCGACGACTGGATCCAGGCGTCGGGGTTGCGCTCGTCGTACAGGATGACGTCGCCGTCGAGCAACTCGAACGCGCTACAGCGGTCGTTGAACCCACCGTCGGGCGGTGGCGTGATGGTCGCCATGTCTCACTCTGGGAGCGGCGACTGTCGGCCTTAAATTTTGCCCTGAGTGTGGTACGACATATTATTAGCATATTAATATTCCGCCGGGTCGGGGTACAGTCCCTACCCTTCGCCCTCGGACTGGTGCGGTTCGCCGACGGCCTCGCGGGGCAAAAGCGAGCGGACCTCCGCGACGAGGTCGTCGGCAGAGTCGAACCGGTCGGCGTTCGACTCCGAGACGACCTCGCCGATGGTCGTCTCGCCGTCGGCCAGCAACAGGGTCGTCGTGCCGAGTTCGTCGACGACGTCGTCGGGGGACACCGGATACGAGAGGCTCGATAGCTCCGATTCGAGTTCGGACAGTCTGATGGCTCTGTCCATACAGCCGGGAGGGGCGGCGCGGACAAGTGCTAGTTATGTAGCGCTCGTCAGACATTTGGGGCCGCCCGGACAAGCCCCGCCCATGACACGACAGGCCGTGCCGGTGTCGCCGCCGACCGTGTTGACCATCGCGGGCAGCGACTCGGGCGGCGGGGCCGGCATCCAGGCGGACCTGAAGACGATCGAGGCCTGTGGCGGGTTCGGGACCAGCGCGGTCACGAGCGTCACGGCCCAGAACACGACCGGCGTCGAGAGCACGCACGTCCTCCCGGCGGCGGAGGTCGACGCCCAGTGCGAGGCGGTGCTGTCGGACTTCGACGTCGCGGCGGTCAAGACGGGGATGCTCGCCACCGCTGACGTGGTCGAGACCGTGACCGGCCGGGTCCGGGACCTGGACGTGCCGGCGGTCGTCGACCCGGTGATGGTCGCCGCCTCGGGCGACCGCCTGCTCGCCCGCGCGGCCGAGTCCGCCTACGAGGACCTCGTCGCCGAGTCGACGCTGGTGACGCCGAACGTCGACGAGGCGGCCGTCCTGACCGACACCGACCCCGGGAACGAGGCCGAGGCCCGCGAGGCGGGCGAGCAACTGGTGGCGATGGGCGCCGACGCCGCGCTCGTGAAGGGCGGCCACCTCGGCGGCGACGACGTGGTCGACGTACTCGTCACCGGCGACAGCGTCGAGACGTTCCGCCACCCCCGGGTCGACGCCGAGGCGACCCACGGCTCGGGCTGTACGCTCTCCTCGGCGGTCGCGACCGACCTCGCCCACGGCGAGGGGCTCACCGAGGCCGTCGGCGCGGGCGTCGACCTGCTCGGGCGGGCCGTCCGCTACAACCTCGACGTAGGCGAGGGACCGGGCGCGGTCCACCACCTCGTCGAAACCCGCGACATGGCGGCCCGCGACACGACGGTCGCGGCGGTCGCGGGCGTCGTCGACCGCCTGACCGACCGCGACCTCCGGCCGCTGGTCCCCGAGGTGGGGACCAACGTCGCGGGCGCGACGCCCTACGCCGAGCGGCCCGGCGAGACCGCCGCCGTCGAGGGCCGTATCACGGCGACGCTGTCGGGCGTCCGCGCCAACAGCGGCGTGCGCGTCGGCGCCTCGACCCACGTGGCGACGGCGCTGCTCGCGGCCCGCGAGGCCGACCCCGCTCTCGGCGTCGCCGCCAACTACCGCTACGACGACGATATCGCGGACGCGCTGGCGGCCGCCGACTGCGCGGTCGTCGCGGCCGAACGGACGGGCGAGGCGGTCGACGGCGCGTCAGCGTCGCCGGATGACGCCCGGGTGCCGGTGGCGGCCGTCGAGCGCGCGGTCGACGCGGCGGACGGCCGGCCGGTCGCGGTCGTCGACGCCGAGGGGCCGACCGGGGCGCTCGTCTACCTCCTCGCCGTCGACGCCGACGGACTCGTCGGGACCACCGGATCGGTCCTCGCCGACCTCGACGGGTGAGGCCGTCGCCGACACAGGTTCGACGCCGAGCGCGAAACGCGGGCGTGTCACGGCCGGGGCCGCCGAACGCGGACCTGGCGGCCTGCGGCCGCACACGGACCGGTCACGCCCGGGGCTGGCGGGCGTGTCGCTACCGCCGACGGCCGCGGAGCACGCACACGACGACCAGCGCGAGGAGCGCCGAGAGCGTGACCGCCGGGCCGAACCCGGGTCCGACCGCGCTGGGACCGTCCCCGTCGTTCCCACCCCCGGTGTTGCTCTCTGTGGCGTCGCCGTTCTCGCCGCCCCCGGAGCCGACGGTGACCGTCAGGGGTTCGCTCCCCTCGACGGCGAGGCGGTGGTCGCCGGTCGAGGGGAGAGAGACCGGGATCGTCGTCGTCCACGTCTCGCCGGCGCGGAGCGTGACGACGCGCGTCGCCACGCGCTCGCCGTCGCGCGTGACGTTCACCTGCCGGCGCGCGGGGGCGTCGAACTCGTTGGTGACCGTCACGGTCACGCCGACGCGGCCCGGCCGGTCCAGCGATGTCCGGTTGACCGTGCTGTTCGCGATGGTCGCCGTCGCCGGTTCGTGGACGGCGACCTCGATGGTGTCGGTGCCGAACGTGAGGGGGAACCTTCCTGCGGCGGTGAACGTGTGCGAGACGGTGTGGGTCGCCGTCTCGCCGGGCGCGAGCGTCCCCGAGACGGTCTCGCGGACCGTCTCGCCGACCGTGAACTGCTGTTCGTAGGACGCGTCCGCGCCGCCGGCGTTGGTGATGCTGGCGGTCGCGGTCAGCGTCTCGCCGGCGTACAGCGTCAGCGAGCCGTCGTCGACCGATCCGTTGCGGTACGGCCCCGAGACGGTCACGTCGGCGTTCCCGTCGGCGTCGCCGAACCGGTAGGTGAACCGCGCGGGCGTTTCGCCGAAGGCTTCGGCGTGCTGGCCCCGCGTCCAGGTCTCGGGGACCGCGGTCGTCGTCGTGTACTCGCGGGCAAACGTTGCGGCCTCGGAGCCGGCGGCGCCCGCGACAGCCGCCAGGACCCGTTTGTTGTCGACAGGCCCGTCGGCCTCGTTCAGCCGCGAGAGGACTGTCCCGAACGAGCGGGTGCCGCCGGTCGCCAGCCTGACCCGGCGGTCGACGGCCGCGGTGACGAGCGCGCCCTTCCAGTAGTTTGCGGCGCTGGCCCACGTCGAGGGCCTCGCGAGGACCGCGCCCGACTGGGGGTCGAACCCTCCCCGGCGCAGGAACGCCCGGAAGTCGTCGAAGGTCGCCCGGCCGGTCTCCAGCGCGAGCAACGCGCTGTAGTAGGTGGCGGTGGCCTCGTCGAGCCAGCGGGCCGAGGGCGCCGGCTCGTAGCCCTGGCGGGCGTGGACGTACTCGTGGAACCAGGTGCTGTCGACGGCGTCGACCGGTTCCGCGTCGCGGACCCACATGTCGGTGTCGCCGACCTGGAGGCCGCGGACCCCCCACTCGACCGTGGTCGTCGGCGCGGCGAAGACGGTGACCACCTCGTCGCGGTCGCCCACGCGCAGGCGGTCGGCGGCGTCTGCCAGCGCGGCGAACACCGCGTCCGGGCTCTCGGCCAGCCTCGCCCGCTCGGGGACGACCAGCCGGACCGTCTGCCCGTGGGCGGTCCAGGACCGGACCGTCGTCTCGCCCAGGTACGCGACCGAGTCACCGGCGTAGCCGGGGCCGGCGACCGTCGCCTCGCGCGAGAGGCCGACGGGCGTGTCCCCCTGCCACGCCCACTGGACCGGGATCTGGGGCCGCTGGACCAGCGCCCACGCCCCCGCGTCGACGAAGAGGTACTGTCCCTCGAATCCCTCGGGTCCCGGCTGCTGGATGGTCTCGTTGGCCGGGACCGAGTACGAGAGCGTCGGCCGCCCGGTCTCACCGTCCCACTCGTACCCCTCCCCGGTCCGGTCGAACCCCTCAGTCTTGACGGCGGTCCCCTCGGGCGGAACCTGCGTCTCCAGCCGTGTGACGCCCTCCGGCAGGTCGAAAGCGTATGTGACCCGCACCTGGCCGCGCGCTTCGGGCGTGAGTGCCAGCCGCTGGGTCATCGCGATGGACCGGGGCGCGCTCGCCAGGACGGTGTCGACGTCGGTCGCGGCCGCGTGCCCGCCCGCCCGGGTCCGGGTAACCTCGACCCGCGTCCGGGGCTGGTCGAGTGTCTGGTGGGCCGCCGCGTCGCTCGCGAACCCGCTCCCGTCCGGGCGGTCCGGACCGGCCGCGGCGCCGGCGCCGCTCGTCGCCCCGACCACTGACAGCGACACCGCGAGGACCAGCGCCGCGAGCACCCACCCGCGGGCCGTCGGTCTCATACCCCCCGTTGGGAAAGGACCGTCCTAAATCTTCGCCAGTCCCGCGTGGTGGAGGCGTCCCGGGCCGACGGCCGCTGTCGCTCACACGTCCAGAGACGGAAACTGCTCGTCGCGTTACTCGACCACAACCCGCGGGACTGCTCGCCCGCAGTCCTGGCAGACCTGGAGGGGGGCGACTCGTTCAACCGGCTCGTCAGTATGGAACACGTCCACCTGCCGAAACTGGCCGACTACGGCCTCATCGAGTGCGACCGGGAGAACGCCAAGATCCCGAAAGGACCGACCTTCGACGATATCAGACCCCTCATCGAACTGCTGACCGACCACGAAGGGGAACTCCCCGCCGAGTGGCTGTGAGCGGGGGTCCCGCGCCCGGCCGGTAGCGCCGTTGGCGTCGCGGTCACGAGAGCAGCCGTGTCTTCTGTGCGACCACGAGCAGGACTGCGCCCCCGAGCGCGGGAACGAGGACGACAAGCGTGCTGACACGGACGCCGAGGTTCCAGGCGAGGACGTAGAGGTGGGCGATGGCGACCACCCAGCCGACGAAACCCGTCACCGCCGCGCGAAAGGCCGGGGCGTCCTGTGCCCGCTGTCGGACGACGGCGACGGCCGCGAGGCCGATAGCGGGGACCAGCCACACCGCGACCGACCGGGGCATGTACCGGTCCGGTTGCCCCCCGGAGAAGTGGACGGCCATCTCGGCGTGTAGCGCCGGCCACGCGAGCAGTCCGGCGACCAGACTCACCACCAGCGGGGCGAGGGCGACGAGGTCGCCGCCGTCCAGGTCGAGCGGTCCGACCGCGACTCGCGTCCGGAGGAGGGTCGACACGAGCGAGGACATGGTGTCCGGACGTACGCACCGCGGGGGTTTAGCTCCCGCGCCGCGTCTCAGCGCGTGAGACGCGGGTGGTTTTTATATCCGGCGTCGGCATCTACCGCCACCGTGGATGGGTCGGCAGACCTCGGCGCGGTCGCGCAGTCGCTCGAAGACGGCTGCGTCCAGACGATACTCAGGGAGACGCTGGAGGAGCCAATGTCGGCCCCGGAGTTGACCGAGATGTGCGAAGCATCGCGCGCGACGGTCTACCGTCGCGTCGACGACCGCAGCGACCACGGCCTGCTGGCCGAACTCACCGGCATGGTCGCCATCCTCTATGGGTTCCTGGCCCCCCTCGGCGACTGACCACGGCGACCGTCGTCCAGAGTCTATCTGCGGAAACTTCCACTCGGTCGATGCGCCACGTGAAACAGCGTCCCTGCTCCCTCACCTAACTCGACTCTGCACGTTTATATATGGATACCCTCGGAGATGGAAAGAGCTTCTGAAGACGAATGCTCCTTGTCGTTCAGGTCCCCTCGTCTGATGTTCACCCCACGCTCTCCGAGTGCTCGTGCGGCCTCGCTATCCGGCGTTCGTGTCAGACCACGAACGGCGAATTCCCGGCCGGCTGCCAGGAGATGGTCGATTGTAACATCTCGTAACCACAGGCGTCCGAGCCGTGCGAATTATTCGGGGCGGTCGGCGGCAGGCTTCTCCGCGACGGTGTGTTCGAACGCCCAGTCCTCGAACTCCTCGAAGACGCCGGTGAGTTCTTCACCTCGCTTCGTCAGGTCGTAGTAGGTGGCAATCGGCCGGTCCTCCAGGCGTCTGGTGATGAGATCTTGCTCTTCTAAATCATCAAGCACCCGCGAGAGAGTGGTCGAGTCGGCCGTCGTCGTTTCTTGTAGTTCGCTGAATCGTTGTTCCACCCGCGCGACCGGACACATCTCGAAGACATCATCGTCGGGGTCGTGTTTGGGGGGACTGTCATTGCAAGGCATGTATGCTATGTCCTACCATCCCGCTCCGCAAAAAGCTATTGCAGGCCCCTGTCGCGGGTCAGCTGTGTGGTCGTTTCTACAGGAGGAGCAGGCCGAGTGCCTCGGAGTCGTCCGAAAACCGGAGGTTTTCGTGAGCGGGCGAGAGCAGAGCTCTCGCTGCCATCGCGAATTCGAAGAATTCGCTCAATCACGAGAATCAACGATTCTCGACCGACTTGACCCCGAGGCAGTTCACACCTCGCGCGGTGGTTCAGCCAGCTACGAACCTCTCCTCCACTGTGTGGATTGCTCCCCGTCGAGATATTCAAATGCCTCCGAGGGTGTCATAGAACGATTCACACAGCAGTTCATTTCAGGGGAGGCTGTAACGAATCGTCCGATACGTAGATCTGCGGAGTTACCGCTGCGCCTTCTATCAGATGCGAGTGATGGTCCCGGAGTAGTCCAATAGACCCAGCGTAGAGTCGGCAGTGGACCAGTGGCTGCGCCCGGAGAGCATACCCAATATTTAATCTCACGGCATGTGGATAGTTATCACATTGGAAGGTAACTCCGATGACCGAGCTCGAAGCCGAGAACAAACGGCGTATGCGACAGTATATCGACGCCTGGAACGATCACGACCCCGATGCGATCGTCTCGTTCCTGGCAGAGGACACTGAACAGTACACCGCCGATGAGCTACGGACGATCGCCGAGGATTGGTTTGAGGCCTTCCCCGATCTCACCCACGAAATCAAGGAACTCGCGGCCGACGGCAACTGGGTTCTCGGGCGACTCGTGCTGCGTGGTACCCATCAGGGCTCGTACATGGGGGTTGCGCCGACCGGGGACGAGGTCGAGGTCGCCGACCACTTCTCGACCCGTTTTGAGGGCGGTCATATCGTCGAACACCACACCACAGCCGATCTCTACACCATGCTGGAACAGCTCGGAGTCACGCTTCCCCCCGACCGACCGGAAGCGAACAACGAGGCACTCGTTCGGCAGTATTTCCAGGCACTCAACGACCGGGACACGGCGGCGTTCACGGAGACCATGGCGGAGGAGTTCACCTACGGCGACATCGAGGGACCCGAGGAGATGGCTGAGATGGATTGGAAGTGGCTCGAGACGATGGACCTCACCTGGGAGATCGACGAGATACATGCGGGAGAGGACTTCGTCACGACGCGGTTGACGGCATCGGGAACGCATCGTGGCGAGATCCTCGGTCTCGAACCGACCGGCAACTCTTTCGAGATCTCGGCGTTGACCCTGAGTCTGATCGAGGACGGGCATATCGTTGAGTGGTTCGGCCAGTGGGAATTCGCCAGTATGCTCGACCAGATTGGCGTTATCGATTCACCCATTTACGACGAGTGACGGAGAACTGATGCTACATACAGGGCACGCACAGACCCAGTGGGTCTCTCACTCGAACTGATCGGGTGGTTGATTCCATGGGTCGATGCGGCCATCCCACGCTCGAAACTTCCGGTCGATCCCTTCGATCAGT
>PXRP01000020.1 GCA_003021655.1 Halobacteriales archaeon QS_4_69_31
AACCCGTTCGCGGTCGTCGTTCCCGAGTGCGGGGCGCGACGGCCACGCCGTCGCGCCACAGGAGCCAGTTTACTCGTGGCTCCTACCGACCCCGACTTGTGCGAGGACGGCAGTATCAAAGACATGGGGCGTAGAGGGCCTAAGTCTTGGGGTTTCGCCTTGGTTCGTGACGCGCTTCCTCCCCGGCCTACTCGCTCGCTTCGCTCGCTCCTTGAGGCCGGGGGCTCCGCGCTACCGCTTGCCGAAGCCGTCCGGAGTCGTCAGGAGCCGCCCTCGGGGTACTGGAGGCGGTCCTGGTCGACGCGGTAGACGCGGATGAAGCCCCACTCTTTCTCGAGGGTGACGCCCTGCATCGACTCGAAGACGGCGAGGTTCGACTCGCTGTAGGCGACCCGTTCGTTCGAGCCCACGTAGACGTACTCGATGTCGTAGACGTCGAGCAGGTACGCCCGCTGTTCGGGGCTGCCGGTGTAGATGGTCTGAGCGTCGCCCGCCCGCGAGAAGTAGACGTCGCTCCCGCGGTAGCCACGCTCGTGTGCCCATCCGGTGAGCGTCGGCACCCCCGTCAGGCTCGACACCGGGCTCGTCCACTGGTACATGTCCCGTCCCGGCTGGGAGACGATGTTGGGCTGGCCCTCGAGCCGGTCGAACCACGCGACCGCCTGCATCTCCTGGCCGTGTTCCTGCTGGGCCCAGTAGAAGCCGTCGAGCGTCGGGTTCTCGGGGTGGGCGTTCGGGTTGCCGAAGCTGTCGGTCGAGAAGTGGTTCGGGACGGCGAACGCGCCGTACATCGCGGTCGCGACGACGAGCACGACCGCAAACGCGCGCAGGCCGGTCCGCCAGCGCCCGCCGGTCAGCGCGAGGGTCGGCGAGTGGTTCTCGACGAGATTGGCTATGACGGCCCCGGCGGCGACCGCCCACAGCACCCAGACGTCCGCGTAGGTCTTGAAGACGGTGTTGAGCCGGCCGGGGCCCGCCTCCTCCTTGACGAAGACGAACTCGACGATGAGGACGATCCCGGCGCCGCCGACCAGGAGGACCGTCTCGAAGCCGACGGTGTCCCGGATGCGCTCGACGGGGCCCTCCCCGCCTGACGCCGCCGTGGCGGCCCCGCCGTCCGGGACGGCCTGCCGGCCGGCGTCGACCGCGGCTTCGGTGGCGCGCCGGACGGGGTCGGCCTGGAGGCGCAGGAGGATCCACCCTACGACGATCATCGGGCCGACGAGCGCGACAGCCGCCGCGGAGGCGCCGCCCCACGCGAGGACGACCGCCAGCGCGAACGTCGCCGCCACCTCGCCGGCGTGGTCGCGGTCGAGGTGCGGGATGGCGTGACGGAGCAGGTACAGTCCGAACAGCGCCAGGAAGGCGCCGTGGACGAGGAGGAGTTCGCCCATGGAGCTCCGGTCGGGGAAGAAACCGACCGAGCGGGTGCTGGCGGTCCCCAGCCAGAACGGCAGCGACCACGCGACCGCGAGAACGACGACCGCGGCGGCGCCGGCCAGTGCGTGCCAGTACCGGGCGAGTTCGAGTTTCCAGGCCGGCGAGGCGCCGTCGTCGCCGTCGGTTTCCCGCCCGGTTTCGTCCGCGCGGCCCGCACCCGGCAGGACCGTCCCGGGCGCGGTCGGCGCGAGCGCGAGCGTCAGGAAGGCCAGTCCGCCGGCGGTCGGGAGCGACCACGTGTTGACGACCGCGAGCAGTCCGGCCACGGGCGGCACCGCACCGAACACCAGCAACTGTCTGCGCCGCGTCCGGTCTCCGGGCGTGCGGAAGTAGCTGAAGAGGAGAGCGGCGACGAGCACGACGAACGGCGCGCTCATCATGTGGGCGTGCATGTCGCCGTTGAGCCAGGCGAAGAGGGGGAACTCGTTTATCGTCGTGTCGATGACGCGGCTGGCCGACCAGTACCAGAACCCGTCGGGACCGTTGGCGGCGAGGCGGTCGATCTCGAAGCCCAAGAGGCCGGCGAGAAACGACGAGAGGCCGTCGGGCAACAGCCAGACCACGAACCGGCCGGGCGTCGAGAGGTTGCTCGAAAAGCCGACGAAGAAGGCGCCGAACGCGCCAGCCTGGACCCGGGAGACGCCGCGACTGGCCCCGACCGCGCCCGCCAGGCCGTAGGCCGCGGTGACGAGCATCGCGTAGAACCCCGACAGCGCGAGGTTGTACGCGAAGCGCGGTTCCGTCCCGGTGATGCGGGTCAAAAGCGCCGCGAGGAAGTGACCGCCGTAGTAGTACTGCACCGGGCGGCCGGCGAACCACATGTCCTCGGGCGGGAGGGCGTCGGCGCGCAGGACCGTCTTCATCAGTCCGAAATCGAGGAACTTCTCGCCGCTCATCGGATGGACGCCGGCGTCGACCGACCGGATGGCCACCAGAAAGATGAAGGCGACGGTGAACACGACCGCCACCTCGCCGAACAGCCGGAGGTCGACGTCGGCGTCAACGCCGTCGGAGAAGACGGCGACGCCGGACGCCAGAGCGAGGACGGCGAGGCCGACCCAGAGGCCCGCGGAAAGCGAGACGTGTCCAACGAGGTAGGCGACGACCCACAGGACCGCAAGCGCCGTCGGCAGGGCCACGCCCGCCCCCCGGTCGGCGAGGCGGGGAAACAGTGCCGCCGCCAGTGGCAGTCCCGCCGCGAGAAAGGCGAGATAGGCCACCAGCCACCAGAGTACGAGGCCGTATTCCATTATCGGAGTGCCGACGTGCGGCGATATACCTCTTTTGGCTTCCCCTTCCCCGCGCGAACGACCCCTCCCGGGTGGGCCCGGGCGCGAACGACCCTCCTTCCGAGACGCGGCCCCGTAGGCGTCTGCGACCGCGCCGGGGCCCGGGTGGGCCCGGGCGCGAACGACCCTCCTTCGGAGTGGGGCCCGGGCGGCCTCGGCCGACGCTGGCCGTCCGTAGTCGAACTGTTTTTACTCGCCGCCGAGAAGTCATGAACCAATGAGCAGGTCGGTCGGTATCGTGGTCCCCGCGTTCCGTCCCGACGTCGACCGTCTCGCCGACTACGTCGAGGCCCTCCACGCCGACCGCGACCCGGCGGCGATCCGGGTCGAGGTCGACGACCCCGACGAGTCGGTCATGGCCGCGCTCGCGGACCCCCCGGCGACGGTCCACCCGTCGCCGTACCGCCGCGGCAAGGGTGCGGCCGTCACCGACGGGTTCGAGGCCCTGGGGACGGACGTCCTCGCGTTCGCGGACGCCGACGGCAGTACCTCCCCGTCGGAGTTCTCGACTATCGTCGACGCCGTCCGCGACGGCGACGCCGACCTTGCCGTCGGGTCGCGTCGCCACCCCGACGCGCACATCACGAGCCACCAGACGCTGGCGCGGCGCTTTCTCGGCGACGGGTTCGCCTGGCTGGCGCGGCGACTGCTCGACGCACAGCTCTACGACTACCAGTGTGGCGCGAAAGCGATCGACGCGGCGGCCTGGGAGGCGGTGCGCGGGCACCTCTACGAACCCGGCTTCGCCTGGGACGTCGAACTGGTGGCGATGGCCGGCGCGCTCGAACTGCGCATCGCCGAGGTCCCCATTACCTGGGAGGACAAGCCGGGCTCGACCGTCTCGCCGGTCCGCACCTCGGTCCGGCTGGCCAGGGCGCTGTTCGTCGCGCGCCACCGCGCGAAACAGATCCGCAACAGCCGGGTCCACAACGCCATCGCGGCCACGCGAGACGAGCCGACGGCGCTCGTCGACAAGCGATGAGCGACCGCAACGACCTCGTCCGCGAACGGGTTGGGTCTCTCCTGTCGGGCGTGCGCTTTGGCAAGTTCGTCTCGGTCGGCGCCGTCGGCGCCGTCAGCGACAACGCGGTGCTCGCGGCGCTGAAACTCGGGGCCGGCGTCCCGGAACTGTGGGCGAAGGCCGCCGGCATCGAGACGGCCATCGTCGTGATGTTCCTGGTCAACGAACACTGGACGTTCGCCGGCGAGGGACGCGCGGGCAGAGGGCCGTTCCTCCGGCGACTGGTGCGGTCTCACCTCGTCCGTACCGGCGGCGTCACCGTCCAGCTCGTGGTCTACTGGTTTCTCACCCAGCGACTGACCGTCGAACTGGTCCTTCTCGGCGTCGACCTGTGGTTCCTGGCGGCCAGCCCCATCGCCATCGCCGTCGCGATGGTCGTCAACTACGTCTTCGAGAGCCTCTTCACCTGGAGGGTCCACGAGTGACGCGCCGGGAGTGACGCGGGGCGAACGGACGCCCGCCCGTGGGTTGCCGACCACGGGACGAATTCGCGGACGGCAGGTGAATCACAATCCTTAATTGGCGGACTTGGCTACCACTATGTAGCGGGATGGGATAGCCAGGAGATTCCGGCGGGCTCATAACCCGCAGACCGGTAGTTCAAATCTACCTCCCGCTATGTTTTCCGGTCGCACTGACGAGGGCGAAAGCAGCGGGTCCGGGCGCGTCCTGGGTGAACGCGAGCCTCGGAAACGCCTCGGGTGAATGCGAACCCCGGCCGTCGTGGGGACTCGGTGGTCACTGTCGTCCTGGCGGTCGAGACTCGGAGGCCCACGTATTATACCCCCGGGCGTGATACAGTGTGGCAGGATGCCGGGGGAGTCACGCGGGGAGGGGCCGAGCGAGGCGGGCGAGCGCCTCGACGGCGCGGTCGTCGGGGGGGTCGTCGAGGCCATCGAGGACCCGGCGCTGGTCTGTGACGCGGCCGGGACCGTCGTCGCCTGGAACGACGCCTTCGCGTCGCGGACCCGGACGGACGCGACGGTCCACGGCGCGGCGGGCGGCACGTTCGTCGAGTGGGTGGAGTCGGACCCGCTGGCGGCGGCGCTCGCGGGCCGCGGGGCGACGGCGACCGGTCGACTCGTCGGCGATGGCCGCCGGTACAGCGCGACGGCGCGGCCCCTGACCCGCGAGGGCGGCGCGCGCGACCGGAGCGGTGACGGGGACAGCTCGCGCGACCGGGCCAGTGGTGGGGACGGACCGCGCGACCGGGGCAAAGACGGGGACGGCGCGGTCGTCGGCGCCGTCCTGACTTTCGAGGAGGGGTCGACCGCGGAGTGGTCGCCGGAGGCGGCGGCCATAGAGCACGCGGCCGACACACTCTACGTCGTCGACACCGACTCCCGGGTCCAGTTCGCCAGCGAGGCGTTCGAGCGGTCGACGAAGGTCCCGACCGAGGAGGTCACCGGCGAGCGGTTCGCGCGGCTGGCGGACTACGGGGTCGTCGACGACGCGGCGCTGGATCGGGCGCGGGACGCCCTGGAGCGGGTCTTCGCCGACGAGACCGACGAGGAGACGTTCCTCTCGCGGCCGACGGTCGGGACGGCGGCCGTGGCCGAGACCCGGCTGACCCCGGTCCGCCGCGACGGCGAGGTCGTCGGCGCAGTCGCCGTCGTCCGGGACGTGACCGAGTACGCGCGCGCCGAGGAGGCGCTCCGCCTGAGCCGCGAGCGCCTGCAGACGGTCCTGGAGACGCTCCCGGTGGCGGTCTTCGTCGTCGACGGGGAGGGCGGGATCGACCACGTCCAGGGGTTCGACTTCGAGAACGTTCCCCACACCGGGTCGGACCTGGTCGGGTTGCCGGTCGAGGTGTTCGGCGACGACGCGGACGGGTTCGCGGCGGGCTGTCGGCGCGCGCTCGACGGGTCGGCGGGGACGGCGACCGAGACGGTCGGCGAGCGGACGCTGGAACTGTTCTTCGAGCCGGTCAGCGAGGACGGCGACTTCGAGGGAGCGATCGCGGTCGCCGTCGACGTGACCGACCGCGAGGAGCGCGAGCAGGAACTGGCCGCGACCAACGAGCGCCTCGACCTGGCGCTGTCGAACACGGACGCCGGCGTCTTCGAGTGGTACGTCGACGACGACCGCCTCGCCTTGCACGGGAGCGGCGTCCGATTGCTGGACGCCGACGGGGGCGGGGACGACAGTCTGGACGCGGCCGTCGACGCGAGCGTCCACCCGGAGGACCGCGAGCGGGTCTGCGAGGCCTTCGCGGGGGCGGTCGCCGACGACGGGACGGGCGAACTCGCCGTGGAGTTCCGCACCGGCGACGACGGCCCGACGGCGCGGTGGCTGTTCGCCGAGGGGGAGGTCCACACCGACGATGACCGGCCCGACCGCCTCGTCGGGACCGTCCGCGAGGTCACCGGGCGCAGGGTGCGCGAGAAGCGCCTCGCCGAGCGCGAACAGCGCCTGCGGGCGGTCATCGAGAGCAGCGCGGACCCCATCGCGATGCAGGACACGGACGGGCGCTACCGCGTCCTCAACGAGGCGATGGTCGAACTGGCCGGCTGTCGCCGCGAGCGCCTCCGCGGGGCGACCGCGCGCGAGGTGTTCGACGCGGCCACGGCCGACCGCCTGGAAGCCCACAGGGAGCAGGTACTCTCGACGGAAGGGGCACGCGTCGCCGAAGAACGCCTCCTCGGGCCTGAAGGGGGCAGCGACCGGATCGTCCAGGTGACTGTCACGCCCCACTACGGCCCCGAGGGTGACGTCCAGGGGACAGTGACCATCGCGCGCGACATCACGGAACTGGAGCGCCAGCGCGACGAACTGGAGACGCTGGCCGAGATCCAGCGGCTCATCCACGAGAGCATCGGGGCGCTGACCTCGGCGACGACCCGGGAGGGGATCAAGGCGACCGTCTGTGACCGCCTCGCCGAGTCGCCGTTCTGCGAGGCCGCCTGGGTCGGCTCGCACGACCCCTCTGAGCGGACGATAGAGCCCGATTACGCGACCGACCGCGCGGCCGCCTATCTCGAGGAGGTGACGGTCCCGACCGAACCCTCCGAGACCGGACAGGGACCGGGCGGGCGGGCCTACCGCACGGGTGACCTCCAGGTCGTCACAGACGTCCGCGACGAGTCGTTCGAGCCCTGGGGCGGGGTCGCGACCGAGTACGGCTTCGAGAGCGTGCTCGTGGTCCCGCTGTCCCGGGGGGTGACGACCCACGGGATCCTCGTCGTCTACGCCGGCCACCCCGACGCCTTCAGCCAGCGCAACGTCGCCGGCTTCGAGGTGCTCGGCGAGGCGGTCGGCTTCGCGCTCAGCGCCGCCCGCAACCGCCGGCTCCTCGAGGCCGACAGCGTCCTCGAACTCGGGTTCGAGGTCCTGGACGACCGGCCGTTCACCGACCTCTCGGCCGCCCGCGACTGCCGGTTCCTCTTCGACAGCGCCGTCCAGACCAGCGAGGGCCACGTCGTCGACTACCTGACCGTCGAGGGCGTCGACCCGTCCGTGGCCGCGGAGGCGCTCGAAGACCACCGCACGCTCGAATCGATGCGGCGCCTCGAGGCCGACGGGGGGCCGGACTTCGAGTTGACCCGGCACGAGTCGGTCCACCAGTGTCTCGACGAGGTCGGTGCCCGCGGGACCCGCTACGTGGTCGCGGACGGGACCGGCAGTCTGGTCGTCGAGGCGCCCAGCGACACCGACATCAGGCAGGTGACCGACGCGGTGGCCACCTACTTCGACGAGGTCGAACTCACGGCCAAACGCGAACGGGACCGCTCGGAGACCCCGTGGTGGCAGCCCCGCCAGGACCTCAGCACCCACCTCACCGACCGCCAGCGGAGCGTCCTCCAGGCCGCCTACTACAGCGGCTACTACGAGTGGCCCCGCGAGACCGACGCCGAGACGCTCGCCGACTCGCTGGGCGTCGCTTCGACGACGCTCCTCCAGCACCTCCGGAAGGGCCACGGCCGCGTCCTCGAAGCCATGTTCGACTCCTGAACGTCCGCCAGAGGGGCCTGTGAGCGGGAGACAGAGCGGGCCCACTCGCCCCGCCGACCGCCGGCGCCTCATGTGTCCCGGGACGAGTATGCTGGCAGACAGGTAAACTACCCCGCCCTACTCGCTCGCCTTTCGGCTCGTTCCTTGAGGGCGGGGCTTTCTCCGTGGTTGCGGTTTCGGCCTGCCCCCGTGCGTGGACGTACGACGGCCCGTGCAAAGCGTCCGTTTTGGCCACTTTGCACTATCACGATTCACGTCCGCTACATCCAAAAGCGTTGCGAAACCGGTGTCAGCCGATCAAAATCGGTGGTTACGCTCCGTGTCGGCTCCTCCCCGCCCTTCCGGTCCGGACACCAGTCCTGACCTCAAGGACGGGGCTTCCGCCTCGGACCGCTCAGGTGACGTCGGTCATGGCACGTCCCTGGACGAACGGATACAAAGAGAAACCGCGACCGGCCGCTCAGGCCGCGGCCTCGAAGGCGGCCTCGAAGTCGTCGGACTTCTGGATGACGCGCTCGGTGCCGGCCTCCAGCGCGTCCAGCGCGTCTGTGTGTTCGTCGGTCTTGATGGTCAAAACGGGGTCAGTCTGGCCGCCGGACTGCTCCGGGTTCATGTCGTAGGTCGCCGCGGTGACGCCCTCCGTCTCCAGCAACGCGCCCTTGAGCACGTTCATGAACGTGTGGTCCTCCCCCGCGATCTCGATAGAGACCATCGTCGCTTCTTTCTCGATGACGCGCAGTTCCATACCTCGGGAGAGCCGCCTCGCGGGCATGAAAGTTACGCTACCGGGCCGGAAACCCTAAAGAGAGCGGGCGCGCGCTTCAGGTGACGACCGCGTAGACCATCAGCAGGCCGAAGTAGAGAACGACCAGGGCGGCGATGGCCTTGAGCCTGAACAGGCGGAGCCGGCGTGACTCGACCTCCCGGGCGGCCGCGACGCGCTCGCGGGCCTCGTCGTCGAGGACCGCCTCGTGAGCCAGCCCGCGGTGGAGCGCGACCAGTTCGGCGTCGTGGAACGGCCGCCCGCAGTCGGGACAGGTCTCGGCCGCCCCTTCGGGGGGGACCTCGTAGCTGTCGGGGGGCGGCGGGTCGGTCGGTCCGTGCTCGGCGTGGTTGTCGGACATGGTTCAGAGATACGGGGGCGCGACTTCGGGCCGGGTGACGATCCACAGGCTCACGACCGTATAGAGGACCATCACCGCGACGAACGGATACTGGCTCCGGATCGCCTGCATGCGTCCGGGGAACACCTCGAAGGCGGTGGCGTGGGCGGCCAGGACCGCCAGGACGTGGCCGACGAGGACGCCCGCGACCGCGACGGTGCCGAACCACCCAGGGAGGACGACCACCGCCGGTTCGACGGTCGCCAGCGGGGTCGTCACCGCGAGCGCCAGCGGCGGGAGCAACGCGACGAAATACCCCAGGAAGTGCGCGAGGTGATAGCCCGCCGCGACCGCGAGCAGCGGCGGCGCGAACCGCCGGACGAGGGTCGCAACGTCGACGTAGGTCGGTGCCGTCCGCCGGGCGAGACGGGCCGCCAGCAGGTACAGCCCCCAGAAGACGCCGGCGCCGGCCACCAGCGCCGCGGGGTAAACGGCCACCGGCGGGACGCCCCCGTTCACCACCACGCGCGCGACCTTGCGCCACAGCGGGGTGGTCACGAGCCCGTCATAGGTCGTCGCCCACAGGAGCGTGACGACGAACGCCGCGTCGTCGCGGCCATCGAGGACGTCCGCCGTCAGTCCGCCGCCGGGAAACCGGAGCGCGAGTCCGTCACCGGTCGACTCCAGCGGCGCGACCCGTCCGTACATGCGCAACACCCGCGAGACGGGGTCGACCGTCCCGAACCACTGGTCGGGACCGTAGACGAGCGCGCCCGCGACGGTGACGACCCCGTACGCCAGGACGGTGACCGCGAGGGTCCGTGGTTCCTCGGCCAGCGGGCCGACGACCTCCAGCCAGACCAGCGCCAGCAGGCCCGCGGCCGCGGGCCAGGCCCCCCAGCGCCACCTGTAGCGCCGGTCCGGGGACGGAAGGGCGCGCGCGACCGCCCGAAAGGGGTTCAGCGCCGGCCAGGCGTTCCCGACGAGGTAGGTACTCATCGTGAAGCCGGCCCACCACCCCACCCAGACGATGACGATTGCACCGTTCGACAGCGGGTCCGTCGACCCGAGGAAGCCCGCGACGACGACCACCGCAAGGACGACCACACCGAGGCCGCCGGCCAGCCGCGAGAGCCACCGGCGACCGGGGAGGCGCAGGTACCGGCGGGGGCCGTGGAGGCCCGCGACGAACGCGCGGTCGGTCCCGAAACTCGCCAGGAGAAAGGAGGCCCCCACGGCGGCGCCGCCCGTCGCCACGATCAGCCAGGCCGGGACCGACAGCGAGTCACGCGCCGCCCGGCCGAGCGACCCGCCGTGGGCCAGCGCCGGCCCGACCGCCGTCCCCAGGGCCGCCAGCGCCCACGCGACGAGCGCGCACGCCCGCACCGTCCACCGGACGACGCCCCGATGCCGGTCCATCGACGGCCCTTCGTGACCGCCTCACGAGAAGCTATCGAACGAGAACAAGCCCACGACCGGGGAGAGGGTGGAGTCGGCGGGCGGGCGTGAACGACCGGAGGACACTGGCCGAATACACACCGGAATCTATCGGGATAGACCGGGTGCTGTCGGGCGGTCGTGGCCATTGAGAGGGTTTTTACAGCTCCTGTCCTATGATTCGATATGAGTCTCGACACGAACGAGGACCACGGCGACCACGGCGGTCACCACCTGCCGGCGGTCGACGACTGGCCCCGCGGCTTCGGCGAGGCGAGCTGGTGGCCGTTCGTCACGGCCGTCGGCGCGGCCGGCATCTACGTCGCCGCCGCGCTGTTCGTGCTCGGCCGGGGCGAGGAGTCCATCGTCGACCCGGTCCTCGGACCGGCCGCCTTCGCCGGGAGCGCGCTCGCGTTCCTGGTCGGGGTCTACGGCTGGCTCTACCACGCGTTCGTCGTCAACTTCTGGGAGCGGGGCACCGACCGCCACAGCGGCCGGACGCTCCGGTTCGCGATGCTGTTGTTCCTCGGGTCGGAGCTGGCGACCTTCGGCGCCGGGTTCGTCTACTACTTTTTCATCCGCGCCGGCGCCTGGCCGCCCGGGAACCTTCCGCATCTGGTGTCCAGCCTCGTGCTCGTCAACACCGCCATCCTGGTCGCCAGCAGTTTCACGCTCCACTTCGCCCACGTCGCACTCAGGAAGGGCAAGCGCAACCGCTTTCTCGCCCTGCTCGCGACGACGCTGGGGCTCGGCGTCGTGTTCATCGGCGGCCAGGCCCTGGAGTACTACGAGTTCATCGTCAACGAGAAGTTCACCATCGCCGAGGGGGCCTTCGGCTCCGCGTTCTACGGGTTGACCGGCCTCCACGGGCTCCACGTCTCGCTCGGGGCCGTCCTGCTGGGGATCGTCCTCGTGCGGGCGCTCCGCGGGCAGTACTCCGCCGGCCGCCACACCTCCGTCAGCACCGCCTCGATGTACTGGCACTTCGTCGACGTCGTCTGGGTCTTTCTCGTCGTCGTCCTGTATGTCGGCGCGACGGTCTAGTGTCTTGAAGACGCTCTCGCCCGACTCGCACGTATGGAACAGCTAGACGTCAGCGACGGGTTCGATGTCCACGACTATCTTGATTCAGCGAGAGAATCGCGCCGTTGACGGCGGGCGTGAATCGCGTAAGCGTGGTGGCGCAACCGCAGGGTTTAGGCCGTCCGGGGGCGA
>PXRP01000021.1:0-48174 GCA_003021655.1 Halobacteriales archaeon QS_4_69_31
GGGGTTCGCCTTGGTTCGTGACGCGCTTCCTCCCCGGCCTACTCGCTCGCTTCGCTCGCTCCTTGAGGCCGGGGGCTCCGCGCTACCGCTTGCTGAAGACCTCGATCCTGTTCCCTTCGGTGTCGAGGAACACCTGGCTGGGCTCGGTCTCGAACAGTTCCCGGTAGAACGCCAGGGCCCGGTCCATCTCCTTGAGGCCGACGCAGACCGAATTCAGTTTCACGCCGACCACGCTCCTCGAACGCTGTCTTCGCTCGAACGCATCAGAGTGCCGATTCCTGCGGCCGTGTGAAAACGACCAGCCGGGGAGTGAAACTGGTTCGAAACGCCCTCGCGACCGACGCTCAGAACTCGTCGACGACAGGGATCCCGACCGTCCCGTAGTCGGTCATCACCGCGAGCGTCTCGGAGACGTCTTCGAGGCCGACGTGGTCGGTGACGACCGCCGCGGGGTCGAGTTTCCCGGTCGCGACCATCCGGAAGATCTCGTCGTAGCGCTCGGGCGGCATGCCGAGCGCGCCGTAGAAGTCGATCTCGCTGGTGACCATCTCGTCGCTGGGCACCGAGAGCTGGCCGTCCGCGCCCTCGGTCGTGAGCCCGATCTGGACGTGCTGGCCGGTCTTGCCGAGGCTCTTGATCGCGTTTCGACAGGTCTCCTGGATGCCGAGCGCGTCCATGGAGACGTCGGCGCCGCCGTCGGTGACCGCCCGGACCGCCTCCGCGGGGTCGTCGACGGCGCTGGCGTCGACCGTCTCGACGGCGCCCAGCCGTTCGGCGAAGTCGAGTTTCTCGGACGCGAGGTCGACGCCGACGACGTTCCCGCCGAGCGCGTCCGCGACCTGGACCGCCGAGAGGCCGACGCCGCCACAGCCGTGGACGGCGACCCAGTCGCCGGCCCCCAGGTCCGCGCGGTGGGCCAGCCCGTGGAAGGCGGTCATGAACCGACAGCCCAGCCCGGCCATCTCCGCCGACGAGACGCCGTCGGGCAGGGCGACGAGGTTGTGGTCGGCGTGGGGGACCGGCACCTGCTGGGCGAACGCGCCGGGGGCCTCGGGCTGGAGGCCCAGCGCCAGGCGGTTCTCGCAGATGTTCGAGTGGCCGGTCCGGCAGAGCCGACAGGAGCCGTCGCCGAGGTTGAACGGGACCGCGACGTGGTCGCCCTCCGAGACCGTCTCGACCGCCTCGCCGACGGCGAGGACGTGCCCCGCGGGTTCGTGCCCGAGGACGTGGCCCGGTACCGGGTCGAGCCCCCGCCAGTCCCAGTCACCCCGCCAGGCGTGCCAGTCGCTCCGGCAGACGCCACAGGCCTCGACGGCGACGACGGCACCCTCCGGGCCGGGCTCGGGCGCGTCGACCTCCCGGACGTCCAGCGGTTCTCCGTAGTCGGTGAAGACGGCTGCGCGCATACGCCGACCCACGGTAGCACCGATTAAATAGCCGCGGGCTCAGGCCCTCGTCTCGCCGTACCACTACCGACCGGCGGACCGCCGACCCGTCCCCGGGTCGCGTCGCTGTCCGGAATAGGTCCCCGAATACGGCGTCGCGGTCGGTTACTTCAGGTCGTTGAGTCGGTCGAGGAGTTCGTCGGTGGCCTCCGCCCCCTCGACGGTGACCTCGCCCTCGTGGTCGTGTTCGTGGACCGTGACCCCCTCGTCCTCGTCGATGTCGGCCTCGCCGCTACTCTCCTGTTCGGATTCGTCGTAGCTTCCAAAGCCCATCTCGACACGGGCTTGCCGGATCGGACGGATAAAACATGTGGTTCCGTCCGGCGGGGCGTGGTACCGATCCGAGTGGCCCCGGACGCGGGGCAGTCGACGGGGTTTTCGCCCCGGCGACCCACCGGTCGGGTGATGCCACCCGCCGTCTCCGTCTGCGAGGCCCACGGCTACGTCGAGGGAGAGGCGTGTCCGGTCTGTGGCGAGCGGGGTCGTCGCGTTCTCTCGGGAGAGCGCCGGCGACGCCTCTCGAAGTTCGTCTCGGGCGCGCTGCGCCACTTCCCGGAGGACGCGTGGCTCACCCTCGACGAGGCTGGGTGGACGGCGTTTCCGGCCCTGGTCGAGGCTGTCGAGCGGCAGTACGACTGGGCCGACCGCGAGGCGCTCGCTGCCGTCGTCGCGACCGACCCGAAGGGGCGGTTCGAGCGAACCGGGGGCGACGGGCAGACCGACGCGACCGGACCGGCCGACGGGACCGAGCGGCCCGGCGACGGACGGGACGGAACAGAGAGGGTCGACGCGACCGGGCAGGGGGACCGTCTCCGCGCGGCGTACGGTCACTCCGTGGACGTGGACCTCGACGCGGCGGAGACGCCGGTCCCAGACACGCTCTACCACGGGACGGCCCCCCGTAACGCCGAGGCCATCCGCGCGGAGGGACTCCGGCCGATGGACCGCCAGCAGGTCCACCTCTCGGGGAGGGTCGAAGCGGCACGCGAGGTGGGCCGGCGCCACGCCGCCGACCCCGTCGTCCTCGCCGTCGACGCGGCCGGACTGGAGGCCGCCGGCTCACTTCGAGAGCAGGTTCTCGCCGGTCATCACGTCGGGCGTCCCGACGCCCACCAGCGCCAGTATCGTCGGCGCGAGGTCCTCCAGCGCGCCGCCCTCCCGGACCGTGTAGCCGCCGTCGGTGCCGTCGGGGGCGAGATAGACCAGCGGGACGGGATTGGTCGTGTGGGCGGTGTAGGGGTTCTCGGGCGTCCCCATGTCGTCGGCGTTGCCGTGGTCGGCGGCGACCAGGACGTGCCCGCCGGCCGCCCGGACGGCCCCGACGAGCCGGCCGAGTTGCTCGTCGACGGCCTCCACCGCGGCTACCGCGGCGTCAAAGTCGCCGGAGTGGCCCACCATGTCCGGGTTGGCGTAGTTGAGTACCAGTACGTCCGGGTCCGCCCGCTTGATGGTCTCGACCGCGGTGTCGGTCACCTCCGGCGCGCTCATCTCCGGCCGCAGGTCGTAGGTCGGCACGTCCGGGCTCTGGACGATCTCGCGTCGCTCGCCCTCGAACTCGCCCTCGCGGCCGCCGTTGAGGAAGTAGGTGACGTGGGCGTACTTCTCGGTCTCGGCGATCCGCAACTGGGTCAGCCCGGCCTCCGAGAGGACCTCCCCGAGCGTGTCTTCGGGGCGGATCGGCGCGAACGCCGTCGGCAGGTCGAACGTCTCGTCGTACTGGGTCATCGTCACCACCCGACAGCCCGGCGGGTCCGTATCCCCGCCCCAGGCCTCCGGGCGGATGTCGGCGAGCATCCGGGTGAGTTGGCGGGCGCGGTCCGACCGGAAGTTGAAAAAGACCACAGCGTCCTCGCCGGTGAGGGCCGGTCGGTCGGTGACCAGCGTGGGCTCGACGAACTCGTCGGTGTCGCCGCGGTCGTAGGACGCCCGGACGGCCTCAACGGCCGTTTCGGCGCTGTGCTCGGCCTCGCGCTCGACGATGGCGTCGTAGGCCCGGCGGGTGCGGTCCCAGTTCCGGTCGCGGTCCATCGCGTAGTAGCGCCCCGAGACGGTGGCGACGTGGCCAGCCCCGTGTTCGTCGACGTGGGCCTGCAGGTCCGCGAGATACTCCTCGCCGCCGGTGGGGGAGGTGTCCCGGCCGTCGGTGAAGGCGTGGGTGACGGCGTTGACGTCGTTCTCGGCGGCGAGTTCGACGAGGGTGTGGAGGTGCGCTTGGTAGGAGTGGACGCCCCCATCGGAGACCAGCCCCATGAAGTGGACGCGGCCGCCGTTGTCGCGGGCGTAATCGAACGCCGACGTGACCGCCGCGTTCTCGTCGATAGGGCCGTCGTCGGCGATGTCGTCGGGGACGGGTTCGCCCCGCCAGCGGTCGATGGCGTCGGTGACGCGGGCCGACTCCTGTTTGACGACGCGGCCGGCGCCGATGTTGAGGTGGCCCACCTCCGAGTTGCCCATCTGTCCGTCGGGGAGGCCGACCCGCCGGCCCGACGTCACGAGCGTCCCGAACGCGCCGGTCTCGCGCAGGCGGTCGAAGTTGGGCGTCTCGGCCGCCGCGACCGCGTCGCGGGCCTCCGGGTCGGGGTTGAGCGCCCAGCCGTCGAGGATGACGAGTGCTGCGTGCATACCCCGACCGTCGGCTGGCCGTCCAAAGACCGCTTCGGTCCCGGGCGGCGGCGTCCCCGCCGGGCGTGCCGCTCCGGTGGTCCCGGCCCGTGGTTTTCACGCGAGACGCCCCTTCGGGGGTCCCGACCGTGCCGCCGTGCCGGTGGCGTGAGCACCGAAGTTATGTGAGTGGGCCGCCACCGGACTGGTATGGACTCCCAGCTGCTGCCCGACGAACTCGCAGAGCAGATCGTGACGACGGCGCGGACCGCGACGGGCGATAGCCTCCGGTCGGTGACCTACTTCACGCGCTCGGACTTCGAGCAGCTGTACCTGCGTGAGGACCTCGAGCGGGACGCCGACCTCAACACCTTCGTCGGCCACGAGTGGCGCGGCTTCAGGGACACGCGCAACGCCTACCAGACCTCCGAACTCGGCGAGTACCGTTACACCATCCGGGCGTTCACGAACGGCTACCTCCTCCGGGTGACCGGCGACCGGTCGGGTGCGCTCATCACGACAGACGGTCTCTCGATGCAGTCCTACGACAACATCGCCGACGCCATCGAGAAGATGCTCGCCGAGAACCCCACCCGCGAGTGATGGCCGCGGCGACGCCCGGCGGGGAGGACGCGGAGACGAGCGGGGAGAACCCACAGACGTACGGACGACACCGGACCCGATACGCGGATGACACCGAACCTAACACGCGGATGACACCCGACCTAACTCTCGGATGACACTGGACCCGATCCACGTCGACGGCATCGCGCGCCTGGCCGGCCGGGTGAGCCGCGGCGTCGACGAGCGCGACCAGCAGGACGTCGCCGAGACGGTGTGGGCGGAGTTTCTCGACCCGCTGTACTGCGATGGATCGACCGTCCTCGAACCCCTCGGCGAGCAGGTCCGCCACGAGGGAGCCATCGAGGACCTGGCCCTGCAGGACCCCCCTTTCGAGAGCCAGCACGGCCTCGACTCCGGGACGATCAACCCGACGACGTTCAAGAACGGGCTGGTGATCGACGTTTCGCAGGCCGCGATGGCGGCGGTCCCCTCGGACCTGGAACTCCACCGCGGGCGGACCATCGTGATGACCGTCCACTCGACGGACGACACTTACGTCCTCAGCGCGGACGACTGGCAGATGGACGACGAGGGGTACGTCCGCCAGCGGGCGCTGCACGCCCCGCGGGTCGACCGCTACGAGCAGAACGTCGTCCACGCGCTGGCGCTGTATCTCGCCGAGAGCGAACACGCCCTGACCAACGCCGAGGTGGTCGAGGACCTGCTCGTCCTCGACGGGCCGCTGTACCCGACGGGCCTGCTGAAGTGGACCGAACACGGCACCGAACTCGCGGACCTGCTGGCAGAGGACCAGCGCCCGCGGGACGTGGTGGCCAACTACGTCGCCCTCGTCGAGCGGTTCGTCGAGCGCGACGTCCCCCTGGTCGGGTTCGTCAAGAACAGCACCTCCAAGGCGATAACGCGGGTCGTCCGCGACCGGGGGAACGCGCCGTGGGCCAACGACAGCGCCTTCTTCACGCGGGTGTTGACCCGCCGGGACGACCGCGGCGAGCGCCTGACGGACGCGCTCACGTTCACCAACTGGTTCCGCTCGCGCGTCGGGACCGACGCCACGATGGCCGCCGACGGCGACGCGCTGGGCATCGAGCGCTCGCTGGACCCCGAGGCCTACGAGGTCACCTTCTTCGTCGTCTACGACCCCCGCGACGACCTGCTCTACCGCGTCGAGGCCCCCTACGCGTTCACACGGGACGAGCGGACCCGCGAGCGCCTGCGGATGCAGGTGCTCCGCGACGTGGCCGCCGAGGAGGGGCCGCCCCTGGCCGTCGCGAAGGCCGACGAGCTCGCGCACATCGACCGGGGCGCGAAGGCGCAGCTGCGCGGGCGCATCGAGGACGCCTTCGAGGCCGACCGCCAGCGCGAGTACGATGACAAGCGCTGGGGGGTCGACGTGGACGAACTCGTCTGACGGCCGGGCGGACTGCTGACGGGGCGCCCGGCCCGACCGACGAGGGCGTCCAGCCCAGTCGACCGACGGGGGCGTCCAACCCGGTCGACCGACGGGGGTGCCCGGCCCGGCCGACTGACGTAAACGTATCTCCGTCGAGCGAGACAGGGTGTGTCCATGGCCGAGCAGCCCAACGCACTGTTTCTCATGGACGACCAGCACCACCCCGAGGTGACTGGATACGCCGGCGACGACGTGGCCAGGACGCCGACGCTCGACTGGCTCGCCGACACCGGGACGGTGTTCACGAACGCCTGCACGCCGGCACGGCTACATGACCGCCAGCGGCGGCAAGGAACACTACCCGGGCTGGAACCAGCACCGGGGCTGGCGCAAGCGGGTCGGTCCGACGCCGATGAAACAGCACGGCGTCGGCGACGAGATGGTACCGGACCCCGCGCCGGACGCCGGCACGGCCTCGCTGGCGGACTGGAAGTGGTCCGGCGTCGAGGAACTGGAACGTGCCGGCGTCGCCGACTCCCGGACCCAGGTCCAGGACCGCCGGGTCGTCGAGGGCGTCGAGCAGTACGTCCGGGAGTTTTTTTACCTCGCCGTACTACGACCGGGCACAGCCCGACACGCCGCTGGTGCTCAAAACGACCCTCATCGAACCGCACTACTCGACGGTTTCGACGGTCAGCGACTCCCGGGGGACGGCGAGCCGGTAGGTCGGGACCGTCTTCTGGACGCGCTCGACGACGCCCTTCTCGGCGAGCGAGCGCAGCGCCGAGCGCACGTCGTCGACCGGCGGGTCCGTGCCGGCGTCCCGGAGCGCGTGCAGCGTCGCGACGACGCTGTCGGGGTCCTCGTCGGCATCGGCCAGCACGCCGAGCACCTCGTGTTGCAGGGTGGAGACGGTCACCGTCCGCGAGTCGGCGGGGTCGGCCCCGACCAGGTCCGCCGCCTCCGGGGTCGCACAGATGAGGCTGTCCTCGTTGCGGTAGTAGTACTCCTTCAGTTCGGATTCGAGGTACTGGTGGACCTCGCTGCCGCTGTCCATCCCCCAGCGGGCCTGTAGTTCGCCGTTCTTGGTCGGCTGCAGGGCGACGACGTCGGTCAGGCGCTCGCGTGCCTCCTCCGAGAGGGTCATTCACTCCGGGTTAGGTCGACGGGGGTATAAGCGCGTTCTGGAACCGGACCGGCGGGGACGCGGGTGACGGGGACGTTCCGTTTCGTTCACGTCGTCCCGCCTTGCTCACAGTTGTCACAGCGCGGAAGCCCATCCGCTTTAGCGGTGGGAGGAAGCGCGTAAGCTTGATTTGAGTTCGGGAAGAACGGTAACACACGTCCATCANGCCCCTTCTTAGAAAGGAAGGAGCGTGGGGCTTTCGTGTGGGAGCGCGAAGTGCGGGAGTCCACCGACAAGCCCACGAGTTTACTCGTTGGTAGCTGACATGCCCTTTCGCCCCCTCGCCTCCCCGTCCCGCTCACAGGTCGGCGAGCGTTTCGGCGACGTCGTTCCAGTGGCTCCCCTTCCAGAAGTGCTGGCCACAGAAGCGACACCGCCAGACGGGCTGTTCGCGGGGGGGCGGCGCGTAGTCGGGCGTCGGTTCGGTCCGGTCGACCCCCTCAAGGGGGCCGTTGCAGGCGCTACACCGGACCGGCTCGTCGGCCAGCGCCAGCGCGAACCCCGCCGCGGCGAGTTCGCGCAGCTGGTCGTCGACCTCGCGGCTCGTCAGCAATACCGACGGCTCGGCCCGCCGGGCCAGTTCCCCGTCGCGGGTCAGGACGACCCGGCCCTCGGTGGTGGCCACGGCGACCGCCCGGTCGTCGGTCTCGACGCCGCGCTCGCCCGCGTAGGTGGCGTCGTACCCGCACATCCGCAGGTACGTCGCCAGCTTCCCCAGCATGGCGTCGACCAGAAGTGCCGTGTCCGCCGGCGTCCGCGCCGGCGGGTCAGCCTCCCCCGCCAGGGGGTCTCTCCCGCCGTCTGTCTCCCCTGTCATGAGACGAACCTCTCGACGCCGTCGGCGTCGCGGGTGTTCAACACGTCGCTCTGTTCGGCCCAGCCCCGGCGGGCGGTGTGGACCCCGTACCTGACGAGGTCGTACCGGCCGGGGCTGTGGGCGTCGGTGTTGACGGCGACAGTCGCGCCGGCCTCGACGGCCGTCTTGACCGCCCGCCCGTCCAGGTCCAGGCGGGCCGGGTTGGCGTTGACCTCCAGGGCAGTGCCGTGGTCGGCGGCCGCCCGCGCCAGGCGCTCGACGTCAACGTCCAGCCCCGCCCGCTGGTTCAGGTACCGCCCCGTCGGGTGGCCCAGGATGTCTACCTCCGGGTGTTCGGCGGCCGTGACCAGGCGGTCGGTGCCGTCGCCGTCCAGCGCCGCGTGGGGCGAGGCGACCACCAGGTCCAGGTCGGCCAGCAGGTCGTCGGCGACCGACACGGACCCGTCCGCGCCGATGTTGGCCTCGACGCCCGCGAACACCCTGATGTCGGCGTCGTCGTCGGCCGCGCGGACCTCCGGGAGCTGTTCCCGGAGCCGGTCGTCGTCGAGGCCGACGCCGCCGACCATCCCGGGGCCGGTCGCGTGGTCGGTGACCGCCACGTAGTCGTGGCCGAACGCGGCCGCGCCGGCGACCATCTCTTCGAGGGTGGTGCGCCCGTCCGACCAGTCGGTGTGGACGTGGAGGTCCCCCCGGACCGCGTCGGCCGCGACGGGGTCGGGCAGGTCGCCCGCGGCCGCGGCCTCGACCTCGCCCCAGTCCTCGCGGAGTTCCGGCGGGATCGACGGCAGGTCCAGCGCCCCGTACATCCCCGCTTCGGTCTCGCCGGCCACCCACTCGCCTGCCCGCTGGTCGGCGTCGGGGTCCTCGACCCCCGAGACGTCGAAGACGCCGTACTCGTTCATCTTCAGGTCCCGCTCGATGGCGCGGTTGCGCAGCGTGACGTTGTGGTCCTTGCTCCCCGTGAAATACTGGAGCGCGGCGCCGAACTCGTCGGGGACGACCACCCGGAGGTCGACGCGGACGCCGGCCGCGCGGACGCTGGCTTTCTGCTCGCCGGCCTCGATGACCGAGTCGGCCGCCGGCCAGTCGGTGAAGGCCTCGACGACCGCCGCGCCGTCCGTGCTGCCGACGAGGACGTCAACGTCGCCGATGGTCGGTTTCCAGCGCCGTATCGACCCCGCGAGGTCGACCGCTTCGACGGCCGGGTGGTCGGCCAGGTACGAGCGGACCCGCTCGCCGTGGGGGCGGCCCTCACCCAGCAACTCGCGCTCGGCGGCCTCGCGGGCGAACGCGATATTCGCCAGGATGTTCTGTTCGGTCTTCTCGCCGAAGCCCGACACCTCGCGTATCTCGCCGGCCTCGGCGGCGGCCGCCAGGTCATCGAGCGTCCGGATACCCAGCGCCTCGTAGAGGGTCCCGACCGTCTTGGGGCCGACCCCCTCGACGCGGGTCAGCGCCTCCATCTCGACCGGTAGCTCCTCGCGGAGTTCCGCGAGTTCCTCGATGGAGCCGGTCTCGACGTACTCGACGACCTTGGCGGCGATGGCGTCGCCGACGCCCTCGATCCGCTTGACCGCCTCCGGGCCGTCGGCGGCCAGCTCCTCGATGGCCCCGGGGTAGTCGAGGACGTTCTCGGCCGCCCGCCGGTAGGCGCGGGGCTTGTACGCGACGTCTCTGGCCTCCAGCAGGTCCGCGAACTCCTCCAGCCGGTCCGCGACCTCGGCGTTGCGGCTCACCGTCGCCCTCCCGCGGTGGGCGCCGTAACCGTCGCCACCCCGCGGCGGTCGTCGCCACCGCTCGGCCCCGCGGCGGCGGCCTCCCCGTCGGCCGCCCGGGGGGCGGTCGTCGCGTCGGTCATAGTCGGCCGGAGCTCCGGCTGGCGCCCTGGCTGTCGGTGTCCTGGCCCAGCGCCTTCTGCAGGAAGTTCATCCAGCGTTGCTTGTCGGCTCGTTCCTGGGCCTCCATCTCGGCTTCGAGGTCGGTCGGGCCGAGACTCTCCAGGGCGTTCAGCGCGCGGTCGATGCCGATTATCGCCTCGGCGAGGCGCTCGCCCTCCTCGCGGGGGATGTCGCCGTCCTCGATGCGTTGCTTGCGCTGGAGGCGCTCGCGCCGGAGGTTCGTCTTGGCCTGCTCGACGCGCTCGCGCTCGCCGGGGGGGACCGTGTCCCGGCGCTTGATCTCGAAAACGAACTCGCGCAGGTCGACGGACTCCCCCTGGATGTCGATGCGGTCGGGGATCGCCGCGCCGACGGTCGCACCGTCCCGCCCGATCCGCTCCAGGAGTTGCTTGCGCTCGTACTCTTTCACACCCGTCGCTCCGGGTCCGACGGGCAAAAAGGTGGCCGCTACGCGGTGGCGTCCCCTCCGGGCCGGTAGGTCGGCTTCCGGCCAGCGCGTCGAGGTCGGGCGGTGGGACGGCCGCCGGCCCAGCAGGCCCGAGCGGACCGCGAGGAAGGCCGCCCGACCCGCCCGAGCCGGAACTTTCCTGCCGGTCGACCCGGACTTGTCTCAAGCGACTGTGGGTCCGCACACTACCGGCACGCGCCGGTCCCGGCGAACGTGATATCCGGCGCCGGCCCGACGGAAACGGCCGCTCGGGCGGTCCTACGGGGAGCTGAGCCGGTCCGCGCTCGCTCGCCGGGAAGGGTAGCCACTATATGCGTGGGCCTCCTACGGCTTCGTAGCACCGTCGCCAGCGGACGGCCGGCCACCCACTCACCCATGAGATGCGTATACAGACTCCATTCGACACTGGAACTGCCTCTGGAGGACGTGTACGACTTCTTCGACGACCCTGCCCTTCCTGCGGACGTCGAAGACGTCGAGATCACACGCCGAAACAACACCCTCATTATCAGCGCCGTCTCGACCGACGACGAGATCAGCAAGTACACGCCGACCGCACAGCTGAAAGCGAGCGTCACCGAGAACCGCGTCTACGAGGAGATCGAGGAGGAAGAAGACGAGGACGACAGGTCACTGGGCACGCCCAACACCGGCGGCGGGCCCCAGTGGGGGACGCTCGAAGAGGAAGAGGAGGAACCGCCCTCCGAACTCGTCGAGTACGCCTGCTTCAAGGGCGACCGCGAGACCGTCCTGCAGAACAGCACGCTCCAGTACGAGATGTTCGAGGTCCTCTGTAACATCGCGCGCATCGCCGAGAAGGGGACCCTGACGGCGATCACGGCCATCGGCGGGGACCTCGACGCCGTCCGCATCGTCGACGGTGAGGACCGTCCCGCCTCGATAAACGTCGTCGAGGACCCCCGCGAGGACGAGGAAGGCGGCGGCGTCGACTGGCGCGACAACGAGTTTATCAGCTAGTCGACGACCGTGACCGCTCCGGCAGTGTCGATAGTCACCGTACACCCCGCGTAGACGAATTCCACGGAGACGGCAGTCTCCTCGGGGGACTCGAAGACCCTCTCGAGGGACTCCGGGTCGACCACCTCGTACAGCGGCGCGAGCGCGTCCGGCGCGACGCCCTCGCGTTCGGCCACCGCGTTGACGACGCGCTCGCTCACCGTCCGCTCGCTGGCACGATTCGCGCTCCCGGCATCTGACATGGCCAACAGTGCTCTATCGAGTAACTTGTGCCTGCCGGTTCCCGGGACCGACTGCGAGCGAGGTGACGGGAGGGCCGCGGCGACGGCGGTCAGTCGGCGACGTCACGCCCGCCGTCGGCGGGACGGCGGGGGGACGAACCCGGTGACAGCGAGCGGGCGGTTAGGCGTCGCCGTCGACGGGTGCGACCTCGGCGGTGTGGGCCGGCGAGGTGGGGAGCGACCCGACGCCCAGCGCGCGGTCGGTCATGTGGCGGCTCTCGCCGGCGTCGGCGACCCCGGTGACCGCCCGGATCGCGTCGATGTTCTCGGGGACGACGTCGCTCTCCTGGTCGATGGCCTGGAAGAGCGTACACTCGTTGCCGGCCAGTTCGATCGACTCCTCGAAGACGCAGTTCTCCCAGAGGTCGGTCCGTGGGCGCTCGCTGTCCCTGCCGACGTCCATGAGGTCGCCACACCCCTCGATGCCGAATTCGCCGGTGACGAACATGAGGCGGGGTTCGGCGGCGAGCGTCCGCCGGACGGACCGCGCGTTCGCGGGCGGGTCGTCGAGGCGCACGCGGACCGTCTGGAGGTGCATCACCGTCGTCGGGACCTTCACGCCGTGGGTGCGGATGTCGACGTCCGGGAGGACCTCCCTGACGTCTGCCGCGTGGTGGGACTCGCCCATCGGGTCCGGGAGGATGTCGTTTATCGGCCCGCGGTCGGTCTGGCCGGGGTCGCCGCCCCGCCGGACCAGCGTCGCGCGCGCCGACCTGACGCCGTAGGCCTCGTCCAGCGGCGCGAGCAGGCGCGCGAGTCCCGTGCAGTTACACGAGAGCACGCGCACGGAGTCGGCCCCGGCGGCGGCCTCGTAGTTGGCGCGGGCGTTGAAACTCACGTCCGCGACGTCGGCGTCCTCGCCGCCCTGCAGGACCGCCGGCGTCCCCGTCTCGGCGTACAGCTCCCGGTTCTCGGCGCCGACCCCCGCGGGCGTCGCGTCGACGACGACGTCGGCCCGGTCGACCAGGTCCGCGACCGTCCCCTCGGTGCGGATGCCGGCCGACTCGAAGGCCGCGACGGCGTCCTCGTCGGACGCGTAGATGGGGGTGGCCGTCTCCCTGGCGAGGGCCGCCGCGTAGTCCGGCGAGCGCTTGGCGACGCCGGCGACGACCATGTCCGACTGGCGGCCCACGGCGGCGGCGACCCGCTTGCCGATGGTGCCGTAGCCGACCACGCCGACGCGGATCATTGTGGGACCTCCTGGAGGAACGCTTCCTCCAGTCGGTCGATGTAGGTCCGGGAGCCGACGTGGACCGGCGTCCGGTCGTGCAGCGAGTCGATGGGACGGTCCAGCAGCGACCGCCGGCCGTCCGAGGAGGCCCCGCCGGCCGTCTCGATCACGTAGGCGATCGGTGCGCCCTCGAACTGGTGGCGGAGTTTGCCCGACGGCCGCGAGACGAGTTCGGGATAGGCGAAGACCCCGCCGTACTCCAGCACCTGGTTCACGTCGGCGACCAGCGCGCCGCCGTACCGGCACTTCAGTTCGTGCTGGACCCCCTCGGCGTAGGCGGCGAACCGCGGCGTCCACGAGTCCGGCCCGCCGCCGAAGCCAAAGACCGTCGGGTCTCCGGGGAGGGTCTGGTCGCGCTCGACCGGACGGCGGTCGCCGTCGACGAGCGCCTCCGTCCGGACGGTGCCGTCGCGGGCGACCGTCAGCGTCGTCGTCGGCCCGTAGATGACGTACCCGGCGGCGACGAGGTCACGACCCCTCGCGGGGAGGTCCGCGTCGTAGACGCCGACGATGGTGCCCACCGGGTTGTTCGACTGCAGGTTCGACGACCCGTCCAGCGGGTCGACCGCGACCGAGAGCCCCTCGCCGCAGTCGGTGACGCCGTCGCGCTCCTCGCTGGCGTATTCGCCGACGCCGTCGATGGCGGTCAGGCGCTCGCCGAACAGCGTGTCCGCCCAGTCGTCGGCGGCCAGCTGGGTGTCGCCGCTCGCGTTCTCGCTCTCGAGCGGGTCACGGCGCTCGATGAGGCCCGCCCGGATCCGGGGCGCCAGCTCCGCGACGGCGTCGAAGACTGCCGTGACCGTCATGCTATCTGCCTCCCGAGCGCCGCCTCGGGGGCGGCCCCCTCGAAGATGACCCGCTCCAAGGCGTCGAGCATCCGCTCGGGGTCCTCGCGCTGCCAGACGTTCCGGCCGACGGCCAAGCCGGAGCCGCCGGCGTCCAGCGTCTCGCGCACGCTCCGGAGGAACGCGCGCTCGTCGACCTTCGACCCCCCGCTCAACAGGACGTCGACCTCGCCGGCCGCGCGGGTGGCCCACTCCATCGCTTCCTGGCTGCCCGGTGACTTGATCTTGACCGCGTCGGCCCCGAGTTCGAGGCCGATCCGGGCGGCGTAGGCGATCGTGTCGTCTTTGGTGTCGTTTTTGACGCCCTGCCCGCGCGGGTACGACCACAGGACCACCGGCAGGTCGTACTCGCGGGCGCGCTCCTGGATCTCGCGGAACTCCGCGAACATCTCGGGTTCGTGGTTCGACCCGGGATAGAGGGTGTACCCTACCGCGTCGGCCCCCAGTTCCACCGCGTAGTCGACCGACATGTTCGTCGGCGATGTCGGCTCGCCCATCCGGAGGTTGGTCGTGCCGTTGAGCTTGGCGACCAGGGCGACCTCGTCCTCGTAGGAGGGGTAGTACGTCTCCGCGATGCCCTTCTGGACGGCCATCCCCGTGACAGCGTCGTGTGTCGCGACGTCGAACACCGTCTCGGGGTCGACGGTCTCGGGGACCGGCTCGAAGTCCGTCGGCCCGTGTTCGAGCCCGTGGTCCATCGCCAGTAACAGAGTCTTTCCGTCGCGCTGGATCACGGACAGTTCGTTCTCACGCATACAGGCGAAAGTCCGATAACTCACGTATATACTTTTACCTCAGAGCGAGATCCACGAAACTCTTTCATATTCGTCTAGAGAAGATATAGAAATCTCAGAGCCATTCAAAATCAGTCAGAGAAGATACTACGAATATTGTTAATCCGGTCAGAGCGGGGGTGGGGAGCCGATGTTGACGCGGATCTCGTGGGCTTCGATGTCCTCGTAGGCGGCCACGCGGCCGCCGACGGTGACCTGGCCGTCGTCGGTTTCGAGGAACAGCGTCGCCACCTCTTCGTCGGCGCTGGACCGGGTGTCGGCGACGCGGCCCTGGACCTCGCAGGGGTCGCCGGTCAGCACCTCGCGGCCGCTGACGGTGGCATAGAGGTCGGCCCGGACGCCGGCCGTGTCGTCGACACACCGCCGGACGGAGGCGTACCGCCGCGGGAACGACTGGTCGGGGTCCGACTCCGAGAGGTGTTCGGTGGTCGTCCACAGGACCGTCCTGAAAAAGCCCAGCACCAGAAAGCCCAGCGCCGAGCGGTTGAAGATGACGGCGTAGTTGTCGTCCTCCTCGCGGAGGGCGTCCTGGGTCGCGTAGACGGAGAACTCGCCGTCGGCGACGGCCAAGACCGGCGTGACGACGCCCCGGCGCGCCCGGGCCTGCGTGGCCACGTGGTCGTAGTCGTACTCCGCGGGGTCGGGCGCGTGGGCCGCGGGCGTCATCAGCAGCGTCGTCCGGACGTCCCTGTCGACCGCCGCCGCGAGGTCGTCCTCGAACCGGTCCAACAGTCCGGGCGTCACCGAGAGCGTCAGTTCGTAGTCGGCGGCCTCGATCACCTCGCCGAAGTACCGCTGGATGGTGCCCCGCGACCGGACGACCGAGACCGCCTCGGCGGTCTTCGCCGGCGCGTCGTAGCGGGCGTCGAGTTTAGCGACCATCTCCTCGAACAGCTGTTGCTGGTCGGCGAAGGCCTGCTCGGGCTTGCGCGCGACCACGCGCATCGGCCGTGACTCGCGGATCTCCACCAGCCCGCGGTCCTCCAGGCTCCGGACCGTGTCGTAGACCCGCGGCTGGGGCACGTCGGTCACGGACGCGATGTCACCGGCCGTCAGCTCGCCCCTGTCGAGCAACGCCAGATACGCCTCGACCTCGTAGGTTCCGAAATCGAACGCGTCCACGACCCGCTCGACCAGGTCGTCGATGTCGTCCTCGCTCATCACCTCCATGTCCCACCCCGGAGTATATGAAACGCTCGGCGACGGACGCCGCGCCGACCGCTGACTCGGCTCGTCTCACCCCGGAGTCGACAGCGCGTCCGGCCCGCCGACCCACTCGATGACCGACGGCGTGACGTTCACCTCGATCCAGGCCGCGACGACGATCATCACGACCGTCACGGCCCCGATGACCGCCAGTTCGACCAGTTCGGTGCGGGTCAGCGGCGTCTCGTCGTAGCCCAGCAGGTACCGCAGGAGCCGGTGGGGGACCCGCAGACCGACCGCCGCGGCGACGAAAAACGCCGAGAGTTCGATGACGCCGTGGGGGAGCAACGCCGCGAGGACCACGGCCCAGGAGGTCCCCTTGACGGCGACCCCGACGACCGCACCGACCAGAACCCCGTTGACGAACAGGCCGAACAGCGAGAGCGCCCCGCCCGTGACCGACCCCAGGAACATCAGTGCCAGCGCACGCAGGTTGTTGAACATGATCGAGGGGAACGTGAACTCGATGTCGTCCAGCGGCGACCCGCCGGGCATCAACTCCGTCAGTGACTCGACCGGGAGCGCGTCGAAGATAGCGTAGCCCGCGAACGCGCTCCCGAAAAACAGGGCGAGCGCGAACGCCAGGTGCCAGCGGAACCACCGCGTAATCCTGAACTCCTCTGGCGCCGACCCGCCCTGGGCCGGGGCGGACTGTCCCGTCGGTGGCCCGCCCTGGGCCGGGGCGGACTGGCCTGCCGGGTGTCCGTCCTGCCCCGCGGCAGGCCGTCGTGCCGGGGATTCGTCGTCTCCTGGCGGGGGTCCGTCTGTGCTGTCCGTTCCTGAGGGACTCATCACCGCCGTGTTGGGCCTCCACGTTGAATATCCCGGCGACTCCCCGGACCGCTCGCCGCCGGACCGGTCGTGTCACACGATTTCACGTTCCGTGAATCGCGGACTCGAACGGGAACTCCCGTGAAACACTCCAAAAGAAACTTAACCACTAGCGTAATTACATCTCATTACCGATGACAGAGTTCCCAGACTACCTGGACATCGACTACGAGGACGGCGCCGGCGAGGACCCGGCCGATTACCCGCACGTCAACGACAAGATCGAGAAGGCCATCGAGGTCACCCGGCAGGGCCTCGAACAGTACGAGAACCCGGTCGTGATGTGGACCGGCGGCAAGGACTCGACGCTGACGCTGTACTTCGTGAAGGAGGTCGCCGAGAAGTTCGGTCTGGAGGTGCCGCCGGTCGTGTTCATCGACCACTACCAGCACTTCGACGAACTGATCGACTTCGTCGAGTACTGGGCCGACGAGTGGGACCTCGACGTGATCTGGGCCCGCAACGAGGACGTCGGGAACTATGTGAAAGAGCACGGCCTCGAACCCGGCGACGAGATCCCGGTCGACGCCCTCAGCGAGCACAACCAGCACCACATCAGGAACATCCTCGAGTACGAGGAGGACACGTTCCCGTTCCTGCTGGACACCTACGTGGGCAACCACCTGCTCAAGACGGTCGCGCTGAACGACGCCATCGAGGAGCACGGCGTCGACGGCATCCTCTCGGGCGTCCGCTGGGACGAACAGGAGGCCCGCGCCGACGAGACGTTCTTCTCGGAGCGCCACGACCCGGACATCTACCCGCCCCACGACCGGATCCAGCCGATCCTCCAGTTCGACGAGGCCGCCGTCTGGGAGGCGTTCTGGAACTTCGTCGTCCCGGACACCGTCGAGGACTACCCCGACGACGGCTACGTCCCGCAGGGCCAGGACGACCTCCCCGAGGGCATCGAGAAGGAGGACGTCCCCGTCTCGCCCAAGTACTTCGCGGGCTTTCGCTCGCTGGGTAGCGAGGTCTCGACCGACAAGTCCGCCGACGAACCCGCCTGGCTGCAGGACCTGGACTCGACGACCGAGCGTGCCGGCCGCGCCCAGGACAAGGAAGACCTGATGGAGCGCCTGCGCGACCTCGGCTACATGTAGACAACGACCTTTTTTGTGCTCGGGTATCCTCGCGGCGCCTGCGGCGCCGCTGTGGGTACCGCTCGCGCAAAAAAGTTCGGCGAAAAAAGGCGCGAGCGCCGCCGGCGCTCGCGCGGACGTTTCCCCGGGACCCCGCGGTGATACCGCCACCGGTTCCCGGAGCTTACCCTCTCGTTCCCGGATTCACCCTCCGGGACCGCGGCCGTCCGGTGGCCCGAACTATAATGTCCCAGCCCCGTCTTGCGGCGGGTATGCCGTCCAGACGGTCCGTCGTCGCGGCCCTCCTCGCGGGCGGGGTCGGCGGGGCGACCCTGACCGACGCGCGCAGCTATCTCGACCGCTTCGCGCCCCTCTCGGGGGACGTGTGGGGTGCGGCCACGGCACGGACGCGCGAGCGCGTCGCCACACCGTACGGCCGCGCGACCGTCCGCTACGACGACGCCGGGGTCCCGACCGTCCGCGGGGTCAGCGAAGGGTCGCTGTACTTCGCCGTCGGCTACGTCCACGCCGCCGACCGGCTCTTCCAGATGGACCTCATCCGGCGGCGCATGACCGGGACGCTCTCGGCGGCCGTCGGCGAACGGACCGTCGAGCGCGACCTGTTCAACGCCGCGATGGACTTCCGGGGCGCGGCCGCGGCGAACTGGCGGGCGGTCCGGGACACCCCGACCGGCGACGCCCTCCGAGCCTACGCCGCCGGCGTCGAGGCCTACCGCACGAGCGAACAGCTCCCCCTGGAGTTTCGTCTGCTCGACTACGCGCCAGCCCCCTGGACACCGGTCGACTCGCTGCTGGTCGAGACCCAGATCGCCTGGGGGCTGACCGGCCACTTCGACTCGCTCCGGCAGGCCGCCGTCGCCGACGCGTGGGGCCCGGAACTGGTCGCGGAACTGTACCCCCACCCGATGGACCACGACGCCCCGATACTCCGGGACGGGACGGGCGGGAGCGAGGACCCCGACGCCGAACGCGAGAGCGAGCGCCCGAGCCTGGGGGGCGACCGAGCCAGCGGAAGCGACCCTTCCGGCGTCGACGAAAGCCGTGCCGGCGACCCCCGTGGTGGCGACCTCGCGGAGCTGGGGTCCTGGCTCGCGGGCTTCGAGTCACCCCGGGGGATCGGCTCGAACAGCTGGCTCGTCTCGGGCGAGCACACCGCCAGCGGGCAGCCGCTCGTGGCCAACGACCCGCACCTGACGCTGCTGGCGCCGCCGATATGGTACCAGATGTCCCACCGCCGGCCGGGGATGGCCGTCGACGGCGTCACCTTCCCCGGGACGCCTTTCGTCGTCATCGGGGAGAACCGCGCCGGCGCCTGGGGGTTTACCAACACCGGCGGGGACGTGCTGGACATCTACCGCTACGAGACGCGCGACGGTCAGTACCGCTACGGCGACGAGTGGCGCGACTTCGAGACCGACGAGCGGACCGTCGCGGTGGCGGGCGGCGAGGACCGCGAGGTGACGGTCCGCAAGACCGTCCACGGGCCGGTCGTCGAGCGCGCGGGCCAGCGCGTCGGCGTCGCCTGGACCGGCCTCCAGGCCTCCCGCACCTCGGTCGCGGTCCACGAACTCGACAGGAGCGAGGGCCGGGCCGACGCGGTCGCGGCCTTCCGGAAGTTCGACAGCCCCACGCAGAACGCCGTCTACGCCGACCGCGAGGGCAACACCTGCATGTGGACGACCGGGCTCGTCCCCGTCCGGCGGACCGACGGGGACGTCGTCCGGGGCGACCAGGTCTTCGACGGGTCGGCCCGCGAGGGGGTCTGGCCGGGCTACGAGCCCTACGGCGGGCCGGACCTGGAGACGGGGTGGGTCCCCTTCGAGTCGAAACCCCACGTCCGGGACCCCGACTACCTCGGGACGGCAAACCAGCGCGTCGTCGACGACCCCGGCTACTACCTCTCGGAGGGGTACGCCGCCCCGTTCCGGGGCCAGCGCATCTACGACATGCTCGACGAGCGCGCCGCGAGCGACGAGCCGTTCGACTTCGCGTTCCTGCGCCGGGTCCAGCGCGACGTCCGCGACGAACGCGCCGCGCTGTTCGTCCCCGAGATCCTGGCCGCCCGCCCCGAGATGGGCGAGCGCGCCCGCGAGGCCGCCGACCGCCTGGAGGGGTGGGACTACCGGATGGACCGCGACTCGCGGGCGGCGCTGGTCTTCGAGCGCTTCACCGACCACTACCGGCGGGCCGTCTTCGAACCCGCCTTCGAGGCGGCGGGGTTCGACGCCGGCTACTACCCCAACGACTGGGTGTTGCTCACGCTGGGCCCGGAGAGCCGGTGGTTCCGCGGCCCGCCCGAGGGCGTCGACCCGCGGGAGCGGTCGGCCGTCGTCGCCGCGGCGATGGCCGACGCCGCCGCCGAGATCGACGACGAAGGGTACGAACGCTACGGCGACTACAACCGGACGGCCATCGACCACCCGTTCGGTCTCGGGTTCCTGAACTACCCGCGGCTGCCGACCGACGGCTCGCCCTGGACCGTCCGCAACTTCCGCAAGGAGGCCGCCGCGGGCAGCAGCTTCCGCCTGCTCGCGCGCTTCGACGGCGACTCCGTCGGGATCATCCCCGGCGGCAACGACGGCGATTACTTTTCAGACCACTACCGCGACCAGTTGGACGCGTGGGCCGACGCCGAGTACCGCCCGCTCGTCGCGACGACCGAGGGCGAACCCCGCATCCGGTTCGAACCGGGCGGGAGCGGTGGACAGTCGGTCGCGAGCGATGGACAGTCGGTCGCGAGCGATGGGTGAGGAGAGCGCAGGCGACGGCAACGCCGACCGCCGAGGTCGTTTTTCGCCGGCCGCGCGCCTCCAGGCGGCACAGACGCGGCCCCGCGAGCGGTGGGCGCTCACCATCGCGGCGGCGGCGGTCGGCCTCGGGCTGGCGACGGTCCACTGGGGCGGACTCGTCGCCGGGGGCGCGCTCGTCGGGCTGTGCTGGCCGACCTTTCGCCGGGCGCTCGTCGCCGGACTGGCCTTCGGCGTCGTCGCGCTCGCGGCGTTCGCCGGCCGCCTCGCCCTCGCGGGGACGTTCGGTCACTCCCTCGGGATGGGACCGCTCCTGGCTATCAGCGTCGCCGTCCCGCTGGTCGCCGGGCCACTGGGCGCGAGCGCCCGCGGTCTGTTCCCGGACGCCGCGTGACGCGTGGCACGAACTGTCGCTGGAGGGAGACGTCGATTCGCTCCCCTCGCGGCGAGGTGGCAGTCATTTAAGTATCGGGGGGTGGTAGCCGGAGGTAATGACAGCCTGGACAGACGACTCGTTCATGCGAAACAGCGTCGTCATCACGCTGCTGTGGCTGGTCGCCATGCTGCTGGGCGGACTCCTGTTGCTCCAGTTCGGCGACGTCCTCCAGAGTACGTTCGCCTGAGCCCGCGCAGTTCCGGCGTCCGCCGCACGGACAGTGACGCTCCGCCGTGCCGGCGTCCGCCGCACGGACGGCGACGCCGTGCCGTGCCGGTGAGTGGCGTGTTCTCGCGGGGTGGCTCCCGCCCGCACCCGGCCCGGTCACCGGCGGTGGTCCAGGGGGTGATACGGACGGTCACAACAAATCCCGACGGGTATCGACGGATCGGGAGGATCCGGACGGTGTGACCCCGGGATCGCCAAGCGGATCGTAACTACTTGTGACCGTCCGTATACATTGGACCGTACGAAGGCTTCCGCTACTCCCTCTCAGACGACCCGGTTTCGCATCTCCTCCAGTGTCCCGTCGACCAGGTGCGGATAGTTCTCGGCGACGATGTCGGCCACGCGCTCCCAGTAGTGGGACGTCCCGCCGGCGTTGTGGGGCGTGATCAGCACGTTCGAGAGGTCCCACAGGGGCGACTCGCGCGGGAGCGGTTCCTCCTCGAAGACGTCCAGGGCGGCCCCGCGGATCTCCCCGCGCTGGAGGGCCTCGACGAGGGCCTCCTCGTCGACGACGGGGCCGCGGGCGACGTTTATCAGGACTGCGTCGGGGTGCATCGCCCGGAAGTCGGCCGCGCCGATCAGCCCCCGGGTCTCGTCGGTCAGGGGACAGGCGACGGCGAGGTAGTCCGCCCGGGAGACGACGCGGTGGGTCCGGTCGGGGCCGAACACCTCGTCCACGGCGTCGGGGGCGTCGCTCGTGTCGCGCCTCGTGCCGATGGTCTCCATCCCGAACGCACCGGCCAGTTCAGCGATCCGGGTGCCGATCGCACCCAGACCGATCACGCCCATGGTCTTGCCTGTCACCTCGCCCCCGGGGTAGTGGCGGAACTCGCGGCGCCGCTGCTGTTCGAACGCCTGGAGGAAGTTCCGCTCGAACGCGAGGACGTACCCGAGGACCTGCTGGGCGGCCGGTTCGGCGTGGACGCCGGAGGCGTTGGTCACCACCACGTCCATCTCCGCGAGCCGGTCGAGGTCGAGGTGGTTGACGCCCGCGGAGATGGCCTGGAACCACCGCAGCGAGTCGGCCCGGTCGAGCAGCGCCTCGGGCAACAGGATGCCGACGACCACCTCGGCGTCGGGGACGAGTTCGAGCATCTCCTCCCGGCTCCCGGCCAGGGTTACCGGTGCGTCGGGCAACCGCTCCGCGATGGCCGCCCGCAGTTCGTCGGGGTCGCTCCGGTGGGCCGTCTGGTGCTGGATCAGGATCGCTGGAGGGTCGTCCATGGGGGTGTGCCCGAGGGCCGCGGCAAAACAGGTTCGAGTGGGATCGGGCGCTGAGGGTCGGGCGGTGGGGCTCGTTCCCGGGTAATAGAAAAGTTCCAACCCTCCGGGCGAGACGTACTACCTGTTTCGGGGACGTTAAGTGGGACTGTGCTGATACGGACGGCCATGGCCGAGGGAACCCGGGGCCCCACCGACGCGGATCCCTTCGTCGTCAGGACCGGCGCCGCGGAGAGCGGTGGCGAGCGCGTCCGCCTCGAACTCACGCTGGGCCCGGCCCCCGGGAGCGACCGATCCCGCGACGACCTCCCGCACGGGCGGTGGCTCTTCGAGGGGTCGGACGAGCACGTCCACCCCGAACAGGAGGAGACGATAGAGGTACTCACGGGCGAGATACGGGTCGTCCTGGCGGGAGACGAGCACACGCTGACCGAGGGCGACGAGATGACGCTCCCGAGGGACGTCCCCCACCGGCACTGGAACCCGACCGACCGCCCCGCCCGCATCGTCCAGGAGCGACGTCCAGCACTCCGGACCGACGAGTTCGCCGAGACGCTATTCACGCTCGCACAGGCCGGGCGGACGGACGACGACGGGACGCCGGGGTTCCTCCAGCTGGCAGTGATCGCCGACGAGTTCCCCGACGACACCTACCCGACCGTCGCGCCGGTCGGCGTCCAGAAGGCCCTGTTCGCGGCCACGGCGCCGATCGGTCGGCTGGCGGGCTACGAGGCGACGTACTCCCGGGAGGACGTCGAGGACCTTCGCTGACGCGATCCCCGGCTGGAGCGTCGACAGGCCCGGGAGGGGTGGATCCCGGACCCGCGCGATGCGGGGCGGAAGCACCGCGGAAGGGACAGAGGGGTCACGCGTTCCGGCGAGGTGTGGGTCGTGGTCCCACCGGGGACGGTCACATAAGTGCGCGGGGTACCAAACGATCCCATGGCAGACCGGAGACACAGGAGCAGGGACGCCGTCGACGGCCCGGAGCGCGCCCCCAATAGGGCCTTCTTCCACGCGATGGGCTACGACGACGACGACCTCCAGCGCCCGCTCGTGGGCGTCGCCAACCCCCAGGCGGAGATCACGCCCTGCCCCGCCGAGTGAGGGCGCCCCCGGCCCACATGAGGGGACCCGGCCCGGTCGCCCCGTACGGTCCCGCCGGGACGGTCCGGCCGCGGGGGCCGTGACCGCCGGCCGGGGTGGATCCGTCGGCGCGGGGTGGCGGATCATTACTGACGCATGATAGTTGTTGTCGGCACGTCGCGAAAGCCGGCGCAACAGGTTCGGGTATCGACCGACTGCCGAACCTGTTCGGGAGATTTAACAAACATTTATATTGTTTTGCGACAATCGTTACCGTGTATACTTACGGATACAAGTACTTGAAGACATTCGGCGGATCAATTGTTTCGAGGGCGTCAAGAGCGGCGTCTCGAAGATCGTCCAGATCGTCGAAGAGTCGGTTGCCAAGGCGCTGGTTAAGCTGTCGCCAGACTTCTTCCGCGGGGTTCAACTCCGGTGAACCCCGCGGAGGGTAACACAGTTCGATCGGCGTGTCTTCGACATATTTCTGGACCTTGTTCGCTCGGAAGTACGAAGCGTTGTCCAAGACGACACAGATTTTCTCGCCGAATCGTGTCTGGAGCGCGTCTAACCACCGTATTGTGAGATCGGCGGTGAAGTTGCTTTCACAGGAGACGACGAACGTCTCGCCATCGTCGGTCACTCCACCGAGGAGTTTGAGGCTCTCCCACGCGCCCGTCACCGGCAGTGACGGGCGCTCGCCCTCCGGAAACCACGCGTTGATCAGCGTCGAGAGCGTCTGACGCGTCTGATCGATCGCTATGATTGTGTATCCGTCGTCCAGATCGTTCGCCTTTTTTTGAACCCTTCTTGGAAGGTGTCTTGGGCGCGCTCGTCGGACTTGTCGTATTCCGGTCGGGCTGTCTTCCAGGACAGCCCGGCCTCGGGCATCAACCGACGGACGTGACGCTCGCAGTACTCCACATCGAACTCGTCTATGAGATACTGTCGCGCATGAGCAACGTCCCACGCTGGCGCGTCGACGCCAACTTCTTCCGGCGGATTGTGAAGCGCGGATTCGAACTGCTCGCGTTCCGATTCGGAGAGTTCGGCCGGGGCACCGGATCGGTGTTCGTCGTAGACGACATCCTCGAACGGCTCGTCGGCGAGCCGTTCGAGTCTGTCAAGCCACCGTGACAGCCATCCAGCAGTGTATCCGTATCGTTCGGCGACTTCTTTCTGGGTCGCGTCCTCTTCTTCGAGGTAGTTGATCGCCGCCATCAACCGCTGTGTGGGCTTCTTTCCTTCGACCTCCGCCAAGACCTGGCGGAGGTCGTCGGTCGACACATCGTTGAGGGGGGCCATTACCGGTTTGATGGACTCGATCTTGAAAAAGATTCAGCCGATAGTATGAGTAGCAACAAAGTACATAGGGGACGAGAGTTACGGGGAAAGTGATGGCGACACTCGGGACCGACGTCAACAGGCCGAACGTCCCCCCCGAGGGGGCGACGCTCTCGGCGACAGTCGACGTCACGCCGGGGGAACAGACGACGGGGGTCGAGCGTCACGTCCTGCTGTGTCTCGACACCAGCGGGTCGATGAACGGGGAGAAACTCGAACAGGCCCGGGAGGGGGCCGCCTGGGTGTTCGGACTGCTCGAGGACCGCGACTACGTCGGCATCGTGGCCTTCGACACGGACGCACGGGTCGTGATGCGGCCGACGCGGTGGGGAGATACGCAGCGGTCGGTCGCGATGGACCGCGTCGAGGAACTCGGCGCGGGCGGCGGGACGGACATGTACGACGGCCTGGACACCGCCCGGCGGACGCTCGAGTCCCTCGACCACCGCGCCGAGACCGCCCGGGCCGTCCGGCGGATCCTCCTGCTGTCGGACGGCAAGGACAACGCCCGCGGCCCGGGTGATTTCGCGGCGCTGGCCGAGTCAATCGACGACGCGGGGATCCGCGTCGAGGCGGCGGGTATCGGCACCGACTACCGCGAGGAGACGATCCGGACGCTGGGCGAGACAGCGCGGGGGACCTGGACCCACCTCGAATCGCCCGGCGACATCGAGGCGTTCTTCGGCGAGGCCGTCGAGGACGCGGGCTCGGTCGTCGCGACCGACGCAGTGCTCGAACTCGACGTCGCCAGGGGCGTCGAGGTCAGCGAGGTCCACCGCGCCCGCCCGCAGGCCCAGCCTGCCGACGTGGACTGGGAGTCAAACACCGCCGTAGTTCCCCTGCCGGACCTGGTCGAGCGCGAGGGCCAGCAGGTGACGATGAAGGTCCACGCGCCGCCGGCCGACCCCGGCGAACGCACGCTGGTCGACGTGACGCTCAGAGCGCAGGGCGAGACCGCGACCGACGCGGTCACCGTCGAGTACACCGACGACAACGCGGCGCTCGCCGAGCACAACGAGTCGGTCTCGCTGGACCACAGACACACGGTCGTGCGGACGGCACTGGGGCGGGGCGACGTCGACACCGCCGAGACGGAACTGGAGAAGATGACCCGCGTCCACGGCGAGGACACGGACCTCGTCCGGGAGGCCGCGGAACAGACCCGGCTCGTCAAGGAGGGCGGCCGCGCCGAGCGCAACAGCGCGACCAAGATCGTCGATACCGACCGACTGGGAGAGTGACAGGGCGTGAGCCAGCACCCCGCGACGGGCGACCGCGTGCTCGGTCGGTACGAACTGCGCGAGACAATCGGCGAGGGCGGGTTCGCCGAAGTCTACCGGGCGGTCGACACCGAAACCGGCACCGACGTCGCGGTGAAGTTCCCCAACTACGAGGGGAGCCGCAACGACCGGTCGGTCATCGACCAGTACTTCCGGAAGGAGGCAGAGACGCTCGCCCAGATCCGCGACGCGGGCGGCCACGACAGCCTCATGTCGCTGGTCGACTCCGGCGAGCACCGCGGCACCTCCGTACTGGTGGTGGAACTCGTCGACGGGTTCGAACTCGACGACGCGATCCGCCAGACCGGCCCCTTAGAGGACATCGAGGAGGTCCGCCAGATCGGCATCGACCTCTGTGACGCGATGAGCTTCCTCCACGAGAACGAGATCGTCTACCGTGACCTGAAACCGGACAACGTGATGGTCACCGACCGGGACGGGAGCGTCACGCCCGTGCTGATCGACTTCAACACCGCCACTGGCTTCGACTCGACGGCCGACGTCACCGACGCGACGACCATCGTCGGCCCGTACAAGCCCCGCGAGGTCGCCGAGGCCGACCAGAGCGAGGTCCGCCAGGGGCCGTGGTCCGACGTCTACTCCGTCGGGAAGATCCTCCTGTACCTGCTCAAGGGGACGGTCCCGCGCAAGGACGGCGTCGACCCGCGGGACTTCGGAGCGACCTGCGACTCCTACCTCGCCGAGATCGTCGAGACGGCGACCCAGACCGACTACGAGCGCCGCTACCGGAACGCGACCGCGATGAAACGCGTCCTGGAGGCGCGGGACCCGAGTCCCCCCTCGGCGGCCCGCCTGCGACACACCCAGGCGGACACCGAGTACACGGTCTACCCCGGCGACACCATCGGCCGCCGGTACGCCGAGGGGCCGACCCCCTCGATCGCCATCGAGGACGACGAGGAGTTCATCTCGACGGTCCAGGTCCAGTTCGACACCGACGACGACGGCGAGTGGTTCGTCCGCGACCGCAGCCTCAACGGCACCTACGTCCGGACCCGCGGCGGGTGGCAGCGGGTGCTCAGCCGCGACGGCCGCGAGCGCCTCCGCGAGCGCGGCGAGGACCCCACCGACCGCGACGGCGAGGTCCCGCCGACCACCTACGGGCTGATGGACGGCGACCTCGTCGCACTGGTCCACCCCAGTTACGGCGTCACCTTCGAGTTCCAGTCACGATGAGATACGCGACCAGTTACGACGTCGGCGACCGCAAGCGCGAGGACGGCATCAACGAGGACAGCGTCGCGATTGCGGTCTTCGAGGACGGCCACCGCGACGGCTACCGGCACCGCCCCGCCGCCGACCTGCGCGAGGCCGACCAGCGTGCGGACGCCGGCGACTCAGGTGCGGACGCCAGCGACCCGCACGAGGCCGGCGACCCGGCCGGCGAGGGCACCACCGACCCGCACGCGGGCGACGACGACCGCGCCGGCAGTGACGCCAGTGACCCGCGGGACCACCGGACGCTGGTCGACCCGGTCGAGCGGGCAGACGAGGCGGGCGACCCGGGTGGTGAGACGCCCACGAACCGGAGCGTGGCCGTCTTCGCGCTCGCGGACGGCGCCGGCGGCCACGACGCGGGCGACGTCGCCGCCTACCTGGCGACGACAGCGGTCTGTGCGGAACTGGCGCCGGTGGGGATCCGCGCCGCCCGGAGCGACCCCGGCGCCTTCGACGTTGAGGTCGCGGCGCCCCTGGACCCGCGACCGCGGCCCGACGACCTGGAGGCGGCCGTCGCGGCCGCGGTCGTCACCGCCCACCGCGAGGTTCTCGAGTACGCCGCCGCGGCCGGCCGCCAGGCCTACACGACCGTCGTCGCCGGGGTCGCGGTCGGCGGGCGCCTCCACTACGGGTGGGTCGGCGACAGCCGCGCCTACCTCGTCAACGAGGCCCGAGAGACCATCACGCCGGTCACGAGCGACCACGCCGTCGTCGAGGCGCTGGCCGAGGTCGGTGAACTCGACGACGTCGAGGCGCGCGTCCACCCGCGGAACAACGAGATCACCCGCGCGCTCGGCGGCACCGGCGACGAGGACCCCGAGACGGCGACCGTCCAGGTCGAGACCGACACGGTCCCGGTCTACGCCGAGGACACCGTCCTGGTGACCAGCGACGGCCTCGTCGACGCCCAGACGGACGCGCGCCGACTCTACGAGCGCTACGTCGCCGCCGACCGCGACGAGGCGGCCGCCGAACACGTCCGCGAGCGGGTCGTCACCGACGGGGAGATCCGCGACCGCGTGCTCGACGCGCCGTCGCTCGACCGGGCGGCCGCCGACCTGGTCGCGCTGGCCAACGACCGCGGCGGCAAGGACAACGTCTCGGCGCTCCTGTTTCGCGACCCGGCGCTGGCCCCGACGCCCGACTCGCTCCCCGACCGCTCGCCCGGCCTCGACGAGCCGATCGAGGACCGACAGACGACCATCGGCGACGACTGAAGCGACCGCGGGCGCTCGGCGTCGGCGGTCCGCCCGCCGACTGTCCGGCTAGCCAGACCGGCCGACCGTCGAGGGGGTCGCTTATCTGGCTGGGGGGCAAACCCCGGAGCGATGCGAGTCGGAATCGTCGGGCAGAAGGACAATCGCCGCGCGGCAGGGCTCGCGGCCGATGTCGCCGACCGGCTCGTCGAACTCGGGGTCGACGTGGCCGTCGACGAGGTGACCGCCGAGCAGTTCGACGGGGAGTGGCCGTCGCGAGCGCCGTCGCTGTCGGCGGTCGCCGCGCCCGTCGACGCGATGTCGGGCTGTGACCTGGTGGTCTCTATCGGCGGCGACGGCACGTTCCTCTTTGCCGCCCGCGGGGCCGGCACGACGCCGCTCATGGGCGTCAACCTCGGCGAGGTGGGCTTTCTGAACGCGGTCCCGCCCGAGGAGGCGGTCCCGGCCGTCGAGGCCGAGGTGGCCACCTACCGCGACCGCGGGGCCGTCGAGACGCGGGACGTGGCGCGCCTGCAGGCGACGGGCGAGGACTGGTCGCTCCCGCCGGCGCTCAACGAGGTCGTCGTCCAGGGCCCCCGGCGGGGTCACGGCGGCGGCACGGGGGTCGAGGTCCGCGTCGACGGCTCGGTCTACGCGAGCGGCCACGCCGACGGCGTCCTCGTGGCGACGCCGACCGGCAGCACCGCCTACAACCTCAGCGAGGGCGGCCCGCTCGTCCATCCGTCCGTCGAGAGCATGGTCCTCACGGAGATGAGCGCCGAGTCGCCGATGCCGCCGCTGGCGGTCGGCCTCGACGCGACGGTGACCGTCCGGGTCGAATCGGCCGACGGCGGCTACGTCGTCAGCGACGGCCGCCGCCGACGGGCCATCGACGGACCGACGCTCGTCCGGGTCGAACGGGCCGAGGAACCGGTCCGGATCGCCGGCCCACCCCTCGATTTCTTCGCGGCGCTGGGCAAACTGGAGTGAGTTACTTCTCGGCGGTGGCGAACAGAACGGGGGCGGTGACGATCAGGACGAGGCCGACCAGTTTGTACTGGAGGATACTGCCGAGGAGGCTCAGTTCCTTGGGGTCGTACATGATGCTGCCGGGCATCAGGAGCAAGAGCAGTCCGAAGCTCAGGACGTGGAGCATGGCGAGCTTGCGCGATTTCAGCGGCAAAACCCCCAGCAAACCGAGCACGAACCCGACGAGGAGCGCGTCGCCGAGGTTCACCTTCAGGAGGAACCCGTCGATGACCTGCAGCGGTATCGGGAACATTCTTGTGCGAAACTCGCTCTGTGGCAATCTTTAAACTTCCGTTACGGGGGCGCCGGGACGCTCTCACACCTTCACGGCCTCCCCCCCGGGTCGCCCGGTCGGTGTCACCCGGTGTCGTACTTGTAGGTCGCCTCGTCGGGGTCGATGCCGAAGTCCTCGGGGCCCTCCTGGGGTTCCTCGGGTTCGTCGTCGGCGGCCGCGCCCTTGAACGCCTCGCGGCGGCGGTCGGGGACGTGGAAGCGGTCGGGGTCGACCCGCACCGGGACGGCGTCGGGCGCGGTCGAGGCCTGTTTCGCGTCGAGGCGCTCGCGCAGCGGTTCGGGCAGTTGTGCGACGTCGATGCGTTCGAAGCCGAACTGTGCGAGGTAGTCGGGGTCGCCGGTGAGCGCGAAGACGTCGTCGAACCCCTCGTCGGCGGCGGTACGGACGAGCCGTTCGACGACGTGTGCCCCCACGCCCTGCCCGCGCCAGTCCTCGAGGACGCCGATGCTGGTGAGCTCGCACAGCTCGCCGTCGTCGGTCTTGTGGACCCGGATCCGGCCGAACCCCGCCTTCGCGTTGGACTCCTCGTCGATGGCGATCACGTAGTCGCGCGAGCGGAACGCGGTCTCGTCTAACCCCATCGCTTCGATGTGCTCGAGTAGCCAGGCCTCGTCCCGGTTTTTCGCGTCCCGTACGTACATATCTCACCATTGATTGCGCCGCGTCAAAAGGGTTTGTAAGCCCGTATCCGGCCACACGCCGGCTCTCGCCCCTCTCGGCGGGCACACTCGCGCAACCTCTATTTGTGACCTGGTCGAACGACGAGGTATGTCCACGTCACTCGAGGACATCGACGAGGTGGTCCACCGGCCCGACAGGGAGTTCGTCGAGTCGACCAACGTCTGGCAGTTCATGCAGGAGTACGACATCGACGACTACGGGGAACTCGTCGAGCGGACGACCACGGCCGACCCCGCCGAACCCCGCTCCGGCGTCGACTGGTTCTGGGACACGGTCGTCGACTACCTCGACGTCGACTTCTTCGAGCCCTACGACCGGGTGCGCGACGACAGCGAGGGCCCGCAGTTCACCGAGTGGTACCCCGGCGGAGAGACCAACGTCGCGCACAACGTCCTCGACCGCCACGCCGCCGTCGACAGCGAGACCCGGAACACGGTCGCGCTCATCTGGGAGGGTGAACCCGTCGACGCGAACGGCGGGGCCGCCGAGACGAGGGCGGTCACCTACCACGAACTCCACAGGCAGGCCAACAAGGTGGCCAACTACCTCGACGCCGCCGGCGTCGACACCGGCGACACCGTCGGCCTCTACATGCCGATGGTCCCCGAGGTGGTCTCTCTCCTCTATGGCTGTTTCAAGGTCGGCGCCGTCGCCGTCCCGGTCTTCTCGGGTTTCGGCGTCGACGCCACCGCCACGCGCATCGACGACGCCGAGTGTTCGGTGCTTTTCACCGGCGACGGGTTCTACCGCCGGGGCGACGAGGTCCGCCTGAAACCGACCGCAGACGAGGCCATCGACCAGGCGGGCCACGTCGAGGACGTCGTCGTCTTCGACCGGCTGGGGACCCGCGCCGGCGACCCCGGGGAGAGCGCCGGCGGCGAGACACCCGACGCCGACCCGGGCGAGCACGACGTCCCCTGGACCGCGGGGCGGGACCAGTGGTGGGACGCGGCCGTCGAACCCCACGACGACGAGTACGACACCAGGCACCTGGACGCGGGCCAGGAGTCGATGCTGCTGTACTCCTCGGGGACGACCGGCAAGCCCAAAGGTATCGTCCACACCCACGCCGGGGTGAACGTCCAGTGTGCCAAGGAGCTGTACTTCGGGTTCGACCTCAAGCCCGCGGACCGCTTATTCTGGGTGTCGGACATCGGCTGGATGATGGGACCCTGGACCCTCATCGGCACCCACCACTTCGGGTCGACGGTCTTCATGTACGAGGGCGCGCCGGACTACCCCGAACCCGACCGCTACTGGCGGATGATAGACCGCCACGGGGTCACGCAGTTCGGCATCTCCCCGACCGCGATCCGGGCGCTGCGCGAGCACGGCAACGAGTACGTCGAAGACCACGACCTGTCGAGCCTGCGCCTGCTGGGCTCGACGGGCGAGCCCTGGGACCCCGAGTCCTGGCAGTGGTTCTACGAGACCGTCGGTGGCGGCGAGGCACCGGTCATCAACATCTCGGGGGGCACCGAGATCTGTGGCTGTTTCCTGATGCCGATGCCGATACAGGACCTGAAACCGTGTACGCTGGGCGGGCCCGGTCTCGGGATGGACATCGACATCGTCGACGAGGCCGGCGAGTCAATCGCGCACACGCACGAGCGGGGGTTTCTGGTCGCGCGCGACTCGTGTCCGTCGATGACGAAGTCCCTCTGGGAGGGCGACGAGCGCTACCTGCGGGAGTACTGGTCGACCTGGGATGACCTGTGGGACCACGGCGACTGGGCCCAGAAAGACGAGAACGGCTTCTGGTTTCTCCACGGGCGGGCCGACGACACGCTCAACGTCGCGGGCCGGAAGGTCGGCCCCGCCGAGGTTGAGGGCGCCGCCATCGACCACCCCGCCGTCAGCCAGGCCGCCGCCGTCGGCGTCCCCGACGACACCACCGGGACCGCGGTCGTCCTCTACGTCGTCGTCGAGGCGGGCCACGAGGAGAGCGACGCCCTCCGCGAGGCGGTCCGCGAACAGGTCGGCGAGGAACTGGGCAAGCCGTTCCGCCCCCGCGAGGTGCTGTTCGTCGACGAGTTCCCCAAGACACAGAGCGGGAAGATACTCCGGCGGGCCATCCAGGCGACCTACACCGGCGAGGACCCCGGCGACATGTCCAGCATCGAGAACCCCGGGGCCATAGAGGACGTCGAGGCCGCCCGGTGAGGGCCCGTCACTCCGAGCCCGTTTCGAGGACGGCGTTGCAGTTCGGGCAGTTGGTGTGGCCGGCGTCGGCCTCGTAGGTCGCCCCGCAGACCGGACAGAGTTCGCTCTTGACGGCGTCGTCGGCCGCCGGGTCGTCGAACCCCTCCTCCGGTGGCGTGTACACCCGTGTGTGACTGAACCGGTCCTCGTCTCCGTCCCCGCCTTCGTCGGGCTCGCTTGCCTCGTCGGCGTCGCCGTCCGTCCCGTCCTCGCCGGCGGTCCCCATGGCGAGGCGGTCGGAGGTGCCCGGCTGGACCACCTGGGGGTAGCGCTGGCCGGCGCGGACCGCCGACCGGGGGGCGTCCGGCCGGCGCACCCGGACGACGAGGCTGGCGAGCAACTGGAACCAGACGTACGTGAGCGCGACGGCCCCGGGCGCCGCGGCGCTAGCCAGCGGCAGGACCGGGACCGAGACGCCCGCGTACCGGAGCCGTCTGAACGCGAGGTCCGCGACGCCGTAGCGCCGGGCGGCGGCCTCGAGGAGGGCCTCCTGGCCGGCCAGGCTCGCCGTCCGGCTGGCGACCCCGGCGGTCACCGCGAGCGCGGCGACCAGCACGAGCCCCTGGAGGAGCCGCGGGGTCGACAGCGAGTAGACGCGGTAGCCGTACGCGACCGTGCGCACGAGCAAGACGACGTTGACGACGCCCAGCGCCACGAGCACCGCGGGGTCGACCGTCCGTCGGACGAGCGCGACCCCGAGCACGACCGCGAGCGCGGCCAGCGGCGGGGCGACCAGCACCAGCGGCCGGTCGAACCGGTAGCGCTGCTCGACGTTGCCCCGGAGGTTCGTGACCGCGCCGACGACGAGCCTCACCGCCAGGAGAGACGGTCCCACGACCCACAGCAGCGCGAGCACCGCGGTGAAGCCGGCCGCCTCCGTGGTCCAGGGGTCGACGGAGACGGGGCCGACGAGGACGGCCGCCAGTTGCTCGGCGGCGACGCCGGTCCCGGCCAGCCAGATGAGATAGCCCGCCCCGCCGCCCAGGAGGCCGGCGAGCAGCCGTCGCTCCGCGCCGACGAAGAGGCGAACGGACGCGACGAGTTCCCGGCGCGTTCCTCTGGTATCCATGTGGGGGGTTTTGCCCGCGGGGTCAGGCGTCTACGACGCGCAACTGTGCGACATCCGAGAGTTCGATCCGGTCACCCGTCGAGACCGGGACCCTGTCGCCCTGTTCGAGCCGGTCGCCGTTGACGACCGTCGGGTTCACGCCCAGGTCCACGAGGTGGAACTGCCCGTTCTCGTACTCGAAGCGGACGTGCTCCCTGTGGATCCGGACGGCGTCGTCCTCGTCGCCGCCGGTCTCGATGATGATACTCCGGATCTCTCGCCCGAGCGTTTCCCCGTCGCTCATTTGTATCTCGCGGTTCCGGACAGAGAGGGTCACCTCCCCGGCCCCCGCCGCGTCGTCGGCGCCCGCGGCCTCGCCGGCCGACTCCTGTCCGGTCCCGGCATTGCCGTCCTCGTCGGTCCTCCCCGCCGTCGCACCGTCGTCGGCGCTCGCGGGCCGGTGGACGTCGAGGTCCTCCCCGCAGTTGCGACAGAAGCTGTCTTCCGGGTCGACCTCCGTCCCGCAGTCGGGACACTCCGTCAGTTCTGACGGCCCCGGCTCGACGTGGGACACGTCGGCCCCACAGGAGCGACAGAAGCTGTCCTCGGCCTCGATGGTCGCCTCACACTCCGGGCAGGCGAGTTCGACCGCCTCGGGGCCGGCGCCCTCCGCGGCCTCCGCGGTGGCGTCGTCCTCGCCTTCGGCGGCCTCCGCGGAGGTGTCGCCCTCGCCGGTCGCCGCGGACGCGTCAATACCGTCGTCTCCCCCTTCGACGGCCCCCTCGGAGGCGCTGTTCCCGATTCCGGCGGTCGCGTCGTCGCCGGTCGCGGCGGACGGGTCGCCTCCGTCGTCGCCGGTCGCCGCGGGGTCGCCTCCGTCGTCGCCGGTCGCCGCGGAGTCGCCACCGTCGTGGCCCGGTCCGTCGGCGCTCTCGTCGGCCGGTGCGGACGGGCCGGTCGACGCGTCCCCGCTCCGGTCTCCGGGGTCGAGCGGGTCGGGGCTCGCGTCGTCCGCCTCGTCGGCGGTCGCGCCGGCGTCGTCGGTCGGTTCGGACCCGTCGCTCTCGTCCTGTGCGTCGACGTACTGCCACTCGCCACAGTCCGAGTTCGTACACCATCCCCCTGCCGCGGACGGGTCGAACTGCTCGCCACAGAGCGGACATTCGACCGTCTCTGCCGTTCCGTTTGCCATCGCTGTCGGCATATGCATGTCCCCCATCAAAACAATTGCCCCCTGGCGTACCGACTTCGCCGTGCCACAGCCCCCGACTTTCCCTCTGGTTGACGGGGCTCGTTTCGCCGGCTCACACCCGCGTTTGCTACTCCGCACCACGGGCAAGCTTAATCTGGCCAGATACCATGGTTGCTCCATGGTCACCCTGGTGACCCGGTGACTGTCCGATGAGCGGAGACGACAGCGCGGACAGTGACGACGACTGGTTCGAGAGCGCACTGGCCGAGGACGGGACCGAAAGCGACGACACCCCGGACGCCTCCGGCGACGGGACGGCCGGCGAGGCGGACGACTGGGGGGGCGACTCCCCGGACGGCGCCGACGGGGCGACCGAACCGGACGGCGCCGACGGGGCGACCGAACCGGACGGTCCCGCCCAGTCCAACGCCGATGGGGCGTTCACCGGCGGGTCCGACCGCGACACGACCAGCCCGTTCGGGGACATGGGGACTGACCCGGACGAGGCGTTCGGGGACGCCGAGACCGACAGCCCGTTCGGGGATACGGGGACCGGCGGGGGCGACTCCCTCGACGGCGGGTTATCGGTCTTCGACGACGGGGACGACTCGCTGTTCGAGGACAGTTTCGGCGAGGCGATGGGCGCCGCCGGCGGTGGGAGCGAGGAGTTCGACGACGACCTCGACACGGACATCCCGCGGCTCGACATCGGTATCGAGGGACTCGACAACATGATCCAGGGCGGCGTCCCGGAGCGACACCTCGTCGTCATCATCGGCGGCGCAGGCACCGGGAAGACGACGTTCGGCCTCCAGTTTCTCCACCACGGCCTCACGAAAGACGACACGGACAGGGGGGTGTTCATTACCCTCGAGCAGACCTACGAGGACATCCTGGCCACCGCCGACGAACGCGGCTGGGAGTTCGAGCGCCACGTCGAGGAGGGGAACCTGGCCATCGTGGACCTGGACCCGGTCGAGATGGCCAACAGCCTCGACAACATCCGCGGGGAACTGCCCGAACTCATCGAGGAGTTCGACGCCGACCGGTTCGTCCTCGACTCCGTCTCCCTGCTGGAGATGATGTACGACAAGCAGTCGCGGCGCCGCACCGAGGTGTTCGACTTCACCCAGAGCCTGAAAGACGCCGGCGTCACGACCGTCTTCACCAGCGAGGCCGCCGAGAACAACCCCTACGCGTCCCGCCACGGCGTCATCGAGTACCTCACCGACGCCGTCTTCCTGTTGCGGTACGTCCGCTCGGAGACCCGCGAGACCCGCCTCGCCGTGGAGATCCAGAAGATACGCAACGCCAACCACTCCCGCGAGACCAAACCCTACGAGATCACCCTCGACGGCATCTCCGTCTACGAACAGGCCAACATCTTCTGAGAGCGCGCCATGAAACGGTTCGCGTCCCCGTTCGCTCCTTCGATTCGCTCGGTACGGGCGACCTGGATATCAGGGCCAGGCGTTCGAAGACAGTGCGGTCAGGAAAACAGACGTCCCCACGGCACCGATCAACAGTCCCACCAGCGGATACGGGCAGACCCCCTCGAAGAATACCGCGAGAAGCAGTCCAACGAGCGTCGCCCGTACGCCGTGACGTTCTGCTTCCGTCTGCTCGATACCGTTTCATCTCAACCCATCGAAAAAGGTTCACACTGTACGCTCGCGCCCCGAATGGGGGACCCACTCTCTCCGGTCCTGGAATCGACCGCCCCGTGACCTGCTTTCTGCCACCCTCTCTTCCGAGACGATTAAATGGCTCTTTGAGTTACGGACGGGACTTTATACCGTTGGCCCCTCCGTTCGAGTGCGGTCGGTGCGCCCTCCACGAGGCGCTTGCCGTGCCGTGAACACTGACACCCCCCCAACCACCCGCCGCACGGGGAGTTCCCCGCTCCCCTGCCCGTCTGCCGGCGCTCCCGCTTTTCCGGGGCGCCGGCGTTCCCCCAACGCGTCTTTCCAGGCTCCACCCTTTTTCCCGTCGTGCCGTCCGGACCCGCAGTCGAGAACATCGCCCGCGTCCCGGTCGCCCTCGCCGCGTCTTTCGACCCGCCCCCGCGGGCCTGACTGCGCCTTGCCCTATGTTTAGGACGGCCTAAAATCGAAACCATTAACCCTCTTTTAGGCCAGCCTAAAATCATGACGGACGACAGTTCCGAGACTGGTACGACGCGCAGAAGGTATCTGGCCTCCGGCGGCGCACTCGTCACCTGTCGGTGCCCAGCGCCTTCCCGCCCGAGATGGAGGGCGCCGAGGCCGACTACCAGAAACTCCTGGAGGTCGACCCCGAGGTCATCGTCGTCCACTGGGGGATCGGGACGACCGGCGACACGGAGACGTTCTCGGCCGCGGCGTTCCGCGAGCAGTACGTGGCCCCGATGGCGGAAGACGCCGTCGGCAGCCAGCTCACCGCCGTCCAGAAGGGGCGGGTCTACCCCGGCGCCTACGGCGAGCAGGGGCCCCATCGTGAACCCCCTCCAGACCGAGATGAAAGCCCAGCAACTCTGCCCCGAGGAGTTCGGCGAATTCGACCCCGAGCGGTTCCCCGAGGTGCCCGAGGAGAACCGGCTGTTCGACCGCGGGCGGGTGCGTGACATCATCGCTGGGAACCTCGAATGACCACCCGACCCGCGGGGACGCCCGCGCGACGCGCCGACGCCCCTGTCGACGAGGACGAACGGGCGCGCCGCGACCGGCGGGGCCAGCGACTCCTCCTCGACGCGACCGACGATGATATCATCCGCGACCACGTGGACACCCACATCCAGCGATGACGACCACCGACAGCGACGACCGGACGACAGGGACCGACACCGACGAATCGACCGCCACTGGCGCGTACGGTGTGGTCGTCGTCGGCGGTGGCGTCGCCGGGCTGACCGCGGGCGTGTTCACCGCCAGGCACGGCCGCGAGACGCTCGTGGTCGACGCCGGCGAGTCGATACTGCGGCGCAACGCCCACCTCGAGAACTTCCCGGGTTTCCCGGCGGGGGTCAACGCCAGACTATTGCTCGACATGCTGGCCGACCAGGCCGAGGCCGCGGGCTGTGAGCGCCGCGAGGCGACGGTCACCCGCGTCGCGACCACGCCCGAAGGGTTCACCGTCGGGACGACCGACGGAGACCGGTACCGCGCCGAGTACGTCGTCGCCGCCACGAAGAACGCGACCGACTACCTCGACGGGGTCGAGGGCGTGGGGTTCATCGACCGGGGCAAGACCTTCATCGACACCGACGAGCACGGCCGCACGGGGGTGGACGGCCTCTACGCGGCCGGCCGACTGGCCGAGAAGCCCCACCAGGCGGTCGTCTGTGCCGGCCACGGCGCCGAGGTCGCCGTGACGCTCCTGGCGGACGACGACCGCCCGTTCTACCACGACTGGGTCGCGCCGGAGGGGTACTTCACCGACCGCGGCCGGGACCTGCCGCCCGGGTGCGAGGAGGTCCGCGAGACCGAGCGCCGCCGCCGCGAGGAGGAGTCGCTGGCGACGATGCGCGAGTACGTCGCCGAACCCCACCCGGACGAACAGCTCACCCACCCGAGCCTGCGCGACGACGGGGAGTGAGAGGCGGTGGTCTCGACGTCGACCTCCGGCTCGGTCTCGACCTCGACGTCGGTGCGGTCGGGCAGCAGTTCGCTCGGTGCCATACTGTTGTCCACGTCCCAGCGCCCCTGAAGCGTGCTGGCTACGACCGTTGTCGGCCCGTCGACGGCGTGGCTAGCATCATAGCCCTGTGACGCGGTCCCGTGGGTTCGCTCTCACTCGAGGATATCCCGGACCGCGGCGGTGACCTCGCGCATCGCGGCCGCGGCGCGGTCAACCTCGTCCGTGAGGCTCAGAAAGCCGTGCGCGAGCGAGGGGTAGTGGTGGTGGCTCGTCGGGACGCCACACTCGCGCAATCGGTCGGCGTAGGCCACCCCCTCCGACCGGAGGACGTCGTGACCGGCGGTCGCGACCACGGCCGGGGGCGCGTCGGCCAGCGTCCCGGCCCGCGCGGGTGCCGCGAGCGGGTCGTCAGCGTCGGCCGGGTCCGCGAGGTACTGCTCCCAGAACCACGCCACGTCCGCGCGCGAGAGCAACGCCGCGTCGGCGTGCTCGCGGTAGGACGGCGTGTCCAGCCCGCTGTCGAGGATAGGGTAACAGAGCACCTGTGCGGCCAGGAGGACGTTCCGCTCGCGGGCGCGGAGCCCCACGGCCGCGGCGAGGCCGCCACCGGCGCTGGTCCCCGCGACGCCGAGGCGGTCGGGGTCGATACCGAGTGACGCGGCGCTCTCCCGTGCCCACGCGACGGCGGCCCACGCGTCCTCGACGGCCGCGGGGAACGGGTGTTCGGGCGCCAGGCGGTAGTCGACCGAGACGACGACCGCGCCGACCCGCGCCGCGAACGCCCGACAGAGGTCGTCCGCGGAGTCGAGCGTCCCGAGGACCCAGCCGCCGCCGTGACAGAAGACGAGCCCCGGCAGCCGCCCGTCGTCCGGGGCCTCGGGCCAGTAGACCCGCACCGGGAGGTCACCGCCCGGCCCGTCGACGTGTCTGTCGGCGGTTTCGGCGACGGCCGGCCCCTCGCCCGCCGAGAAGACCTCGTCCTCAACGCGGCGCGCCCCGGCGACGGACATGGTGTGCCACGGCGGGACCTCGGCGACACGCCCCTCCCGGAGCAGCGCGGCCAGTTGCGGGTCCAGGTCCGCCGTCCGCTCGTCCATACCGTCACAGAGGAGCGATCCCCTGATAGAGGTACCGTCGGCCGTCGAAACCTTCCAGTGGCTGCCGGCCGAGCCTCGGGTATGGACCCCGGTTTCGACCCGGACAGGACCCACGGCGACGGCGTCGCGTACGCCCGCGAGCGGGACGCCGCAGACCCCCTCGCGGGGTTCCGCGAGCGGTTCGACGTCCCCGACGACCTCTACCTGGACGGCAACTCCCTGGGGCCGGTCTCGGACGCGGCCGAGCAGGCGCTGGACCGCGCGGTCGAGCAGTGGCGGGACCTCGGGATCAGAGCGTGGACCGGGGCCGACCCCCCGTGGTTCTGGTACGGCGAGTCGCTGGGAGACGACCTGGCACCCGTGGTCGGCGCCGCCCCCGACGAGGTCGTCGTCGCCAACTCGACGACGGTCAACGTCCACACGCTCGTCGGGACCTTTCTCGACGCCCGCGGGGACCGCCCGCCGGGCGTCCTGGTCAACGAACTCGACTTCCCGACCGACCACTACGCGGTCCGCGCGCAGTTGCGCCAGCGCGGCCACGACCCCGAGGAGCACCTCCACGTCGTCGAGAGCCGCGACGGCCGCACCATCGACGAGGCGGACGTGGTCGCGGCGCTGGCCGAGCACGACGTGGGCATCGTGTTCATGCCGTCGGTCCTCTACCGCAGCGGGCAGTTGCTCGACGTCGAGCGGATCACGGACGCGGCCCACGAGCACGACGCCCTCGTCGGGTTCGACCTCGCCCACTCGGTCGGGGTCGTCCCCCACGACCTCTCGGCCCACGGCGTCGACTTCGCGGTCTGGTGTAGCTACAAGTACCTCAATGCCGGCCCGGGGGCCGTCGCCGGCCTCTACGTCGCCGAGCGCCACTTCGGGACGCGGCCGACGCTGGCGGGCTGGTGGGGCCACGAGAAAGCGACCCAGTTCGAGATGCGCCGCGAGTTCACCCCCGCCGACTCCGCGGGGGCCTGGCAGACCGGGACTGTCCCGGTGTTCAGCGCGGCACCTCTCGCCGGGTCGCTCGAACTCCTCGATGAGGCCGGCATCGAGGCGGTCCGCGAGAAGTCGCTTGCCCTGACCTCGTATCTCGTCTCTCTCGTCGACAAACGGCTCGCGGAGCTTGACTGTTCAGTGGGGACGCCCCGGGCCCCCGAGGCCCGCGGCGGCCACGTCGCCATCGAACACCCCGAGGCCGAGCGGGTCAGCGCGACGCTGCGCGACCGCGGCGTTATCGTCGACTTCCGCCCGCCGAACGTCGTCCGGGTCTGTCCGGCGCCGCTGTACACGGGCTTCGTTGACGTCTGGGAGTTCGTCGCACAACTGCGGGAACTGCTGGAGACCGGCGCCTACGAGGACGTCGACGCCGGCGGCGAGGTGACCTGAACACGCCCCGCGACGGACGAGGCGGTGACCGGGCCCTGTCCGCCGGAATCCGGTCCCCGAGCGCACGACCGCCCCGGGCCGCCCGACCGCACCCCCGGCTCCCGGGCGGCACCCGTCAACGCTTAAGGCCGGGCGGCCGAACCCGGAGGTATGTTCGACCCGGACGACCTCGCGGAGATACGCGAGTCCCGCGAGGACTGGGAGCGCGAGACACGCGGGCCGACCGTCGACCGGTTCGGCGAGCGCGAGGACGTCTTCCGCACCGACACCGGCGGCCACGCGGTCGAACCCATCTACACGCCCGCCGACGTCGCCGACCTGGATTACGACGCGGACCTTGGCTTTCCCGGCGAGGATCCCTCCACCCGCGGCGTCTACTCGACGATGTACCGCGGGCGCCTCTGGACGATGCGCCAGTACGCGGGGATGGGCACCGCCACCGAGACCAACGAACGGTTCAACTACCTCATGGACGAGGGCCAGACCGGCCTCTCGATGGCGTTCGACCTCCCCACCCAGATGGGGTACGACTCCGACGCCGAGATGGCCGCCGGCGAGGTCGGCAAGGCCGGCGTCGCAATCGACTCGCTGCGGGACATGGAGACCGTCTTCGAGGGCATCCCGCTGGACGAGGTGAGCACCTCGATGACGATCAACGCGCCCGCCTCGGTACTGCTGGCGATGTACATCGCCATCGGCGACCAGCAGGGCGTCGACCGCGCGGAGCTTCGCGGGACCATCCAGAACGACGTGCTCAAGGAGTACATCGCCCGGAACACGTACATCTACCCGCCGGAACCGTCGATGCGGGTCATCACGGACATCTTCGAGTTCTGCGCGGCCGAGACGCCGAAGTTCAACACCATCTCCATCTCGGGGTATCACATCCGCGAGGCCGGCGCGACGGCCGCACAGGAGGTCGCGTTCACGCTGGCCAACGGCATCGAGTACGTCGAGGCCGCTCTCGACGCCGGGCTGGATGTCGACGAGTTCGCGCCCCAGCTGTCGTTTTTCTTCGCCGCGCACAACAACATCCTCGAAGAGGTCGCCAAGTTCCGCGCGGCCCGCCGGATGTGGGCCCGGATCATGGACGAGCGGTTCGGCGCCGAGACCGAGGCCGCCAAGCAGTTGAAGTTCCACACCCAGACCGCGGGGTCGACGCTGACCGCCCAGCAGGTCGAGAACAACGTCGTCCGCGTGGCCTACCAGGCGCTCGCGGCCGTCCTCGGCGGGACACAGAGCCTCCACACCAACGGCAAGGACGAGGCCCTCTCCTTGCCGACCGAGCAGTCGGTCCGGACGGCGCTGCGCACCCAGCAGATCCTCGCCCACGAGTCGGGCGTCGCCGACACCGCCGACCCGCTCGGGGGGTCCTATTACGTCGAGTCGCTGACCGACGACCTGGAGGCCGAGGCGTTCGAGATCATCCAGGAGGTCGACGACCGCGGCGGGATGCGCCGGGCCATCGAGAACCAGTGGGTCCAGCGCCAGATCCAGGACGTCGCCTTCCAGCGCCAGCAGGAGATCGAGGACGGCGAGCGGGTGATCGTCGGCGTCAACGAGTTCACCGTCGAGGAAAAGCGCCAGGACGCCGACATCGAGGAGGTCCCCGAAGAGCAGGAGCGCACCCAGGTCGAGCGCCTCGAAGCGGTCCGCGAGGAGCGCGACGACGAGGCCGTCGAGGCCGCGCTCGCAGCCCTGGCCGACGCCGCCGCCGGCGACGAGAACGTCATGCCCTCCATCGTCGACGCGGTCAAGGCCTACGCGACCACCGGCGAGATCTGTGACACGCTCCGTAACGTCTTCGGCGAGTACCAGCCCGGCGCGGCCGTCTGAGTGGCCCGTCGACCGTGGAGTGGTGCGTTCACGACCCGCGATGTAGACATCTGTTGGCGGTTCTCTTTGGGCGTGTGAGATAGAAAGGCTGTGTCTTGTACGCTTTATATATCAATAATTTCAGATGTGTCGGGTCGATATACGCATCGAGCGGCTGTTGACGAACCACCGAAGGATCCCGTGCGGGGCGGCTGACCGGGAAGTGTCACCTGACGCGGCCAATCGGGGAGGCATCACCTGGCGCGGTTGCCCGGGAGAGGCCCGGCTGTCTAGGGCACGAGCACCCGTCGCACGACGCCGGGTCGCAACAGCGCGGTCGGGGGCTGTTCCAGCCGGAACACGCGGTAGAACTCGTCGGTGAGGACGGGGTCGGAGTGGGCCTGCCGGACGAGTCGCTGGACGTAGCGGTTGAACAGGTCGGTGCCGGTTGGTTTCGGGCCGGTCGTCTCGCCGAACTCGAAGTCACGTCCGACGGCCAGTTTCCAGACGACGTCGACGACCTCTGCGGTCCGGTCGAACACGCGCGGCCCGAGCCCCGCGAGGTCGCCGTCCGCGAGTTCGTGGTGGAGCAACAGGGCGTCCAGCGCCGCCACCGACATCCCCTGGCCGTAGATGGGGTTGAAACTGGCGATGGCGTCGCCGGTGACGACCAGTCCGTCGGGGAACCGGTCGAGGTTCTCGTAGCGCCGCCGGAGGCTCGACGGGAACGGGTACTGGTGGATCTCCCCGGAGACCCACTCGCGGTCGCGGGCCAGTTCGGCCACGCGCGGGACGGGCAGGCTCTCGGCGAACTCGACGAACCCCTCCCTGTCGCCGGGCGTGTCGTCCCCGTGGACGCCCTGGACGATCACCTCGTACTGGCCGTTCTCGACGGGCACCGCGGCGCCGCCCCGCGTCCGCGGCGGGTCCGGGGGGACGAGGTAACTCGCGCGCTCGTCCGGCGCCCGCTCGACGCGGATGGTGCTGTAGGTCACGTCGACGTGGACTCTCTCGACCTCGGGGGCCTCGTAGCCGTGGTTCTCCAGCCACGCGGGCGTCCGGCTCGTCCGGCCGGTGGCGTCGACGACGAGGTCGGCCGACAGCGACTCGGTCGCGCCGTCCTCGCCGCGGACCTCGACGCCGGTGACCGTCGCCGCGTCGTCGTCGGTCAGGTAGCCGGTGAACGAACAGCGCCCGCGTAGCGTGACGCCCTCCCTCGCGGCGAGGCGCCGGCGCACGACGTGCTCGAACAGCGGCCGGGTCGCACAGTACATCGGGAGGCGCTCGGGCCCGTCGGCGAGGAAGTCGTCGCGGTCGTAGTACTGCATGTCGGTCGCGGCGTCGATGAGGACGCCGTCGGCCGCCAGTAGGTCCTCGCCGAAGCCCGGGAAGAGGTCCTCCAGCGTGGCCCGACCCGCTTCGAGCATCGCGTGCGGGTGACTCGTCTGGGGCGCCCCGTCCCGGGCCGTCGGTTCGTCGGGGAACGGGTCGCGGTCGACGACTGTCACCGACTCGAACGCGTCGGCCAGCACCCAAGCCGCACACAGTCCGGCCATGCTCCCACCCACCACCACCGCGTCTGACCCCACCCCGGAGACGCGGTCGCGGTCGTACCGCGAGACGCTCGCTAACGTCATGTCTGCCGGGAACGTACGGCTGGAGGCAGTAAACAGTTGCGGCCGTCTCCGGCCCTCAGTACGACCCCGGGCGGTCGCCCGTCCGCGTCGGCGGCCCGCCAGTGGTCGAACCGCCTCTCTCGGTCCCAGGACGGTCGCGCGTTTTTCTCGGCGGACAGCGGCCGGTCGAGCGCGCACCTCCCGGCGGCAGTCCCGTGATTTTATTCGGGAGGGTCGCGGAGTGGCGGATATGTCGACCTCCCGTGGTGCCGCCCGCGAGCGCCTGGTCGCGGGCCTCGGCCTCGCCGCGGTCGCCGTCTCGCTCGGTGGCATCTTCACCGCGGTCGCGCTCGCCCCCTGGTTCTCGTTTTTCCGGGACGCCCTCTCGAACCTGGGCGAACTCGGCCGCCCGACTGCGCCCGTGTTCAACGGTGCGCTCCTGGTCGGGGGTGCGCTCGGGGCCGGCTTCGTCGTCGCCGTCTGGAGCAGGACCGACGACGGCCTCCGGGGGGCCGCGCTGGCGGTGCTCCTCCTGGCCGTGGTGTTCATGGCCCTGACCGGCGCGTTCCCGTTGCCCGACCCGCTTCACTTCGCCGTCGCGCCGCTGTTTTTCCTGCTGTTGACGCTGGGGCTGTTCGTCTGGGGGGCGGGCGACTACGCGGCCGGTCGGCCGGCCCGCGGCGGCGCGTTCGTCGTCGCCGCCGTCCTCCATGTTGTGAGCTGGGTCTGGTGGCTCCTGCTGGGCTGGCCCGGGCCCGGCGTCGCCGTCCCGGAACTGGTCGGCTCGCTCTCGCTGGCCGCCTGGACGCTCTGGCTGTCGGTCGACGCCTACCGCGCGAGCCGGCTCGACCGGCCGCGGCTGTGAGCCTCGCAGATCACCGCGGCACGCCGTCCGGCCCGGTCGACGCTCCGCCGGTCAGCCGACGGGCGGCCATCAGGGGCACTCCAACGACCAAGCCTGCCGGCACCGTCACCGCGACCACAAACACCACGAGGATCCCGCCCGCAAGCACCAGCGACACCCCCCAGACGGCCGCGAACACGAGCACCCAGACGGTCGCCGTGGCGAGCGCCGTCGCCAGCCCGTAGACGGCCCCGAGCGGGTACGTGTAGGCCTCCCGCCACTCGACGACCGCCCACCAGACGACCGCACCGACCACCAGCACTGGCGCGGCTAGCAGGACCGCCGAGTACCCCTCCGGCAATCCCAGGAGTTTCACCAGCGTGTCGCTCACGGGCGACAGCACTACCAACAGAACGACGCCACAGAGAAACGCGTAGACGCCCGCGAGCAGGGACCATTTCGTCGACGTCGAGACCATACTACCCGCTTTGGGGCCGTTCACAAAAAGGACGGCGGACGCTTCGACGGCTCTTTGAGCGACGCCGCTCCCGGCGGTCCCGCGCCGGGACTCGGAACCACTGCCGACCGCCCGCTCGCTCAGAGCGCGTCCAGCAGCGCGTCGACGTCGTCGGCGGTGTTGAAGACGTGGACCGAGGCGCGGATGGTTTCCGGGAGCGGGAGCGCGCGGACCTGCACGCCCGCCTCGGCGAGGCGCTCGACGGTCGCGTCGGGGTCGTCGACCTGGAACGACACGAGACCGGACTCGTCGTCGGCGGGCGAGCGGAGTCGCTCGTCGTCTATCCCCGTCTTCAGCCGGTCGGTCAGGCGCTCGACGCGGTCTCCGATGGTGTCGTATCCGAGTTCTTCGACGATATCGACCCCCTCGACGAGGCCGGCGTAGGGGCCGACCGCGCTCGTCCCGACCTCGAACCGACCCGCGCCCGGCCGGAGCTCGTAGGACTGTGCGTCGCCGTCGACGACGCTGCGGTAGCCGACCACCTGGGGGACGAGGTCCTCGGCGAACGCGGGGTCGACGTAGAGAAAGCCCGCGCCCCAGGGGGCCAGGAGCCACTTGTGGCCGGCGGCGGCGACGGCGTCGGCGCCCCAGGCCTCGACGTCGACGGGGTGCTGGCCGACCGACTGGACGGCGTCGACGAGCACGCGCGCGCCGGCGTCGTGGGCGATGTCGACCAGGTCGGCGACGGGGACCCGCGTCCCGTGGGTCCAGGTGAGCGACGAGAAGACGACGAGTTTCGCGTCCGCGACCGCCGCCGCGTAGGCCTCGCGGTCGATCCGCCCGTCCTCGGTTTCGAGGACGCGCTCCTCGACGCCGTGTTCGCGGTGCAGGCGGTCACAGGGGAACACGCCCGCGGCGTGTTCGGTGTCCGTGCGCACGACGACGTCGCCGGCCGCCCAGTCCATCGCCGTGACGAGGCGGCCGATGCCGTGGGTCGTACTCCCGGTCAGCGCCACGTCCGCGGGGTCGGCCCCGACGTGTGCCGCGGCCGCCGCGCGGGCCTCGTCGAACACCGCGCCGGCGGCGGGGTAGGGCCCCTCGCCGCCGGGTGCCTCGTACTCGACTGTCTCGAGGGCCGCCTCGGCCGCCTCGACGACACGGCGCGGGCTCGGCCCCGACGCCCCCGTGTTCAGGTAGACCGTCTCCGACAGCGCGGGCATGTCCGCGCGCAATTCCTCGGGTGTCACTGCCCGGTAGCAGGGTCCCGGGGGGGTTAAGCCCCGCGGCCGCCGGGCCAGTCCGCTCGCCCCGCCGTCGTTAAGCCGTCGGCCGACACAGGTCCGGTATGGAGTTCGACCACGCGGGCGTCGCCACCGACGAGTTCGACGCGCTCGTCGACCTGTACGGCGCCGTCTTCGACGCACCGCTGGTCCACGAGGAGGAGTTCGAGGGCCTCCGCGTGGGCTTTCTCGACCTGGGCAACGGCTACTTCGAGGTGCTCGAACCCCTCGACGACGAGGGGACTATCGCGGGCTATCTCGACCGCCAGGGGCCCGGCCTCCACCACGTCGCGCTCCGGACCGGCGATGTCGCGGCGGCGCTTGACATCGCCCGCCGCGAGGGACTGGCGCTCGTCGACGAGGAACCCCGGCGGGGCGCGTGGGGCCACGACGTGGCCTTCCTCCACCCCGACTCGACCGGGGGCGTCCTCGTGGAGTTCGTCGAACACTGACGACGGACTCGGACTTTTTTTACGAGAGCGCGGGCTACCGCCCCGTATGTCCGACCGGACACAGGCACACGTCTACGTCTCCGGGCGCGTCCAGGGCGTCTTCTACCGGGCGACGACCCGCGAGACGGCCAGCGAGCGCGGCGTCGACGGCTGGGTGCGCAACCTCGACGACGGCCGCGTCGAGGCGGTCTTCGAGGGCCCCGAGGAGGCTGTCGAGGCGATGGTCGAGTGGTGCCACGAGGGGAGCCCACAGGCCCGCGTCGACGACGTCGAGGTGAGCTACGGCGACCCCGAGGGTCACGACGGCTTCGAAGTCCGGTGGTGACCGGATAGCCCACGGCCCGACAGTGGCCGGCCGGTCCCGAGTCCGCCGTCCCCCGCCGGCCGGTCCCGGGTCGTCGTCGGGGAACCCCACGACGCGACCGTCTCGCTGTGGGACGAGTACCTCCGCCTGCTCCCGGAGTTCTCGGGGACGTTCGCCATCGAGTCGGCGACCCCGTCCAGACGGTCCGGTCGGTCGCCTTCGGGACGCCCGGGGTCCAGTATCTCACGCTGACACAGGACGCGCCGTCGCCTCTGCCAGACGCGGTGCGGTCGTCGTACGCCGCGCGCCTGGGCGTGGCGCTGGCGGTCGCAGTGTGAGTCCCGCCGGTCCCACCTTTCACAGCGAGGGAGTCCCGCCGTCGTCGGCCTGCGGCCGACTGCCCGTGGCGTCTCCGACGCCACGCTGTTCACGGCGGGCGGGAATCGCG
>PXRP01000021.1:48304-111431 GCA_003021655.1 Halobacteriales archaeon QS_4_69_31
CGGCCAACCGCACCGACACCCAAAGGGCGCAACAGGCAGGGAGCATCACTCCCTCCCGCCCGCCACGCAAGCCTCGGCGTTCACGCCGAGGTAGGTGACACTCGCACCCGAGTACGTGGATCCCTCCCCACTAGTCTCGCCAGTCGCGCGCAAAACGGACCGACCGGCGGGGCCGGTCAGTGGATGCCCATCGCTTCGATCTGTTCCTGGTAGCGGTTCCGGATGGTGACCTCGGTCACCTGGGCGACGTCGGCGACCTCGCGCTGGGTCTTTTTCTCGTTACAGAGCAGGGACGCGGCGTAGATGGCGGCCGCGGCGTAGCCCGTCGGCGACTTGCCCGAGAGCAGCCCCTTCTCGGCGGTCACGTCGATGATCTCGTTGGCCTTGGCCTGGACCTCCTCGCTGAGGCCGAGCTCCGAGACGAACCGGGGGACGTACTGCTTGGGGTCGACCGGCTCCATCTTCAGGCTCAGCTCCTGTGCGACGTAGCGGTAGGTGCGCCCGATCTCCTTCTGTTCGACGCGGGAGACCTCCGAGACCTCCTCCAGCGAGCGGGGGATGTCCTCCTGGCGGCAGGCGGCGTACAGGCAGGCGGGGGCGACGCCCTCGATCGAGCGCCCCCGGATGAGGTCCTCGTCGAGCGCCCGCCGGTAGATGACCGAAGCGACCTCCCTGACCGAGCGTGGCACCCCGAGCGCCGAAGCCATGCGGTCGATCTCCGAGAGCGCGAACTGGAGGTTGCGCTCGCCGGCGTCCTTGGTGCGGATCCGTTCCTGCCACTTGCGCAGGCGGTGCATCTGGCTGCGCTTCTCCGAGGAGAGACTGCGCCCGTAGGCGTCCTTGTCCTTCCAGTCGATCTGGGTGGTCAACCCCTTGTCGTGCATCGTCTGTGTCGTCGGCGCGCCGACCCTGGATTTCTCCTGGCGTTCGCTGTGGTTGAACGCCCGCCACTCCGGACCGCGGTCGATGTTCCCTTCGTCGATGATGAGTCCGCAGTCCTCACAGACGATCTCGCCCCCGTCCGCGCTGGTCACCAGCGCCGACGATTCGCATTCGGGACACTGCTGTTCGGCCTGCTCACCCTCCGATTCCTGCTGTTTTTCGTCGGACTCCGCGCGCTCGCGTTGACGGCTCGGCCGTTCCATTGTTCTTATATAGACAAATTTTGGCGACGTATAAATCCTTCGCCGGCGTTTCGTCGGGCGCACGGCAACGCTATTCACGAACTCCGGTCGTTCGACCCCGAAACGCCTCGTCGGTCGGGTTTTCCGCACCAGTTGGGTGGTTGACATTTCGGGTCCCGATCCGGGGGTATGTCACAGTCCCTGTGGGGACGGTTCCGGCCGGCTATAGAGACGTGGCCCCGCGGTGTCCGGGGGGTCTCGCGCGGTCAGCCGCTCGTCGGGGGAGCGGGTGGGCGTTCGTCGGCGGAAACGCTTAATCGGCCGCGCCCGCGCATTAGGTGTATGGACGTTGCCGTACTGGGCGCGGGCGTGACGGGTCGGGGCATCACGCAGGTCTGTGCCGCCGCCGGTCACGGCGTCACGCTCCACGATACGGAGGTCAACGACGTCATGGACGGTATCGACGCCGTCGAGGCGGGGCTCGACGACGCCGTCGAGGCGGGGACGCTCGCCGGGGAGACACGCGACGCGGCCGTCGACCGCCTCGAGGGGACGACCGGGCTGGAGGCGGCCGTCGGCGACGCCGACCTGGTCGTGGACGCGGGCGAGCGCGACCGCGACGGCCGCTTGGAGCTGTTCGCGGAGGTCGAGGAGCTGGTCGACCCGGAGGCGGTCCTGGCCACGAGCGCGACGACGGTCTCCGTGACCGCGACCGCCACGGGGTTGCGCCAGCCCGGCCGGGCCGTCGGCCTGTACTTCTCGGACCCGCCGTCGGTCCCGCTGGTCGAGGTCGTCGTCGCCGAGCAGACGACCGAGGACACCCGCGACCGCGCGGTCGCGTTCGTCGAGGGGCTAGACCGGCCGTCGGTCGTCGTCCGGGACACGCCCGGCTTCGCGGCCTCGCGGCTCGCGCTCGCGCTCTCGGTCGAGGCGATGACGATGCTCGACGAGCGCGTCGCCGGCGTCGAGGCGGTCGACCGCGCGATGCGGGCCGGCCACGACCACCCCGTCGGACCGCTGGAGGCCGCCGACCGCGCCGGCCTCGACGCCCGCCTCGCCGAACTGGAGCACCTCGCGGACTCGCTGGGCGAGCGGTTCCGGCCGCCACCGGTCCTCCGCGAGAAGGTCGACCGGGGCCACCTCGGCACCAAGAGCGGCGAAGGGTTCTACGTCTGGGAACACGGCGACCCCGTCGAACCGAGCGACCCCGACCCGACGCCGGACCTCCGGACCGAGAGCCCGACCGACCCCGACGGCCACGACGGACCATGACTGACTCGCCCGACCGGTCCCGCGGCGACGCCGCCGAACGCTGCTCGGAGCGTTGCTCTGTGGAATCCCGATGTTCGTCGAGGGCGCCACCCAGGAGGTCGGCCAGTTCATCGCCACCAACCCGTTGTACTTCGCCGCGACCAACGCCCTCGCCGCGGGGCTGGTCGTCGGCGTCCTCGCCATGTCCTCGGGGACCGCCGTCTTCGTGATGACCGTCTGGGGTCGCATCGACTAGGGCGACCCCTGGCTCGCCGTCTGCCGGACCACCGTCGCGTTCGTCCCGATGGCCATCGGCGCCGCGCTCGGCGACCTCCTGCCGGGCTGACCGCCGCGGGCGCGGACCCGTTCGACCCCCCTGTTGCCGGCTACTCGCGCGAAATCCGCCGGAGTGGACGGTCGTCGAATCCCACAGGATTTATAATGATGGTCTCCCTGGGTCAGGATGCAATGAGCGGTGATAGGGCGACCGCGCGGTTCGCACTCGCCGGACAGCCGCGTGTAGGCTGGGCAGTACTGTCCACTTTCTAAGCCCGATACACCACGTGCCACGGTTTCGCTCGTATCGTCCCCGACAACCAACACCACCACGACACGACCCATGCGCATCAACGACACGTACGACGCGTTCGAACAGACTTACAGTTATCCCGTCGACCGCGAGACGGTCATCGAGACGATGGGCGACCGGACAGTCGAGTCGCCCCACGGGACCAACGAGACCATCGCCGAGATACTCACGCGGGCCGAGACGGAGACCTACGAGACATCGCGGGACCTGTGTGACGTGTTCGCCGGCCACCTGAGCGACCAGTACATCGGCAGGAAGTTCTACGACGACCGCGGCGACAACGTCGGCACCACGCCCAACACCCGGACGTGACGCGGCCGGTCGCCCCGCCTCCCTGAGCGGGCCCCTCGCACTTCTATCGCAGGTAGTGGAACACGTAGGTCTGGGTGTAACCGGCGTACTCCCCGCCGAAGGCCGCCCGGATCGCCCGCGATGTCTCGGCGTAGTTCCCGCGGTCGCAGTCGGGGTAGTACTCCCCGATGGTGGTCCGGATCCAGGTGTCGAGGGGCACGGCTTCCAGAAAGCCCAGCGAGAACAGCAGGACGCAGTCGGCCACCTTCTCGCCGACGCCGACGAAGTCGGTCAGCGCCCCGCGGGCGTCCTCGTAGGGCAGGGCGGCGGCGTCGGCGGGGTCGGCCTCGCCGTCGGCGACAATCCGCGCGGACTCGCGGACGTAGGGTGCGCGGTACCCCAGCCCGAGGTTGCGCAGTTCGGCCTCGGTGGCGCCGGCCAGCTGGTCGGGCGTCGGGAACGCGTGGTAGGTCCGGCCGTCGACGGTGACGGGCGTGCCCAGTTCGCGTTCGAGCGCGCGCTGCATCCCGTGGATGCGGGCGACGCGCATCTGGGCCGAGCAGATGAACGAGACCAGCGACGGGAACGGGGGGTCCCGGACCAGGTGCATCCCCCAGTAGGCGTCGAAGGCGGCCTCGATAACCTCGTCGTCGGGCACCGCGGCGCGGATCGCGGGCAGGTCGTCCCCGAGGCGGAGTCGCTCGCGCAACACCGGCACCGCGTCGACGGTCGACTCCCACTCCAGGCGGTCCTCGACCTGGCGGACGCGGACGACGGCCGGGTCGCCGTCGACGCGGGCGACCGTCTCGTACCAGGCGTCGCCGCCGTAGGCGCCGCTCTCCTCGTACATCCGGCCGTCGGCGCGGTCCCAGAGGTACGACTGGCCGCTCTCGACGGTCGACTGGAGGTCGAACGGTCCCGGCACCTCGGCCAGCGACAGCGCACCGCGTTCCATACCCGGGCCAGGGAACGGCCCGGCTTTGACCTTCCGGAACCCGGCCGGCGGGACCAGGCGGCGCCACCCCCGCGAGGCACGGGACCCGGGCGAACCTTGATGTCACTGGATCACGAACGTTAACACATGAACTGTCGAGTTGTCGTCGAGGCCGCTGTGCCAGTCTACGACGTCGAGACACCCGACGAGGCGGTCCGGATCGCCATCTCGAAGACCGGCGAGATGCTGAACCCGGACCTCAACTACGTCGAGATCAACATGGGCGAGCGGTCCTGTCCCCCGTCTTCAACGTCGAGCGCGAGGAACACGCCGCCCGAATCGCCCGCAAGGAGATCGGCCAGCGCCTGGAGAACATCCCACTCGACGTCCTCGAGATCGAGGAGATAGAGGAGGACGACGACGAGACCGACGAGGAAACCGACGACACCGCGGCGGACACGGCCGACGAACCCGACGAGCAGCCGGCCGACACCGCCGACGACACCGCCGACGACGAGGTCCTCCCGGAGTTCGAGGAACTCATCGACGAGTAACGGCGACGGCCGACAGTTCTCGACCGGTCAGACGCCTCCGACATCCAGTGAGGCCGGTTTCATCGACCGACTGAGGTCCCCGCGACGCGACCGACGGTTCTCGGGACCTGTCGCTGGCGGCGATCCCGCTGTGCGGTCGGAGTGTGACGACAAAACCGGCCAGAACGACTCAGTCAGCAGACGCCGGGACCCGCTCGCGCGTCTCGGACTCCATCTCGGACGTGATCCCCTTCGCCAGCGCAAAAACAGCGTTCTTGTGGTCGGTCTTCGATTTGTGGATGGATGTCGGCTGCACCCCGAGGGCTGTGTATTCCTCGTGTGCAACCTCGCTCCCCGTCTCCATCTCGTAGTGGTTCTCCACCTGAGCAAGTAGGCCGTGCAGGTGAATGAGCTCCTGCTTTTTCATGGTCACCAACGTCTAGCTACCGGAGGGTTATAGTACTATCCTGAGTCGCGTTAACATACGTCGCCCGAGATCTCCCGGAAAAACCGTGATAAACCGGGATTTCGGGAGGCAGACTTCAGAAAGCGCCAGTGTCGACGTCGTCCGGAGCCCCGTCTCGGAGCCCTGTGTCGCGGCCAGGTCCCCGGCGGTCCGCCGTCTCTGAAAGACTTTTACCGGCGGACTGGCTTGGACCGGTATGGACTACGACGACATGCTAGACCGGGCGCTCGACGAGACCCCGGACATCGAGGGGAGTTCCGACCGGTTCGACGTGCCCGACCCGGAGGTCCGCCAGGAGGGCAACGTCAGCGTCTACGAGAACTTCCAGGCGACGGTCGACCGACTCGGGCGCGACGACGACCACGTGATGCAGTTCCTCCAGAACGAACTCGGGACCAGCGGCCACATCGACGAGAGCGGGCGCGCGCGCCTGACCGGCGAGTTCGGCCAGCGCCGCATCCACAACGCCGTCGAGGAGTACACCGAGGAATTTGTCCTCTGTTCGGAGTGTGGGCTCCCGGACACGCACTTCGAGCGGGAGGGTGGTGTCCTGCTGTTGCGGTGTGAGGCGTGCGGGGCGCGGTCGGCGACCAGCGGCTAGCTCAACCGCTTCAGTGTCTGCAGGTCACGTTCGGTCCGCATGAACTCCGCCAGCCGGCGGCTCGCGTGACAGTTCGGACAGTGAAACACCGCCGCGTGCCCCGGCAACTCCGACGGCGTCGACTCCCAGTCTTTGGTACACTCGGGGCAGACCAACCGCACGTACGCTTCCTCCATGCGTGTGAATACCACGCGCACGGCGCGTGAAAAAAGTTGGTCCCGCGGCTACATTTCCTCGGATTCGAGGAGTTCCTTGTAGCGGTTGCGGATGGTGACCTCGGAGACGTCGGCGACCTCGCTGACGGCGCTCTGTGTGACCCGCTGGTTTGTCAGCAGCGCGGCGGCGTAGACGGCGGCGGCGGCGATGCCGACCGGACTCTTCCCGCTGAGGACGCCCTCCGAGCGGGCGCTCTCGATGAGTTCGCGGGCACGCCGCTCGACGCCGTCGCCCAGCTTCAGGTCCGAGACGAACCGCGGGACGTAGCTCTCGGGCTTGGCCGGCTGGATCTCCAGGCTCAGTTCCCGGACCACGTACCGGTAGGTCCGGGTCAGCTCCATCTTGTTGATGCGCGAGACGGCCGCCATCTCGTCGAGGCTGCGGGGCGTGTCGGCCTGCCGGGCGGCCGCGTACAGTGCCGACGTCGCGACGCCCTCGATCGAGCGGCCCGGCAGGAGGTCCTCGTCGAGCGCGCGCCGGTAGATGACGCTGGCGGTCTCGCGGACGTTCTCGGGGAGGCCAAGCGCCGAGGCCATCCGGTCGATCTCTCCGAGGGCCTGCTTGAGGTTGCGCTCCTTGGAGTCGCGGGTGCGGAACCGCTCGTTCCAGGTGCGCAGGCGCTGCATCTTCTGGCGCTGGCTCGACGAGAGCGCGTTGCCGTAGGCGTCCTTGTCCTGCCAGCCGATGTTCGTCGAGAGGCCCTTGTCGTGCATCATGTTCGTCGTCGGCGCGCCGACGCGGGACTTCTCGTCTTTCTCGGCGGCGTCGAAGGCACGCCACTCGGGCCCGTGGTCGATCCCGTTTTCCTCGACGACCAGGCCACACTCCTCACAGACCGTCTCGCCGTGCTCGGCGTCGGTGACCAGCCCGCCGCCACACTCCGGGCACACGTCGCTGTCCTCGCGTGTCTGCTCGCGCTCTCTCCTCTCCTCTCTGGGCCGTTCGTCCGTGTTGGTGTGTATCGTCGTGTCACTCATTGGGTGCTCCGATGCGGCTTGCCGGTGGCGGTAGCCATACAAATCCGGCGCCGCGTCCTTAACACATAGTTAGTTCGAAAGTATCTTAAACGTTTCGCCGATAGTGCACGACTCGCGCATAACCGATTCGCTGATTTTCGGGTCTTTCAGGGTCTAATGTGAGAGATTCCGTCGGGAGTGTCGTCGGTCAGGTCCGGTCGACCCGGAGCAGGACGAGGGCGAAGACCCACATGAAGATTGTGCCGACCGGGACGGTCGCCTGGTGGGGGAAGAACATGACCGTTGCAGCACTGAACGCGAGCGCCAGGACCGCGAAGACGCCACCGAACAGGCGCACGAGGTCGACGGGGACCGTCTCGGCGAGCCACTCCTCGCGCGTGTAGTAGAGGAAACTCAGGCAGAGCAGCGCCGCGAACACGACCGCGGCCGCGAGCCAGAGTCGTGCCTCGGGGACCTGGTTCGTCGGGACGAACCCCGGGAGTTCGAAGACCACCTGGAACATGTCGTCGAGGGACTGCTCGCCCAGGGAGATGCCGAAGACGTAGTGGAACTGGAAGAGGACAAAGCGGATGTTGACGACTGTCACCTCCCTGCCGAGGATGGTCTCGCGCAGAAAGGAGACCGACCACGGCAGCAGGGCTGTCAGCCACACGGAGAGGACGGCCAGTTCGCCGGCGTACTCGGAGCGGACCCACGCCATCACCACCCACGCTGGTCCGCGGCGGCTAAAACCTACCGGCTCGGGGCGGGACGGCCCAGGCTGCCGGGTCGGGACGGGATGGCCACCAACCCTTCCGGTCAGACGGAGTAGTCGCCGACTTCGCGTCCCGAGTCGGGTGCCCGCCCGACGGCGCGGTCCGGTGCGACGATCACCGCGACGGGCCTCCGCGAGGGGCTCCGAGCGACGGGACGGTCCGGTGTGACCGGGCGCCGCCTGAGGGGCCGCGCGGCCCGGCGGCGGGCACCCCAATTCTGGCCACGGGCGTTACGTTCATGCGTGCCCGTTCCTTATTGACCGACATCGAATGAGGCGCGATCACGTCACCTTGACCGTCCGCCACGCCGACCCGGATGCCGACCGACTGCCGACCGTCGTCCTCACGGTCGAGGAATCCGCTGACCAGCTCGCGGATCGTCTCGTGACGGTCGACAGGGACTCCCTCGGTGCCGACGACGTCGACGTCGCGTTCCGTCTCCAGGACCCGGTCGACGCCGACGGCGCCACCGGCGTCTTCAGTCTCAGCAACCGCGTCACCGGCGCGTTCCTCCTCGAAGTCAACACCGACGCCGACGCTCTCCTCGACATCGCCCGGACCGCCAGGGAGGACGACGCCGACGCGAGCTACCGCGTCCTCGTCCAGCAGGACGGCCAAGAGGTCGCGGTCTACGAGAAGCAGACCCTCCTCGTCTACGACGACGAGGGGAGCCTCCTCCGCCAGCACAGTCTCATCCCCAGCGGCGTCGAACTGTAGTCCGGCGCTTTGCCCTCTCCTGTCGGTACGTCCCTCCGATTCGTTAGCGGACGTGAGCCGCCGGTCCCGGTTCGGGCGCGCGGCCGGGACCGCTACGCTTAGGACGCCGAGGCCCGAACCGCGGCGTATGGTATCGCTCGTCGCGGTCGGCCTCGTCGCGCTCCTGGTGGGGACGGAGGCGTTTTTCACCGCCCTCTCGGTGCTCAACCTCCGCCACGAGGAGGCGACCGTCAGGGCCGAACGGGAGTGGGTCCAGTCCGAACTCGGCATCGAGGACACCGACGAACTGCTCGACTACAACCGCGCGACCACGGGGCTGTCCCTGCTCAGGCAGTGGGTCACGCTCGGCGCGCTCGTGGTAGTGTTGTTCTCGGGGCTGTTCGCCGACGCCGTGTCGGCCGTCGAGGCGACGGGGTGGCCACTCGCCGCCCGGAGCGCGGTCTTTTTCGGTGGCCTCGTCGTCGCCAAGCAACTGTTCGACGTCCCCTTCGACCTCGTGAACACGTTCGTCGTCGAGGAGATATTCGGGTTCAACGAGCAGTCACTCGGGCTGTGGGCGCGTGACGCCGTCCTCGGGACCGTCGTGGGGCTGGCGGTCACGGTCCCGCTGCTGACGGCGGTCGTGTGGTTCGTCGACAACGTCGCCTACTGGCCGGTCGCCGCGTGGCTGCTGTTCGTGGGGTTCGTCCTCGCGATGCAGGTACTGAAGCCGCGGGTTATCGACCCGCTCTTCTACGACTTCACGAAGATCGACGAGGGCGAGTTGCGCGAGGCCGTCGACGAGGTGTTCGAGCGCGCCGGCTTCGCCTGCGAGCAGGTCTACGAGATGGACTACAGCAGCCGCTCGTCTCACTCCAGCGCGTACTTCGTCGGCTTCGGGCGCACCAAGCGCGTCGTCCTGTTCGACACGCTCATCGAGGACATGTCGGTCCCGGAGGTCCAGAGCGTCCTCGCACACGAACTCGCCCACTGGAAGAACGGCCACATCTGGAAGTTCATCGGGCTCGCGGCGGTCCGCTTCGGCGTCGTCTTCGCGGTGCTGGGCTATCTCGTCGGCGCCGACTGGCTGTACGCCCCCTTCGCGGTGCCCGCAACCGCCTACGTCGGCCTCGCGCTGGCGTTCCTGTGGGTGCTCCCGTTCCAGCGGCTCACCTCGCCGCTGGACAACTTCCTGTCGCTCAAGTACGAGCGCGAGGCCGACGCGTTCGCCGCCGAGACCGTCGACGGGGAGACCATGGCCGACGCGCTGGCCAACCTCGCCGCCGAGAACCTCGCCAGCCTCTTCCCGCACCCCTGGTACGAGACGTTCCACTACGACCACCCGCCGATCCCCGAGCGGATGCGCCGCGTCCGGGAGATCGGCACCGGGGGCGAACCGGCGGACGAGAGCGGGCCACAGCCCGCCGATTAAACGCGCCAGAAGAGTGGGTGACGGCCCGCCGACCGACCGTACCGAGAGAGCGAGCCACAGCCTGCCGACCAGACGCGCCGGCGGTGCGGGTCACTGAATCCGGCAGCGCCGACCCGTGCGTCGGCCTCACCCAGCAACTGTGGGTCCACCGGATTAGAGGGGACACCAGCCGACCCGGAGGGTGTCATACAACTCTTCACATGGTGTTGTTTCAGCGATCTGTCCGTGAATCGACTGCTCAGTAAGCGTGCTTAATTACCAAGTTCTCTGCTCGTGGCGCGGTGCACTGCGGCTCGGTGTCGATCTCGATGACATCCAGCAGTTCAATCAGCCGTCGAAACATCCCGCTGAACGCTGGCCGAGCAGAAGACATACTCCCAGAGTATGGCTAGCTCAGTGTAACTACAGGGTCTTTCCGTAGCTCTACACAAGAGCGACAATCGTTGATATTATGTATCCAGTTATTTTTGTTACATGTGAACGATGGGGCTCGATGATTTTCTGTTGCTTTTCACACTCGGACTGCTTGGGGTCGGAACGCTGGCTATTACCATACTCGCCGAACCAGCCACGTTCTCGATCCCGACAGAAGTGCAAGAACTTTCACTCCCAGTGAAACTGTTTGCTTATTTCATTCAACCTGCGATTCTTTTATTGCTCGCTGTAATTGGTGGGCTACTTGTCTCGTCATCGGTTCCGTTCGAGTCCCATCTCGTAGCCGGAGAAACGGTTACTGATAGCGTGTTTCCTGTTTTCAAGCCAGCAGTGCTCGCCGGTGTTGGGGCCGGTTTCGTTATCATCGTGATTGAATTGGCACTTGGCGGGGTGCCAGAATCGGTCGGGGTAGTTGAAGCTGACCAGCCGCTTGATGTCCTGTTGTTTTCTCTTCCCGCACGGGTTCTGTACGGCGGGATCACAGAGGAAGTTCTTGCTCGCTGGGGCGTTATGTCGGTTGTCGCGTATGGTCTGGGGTGGCTTTTCAGTACAGACGGAATCAGGGTATCTCCGGCTCTCATCTGGAGTGCCATCACTATATCCGGGGTCATCTTCGCGGTTTTGCACCTACCGATGGTTGGGGCAACGCTTAGCGGTAACATTACTGTCCCAGTCATTGCATGGGTACTGACAGCCAACACTCTTGCTGGAATTACATACGGATGGCTGTTTTGGCAATACAGTCTAGAAGCCGCGATGATTGCTCATGCATCAACTCACATCGCGTGGGTCACGTTATCGGGTATCCTGAGTACGATGTGACGTAGTGTGTACTCTCTGTACTGAGCGATTGTAGGAAGGACGATGCAGGTATGCCAACCGTTCTGTGACACCCTGGACCCGGAGTAAGACCACACGGAGCGCCACCAGCACGGCGACCCGGACCTGTCCCGGTCGTTCGACTAAACGCCACGGATCTGCGAGAACCAGAGCCCGAGTCTGTATTTTGTGTGTTTGCGGCAAAGTAGTTCGTGCGATTCGCGTATGATTGCACAACGACAGTGAGATACGACCCAGTATGTTGACCGAAAGCGCAACTGACCCGTCGTACGACTGCCCGTATGGTTGACCGTGATGGGACCTCACATAGGAGGAGACATGCGCCTTCTCGAGAACAGCAAGGGAGTCAATCCTCGCCTCTACGTGCTGATCGCGCTCCCGACATTGCTAGGGATAGCCCACCACGTCGACCACGTTATCCGAGGGAACCACGTCGATTGGCCGATTGTGCCGATGGTCAACTCCTTCACCTACAGTTTGGTCGTCTACCCGGTCATCGGCATCGGTCTCTACCTGACGGTGACCGACCGAGTAGGTGTCCGGTACCGGGTCGTGGTCGGGTCGCTCGGAGCGGTGATGATGTGGTTTTTCCACCTGCGCCCGTGGGCCGTCGAACCACCGTCGGACATCATCCTTCCGTACGCAGATCCGGTCGTGGGTACCGTCGCGTTCGCTGTGCTGATTGCGCCGGTCCTCTCGTTGCTGGTGACAACGGGGTATGCGACTTACTCCCCGCGCTCGCCGACCGACAGACGAAAGTCAGCGTGGGTCCAAGTCGGCCGCATGGCCGAGGACGGACCCGTGGACCCGAGCGAGATCGGCGAGCGCGACGCGCCGCCGGTCGAGGAGAAACCGTACAAGATACTCTTTGAGGCGAACAAGTGCATCGGGGCCGGCAAGTGCGCCGAGGTCTCGGACAACTGGGAGCTGGACCTCGAGACGGGGATCGCCGCCCCGCGCGCGTACTTCATCGACGCGGCGGACCTCGAGGAGAACGTCCGCGCCGCGGAGGTCTGTCCCGCCAAGAAAGACGACGGCGTCATTCACGTGGTCGACCGCCGGACGAGCGAGGAACTCGCGCCCGACCCCCACGGCGACGGCACTCTCTCCGTGGACTGGTAGGCACCTCCTTCGGACATACCAGAATCCCGAACGGTTTTAACGGTTCGCCGCGACGTAGTATGTATGAGTGATAAGGACACACACGGAGGAGGAGACTCGACTGACTCGTCGGTCGGCGCGCCGAGGGACGACGCCGACGGCGAGACCGACGGCGACGGACCGGGCGAGAGGACGACCGTGGTCGAGGCCGAGGAGGACGCCGACTCCGACGAGCGCGAATCGGCTCTCGACGAGCGCGAATCGGCCCTCAACGAGCGCGAGCAGTCACTGGAGGAACGCGAGCGGGAGCTCGACGAGCGCGAGGCGGCCCTGGACCGCCGCGAGGACCGGCTCGACCAGCGCGAGGACGGGCTGGACAAACGCGCGGACGAACTCAAGACCCGCACGGCGGAACTCGACGACCGCGAGGCGGAAATCGACAAGTACAGCCGGGAACTCGAACAGACCCGCGCGGACCTGGACGAGCGGGAGGCGACCATCGAGCAGCGCGAGGCGGAACTGGACGACCGGCAGACGGCCATCGAGGAACGCGAGTCCGAACTGTCGAAGCGCTCGACCGAACTCGACCGTCGCGAGCAGACGCTCAAGGAGTACGTCGGCGACCAGTTCGGGCGCGTCGAGGACCAGGTCACCAATACGATCCACGACGCGGTCGCGACCGGCATGGCGAAACACGCCGACACCAGGGATTCCCGGCTCGGCACCGTTGGGAACGTCCTGCTGGGACTGGCCGGCATCTTCCTCGTCGCCGCCGGCATCACGAACCTCCTCGCGTTCAACCTCGCCGATATCCCGGCACTGGCGCCCGGCGACAACCCGACCAACACCATCGCCAGCGCCGTGCTGGTCTTCCTCGGACTCGCCGGCAACCTGGCCGCCGTCGCCGACCGCGCCTGAACTGCCGGACTCGTCCCGCTCGTTCGGCGGCCGGCGACAGCACTGGCTCGGTGGACCGTGAGGCGCCCGAATGGCGGCCCCGGTCCTGCTGGACGGGTCGCCACCGACGGCGCCGTCACGGGGAGAACCGAACCACTCAAGCGGCAGTCGTCCCGATTCAGTTCCGATGGGCACGCCACTCGACAGCCGCGACGCGCAGGCAGCCGAGGTCGTCGACCGCCTCTGGGAGGAGTACCCCGACGCGACCATCTCGCTGGACTACTCGAACCGGCTCGAACTGCTGGTCGCGGTCGTCCTCTCGGCCCAGTGTACCGACGAGCGGGTCAACGAGGTCACTGCGGACCTCTTCGAGAAGTACGGGACCGCCGCCGACTACGCAGAGGCCAGCGAGGCGGAACTCGCCGAGGACATCTACGGCATCACCTTCCACAACAACAAGGCCGGCTACCTCAAAGAGGCCGGCCGGGCCATCGCCGAAGAGTACGACGGCGAGGTACCCGACACGATGGCGGCCCTGACTGACCTCCCCGGGGTCGGCCGGAAGACGGCCAACGTCGTCCTCCAGCACGGCCACGACGTCGTCGAGGGCATCGTCGTCGACACGCACGTCCAGCGGCTCTCCCGGCGTCTCGGCCTCACCGAGGCGGAACGCCCCGAGGCCATCGAACGGGACCTGCTCCCGGTCGTCCCCGACGACGAGTGGCGCGACTTCACCCACCTCCTCATCAGCCACGGCCGCGCCGTCTGTACGGCGCGCAACCCCGACTGCGGGGAGTGTGTCCTCGCGGACGTCTGTCCCTCGGAGCGAGGCGACGCAGACATCGACCTGGCCAGCGGCGAACCCTGGGAGTGACTGATAGTCGGGGAGTTCCGCCCGGCGTCGACGGTCGGGGGGTGTGAGGTCGTTGAGGACCATCGTAACCCGGCTGGCCTCCATGTTGAGGACGGCCGCCAGCGAGACCGCCGGGCCGGTCGAGTAGATGGCGACCAGCGTCTCGACCTGTTCCGCGGCGAGTTCCACGTCCTCCAGGTCGGACATGAGGTCGCTGTACTCCAGGCGGAGATACCGCCCCAGGATCGACATCTTGCGGCCCGACTGGGTCGCGGCGAACGTCGTCATCGCCCGGCCGTTGGGCATGTGCTTGACCGCGAGCACGGACTGTTCGATGCCGTTGACCTCGCGAGCGAGGCGCTCGAAGCCGGTGACCGTCGACAGTCCGACGTCGACCGCGTCGTCGTCGCGCTTGATCCGGACGGTCTTCGGTTTCAGGAAGAGCTTCGCTGGCTCGAACGATTCGCCGGTGACACGCCCCCCGACCCGTGCCGGGTGGCGGACGGTCATGTCCGTCCCGTTGAGCAGCGCCTTGAACAGGGCGGTCGTGAACTTCTCTATCTTGCCGTCGCCGGCCGCGACGGCCGCGACCATCCGCGAGTCGTTGCGCTCGCCGCCACCGCGACCGTCGCGCTGAAAAACTCCCCCAGTCCCTGCGGCACGTGACCGACCGCCACGTCGAATATCGACGACAGCGGGATGGTCACCTTCCCCTCGTCGGCCGCGAGCACCAGTCGCTTCTCGCTCAGAAGGATCCGCCCTTTGACCGGTTCCGCACGGGCCGACGCCTCCGAGTTGAACGAGGCGACGAAGTCCGCAATGACTGATTCCGACGTGGGGGCCGGATTAGTCCTGTGCGTCCGGGGGTCCGGAGGCTCACGACTCGGGGTAGGTCGGAACCCGCGCCGAGGCGTCGCTCCCCTCGACGAACGGGAGGGGTTCGACGGTCGCCGGCCGCTCGACGCCCTCGACGCGGACGGTGACGGTCTCCTCGGCGGCGGCGTCGGCGTCGACGAGCGCCAGTGCGAGCGGTTCCTCGCGCGTCGGGCTCTCGGCGGCGCGGGTCACCTCGCCGACGGCGGCGTCCTCGCGGAAGACGGCCGCGCCCGCGTCGGGGACCGCCTCCGGGGCGAGCCCCACGAGGCGGTTGTTGGGTCGCCCGCGGTTCTCGACGCGGGAGACGACCTCCTGGCCGACGTAACACCCCTTCTCGAAGTCGAGCGCGTTGCGGACCCCCAGGTCGTTCGGGAGGCGTCCGTCCAGTTCCGACGCGAACAGCGGCGTCCCGGCTTCGAGGGTGAGCGTCTCCCAGGTGCGGGCGCCGAAGGGAGCGGCCGCCTGGCCCCTGTTTTCGAGCGTGTCGAACACCTCGCCGGCGGCGTCGGCCCCGCAGACGACCAGGTACCCTTCCTCGCCGGTCAGCCCGTCGCCGCGGACGACGGTCACGCCGGCGTCGCCCATCGTCCCGCGGACGAACGACAGCGGCTCGTCGGGCGTCCCGGACTTGTTGAGGACGCTGGCCACCTTCTCGGTCGCCTGCGGCCCGTAGACGCCGAAGACGCCGAACTCGTCGGTCGCCTCCGCGATGGTGACGTCCTGGATGAAGGTCTTGCCCGCCCAGTCCTCGGCGACCGCCGCCGCCTCGGAGGGCGGGAGAAAGACCAGCAGGCGCTCGCTGGCACAGAAGACGTACATGTCGGTGCGGACGCGGCCCTGCGGGTCGAGCAGGAGGGCGTACGTGCCCCGGCCGTCGGCCGCGGGAACGCGGTTCGAGACGGCGTTGTCGACGAAGTCGACGCGGTCGTCGCCCTCGACGGTGAGGACGCCCAAGACGTGTTCGGTGACGCCGACGACCCGCCGGACCGCGCCGTGCGAGCGGGCCGGTCGGCCGTACTCCGCGACGACCCGGCGGCCGCCCCGTTCCGTGAAGGCGGCCTCGTGGCGTTCGTGGACCTCCTCGATGACGGTCATTACCCGGACGTGGGAGTCTCTCGGGGTTGTATCTTCCGGGAGCGGCCGAGGAAGGGCGATTACCGCATCGCGCCGGCCCGGTGTTCGCCGTATTTGACGCCGAGGCCGAGACAGACCAGGCCGAACACGACCATCGACGGCGTTACCATCATCAGGACGGTGCTGGTCGCCATGACGCCGGAGGCCGCCAGGCCACCGACGCCGACGACGATTATCGCGACGAAGATCGCCGCCGTCTTCGTCAGGTCGAACTCCATACCGGCGGTTAGGAGCCACCCTAAATCAGGATTGCGGGATTATTTCTCTCTGTTTCGGAGCCAGTCGGCGACCTCGTCTGCGAGGTGAACGTCCGTCCGGTGAACCGCGTTCCCCACTCGACGCGCACCCCGCGGTCCTCCGCGGTCCGGTAGAGCCGACGGTCGTTCGTGACGAGTATCTCGCCGGCGTCTTCTGGGCCGCGTCACCTGCTCAGCAGGGACTTCAGTTGCGCCACCGAGAACAGCGTCGTCGGCCGGTCCATGTGGACGCCGATCTCCCCGGAGAGAGCGGACAGGCCCGCCCGCTGGATTGGTTCGGGCAGCGAGTAGGCCCGCCGGACCCAGTGGCCCAGCGCGATCTCCCGTTCGAGGTCGGCGCGCCAGGCCCGCTCGTAGTCGGCCAGCGTCCCGGGGTCGGCGGGGTCGATCTCGCGGGCGGCGTGGTCGGCGGCGGTCATGCCATAGAGGATGCCCCCGCCGGTGAAGGGCTTGGTCTGTGCGGCGGCGTCGCCGACGAGAAACGCCCGGTCGGCGGTGACCGTCTCGGGTGGGCCGACCGGGATGAGCCCCGAGCAGCGGTGGTCGGTCTCGACGCCGTAGCCGGCGGTGAACTCCTCGAAGCGCTCGCTGACGTCGCCGCCGGGCGGCATCGCCAGGCCGTACTCGACGCCGGCCCCGCCGCGGGGGATCCGCCAGGCGAAAAACCGCGGGACCGTGAGGTGGACGTCGACGAAGTCGCCGGGGTCGTCCTCCGCCGAGAAGCCCAGCACGCCGTGGAGGAGTTCGCCGGGTTCGGGCAGGCCCAGGTCGCGACGGACGCGGGAGGTCGGCCCGTCACAGCCCGCGACCATGCGGGCCTCGTGGGTCTCGGTCCCGTCGGGGCCGCGCACGTCCAGTTCGACGCGGTCCTCGTGTTCGTCCACATCGAGGACGGTGTGCTCCTCGCACAGGTTCGCGCCCGCCGCGCGGGCGGCGTCCGCGAGTTCCCTGTCCAGTCCGACGCGGTCGATGACGTTCGAGACCTGCGCGTCCTTGTAGAAGGGATAGCCCGGCTCCCCGGCCGCGACGGCCCCGCGTGTCGCCGTCCCGCCGTTGCTGGCCGCTGGCCCTGGGCTCCCCTCGCCCGCCTCGGGGGTCGCCTCGCCGGGAGCGGGCGCCTCAGCCCCTCCTCCGGATGCGGACGGCCCGGCCGCGCTCTCCCCGGGAGCGGGCGCATCGGCCCCCTCGACGGGCGAGGCGACGGCGGCCGCCCCGGCGTCGGGGCCCGCCAGGTGGAAGCGGGCGCCGTAGACGACGTTCTGCAGGAGTCGCTCCCGGGCGCCCTCGGGCGTGTACTCCCAGACGTCCGTCGAGACGTGGCCCGAGCAGGCAAGTGGCTCGCCGACCGCGCCCTGCTCGAACGCGAGGACGTCGAACCCCCGTTGGGCGGCCCGGCGGGCGAACCGGGAGCCGGCGGGGCCACAGCCGACGACGGCGAAGTCGTGCACGTCCGGGAGTGTGGCCGTCGCGGCTAAATACTTTTCAGTCCGCTCCGGTACGTCCTGCCCACCGGTCCCACGGCAACCGACTTCAGGGCGGCGGGCCAACAGCCCCGCGTGGACTGTATCGCACACCGGGGGTTCGCCGGGGTCGCGCCCGAGAACACGCTCCCCGCGGTCCGGGAGGCGAGTCGGCGTGCAGACGGCGTCGAGGTGGACGTCCGGCGCTGTGGCTCGGGCGAACTCGTGGTCTGTCACGACGACACCGTCGACCGGACGACCGACGGGACCGGCGCAGTCGCCGCCCTGTCGGCCGGCGAACTCGGGGTGCTGTCCGTCGAGGGGTCGGACGCTGGCGTCCCGACGCTCGCAGCGGTCCTCGACGCCGTCCCCCCGGGCGTCACACTCCACGCGGAACTCAAAGAGCGGGGGCTCGCGGGTGACCTGACGAGCCTGGCGGCCGGCGCCGACTGTCCGGTCGTCGTCTCGTCGTTCGACGACGCGGCGCTCGCGGCCGTCGAAGGCTTCCCGACGGCGTTTCTGACGGCCGAGGCCGGCGGCGCCGTCGACCGCGCGAGCGCGCTCGGGTGTAGCGCCGTCCACCCGCACCTGGACGCCTGCGACGACGGCCTCGTGTCGGCGGCCCACGAGGCCGGCCTCGCGGTCAACGCCTGGACCGTCACCGGGGCCGGCGAGACCGAACGACTCCGGCGACTGGGCGCCGACGGCGTCATTACCGACTTCCCGGACTGCTGTCTCCCGGTCCGGGGGTGACGGGTGAGCGGCATCTTTCAGACGAGGGCCGGCTCTCCGAAGAGCCACCGGGACACCACGAAAGCCCACCAGCGAGCGAGAGGGGCGAGCGCGGGGTCACGACGCCGGACCGACGGGGACGGACTCACTCGGGGTCGGTGGCGTGGTGTGGCCCCAGCGGGCCGTGTTCGGGGCAGGCGCCGACGATGGGGGTCGCGTTGAGACAGCAGTTGCGGCTCCGGGTCGCCAGGAGGCCGACCGAGAGTTCCCGTCCACAGAGCCGACAGCGGCGTGACTCGTCGGACATACGCCACCTTCGAGGGCGAGGCCGGTAGGACTGTCGGTCCGCGTGCGGGTCCTGACCCGGAGTGTCGCGCCGCCGACAGCCGCCACCAGTCAGGCCCCGAAAATCGGGCGCGAAACCCCCCGTCAGTCGTCCGCGGGCGTGACGTTGCGCGAGGTGAGGTCGACCGGGTCGGCGTCGACGCCGAGTTCGTCGATGGCCACCTGGGCGGCCCGCTTCCCGGAGACGAGCATGGCGCCGAAGGTCGGGCCCATCCGCGGGAGGCCGTAGGTGGTGGCGGTGGCCATCCCCGTCACGACGAGGCCGTCGTGGGCGAGGCCGGTGTGTTCGACGACCGCGTCCTCGCTCTCGCCGACCCACATCGAGTCGTGGCCCGGCGAGTCGTGGCCGGGCGCGCCGTAGGTGTCGTCGTCGGTCTGGTCCATACCGGTCGACCCCTCCTCGATGCCCGGCGCGTCGAGGACGCCCCGCTCGTCGAGTTTCTTGACCGCCATGGCGTCGTGGCCCGTCGCGTCGATGACCAGGTCCGCCTCCACGGCGATGGGGTCGACGCAGGTGATCTCGCGGGGCAGCGCGTGGACCGGCGTCCAGTTCATCACGATGCCGCCGACGCGGTGGTCCTCGCGGATGACGATGTCCGTGAACTCCGTCATGTTCTGCATCTTCGCGCCGGCGTCACACGAGGCCTTGATCAGCCCCGAACAGGCCTCGGGCCCGTTGGCGACGTACAGCCCCTCCGAGTCCTGGGACTGCTTGTAGTCGACGTCGAGTTCGTCCAGCACCTGCTGGGCCGGGTCCCGGACGGTCACCTTGTTCATCAGGAACCCGCCCAGCCAGAAGCCGCCGCCGAGGTAATTGTTCTTCTCGACGACCATCGTCTGGACGCCCCGCTCGGACAACTCCTTGGCCGCCATCAGCCCCGAGGGACCGCCACCGACGACGATCACGTCCGAATCCGAGAAGTCCATGAACTCCTCTGTCCACTCCTGGCCGATCGCACGGGTCACTTCCGCCTCGCCGACGTCGCTGAACTGGTCGAAGTTCCGGCTCATACCACCGGGTGTTAGCACTCGGTGGTGTTACCAGTTTCGTTATAGTTGTTTTGTACAACCCGGTTGTACGGGCGGGTCCCGCGACGTCGCCGGGCGACCACCGGGACGTACAACGGACTTATACGCGGGGCCGTCGAAGCGGGGGGCATGTCACTGGTGCTCCCGAGCGAGGTCGTCGTCGAGCGGTTCCTGCCGACGACGCGGGCGATGCTGGCGGCCGAACTCGACGAGCGGGGGTTGACCCAGGAGGCCATCGCCGACCACCTCGGCGTGACACAAGCGGCGGTCAGCCAGTACCTCCGCGGGGAGGGCGCCGTCGAGCGGCGCTTCGCCGAGGACGAGCGCATGCAGGCGACCGTCGAGCGGATCGCCGACGGCTTCGCGACGGGGTCGATGGACGGCTACGAGGCGCTCGCGGAGTTGCTCGACCTCATCCGAACCTTCGAGGACCGCGGGCCGGTCTGTGCGGTCCACGAGGAGGAGATGCCCGAACTCGCGGGAATGGGGTGTGACCTCTGTGTCCGGGGCAGGGACGACGCGGTGCTGGCCGAACGCGAGGCGCTGACGGCGGTCCGGCGGGCCGCCCGCCGCCTCGCGGATACGCCCGGGATGGCCGCCCACGTCCCGAACGTCGGGACCAACGTCGGCACCGCGGTCCCCGACGCCGGGGACGTGACCGACGTCGCCGCGGTCCCCGGGCGGCTCCAGGCGGTCGGCTCGCGCGTGCTCGTCCCGGCGGACCCGGAGTTCGGCGCCTCACAGCGTGTCGCCACCACGGTCCTCGCGGCGATGGCCGAAGACCCCGCGGTCCGGGGCGCGCTGAACCTCGCCACGTCCGGGGGGCTCCTGACGGCCGCCCGCGAGCGCGGCATCGATCCCATCGAGTTCGACGCGGGCTACGAGGACCGCGGCGAACGGCTGCGCGAGCACTTCCGGGAGCGCGGGTCCGTCCCGCGGGTCTGCTACCACGAGGGCGCGTTCGGCATCGAACCCATCACCTACGTTTTCGGCGGGACGGCGACCGACGCCGCGACGCTGGCGGTCGAGCTCGCCGAGGCCGCCGACGAGACCTGAGCGGATACTTCCGGAGCACTCGCCGCCGCGGCTCAGCCGAGATGTGGGGGGTCGGAAGCCTCGTCGCTTTCGGCGTAGCGGTCGCCGTCGTCCCAGGTCCGCAGGCTCGACTGGGTCTCGAACAGCGCCGTGTCGAGATGGTCGCCCGTGATCGCCGACCCGTCGCGGAAGGCGTCGCGCGCGGCGTTCTCGGCCAGCAGTATCTCTCTACCCGTCGCTCTCTGGTATCAATCTTTCCGCATCCCTTCGAGGGCTCGCTTCACTCGCCCTCGCGGCTCACGGCTTCGCCGTTCGCTCCCTCCGAGGGCTCGCTTCACTCGCCCTCGCGGCTCACGGCTTCGCCGTTCACTCCTTTCGAGGGCTCGCTTCACTCGCCCTCGCGGCTCACGGCTTCGCCGTTCACTCCTTTCGAGGGCTCGCTTCACTCGCCCTCGCGGCTCACGGCTTCCGTTCACTCCTTTCGAGGGCTCGTTCCCTCGCCCTCGCGGATCGCCAGCTCGGCCGCGTCCAGAGCCGCCTGTCTGTCGAAATCCGCGATAATGCCTTCGAAGGTATCCCTCTCGGCACCGCGCAACTCGCGTGCGTGGGCGGTGATGTCCGGGACCGCCCGGACCACGTTGTCCACGATGGGGACGGTAGCGGTCCGTGCGGACCGCGAGAGGGGATTGAGGTCTATCACGACCTCGGTCTTGTCCATCGCACCGAGCGCCTCGGCGCGGTCGCCGTCCTCCAGGGGCACGAGCACCACGTCGGCGTCGGCGATGCCGTCGGCGTCGACCTTCGCGCGCTCGTGGTCGAGCCCGGGGATCCGGGCGTCCGCGCGCAGTCCCTTGACCGCCGTCGCGCCGTGGTCGCGGAGGTGGTCGGCGATGGCCCGCATGCGCTCGTCGGCCCGGTTGAAGAGGTTGACTTCCAGGTCCGCGCCGGTCACTTCGGCCAGTTCGACGACCTCCTGCGGGACGAGGGCGGCGACGTTACCGTTGACGGACACGACGGGGTGGTCGGCCAACAGGAAGTGAGCGGCCGCCGCGCGCGCCGCCGCGTCGGCGCTGGGGATGGTCTCCTCGCCGAGTAGGTAGTCGAAGGCCTCGCCCCGGCCCTGCGCGATGAGCCCCTGGCGGGACGTGATGCCCTTCTCGACGCCGGCTTCGATGCGGTGGCGGGTGAGCAACGAGTCGTAGCGCGGGTGACTCTCCGGGACCTCGACCTCGCTCATACCCGACCCGAGGAGGTGCGGGCCGAAAAACGCTCCCTTCTCCGTCCGGCCCCGCCCCCATCCCGTGGAGCCGCCGGGAAGGCCGTTCCGGCGGACCTCGCCTACGCGTCGGAACGGCCTTGCCCGCGGGCCCGGGGCGAGTCGTCGCCCGAACGGTCTTGCCGGCGGGCCAACATAGCGGGTCTCATGACGGAGGACCGGCCGGGGTTCACCGACACCCCGTACCTGCCCGGCGGCGAGTACCGCGTCCACGACCCCGAGCGGCCCCATCCCCCGCGGGTCCGCCCCGGCGGCCCGGTGACGGCGGGGCCCCCCTCTGACGCGACCGTCCTCTTCGACGGGACGGACCTGTCGGGGTGGGAGGCGGCCGACGGCGGCGAGCCTGGCTGGTCGGTCGCGGACGGCGACCTGGTCGTCGAACCCGGAACTGGGGACGTCCGGACGACCGAACTGCTGGGGGACTGCCAGATCCACGTCGAGTGGGCGGCGCCCGCCGACCCCGACGACGCGACCTACCCGGGCAACAGCGGCGTCTTCCTCGCGGACCGCTACGAGGTCCAGGTGCTGGACTGCTCGGAGACGGCCATCTACGCCGACGGGTGGGTCGGCGCGATATACGGCCAGTACCCGCCGCTTGCCGACGCCTCACTGCCCGCCGGCGAGTGGCAGTCGTTCGACGTGGTCTGGCGGCGGCCGCGGTTCGAGGACGGGTCCCTGACCTCGCCGGCGCGCGTGACCGTCCTCTACAACGGCGTCCTGGTCCAGGAGGGAGCCGAACCCTACGGGCCGACGACATACCGGGACGTGCTCGACTACGACCCCCACGGACCCGCGCCGCTGCGCCTCCAGGACCACGGGTTCCGCGTCCGGTTCCGGAACGTCTGGTACCGGCCCCTGTGACCGGGAATGCCGGCCAGAAACGCCGCACCGGCGTCCTAGCCGCAACCCGGACGGCGACGCGACCCGGACCCAGGAACCCCCGAACGCGGGCGCGATGACCACCACGGACCGACAACACGACTCGGAGACGGACGAGCGGTCACAAGGGTTAAACCGCGCCAGTCCTGTGCTCCGGGTGTGGTGTGCCACTATGTGCCACGAATTTAGCGGTCGATCCTGGGATAGCGTCGACGAGCGCGAGACGGAGGACGACGAGGAGACGCCGGAGTTCCTCAACGAGACAGGCAGCGACGACATCGAAGTGCTGACCGACGGCGGCGAGTAGCCCGTCGGGCAGTCGGCGGCAGACGGGTCGGTCGCGACGAGTCGTCCACCCCCCAGATTTTCTCGGACCCGCGACCGGGAGCGCGCGCTGTGTCACCGGCCCCACGGTGTGTGAACCGCTGACCCGGAAGGACGGTTCTTAAGTCGACCCCACCGAAAGAGCGGGTATGGACGACCGCACCTACACCGCGGACGCCGAACCCGGCGAGACAGTGACCGTCGCCGGCTGGGTCCACGAGATCCGCGACCTCGGTGGCATCGCCTTCCTCATCCTCCGGGATACGACGGGGAAGATCCAGGTCAAGTTCGAGAAAGACGAGATGGACGACGACCTCGTCGAGCGGGGGCTGGCCGTCCACCGTGAGTCGGTCATCTCGGTCACCGGGGCCGTCGAGGCCGAGGAGCGCGCCCCGACGGGCGTCGAGATCACCCCCGACTCGCTGGAGGTCGTCGCCGAGGCCGACCCCGAACTCCCGCTGGACCCGACGGGGAAAGTCGACGCCGACCTCTCGACGCGGCTGGACAACCGGACGCTCGACCTCCGGAAGCCGGAGGTCAAGGCAATCTTCGAGGTCCGCTCGGAGGTGTTGCGGGCCGTCCGCGAGCAGTTCCGGGCGCTTGACTGCACGGAGTTCAACACGCCGAAGATCGTCGCCACCGGCACCGAGGGCGGCACCGAACTGTTCCCGATCACGTACTTCGGGCGCGAGGCGTTCATGAACCAGAGCCCGCAGCTGTTCAAGCAGCTGGTCGTCGGGTCGGGCGTCGAGCGCTTCTTCGAGATCGGCCCGGTCTTCCGCGCCGAGGAGCACAACACGCCCCGCCACCTCAACGAGGCGACCATGATCGACTTCGAGGCGGCCTTCTTCGACCACACGGAGGCGATGGACGCCTGCGAGGCGGTCCTCACCGCCGCCTACGAGGGTGTCGCAGAGAACTGCGCGGAGCAACTGGAGACACTCGACCTCGTCGACGAGTTCGAGGTCCCCGAGTCGCCGTTCCCGCGGCTCACCTACGAGGAGGCCATCGAGCGGATCAACGCGACGGGCGCGCTCGACGAGCAACTCGTCTGGGGCGACGACCTGCCGACCGAGGGCGAGCACGCGCTCGGCGAGGCAGTCGGCGAGCACTACTTCATCACCGACTGGCCCAGCGATATCAAGCCCTTCTACATCAAAGACTACGACGACGACCCCGACGTGTCGACGGGCTTCGACATGATGCACCCGACGATGGAACTGGTCTCGGGCGGCCAGCGCGAACACCGCTACGACCACCTCGTCGAGGGGTTCGAACAGCAGGGGCTCGACCCCGAGCAGTTCGAGTACTACACCGAGATGTTCACGTACGGCATGCCGCCCCACGCCGGCTGGGGGCTGGGCGTCGAACGCCTCATCATGACCATGCTCGGGCTCGACAACATCCGCGAGGCGGTGCTGTTCCCGCGCGACCGGCAGCGGCTCTCGCCGTAGTCCCGCTCTATCGCGCCGCGGGTTCGCGACCGCCGCCGGCTGGACTGTCGCAACTGCCGGCCCTCGAACGAGTGACGGCACGCACGGCGTGTCCCACCTTAGTCAGCGAGGGAGTCCCGCCCTTACCGTGAGGCGAGAGCGTTCCGACACCTGTTGTCGGAACCGAGCGCCGAACAGGGCGGGCGGGAATCGCGTAAACTACTGTGACCATCTGCCACGTCACTGCCCGGCCAACTCCCTGACTTTTATATGTAGTCAGTGCCACTCGTGGGTGTCGATGGAGATTCAGCGTACCGCCGTCGTCAAGCTCTCCGTTCCCGACGAGCGCCGCGACGACCTGACACGCACCATGAACACGTTTCGGGACGCCGCACAGCGGTTTGCAGACAGGGGATGGGAAGGAGACGACGACGGGTGCGTAATAACGTCGCGCTCTCGCCTTCAGCCGCTCGTCTACGACGAGATACGAGACGATACCGGGTTGCACTCGGACTTGACCGTCGCCGCCGTCAACCATGCCGCCGACGCGCTCTCCGGCTGTGTGGACAAAATGAAAGCGGGCGAACGAACCTCGAAACCCGTTTTCACATCGAACACGACCGTCTACAATACGAACGCCATCAGCTACTTCGATGGGTACTGTTCGCTGGCCGTATACGGCAGCGGACGTGTTCACGCCGAGTACGTCTACCCGGACGAGTCCCCACAGGCCGAGTACATGGACAGCGACAACTGGGAGAAACAGGGCGCGAAACTCCGCTACGACCAGCAGAGCGATACCTACTACCTCCACGTTTCCGTCACGAAGGAACGCGACGAGTCGTCGGGAGAGGCCGAGAGCCGAACAGTTCTCGGCGTAGACCGGAACGTGGACGGGTATTTGGCCGTCACCAGTACAGGGGTGTTCCTCGGCAACGCCGACCTGCTGAATCACAAACGCCGCGAGTACGAACGTCGCCGCGCTCGACTCCAACAGCAGGGCACGCGAAGCGCACACCTTACCATCGAGTCCATCGGGGACAGGTTCGCCCGATGGTCCGAGAGCTTCCTACACCAAGCGTCGAAGCGGCTGGTCACAGAAGCCGTTTCGCAGGGCTGTTCGGTCATTGTGTTCGAAGACTTGGAACAGATACGCAAGCGTATCTCGAACCCCTCGAAATTCCAGCAGTGGGCGTTCCGCGAGTTGAAACGCCAGACCGAGTACAAAGCCCGTGCCGAAGGAATTACCGTCGAGTCAGTCCACCCGGCTTACACCAGCCAGCGGTGCAGTGACGCCGACTGTGGGTTCACCCACGAGGACAACCGCGACGGCGACGACTTCGCCTGCCAGAAGTGCGGCAAAGAGCTACACGCCGACTACAACGCGGCTCGCAACATCGCACACAGATTCATCCAGAACCGGCTCAAGTCTGGTTCTGGAGGGGCGACCCATCACCTCGCCCTGAAGTCGGGGACGTTGAACGGGAACGGCGACTACTCGCCTTCCACGGTATAATGGATAGACCGGGAGTCCACCGACAAACCCCGCCGTTCACCGCGGGTGTAGGTGATCCGGAGGCCGTCAGGTTCTGAACAGCTCTCTCCGGGCCGCGACGTACACGACGACGGCTCGCTCGCGGACCTGGTCGGTCACTCGCCCATATCGCCGACGACCTGCTCGCGGACCTGGCCAGTCATCCCGAGCCCCTGGTCGTCCATGCGCCGGACGATCCGCTTTGCCTGGGACCGGGACAGATACTTGTCCTCGGCGGCGGCACGGACCACGACGCCGAAGGCGCTGGTCACCGATCCGCCGAGTCCCTCGGTCAGCGTCCGCACCCGGGTGTCCTCGGAGACGACGCCGACAGCGGTCCGGTCGTCGGCCTCGGCGTGGGCGAGCACGCCGGCGAGCATCGCCGCCTCGTGGGTGTCGGCCTCGACGCCGAGAACGCCGGTCGCACGCTCGTAGGCGCCCTCGGGGACCGCCCGCGAGACGTCGCCCTCGTCGAGAAACTCCGACAGCGCGGTGCGGGCGGGTTCGGTCGTCACCTCGCGCTCGACGGCCTCGGGGACGACCAGGCGGCCGTCGAGATAGTCCAGCAGGTCCAGTTCGCCCACTGAGCCCAGCGCAGTCAGCGAGGTGGGGCCGACGTAGGCCCGCGTCATAGGTCCTGGGCGGTGCGGGCGTCGTCGGCGAGGTCCGCCGCCGAGACCCCCAGCGTGAGGTTCCGCTCGGCGGCGGTCTCGATCCACTCGGCGACTGTCACGTCCGCGAGCCGGGCCGCCTCGCCGACGGAGGCGTCCCCCGACTGGTAGCGAGCGACGGCCTCGCGCGTCCGCAACTCCGCCAACCCCTCGCGGAGCGCCTTCCTAATCGTCGTCGAGCGGTCCTCGTCGAGCAGGTCCGCGACGGCGTCCAGTTCGTCTTTCTCCTCCGCGGGCAATCGCGCGCTGACCGAGGGCATACGTATCCGTCGTCCCACACCGTCTCACATAACTCTATGGGTGACCGCCTGCCCACCCGAGTCGACGGCGCCGGCGTGCGTGGCCTCCCGAGACGCCGCCGTCGCCGGAAGTCGCCGCCCGGAGGCCGAAACTGATTACACGGACGGCCGACTCCATGGGACAATGACCGACATCGCGCGGGCGTTCGTCCCGGGGCACGTGACGGGCTTTTTCACCGTCGACCGGAACGAGACGCCGACGAGAACCGGCTCGCGCGGCGCGGGGCTCGCGCTCTCGGAGGGGGTCACCGTTACCGTCCGCGAGGCCGACGAGCGGGGCGTCGCACTCAACGGCGAGGCGGTCACGGTCGGCGCCGTCGAGCGGGTGCTGGACGCGCTACGCGTGACCGGCGGCGTCCGGGCGGCGACGGACCTGCCGGTCGGGGCGGGGGTCGGCGTCTCCGGCGCGATGGCCCTGGGGACGGCGCTGGCGGCCAACGCCGTCTTCGAGTGCGGGCTGTCGGTCAACGAACTGACGACGGTCGCCCACGGCGCGGAGGTCCAGGCCGGGACCGGGCTGGGCGACGTGGTCGCACAGCGCCACGGCGGGGTGCCGGTCCGCCTGGAACCGGGCGGGCCACAGCACAACGAGATGGACGCGATCCCGGCCCGGTCCCGGGTCGAGTTCGTCACCGAGGGCGAGCGCTCGACGGCCGACGCCATCGGCGGCGACACGGGGGCGCTGACCCGCGCGGGGACAGCGGCGCTCTCGGAACTCGTCCGGGAGCCGACGCTCCCGACCTTCATGACCGCGAGTCGTACCTTCTCCCGGGAGGCGGGCCTGCTCTCGGAGTGGGTCCGTGAGGTCGTCACCGACGTGGCCGAGGCCGGCGGCGACGCGGCGATGGGAATGCTCGGCGAGACTGTCTTCGCGATGGGGACCGGTCTCTCGGACGCCGGCTACGACCCGCAGGTCTGTCAGGTCGACCCGGCGGGCGCGACGCTGCTCCCCGAAGCGAGCGACCCGGCGCTCGACTAGAGGATGCCGCTGCCGAGCACGACCATATAGAGGATGACGGTCGCGGAGTAGGTGGCGCCGAGGCCGACGACGGCGCGGGCGTGGAACAGCCAGAGGTCGTCGCGCTCGGTTTCGAGCGCGGCCTCGTAGCGCTCGCGCTCTGACTCGGTCGGGTCGTGGGACTCGCCGACGTGGAGGTCCCGGGCGTGGTCGGTCCGGAACGGGCGGTCACAGTACGGACACAGCGTCGGCCGGTCACCCTCGGGGACGCTCGTCCGGGGAGACAGGCTCGCGGCGGGCGGTCGTTTGCGTGGCATGGCTCGGGTCACAGCGGCGGCGGAACGTACGGCTGCGTGATCACCCATAGGCTCGTCATGGTGTAAAAGATCATCACGACGACTGAGGGGAACTGGCTGCGGATGGCCGCCAGCACGCCCGGGAAGAGTTCGAACGCCAGCGAGTGGGCGACCCAGACCGCGAGGACGTGCCCGCCCAGAACACAGAGGAGTTTCAGGGTGCTGAACCAGGAGGGGAGGACGAGCGCGACGGTGCCGGCCGGCGGCGCGAGCGGGTTCGCGGCCACGGCCGCCAGCGCCGGCGAGAGCGCGAGGAAGTACCCCAGGAAGTGAGCGACGTGATAGCCCGCGGCGATGGGCACGAGCGCGGGCGCGAACCAGCGTTCGATCTCCCCGGTGGCGACGTAGGTGTCGGCCCGCTCGCGCATCCGCCGGGCGGCGACCCGATAGACCCACAGGAAGAGCGCGAACCCGGCCACGAGCGCCAGGAGGTAGACCGGAAGCGCGGGGACGCCAGCGTCGACGACCGGACCGACGACCCCCGCCCAGGTCGGCGTCGCCACCAGCCCGTCGAAGGTCGTCACCCACAGGAGCGCGACGACGAACGCCGCTTCCCCCGGACGGTCCGGGAGCGGTTCGTCGGTCAGGGCCGTGCCGGGGATCCGCACCGAGAGCCCGTTCTCGTCGTGCTGGAGCGGCGCGACGCGCCCGTAGACGGCGAAGACGCGGCTCACCGGGTCGACGCGGTCGAACCACGCGTCACCGTACCGGACCGCGCCGGCGACGGTCACCACGGAGTAGCCCGCGACGACGGCCGCCAGCGTGCGCGGGTTCTCCCCGACGGGGCTGACGACCTCCAGGAAGACCAGCGCGAGCAGGCCCGCGACCGCCGGCCAGACGCCGTACGAGTCGGGGAGCCGTGCCCCGCCGACGGCCCCCGTCGCGCCGTCCCGGACGGCCGTGACCGCGCGTCGCGCCGCCGTCGCCAGCGCCCGCCAGGGGTTGACCGTCGGCCAGGTGTTGCCGACCGCGTAGCTGCTCACGGTGTAGCCGGCCCACCACCCAGCCCAGACGAACAGTAGCGCGAAGTTCCGCGTCGGTTCGGCGGGTCCGGCGAACCCGGTGACGAACACGAGCGCGAGCGCGACGAGGGCCACCCCACGGAGGAGCCAGCGGCCGCCACGCCGGACCACCGCGGGCGAGGGGACCCCGACCCGCCACCAGTTGACCCCGCGCATCGCGTCGTGGTCGGTCAACAGCGTCGTGAACAGGAAGGAGGCACCGACTACGACCCCGCCGGTCAGCACCGTCAGCCACGTCGGGACCGTCGTCGAGGTGACCGCCCCGCCGAGCGACCCCGAGTGTGCGCCCGCCGGTGCGACGGCGGCCACCAGTCCGACCGCCCACAGCCACGCCCGCCCGGCGACGCCAAACAGTCGACCCGTAGCACCGAGCGGAGCCCGCGCTCGGTCCCGGGGGCGGTCGCCGGACCTGTCCGCCGTCATCGTTGCCGGCCCTTTCGGGTCCAGCGGGTAACCCGTTGCGGTTTCCCGGGACTCGCCCGGCGCGTCGGCCGTCCTGACCTACGAGCGCCAGGTCGTCGGCCTGCTGGAGCGGCGCAGTTCCCACGTCCGGATGCACGCCGCTATCGCCGTCGGGAACCTCGGCCACCACTACCCCGACCGCGCCGACGACTACGCCGAGCGACTCGCCGCTATCGCCGACGACGAGGACCCCGACGTCCGGGTCGCCGTCGCCATCGCCCTCTCGCAACTGCCCACCGAGGCGGCGACGCCGACGCTCCAGGCGCTCGCCGAGGACCACAACCCCGACGTGGCCGAGACGGCCGCCGAAGCCCTCCAGGGTCGTGGCGGTGGCGGTGGTGGCGCCGACCCCGGCCCGCAGAGGCCCGACCAGAACCCCTACAGCAGCTCCGGCACCGACACCGACAACCCCTACGCCAGCTCCGGCACGCAGGGCGCCAGCGACGACCCGTACAGCTGAGACGGATTGCCGGGCGGGTCGAGGGCGACCCTCCGCCGTCGAGCCCGCAGGGACCCCGCAGTCGGACGGGTACCGACGCCGGTGACTGTCTCTGATGGCTATCTAGCTGTGCGGAGGGATCGATGCAGACCGCTGGCATGCCGTGGCGACCGGAGCGGTACCAGCGGTTGGCGGAGAGGCCGTCGGCGGCGAGCAGTTCCTCGTGGGTGCCCTGCTCCGTGGTCCGGCCGTCGTCCATCACGAGGACCCGGTCGGCGTCCCGGACCGTCGAGAGTCTGTGGGCGCTGGCGACGGTCGTTCGGTCCGCGGTCAGCGACGGGCGGCGGACGGCAGCCCACAGCGGCGGTGTGGGGACCGACCGTCCCCGCAGACCCCGAACGGCGAAACTGGTAAGCGGTCGTAGACGCATGGGTGTCCCATGCGTCGGATACCGTTCGGGGTCCGCCAGCTCGACACGACGATCCAGGGCGGTGCGCCCCCGGGAAGCGTCGTCCTTCTGGCGGGCGAGGGCGGCGCCGGGTCCCGCGAGTTCATGCACACGAGCGCGCTGTTGAACGCGCTGGCGACGACCGACCCGGACCTGCACGACCTCTATTATGGCGACCTGGCGTCGAACGCCGAGTCGCCCGCGGAGGTCCACTACGTCTCCTTTACCGCCGCCGAGAGTGAGTTCGTCGATGAGGTGTCGCTGACGATGGACGACGAGGTCGTCGACGCCGGGTTCGACGGCGTCGACTACCACGACCTCTCGGAGCTGTACTTCCACCAGAGCCCCGTGCCCCGCGAGTGGTACGCCGACCGGACGGCCAGCATCAACGACCTCCGGGCCCGGCAGGAACGAAAGGACATCCTCGGGGAGCTCGGGGACCTGCTGGCCGACAACGCCGGCGGCAACGTCGTCGTCATCGACTCGCTGACCGACCTCATCAGCACCGCCGGGCGCGACCAGACCCTTGACTGGTCGGACGTCGCCTTCCTCGTCAAGGGCCTCCAGAAAGGGGCAAGCACCTGGAACGGCCTCATTCTCGTCCACCTCAACCGCGAGACCGTCACCGACACCGAGTACGGGCAACTGGTCGACGGCGTCGCCGGCACCCTCGAGTTCGAGTGGGCCAGCGGCGGCAGCACCCGCGCCCGGACGCTCGTCGTCAAGCAGTTCCGGGGCGTCCTCTCGCAGATCGCCGACGAGGACATCGTCCAGTTCGAGACCGAGATCACCGATGCCGGCTTCGACATCAGCGACGTCCGCAAGATCCGGTGAGCGACGGGACCGCGTTGCGGGCCCCGGGCGGTGCCCACTCGGGGTCGCAGGCTCCAGGTGGTCTGACTCAGTGTCGCAGCCCCCGTAGACGGCGTCGTGGGCCGCGCGGGGCTCTCGGCCGGCGTATCGAATTTCGAGAATCGCGGGGAACCCTTAACTGTCCGCTCGTCCCAGGTGACCGTAATGGCGAGCGAGTCTTCGGACGAGCACGCGGTGTCGGCGGCGCTCCCGGCGGAGCTCGACGACTGGCTCGACGCGAAGGCGGCACAACTGAGCGTCGACCGCGAAACCGTCGTCGTCCAGTTACTGTCGGCGTACATGGCCGCGAGCGACCTCGACGACGAGGCCGTCGAGCCCCCGCTCGCCGGCGATATCGAATCCGAAGTCCGGGACGTCATCGCCCAGCGCCTCCCGGACATCGCGAGCGCGGTCGGCGACGAACTCGACGTCGGCGACGCCGCGGCCGCCGAGGACCGCCTGTCGGCCGAACTCGACCGCGTCGGGAACGACTTCGACGCCAAACTCCAGGACATCCGCGAGCGCGTCGTCCAGGTCAAGCGGGAGGCCGACGGCAAGGCCGACGCGGACCACGACCACGAGGAGTTCGCGACGCTGTCGTCGGAACTCGACGAGGTCCGGGCGCACCTCGACGACATCGAGGAGGCTCTCGAACGGGGTGACAGCGAGCGGGAGGACCTCGCGGACCGCGTCGCGGACCTGGAGGGGATGGCCGACCGCCTCGACGACATCGAGGAGAAGCTCACGACCGTCGCCTGGGTCGTCAGCGACCTCCGGGACACCGTCGAGGCGGACGCCGGGACCGACCGGGCGGTCGAACGCCTCAAACGCTCGGCCGCCACTGCCGACATCGACCGGGCCGTCTGTGACAGCTGCGAACAGCCGGTCGACATCGCGCTGCTCTCGGAACCGAACTGCCCGCACTGCGACGCGACGGTCAACGACGTCGAACCGCCCGGCGGCTTCTTCGGCAAACCCCGGCTCAGGGTCGCCCGACAGCTCGAAGCCGGCGACGACCACGACCACGAGGACTCCGACGTTCCCGACGCCGCACGCCGATAACCATGAGTGACGACCCATTCGACGACCTCGACCCCGACGAGTACCGCGAACGCGAGGGCGACCCGTTCGAGTCGCTCGCCGACGACCCGACGGAGTCAGACGAGACAGACCCGGCCGAGGAGAGCGGCCCAGACGCGGACGCGGGCCCGGCGGGAGCGAACAACGCGGACGCGGGTCCGGCGGGAGCGAACAACGCGGACGCGGGCCCGGCGGGGGCGAGCGACGCGGACACGGACCCGGCAGGGGCGACCGGCCCCGACGCGCCAGCGGCCGAGGACCCTCCCGTCGGGCGGTCGACGGGGACGGACGGAGACGACCCGGACCCGTTCGAGTATCTCGCCGACCCGGCCGAGGAGCGCCCGCGGTCGGCGGACGACCGGACCCCCGAGGGCGACGCCCCCGGCGGGTCGGGCGAGGGCCGGGACCGGTCGGTCGACGTCGCGGCGAACCCGTTCGGCGACGTCGACGTCTCGCGGGGAGACCCGTTCGAGTCCGCGGACAACCCCTTCGAACGGGTCGACGTCGACGGCGTCGACCCCGACGAACTCTGGCTGGAGTTGACGAGCGACGACCGGGAGACCGGTCCCGCCGACCCGCCCGAGGACGACGTGGTCGACGTCTCGAAACACCGGTTCTGTGAGGTCTGTCCGCACTTCTCGGCGCCCCCGTCCGTCGAGTGCACCCACAAGGGCACCGAGATCCTGGCGTTTCTCGACCCCGACGAGGTGAGAGTCCGGAACTGCCCGGTGGTCGGGGAGCGGCGCGAACTCGGGGAAGTCCACGAGTGACGCGCAGTCGATTTTATCACCGTGGCTCCCGTCTCGCTGGCAGAGGCCAGCATGACCGGGGTATCTTCCGGCGGGGGTGTCGGTCGTGACTAGCGCCGACGACGACCCACGCTGTCCGGAGTGTGGGGAACCGATCGGGCAGACGGCGACCTACTGCATGCACTGCTCGGCCGACCTCACGGAGGAACTGGAGGCGGCCGACGCCGACGACGACAGCGCCTGGGACGAGAGCGACCCCGTGTCGGCACCGAACGACGACGGCTTCGTCTCCGTCGGCGACGATTCCGGTTCGGAGGCCGGGACTGCCGCGAATACCGGGACTGCCGCGAACACCGGGACCGCCACGAACACCGGGACTGCCGCCAACGCCGGGTCGGCCAGAGGCACCGTCGACGAGGCGGAGGGGACCGTTTCGTCACCGACGGCGGGCGGCGCCGACACCGGCCCGAGCGAGCAACTGCTGGACCCGGATGGGCTCGTCGACAACACGCTGACCGTCGCGGTCGGCATCGCCGGCGGCATCGTCGTTGGTCTGATAGGGACCACCGTTCTGGGGTTCATCACCGGGAGCGCGTGGGCGCTGCTGTTCGGCTTCGTCGCCTGGCTCGGGTCGACGGCGTATCTCGTCCGGCGCCGGACCGTCCAGGGGGCGGTCGCCAAGAGCGGCTACGCCGTCGCGGTCGTGCTCATGCTGACGCCGCTGATCGCGCTCAGCCCCGCCGTCGACATCGACGGCGGCCTCGCCGAGCGGGGGAGTACCTTCCTCCTGTTGCTCGTGTTCAGCGCGTTCCCGGCGGGCATCGCCGCCGCGGTCGGCTGGATCGCCTCGCGGTTCGTCCCCGAGGGCGCCGGGCAGGGACCGGCGTGACCGGCGGCGAGCGTGTCACTCTTGTGGCTGGCCGTCCTGGTGGCCGACAGCGATGCAATTCTGTGACGAGTGCGGGTCGATGATGCACGCCGACGGCGACGAGATGGTCTGCTCGGAGTGTGGGGCGACGGTCAGCAAGGACCAGGACCGCGCGGCCGAGTTCGTCAGCACCACCGAACAGAGCGACGACGACGTCATCGAGAGCGAGGAGGGCGCGAACTTCGAGGGCAAACCCACCGCCAGCGACGTGACCTGCGAGGACTGTGGCCATGGCGAAGCCTGGTACACGATCAAACAGACCGGCTCCGCCGACGAACCCCCGACGCGATTTTTCAAGTGCAAGCAGTGTGGGAACCGCTGGCGCGAGTACAACTGACCGACGCCGAGTGGGCCCTGTCTATCGCCGCGGCGATGCGGTCCGCGTTCGGGAGAGAGGCGTCCTCTCGCGCGAAGAAGGGCACGGGGACGTCGTACCCGGTGACCCGTTCGACCGGCGCCTCCAGCGAGTACAGCGCCTCGTCGTTGGTCCGGGCGGTGATGTCGGCGGCCATCCCCGCGGTCCGCGGTGCCTCGTGGACGACGACACACCGGCCGGTCTTGCGGGCGCTCTCGTGGATCGTCTCCTCGTCGAGCGGCCGGATGGTCTGGGGGTCGATAACCTCGACGGACGCCTCGACTCGCTCGGCTGCGGCCAGTGACTCCTGGAGCATCGTCCCCCAGGCGACGAGGGTCACGTCGCTGCCCGCCTGGACCGTCCGGGCCTCCCCGAGCGGGACGACGTGCTCCCCGTCGGGGACGGGTCTGGGAGTCGAACGGTACAACCGCGTCGGTTCCATGGAGACGACGGGATCCGGGCCTCGGATCGCCGCCGTCAGCAGCCCCGCGGTGTTGGCGGGCGTCGAGGGGGCGACCACCGTCAGGCCAGGCAGATGTGCGAACCCCGCCTCGTAGCTCGCGGCGTGGTGTTCGAGCGCGTGGATCCCCCCGCCGTATGGCGTCCGGATCGTCACCGGGCAGGTCACCGTCCCACGGCTTCGGCTCCGCATCCGGGCGGCGTGTTGCTGGCGGTGGTGAAAGCCCTGGTAGAGGAAACTCTGGAACTGGATCTCCGGGACCGGCGTGAACCCGCACGTCCACGGTAGACAAGCCACTCAGGACTGGCTCGACGCCCAGAAGATCCCACACGCGAGCGCGAGCGAGAGCTCCGCCGGGACCGACGACCGCGTCAGGGTGACGTCGGCCTCGTAGAACAGCCCGTTCCTGCGCATGTCGATCCGGCCGACGTCCTCACCAGTCGTCGAGGTGAGCGCGTACTCGGGGTAGATGAGTCCGCCGAGCGGCCACTGGCGCGTCACGCTGATCCGGGGGGTGCCGCCAGGGTCCCGGAACTCCCAGTTGCGCGAGAGCAGGGACGTGATTTCCCAGGAGCCGATCACCGCTTCCGTGGTGAGATCCCGGAGCGTCGTGGTGCTCCCGATGGCCGCGCCCTGGCGGTTGAACGCCATGCGCGGTCCCTCGTCGGGCGGCCCGACCAGGAACTGCTGGCCGGAGACGTCGAAGGTCCCTTCCATCCCCCGTCGGTCTTCGACGACTTTCAGTATCCGCCGTCCGTCCGCCGCCTCCACGTCGTAGAGGTGCCAGGCGGGCGTGCCGTCTCCGCCCATCGACGCGAGGTTGTTCAGTTGGGCGCCGACGTCGCGTCGCCACTCAGAGGGGACGATGGCGTACTCGCCCGGCGAGAGACCCAGCGACGGAACCTCCTGCCATCCGTGGGCCATGTCTCGGTCACCCTCTACGGCGCCGGCGCGTCGGGGACGGCTCCTCTCACCCCGGTCCCGACACAGCGCGCTCGCTCCCCACGTTTTTTCGGACCACGTATTAAACCCAGGGACGGTTCGATTGCCGTCCACTCGGGGCTTTTGTGGCCTGGTCGGACGCGAAGCGGTGGCGGACTGGATCGGGTTGGGACGGCGAAACGCGACGGCGGCGACGGGGGGTCGAGGTGGTGACGGCGGCGACCGAGGGGTTGCGATTTCGATGGCGGAGGCGGACGGGGTCCTGAATGGCGGGATGCCGAGTCGGGTCGGCGGTCGCAGTCACTCACGGTCGGCCTCGATCCGGACGCGGTCCGCCTCGCCGGTCGGGCTACGGCGACGCTGGACGAGGACGTTCAGCGCGCCGGCCCGGTCGGTCCGCTGGCGGCCATAGACCAGGTACCACACGAGGCCGGCGAGGGTGATGCCGACGGCGCCGAGTATCGGGACCGTTCCCATCTGGGTCAGCAGGGCGAACCCGCCGACGACACCCACCAGTTGCACGACCGGGTACCCCGGAGCGGTGAAATCCGGCTGGTAGAACTCTACGTCGCTCTCCCGGAAGGCGACCAGGGCGAGGTTCTCGATGGAGAAGACGAGGATCTGGAAGGCGCTCGCGAGTTTTGCCAGTTCGACCACGGGGACGAAGGCGATGAGCGCGAGCAACACGCCGCCGGTGAGCAGGATGGCCGCCCGCGGCGTCTTGAATCGGGGGTCGATCCGCATCAGCCACGACGGCAGCAGCGAGTCGCGACTCATCGCCAGCGGGAACCGCGAGGACGCGAGGACTCCCGCGTTGGCCATGCTCGTGAGCGCGAGGACGGCGACCACCGAGATGAAGACGACGCCGAACCCGCCGAACAGGGCGTCGGCACCGTCGGCCATCGGCGTCAGCGAGACGCCGTCGTCGGGACCGCCGTGCAACAGCGTATCGGGGTCGTTGATCCCGACGACGACTGCGACCACGAACGTGTACAGCGCCATCATGACGCCCATCGAGACGAGCATCGCCCGCGGGAGGTTCCGGCCGGGGTCCTCGACCTCCTCGGCGACGCTGGCGATCTTGGTGACGCCGGCGTAGGAGACGAAGACGAACGCCGCCGCGGTGACGACCCCGCCCGACTCGTGGGTGGCAAACGGCTGGAAGCGACCCGGGTCGAGCGTGGCGCCGCCGCTGAGGACGTATCCGGCGAGCGCGACCACGACGCCGGTGACGATGAACGCCTGCATCTGCCCGCTCTGCTCGGTGCCGACGATGTTGAGGACGACGATGAGCGTCCCCAGGCCGAGCGCGACGGCCGTGACCGCGCTCCCGGGGACCGGCGCGAACAGCAGGAGGTACGCGCCCAGCCCCACGAGCGCGAAGGCGCTTTTGAACACGAGCGAGAACCACGCCCCGAGACCGGCGACGGTGCCGGCCAGCGGCCCCATCGCCCTGTCGATGTAGAGGTACGTTCCGCCGGACTCGGGCATCGCGGTCGCCATCTCCGCCTTCGAGAGGGCGGCCGGCAGGACGACCACGCCCGCGAGGAGGTAGGCGACGATGACCGCGGGACCGGCCTTCTTGAAGCCGAGCGCCGGCAACACGAAGATGCCGCTACCGATCATCGCCCCCATGCTGATTGTCACCGCCGAGTACAGTCCGAGGTCCCGCTCTAACCCTTCGTGCATCCGTTCGACTGGGCGGACTCGGCCCGGTCTATAAGATTTTCCGGTGGCCTGCGCTTTCGGCGCTCGCCCTGGCCGGCGCCACCCTTCGGTCCGGTATCGAGGTCGCCGAGCCCGGCCGACCGTCCGGCTGATCGGCCTCGGAAGCGGCCGACCGTCCGGCTGATCGGCCTCGGAAGCGGCCGACCGTCCGGCTGATCGGCCTCGGAAGCGGCCGCTTAGACGTTCCGCCGGACGACGATGACCGGGTCGCCGGTCCGGTCGGCGATCCTGTCCGGGAGCGTTCCGAAGATCCGGTCGGCGATGCCCGGGTCGGCCTCGCCCATCACGACTGCGTCGTACGCCTCGGCTTTCGCGATGATCTCGTCGTCGTGGTTGTCGGAGACGACGACCGACACGTCGACCAGGTCGGCGTCGAAGCCGTCGGCGACCATCTTCTCGCGGGCCTCGTGCAACATCGCCTCGACCGCCTCGGGGTCTTCATCGCCCTCGGCCCCCTGCTCGGCGACGTGGAACAGCGTGACCTCCCGCGTCCGGTCCTCACACAGCGCCCCGACGAAGTCCTCGAGCCTGTCGAGGTTCCCGGCGTCCACCAGCGGGACGAGGATCCGCTCGACCCCCTCGGTCGGTGCCGGGTCGAGTTCCGCGTCACAGCCCTCCTCGATCGCGACGCGGTCGATCGTATTCGCCCGGTTTTTGCCGAACACGAGTCGCGTCGTGACCGACGACCCGGCCTCGCGGAACGGCGCCGCGAGTTCGTCCAGTTCCGCCTGGGCGTCGTCCCCGAACTGGGCGCGCCCCGCGTCGGGCGGCGTCTGCTCCGGGAGGTTGAAGTGACCCAGCGCGACGACCTCCATCGGAGCGATGTCCTCGACCAGGACCGTCGAAACCGGCTCGGCGCCCGGTAACTCGAACGGTACGAGGATCCTGTGTGCCATGGACAGACCTACAGGACGCGGACAGATATATCCGTACCCTCTCGCCGGACTGGCCCCCGGTCCCAGGACCGCCCGCCGCGGAGAGCCGATGGCGACCTCGCCGGACGGCGACGGACAGCGGTGGTGTGCGGTCGCCCTCTCGACGTCGATGTCGCTGCGACCGGGGACGATGGATTGATGCCGCTCGCGGGGGACCGTCGTCCTGGCGGCGATGACGAGTAGTTACCCCACTGAGCCCCGTGTGATGACGCGGGATACCGAGCCGCCGTCGGTGCGGCGAGACTGACGGCTTTTTGTCCCTGGGGCCGGTGGGCGCTGATACATGCGACAGGTCCTCGCTCGTGCCCTCCGTGACACTCGTCTGTGGGTCGCCGGGGCCGTCGGCTCGCGGGTAGGACACAGATTGCGCGGCGTCGGGGGCGCGGTCGGGTACGTCCCGCGGGCCGCCCGGGCGGCCCGGCGACAGGTGCGCGCGGACCTCCGGGCTGACCCGTATCTCGGGTACATCCTCGTCTTCTCGGCGGTGCTGTCGGCGTTCTGGGTCTGGCACCGGCTACCGAACTTCGCGACGCGGGACGAACGCTGGCGCGTCGTCGACCCCATCGAGGCCATCGCCGCGCTCGACACAGAGCTCAGTTACGAGTCGCTACGCGACGGCGTCACCTACTGGCGAAGCTACGGCGCGACCTTCTACGTCGCCGCGCTCGTGGTCCTCCCGGTGCTGGCGGCCGCCGTCTCCGCCGGCGAACTCGCGGCGTTCCTGGAGATGGGCCGGCACCTCGGGACGGACTTCTGGACCCACTGGCTGCGGACGCCGGGGTGGATCTGGACGGCGAGCGTCCTCCTGGCGCGGCTGGTGGTCGTCGGGTGTGCCGTCGGCTCGGTCTATCTCTCCTACCGGATCGGGACCCTCGCCAGGGACCGCACGACGGGGCGGCTGACGGCGCTGTTGCTGTCGGTGACCTGGGGGTTTCTGGTGCTCGCCCACGAGGCCGGCGAGGACGTCCCCGCGCTGTTCCTGTTCCTGCTCGCGTTCTACCTGGCGCTGCGGTACGTCGACAGCGGTGCCCCGGCCCACCTCTATGCGAGTTCGGTCGTCGGCGGGTTCGCGTCGGCGGTGAAACTCAACGCGGGCGTTGTCTCGTTCGTCATCGGGGCGGCGTTTCTCTCCCGCGCGCTCGAAGCGGACGGGCCGCTGGTCGAGCGCCTCGTCCGCCCGCGGGTGCTCCTGACTGGGGTGGGGCTGGGGGTCGCCGCCATCCTCCTGGGGTATCCGAGCGTCCCGGTGGGCGAGCCGGCACACGCCGGCGGGCGGGTCACACGCGGCGTCGCGAACAAGGCCCAACCTCACGGCTGGCGCGTCCGGCCGAGCTGGTGGTGGATCCTCCGGGGATACCTCCACGGGCTCGGCCTGCCCCTGGCTGTCGCGTCGGCCGGTGGCGTCCTCGCGTCGCTCGCGGCGCTCGGCGAGCGGTCCCGTGAGGCCACCGCCATCCGGCTGGCGCTGCTGGCAACTGCCGTCCTGCTCGCGGTGTACAGCCAGTGGGCATACGTCCGGACACACCACCTCCTGTTGACGTTCCCGCTGGTGGCGCTGGTGGTGGCCGTGATGGCGGGCCGGCTCCGGGAGCGCCGACCGGCCCTCGGGCGGGCTCTCGTTGCGCTGTTGCTCGTCACGAGCGGCCTCTACGCGGTGGGGGGCGACCTGGCCTACGCCGACCAGCCCCGCGACCGGTCGGCGGCCTGGCTCTCCGAACACGCCGGCGCGAACGCGACCGTCGAGACGTACGTCCGGGACCCACAGGAGGCGGGGGTACCACACGACGCGACCATTTCGCACGTGGGCAACCGCACGATGACCGTCGACGACCTCACCTACAGCCCTGGCGTCCGCCGGTGGACGCTCATGATGCCCTATCGCTGTCCCGACTACATCGTCCTCAACTACCACCAGTCCCTGCAGTACCTGGCGCCCGACGACTGGGGGACCCGCGCCAGTCGCCTCTCGAACCCGGATCTGGAGGACTACTTCCGGGACTTGCTCGCCGAGGACACCTTCCCCTACGAGGTGGCCCGGACCTTCGGGCGACGGCCCCGGTTTCTCGACGGCCGGGGGCGCCGACCGACGTGGCGGGCGCTCCTCCGGGTCGGTCTCCGCCCGCGGACCATACAGTACGGCGACCCCCAGGATTTCGGCGTCGACCAGTACACCGTCGTCCTCGAACGCACCGGCGACTGTTCGCCCGTCGAGCGCTCGGTTTAGAACCGCGAAAGAACCCGGCTTCCAGGGCGTGTGAGTCGTTCCCGCAGGAGGCTTATGCGCGCCCGTCGGTTAGGGCCGGTATGAGCGAGACGGAGTACGACGTTGCGGTCGTGGGTGGCGGGCCCGCCGGACTAACGGCCGCGCTGTACACGACGCGACTGGGACTGGACACCGCGCTGGTCGACCGCGGCGGCGGCCGGGCGGCGATGATGCGGGACACGCACAACGTCATCGGCGTCACCGAGGAGACCAGCGGCGTCGAGTTCCTCGAAACCGCGAAAAAACAGGTCGAGAGTTACGGCGCGGACGTCCACCGGGAGTTCGTCTCCGCGGTTCGCGGGGAGGCGGGGCGGTTCCGCCTGGAGACGGACGCGGCGACCTACGGCGCGCGCCGGGTCGTCCTCGCGACGGGGTTTGCCGACGAGGACCCCGAGCCGCCGCTGCCGCCGACGGGACGGGGCCTCCACTACTGTCTGCACTGTGACGCCTACATGTTCGTCGACGAGCCGGTCTTCGTGATGGGGACCGGCGACTCCGCGGCCTACGTCGCGATGATCATGCTGAATTTCACCGACGACGTGGACCTGCTCACCCGCGGTGACGACCCCGCGTGGAGCGAGGACACCGCCGCCATGCTCGATGCCCACCCGGTGGACGTGGTCCACGAGGACATCGAGGGAGTCACGCGCGACGACGACGGCTGGCTCGAGTCGTTCACGTTCACCGACGGGACGGTCCGCGAGTACCGCGGCGGCTTCCCGATGTACGGTTCCGACTACCACACCGACCTCCACGAGCAGTTGGGCTGTGAGATAACCGACGACGGCACCGTCGCGGTCGACGACCACGGCCGGACGAGCGTCGACGGCGTCTACGCGGTCGGCGACGTGACGCCCGGCCACAATCAGATCCCGGTGGCGATGGGCCAGGGCGCCAAGGCCGGCATCGACATCCACATGGACCTGCGAGCGTTCCCGCGGTCGCTCGACGCGCTCGACGAGCGCGGCCCGGTCGAGGACGGCGAGGTCCCCGCGGTCTCCCGGGAACTGCTCGCGACCGCCGTCGCCCACAACGGCCACGCCGCCGGACCCCGAACTGACACCGGGACCGACACCGGGACCGACACCGCCGCCGGCGACGATTGACGCTCGCCCGACTCCTGGCGACGACTGTCGCTCGAACCGCCGACGAGAGCCGGGGTTCGGGTAACTCTCAAACTGCGCCGATGGTGGCGTCCAGGTCCGACTGTAGCGTTCGACGGTGGTGTGCGGACCGTCTCAATCGAGGTCGTAGACGTAGTCGACCCCGGCGTAGACGAACCAGACCATCCAGATGGTGAAGATAGTGAGCCAGACGCCGTACTGGACGAGCCGGTGGGGAACGAGGACGTACGCGACCACGAGCAACCCGACGACGACGGCCGCCGTCGCCAGGTTCCGCCGGTTCGGCCTGAAGACCGTGGCCAGGAACTCGCGCATCGTCGTCCGGTAGGGCGTCGGGTTACAAGACTGTTTTCTGTCCGTCTCGCGGAGTTTGAAGGGGTTCTGTCCCGGACTGTCACGGTGCTGGCCGCTGGAGGATCAACAACGTATTTGTAGGCGTCCCCGGTTCTGTGACACCTGCGAGCGAGAGGTGGACCGCGCCGAGGCGACGCGGACCGAGACCTACGGGGACTTGGACGCCTCCCGCTGGCAGACGCTGTGCTGTCCCGCCCGCGGGAGCCGGCTCGAAACAGTGTTCGTCGCCGACGAGCCCTGACCGGCGGCGAGCCCGGCCGGGAAATCGATGGACCGGCGGGTCCGGCGGCGAAATCAATGGGCCGGCGGGCCCGGTCGCGGCGTCCGGGGAGCCGGCGAGTCCGGCGGCGATGTCAATGGGCGGGCCCGGCCGGGAGTCCGGGGTGTCGACGGGCCGGAAGCTGTCGGGGGCCGGCGGGTCGCCCCCGTGGTTCTCCGCTTCCCGCAGGGCTTTTGCCGGCGAACCCTCAGGCCCGGTCGATGACGGCCAGTCACAACGAGAGCGGGACGTTCGACATCGGCGGCGACCTGACAGTCCACCGGCTCGGCTTCGGCGCGATGCGGCTGACGGGACCGGACATCCTCGGCCCGCCCGACGACGAGGAGCACGCGCGGCGGCTCGCCCGCCGGGCGGTCGAACTCGGCGTCGACTTCGTCGACACCGCCGACTCCTACGGCCCCGGAGTCAGCGAGCGGATCCTCGGCGAGACGTACGACGATGACGACGACGTCGTCGTCGCCTCGAAGGCCGGCCTGCTCCGGCATCGCGACGGCGACTGGCCCTGCCACGGCGACCCGGGGTTCCTCCACAACCAGGTGCTCTGTAGCCTCGACCGACTCCGCGTCGAGACCATCGACCTCTACCAGTTCCACCGCCCGGACCCCGAGGTCCCCTTCGAGGACTCGGTCCACGCCTTCGCCGAGATGAAAGACGCCGGCCAGGTCCGCCACGTCGGCCTCTCGAACGTCAGCGTCGAGCAACTCGAAACTGCCCGCGACATCGTCGACATCGCGACGGTCCAGAACCGCTACAACGTCGGCAACCGCGACGAGGAACGCGTCCTAAAAGCCTGCGAGGAGCACGACGTCGGTTTCATCCCCTGGGGTCCGCTCTACACCGTCGACGACGAGGACGTCGCGCCGGTCCTCGACGACGTGGCCGCGGCCCACGACGCGACCCGCCGGCAGGTCGCGCTCGCCTTCCTGCTGGCCCACTCCGAGGTCGTCCTGCCGATCCCTGGTACCTCCAGCATCGACCACCTCGAAGAGAACGTCGCCGCCTCGGGGATCGACCTCCCGGAGGACGAACTCGCCCGCCTGCGGGAGATAGACGGGTAGACCGGGCGTCCTGTTTCCGGCCGACCGCGGGAAGCGCCTCGGTCCGTTGGGTGGCCGTCGAAGCGACGCGAGTCCGGGTCGGCGGCCGCTCCGGGCGGAGAGACCAGGGTCTGGTGGGGTGGAGTGTCGGGAAAACGTGTAGCGCGGTGCTACGCCGTTACTGTCGTGTGAGGTTCGTCGCGCGCGGGCCCTTCTCGGCCTGCTCGATGTCGAACTCGACTGCCTGCCCCTCTTCGAGGTCCGGACCGCCAACGTCCTCCATGTGGAAGAACACGTCGTCGTCCGCGTCGTCAGTCGAAATGAAACCGTATCCGCCGGTGTCGTTGAAGAAGTCAACTTCGCCTTCTGCCATAGCCTTTGTTCTGAGTGGCGGCCGACGTATAAGCCTTCCGAGAGAGACCGCAAGACGGCTACCGGCCGGTCTGTCCGGACCCGGCGAGACGGCGAGGAGCGTGTCTCGCCCGAATCCCCGGGCGTGGCGGGGGTGACGTTTTTATCCGGGCAGGGACAACTGCGGGCCATGAGTGAGTCCGGGGGGCCGCTGTACGTCGGTGTCGACTGGGCGGGCGGCGCCTGGGTGGCGGTCGCGTTCGGCCCGTCGGGGTTCGACCACGCCGAGGTGTTCTCCGAGGTCGGCGAACTGTGGGCCCGGTACGGGGACGCCGCCGAACGCGTACTCGTCGACGTGCCGATAGGTCTGCGGGAGGACGGGGAGGGGGAGCGACGCTGCGACGAACTCGCCAGGGAGGTGCTGGGCGCCCAGAGCGGGTCGGTGGTCACGCCGCCGGTTCGCGAGGCGACGCGCAAGCGCCGGTATCCGGCGGCCGACCGGGTCAACGAACGCAAGACCGGCCGCGGACTCTCGAAACAGGCCTTCGCCGTGAGCGACGGGATCGCGGCCGTCGACGAACTCCTGGGGAACGTCCCGGAGGCCCGGAGCGCCTTCGCCGAGGCCCACGCCGAACTCTGCTTTCGCGCCTTCGCGGGCGACCCGCTGGGACGCTCGAAGACCTACGCCGGTGGCTACGCCGAGCGGATGCGGACACTGGCGGCCTACGACCGCGACGCGCCGCCGACGGTCCAGGCCGCTGCCGAGGCGACCGGCGACCGCGAGGTCCGCGTCGCTGACGTCCTCGACGCGACGGTGCTGGCCTACACCGCACGTCCCGGGCCGGGCGAACTGCGCTCGCTCCCGCCGGACCCGCCGACCGACCCTCAGGGACTCCCCATGCGGATCGTCTACCGGAGCGAGACGCCACTGGCCGGGGAGTGACTGACCGCCCCTCGTGCCCGGGGCTGATCGACCGTTTTTTCTGAAGGCTGAAGACCGGTTCCCATCTCTGGAAGGGTCGACCGCCGGCTTTCACGCTGGTCTCGGTGCTGTTCTCACCCGAGTCGCTGAACCAACCACCACCGTCCCACCACCCCACGTAGATATGTGTCGTTTTCAGCGTGGAGCCCTGCGGTCCGCGTATGAGCAGACGGCCCGAGCGGATCGCGGGTGTCACGGACGTCGACTGTAGCGCGAAGACAGTGCTGGTCACGGGGTCGACGAGCGGGATCGGCCGCGCGGCCGCGCTGGCGCTGGGCCGACTCGGCGCGGACGTCGTCGTCCACGGCCGGTCGGCGGCCGCGGGGCGGTCGGTCGTCGAGGAACTCTCCGGAATGGGCGTCGAGGCGACGTTCGTCGCGGCGGAGTTCGCCGACGTCGACGCGGTCCGGCGGCTCGCGGACACGGTCCGCGCGGAGACCGAGGGACTCGACGCTCTCGTCAACAACGCCGGCGGCCTCTTCCGGCAGGGCGAACTCACCGACGTCGGCGTCGAGTACACCTTCCACGTCAACCACCTCGCCCCGTACCTGCTGACGGCGGAGCTCCTCGGACACCTCCGCGAGGGCGCCCGTGTCGTCACCACCGCGTCCGAGGCCCACCGGGGCGTCTCGCTGGACCTCGACAGGGTGACCGACGTCGCGAACCACTCCGGGACGTGGGCCTACGGGCACTCGAAGCTGGCGAACGTCCTCTTCGCGGCCGAACTCGCGCGCCGGCTCGACGCCGCCGGGCGCGAGGTCACCTCGAACAGCCTCCACCCCGGCGCCATCCCGGGGAGCGGGTTCAGCCGCTCTTTGCCCGGCCCGCTCCCGCGCGTCGTGCAGGCGCTTGACGCTCTCCCCGGGGTCACCTCCGTGGCCGACGGCGCCGCCGAGATACTGTTCCTGGCGGCGAGTCCCCGGACCGCGGACGTCTCCGGCCGGTACTTCGCCGACCGGCGCTCGACGACCCCGTCGAGTGCGGCCCGCGACCGCGCGGCCGCCCGGCGACTCTGGCGAGAAAGCGCGGCCATGCTCGACGTCGAGGTCCCGCTCGCGGCGGCCACGACCCCGTCACGCGGTTGAGCGGCGCCGCGCGTTCGCGCCATCGCGGGCGACCCGCTCCGTCACGGGGCGGCCGGGCGGCACCCGAACCCACCCCTCACGGCGCGTCGGCCGCCGCCCGGGACCATGTCATAATCGTTATTCGGGGGCCGCTCGAACCGCAGATAATGACCGATACAGCCGATATCGAGGGGACATCACTCACCCAGCGGGTCGTGTTGCTCGGCCTGGCGGACCTGTCGGCCGGCGGCGAGGTACCGGCCCACGCCGGCGAGATCAGGCGGGCCTGCACGGAGCGCCTCGACGCCGTCGAGGGCGACGTGCTCGGCACGCTCACCGAGGCGGAGGCCTCGCGGGCGCTCAACGAACTGGACGCCGCGGGCCTGCTGGCGGCGACGCGCGACGACACCTCGGTGACCGGCAAGGGCAGACCCCGCTACGACCTGGCCGTCGACCGCGAGGCGCTGCTCTCCGGACTCGGGGACGACGACCGCCTGACGGCCTTCGTCGAGCAGTTCACGGCCTGAAACACCTCTTTTTGCGGATCCGCTGGCCGGGGCGGCGGCCGCGCCGGTTCCCAGCCCGGCTACCGCACGAGATACGGGTCGTCGTCGGGGAGGAACCGCCCGAGGTCGGCCTCGCGGCGGTAGTCGCGGTCCAGCAGTGCCTCCAGGGCCGCGATCAGGTCGGCCTCGTCGTCGCCGGTCCACTCGGCGGGATCTTTGATAGGGAGGATGAGCCACCCGCTCCCGGGGAGTTCGGTCGCGTGGAGCGCGTCCATGTCGACGTCCCCGGGCGAGCGGGCGCTCGCGATGGCGAAGACGTGGCTGGTCGCCCGGGCGCCGACCGGCAACAGGACGTGGGCGGTGATCGCCCGCAACTCCGCGTCGAAGAATCGCTCCTGGTCGGCGTAATCCTCCTCGCTCGGGACGCCCTCCGGGACGCAGGTGTGCAGGTACGAGAAGTAGGTCCTGTCGACGACGGGGGGCGTGCCGGCCTCCGTCAGGAGGCCGCCGGCGACCAGCGCCCCCTGGAAGCGCTCGCTGGCTTCGAACTCCGTAAAGGGGATCCCCGAGTCGGCCCCGCCGTGGACGCGGGGGTGGTCACCGATGACGTGGAAGTGGGCGTTGGCGTCACCGAACCCCGGAACGAACGACTCACAGGGGGGCGAAAAGCCGAAGGGGTTCGACTCCCGGGCGGTGATGTTCTTCACGGTCCGACGGAGGGGTCCATCACTCAAAAACGTCGCTGTTCGTCGATGCGCACGGGTCGTGCTGGCGGTTACCACCAGACCCAGTCCTCGTAGGTGCTGCCGGGGTCGTGGACGCTGACGCCGTACTCGGTACACTGTATCGGGACGAGCGCGCCGGAAAATTGGTCGAACGTTCGTCGCGGCGCCCGGATATCCCATTCCGAACATTGTTGATGACCGTCGGGGCGTGGGTGATGCCCGTCGTCGGGGTGTCCGGGGCACCGGGCAGGTGCCGTCGGCACCGCGACGGCACGTCGGGAAACGCTTTTTTCGGGGACCGACGATGTGTCGCCAATGGAACCAGGACAGCGACGACGCGCAAGAGGGCAGTCATGACCCACGAGGACGACGTCGAGGACCTGCGCGAGCGCAAGGAACGCGCCCGCGAGGGCGGCGGCGCAAAGCGCATCGAGGCCCAACACGGGAAAGGCAAGATGACCGCGCGCGAGCGCATCGACTACTTCCTCGACGACGACACCTTCGTCGAAGTCGACCAGCTCCGCGAGCACCGCTCGACGAACTTCGAGATGGCCGACCGGCGGGTTCCCGGCGACGGCGTCGTCACGGGCTACGGAGAGGTGAACGGCCGCACGGTGTTCGTGTTCGCCCACGACTTCACCGTCTTCGGGGGGTCGCTCGGCGAGGAGTTCGCCGGCAAGGTCTGCAAGGTCATGGACAAGGCCATGGAGACCGGCGCGCCCATCGTCGGGCTGAACGACTCGGCGGGCGCGCGCATCCAGGAGGGGATCGACTCGCTGGCGGGCTATGCCGACATCTTCCACCGCAACCAGCTGGCCTCGGGCGTCGTCCCGCAGATATCGGCCATTATGGGCCCGTGTGCGGGCGGCGCGGTCTACTCGCCTGCGATCACCGACTTCGTCTTCATGGTCGAGGAGACCAGCCACATGTTCATCACCGGGCCCGAGGTCATCGAGACGGTCACCGGCGAGGAGGTCACCTTCGACGAACTCGGCGGCGCCGACACCCACGCCACGGAGTCCGGCGTCGCCCACTTCACGCCCGCCGCGGAAAAGCGGGCCCTCGACGAGATCAGGTTCCTCCTCTCGTATCTCCCCGCGAACAACGCCGAGGACCCGCCCCGGGTCGGGCCCTGGGACGACCCCGGACGCCGCGACGAGGCCCTCCCGGAGGTGGTGCCCGAGGCGCCACAGCAACCCTACGACATGACCCGCGTCGTCGAGGGCGTCGTCGACGAGGACTCCTTCTTCGAGGTGGCGTCCCGCTACGCCCGGAACCTCGTCACCGGATTCGCCCGCCTGGACGGCCACTCGGTCGGCGTCGTCGGCAACCAGCCCCGCGTCAGCGCGGGCACCCTCGACATCGACGCCTCGCTGAAGGGGGCGCGGTTCGTCCGCTTCTGTGACGCCTTCAACATCCCCATCCTGACGTTCGTCGACGTGCCGGGGTTCATGCCCGGGAAAGACCAGGAGAAAGGCGGCATCATCAAACACGGCGCGAAACTCCTGTACGCCTACTCGGAGGCGACGGTGCCCCTGCTGACGGTCATCACGCGCAAGGCCTACGGCGGCGCCTACGACGTCATGGCCTCGAAACACGTCGGCGCCGACGTCAACTACGCTTGGCCGACCGCCGAGGTCGCCGTGATGGGTCCCGAGGGCGCGGTGAACATCCTCTACGACGACGAACTCGACGCCGCCGACCAGGTCGACCGGAAACGCCGGGAACTCATCGACGAGTACCGCGACGCCTTCGCCAACCCCTACATCGCCGCCGAACGGGGGTACGTCGATGACGTGGTCGAACCGCCCGAGACCCGCGCCCGACTCGTCGAGGACCTCGACACCCTCGCGGGCAAACGCGTCGACCACCCCGACCGGAAACACGGAAACATCCCGCTGTGAACGGACCGGGTAGACGGCACTCGACCCTCCACTAACCGTCGAACGTGACGCCAAACGCTATGGTGGTTCACCGCCAGAAAGAGGTACGGAAGACGTTGCCTGGCGGTCAGCGGACATCATCACCAACGACAAGGGTGAGCCACACGTCCTCTAGCAGAAGGTCACCGTCTACACGGCCGGCGTCACCGAGGAGTCCTCGGGGTATACGAAACCCGAGGTCCAACACACGCCGTTGCTGGCGTTCGCCTTCGTCTCTGAACCCTGGCGCGACCGCGTGCTGGGCTTTCTGACGAGCCACCGGCGCGGCGTCAACTTCGCCACCGGCGTCGTCCTGCTGGGCATCTCGCTGTACTACCTGCTCTTTATCTTCGCAGTCGTCCCGGGCGTTCCCTGACCCGGGTCGAGGCTCCCGGCAGTGCCGACGTTTAAATCCGGAGCCGCAGCCAGCCCCGCCCACCGTGGGACACCGAGCGCTGGTCGCCGTCGAGGACGCGGACGGCCGATACAGCTGTTATCGCAGCCAGTGGGGCGGGCTCGCCGCGTTCGGGTCGGTCCCGCCGCCGGCCGTCGTCGCCGAGGCGACCGACCAGTCGCCGCTGGCCCGCGGCCTCGACGCGGCCGGCGTCTTGGAATCGCTGGACCGGCGCTCGGACGAGGCGCTTTTCGTCGACGCGGTTGCGGGTGGTGTGCGGACGTATCTCGTCTGTCGGCTCGGGGTCCCGACGGCCCGCGGGGACCCCTGCGGGGTCGGGCCGACCGCGCTCGTTCCCGTGACCGACCCCGCGACCGCACGGGAAATCGAGTGTGTCAACCGGACCCTGTCGGCGGTGCTGGGTGACGCGGTCGACGCCGGGCTGGTGACCGCCGAGGCTGCGGTCGCGTACCTCGGGACGGCGATGGCGGGACACCCCGACGTGACCGGAGAGACACTGTGGCTCCCGCCACCCTCGGAATAGCGCCTCGGAGCGCCGGCGAGCGGGCAGTTTTTACACACTCGCGGGCAACACGGAGCCGTGACAGACGCGGAGGCCACGCCCGGACTCGCGACGCTGACCAGGCCCGACCACGCGGCCGCGCGGGACCTCGTGGCGGCGGGGATCGACAGCGGCGCGCTCGTGACCGTCGTCGGGCGCTGTACGGTCGAGTACGAGGGCCGCGCCGCGAGCACGCTCGGCCCCGGCGAGCGCCACGTGATGCTCAAGCCCGACGGCGCGGCGCTGGTCCACACCGACGAGGGCCAGCAGCCGGTCAACTGGCAACCGCCCGACTGCGACCACGAGGCCACGCTGGCCGAGGACCGGCTGCTCGTCGAGAGCCACCGCGAGACGCCCGCGGAACACCTCCGGGTCCACTTCGAGTCGCTGCTCCACGTCGGCACCTACCCGCTGACGGACGAACGCGACCTCGCCCTGGAGGGGACCGAGGCCGACCTCCGCGAGCGGATCCTCAACGAGCCGGCGCTGGTCGAGTCGGGGTTCGTCCCGCTGGCGACCGAGCGCCAGACGCCCGCCGGCGCGGTCGACCTCTTCGGCGAGGACCGCGACGAGCGGACAGTCGTCGTCGAACTCAAGCGCCGGCGGGCCGGCCCCGACGCAGTCGGACAGCTCGGTCGGTACGTCGACGCGGTCGAGCGCGACCTCCACGCCGAAACCGAGGTCCGTGGCATCCTCGTGGCCCCGTCGGTCACCGACCGCGCCCGCCGCCTGCTCGCCGAGCGCGGCCTGGAGTTCGTCGCCCTCTCGCCGCCGGGCGGACGAGAGCGGTGAGACAGCGTGTTCCTGCTGTGGGCCGCGACGGCGCTGTTGATCACCCTCTCGTGGCTCGTGCCCGCGGTGCTCCCCGTCTTCGAGATCAGGAAGGCACTCTTCGAGACGACCGGGGTCTTGTTCTGGGACAACCCGTTCGAGGTCGTCCGGCTGGTCGGGGGGGCTCGCCGGCGGGGTCGTCACCGCTTTCGTCTCGCGGGGCCAGTGAGCCACCAGCTTCACAAACGCGCTCCGGGCGGCGGTCTACGCAGTCGTCGGGATGTACGCCCCGTTCGTCGCCGTCTTTCTGGGCCTCAGCCTGTTCCTGTGCGGCACCGCCTCGGTCATGGCGGCCGCGTACCAGCCGCTGTTTCTCGGAGTTTTCGTCGGGACCGTCACGGTCGTCGGCGCGTCGGTCGGGTCGCTGGTCGGCCACGCCCTCCGGACGCTCGTCTCGGAGGTCGGAAACGGCGGCGCCGAGACCGGCTGACGCGACGACGGGGCCGACACCGCGGTCCGCGCCCGCTCAGTCGACGCCCCGACGGTTTCCGGATGCGGCCTCGACCTGTTCGGCGAGCCTGACGGTCGTCCGGGCACAGGTCGACAGACGGGCGGCGTCGAACGGGAGCTGTGCCACGTCGTAGCGGGCGTGCGAGCCCACGACTGCGAGCGTCCCGGGCGTCTCGACCTCGAGGAGTTCCGCCCTGAAGTCGGTCGTGAGAACGCTCTCGACGTCGCCGCCACCGTCGGTCAGGACGTACCGGCGGTCGGCGTCGGGCGCCTCGAACAGTACCTTCCCCGCCGGGTCGCCGTCCGTCGTGATTTCCAGTTCGAAGACGGCGGCGGGGTCGGTCGTCTCCAGAGCGGCTTCGACGCGGAGGGTCGCGAGCGGCGACCAGCCCCGCCGGACCGTCTCGGCGGTGATGGTCCGCCCGCGGGCCGTCGTCGTCAGCCGCGGTAGCGACAGCGGGTGGGCGGTCTCCGCTCGAAACCCAGCCCCGGCGCCCATCGTCGTCCAGAGAGTGCGCTGCCAGGCCAGCACGCCGACGACCCCGACGAGCCAGACGAGCGCGAGCGCGCCGTACCGGAGTCCGGCCACCGGGACCGCAGCCAGCGGCCCCGGCGCCGGCGGCGACGGGAGCGGGCCGACCGTCGGCGTCCGCTCCGCCATCCACCCCACGCCGGCGGTCCAGGCGAGCAGGAAGATCCGGTTGAGGCTGTTCAGTCCGAGCGGCGCCATAGCCTAGACACTCTCGTGGGGGTACAAGGGTGCTCCCTCTGTGACCGCCGTCGGATTTACGGAAGTACAAGAAGAAAGCCTCGCGCTTGAGCGCGGGGATGAATCCGAAGTGACATGCCCCAAACCACAACATTCAGACCATCTGTAATCCATACTTTTATACTACTAGATACTATACTTCCGGGTGTGAGCGACCGGCCACAACGAACGAACACATACACTGCTGACCCGGTTACTGACCGGTATCAGGAGTGTTTATTCGACTGGCTGGCCGCACACGCCCCACTCTGGAACCAAATCAATTATCGTCGCCGTCAACAGTACTTCGATGAGGACGGTGATGTGTGGGACGCCGAGTACACCGACCTGTACGACAAATACGCACCGATCCTTGGGAAAGCGACGTGTCAGCAACTCGCGCGGAAAAACAGCGAAGCCTGGCGCAGTCACTTCGAACTGCTGTCACTGTACCGTGACGAGTCGAACCAATCCGTGACGGAGAAACCGTCTCCGCCTGGGTATTGGGGCAACCGCGACGACGGCTACGAACTGCACGGCCTCGTCCGGAATGACCTGTACACGTTCGACTGGAACGAACAACGAAGTACAGTCGAATTCGGCGTCGGTGACGTACTCGAAGACCGCTACGACTTCGAGCACAACGAGCGCGTGACGCTCGAAGTGCGCGGTGATCCACAGTGGCGAGGAGACGATAGCCGGCTCGAACTCATCTACGAGGAGCACGCTGATCAGCTTCGTGTCCAGCATCCTGTCCGCATTCAACCAGACGACGTGCAAGAACAGCGGCAGGATGCGTTCACTCATACACTCAACCGCGAGAACACGACCCAATCAGCGGCCATCGATGTCGGCGCAAACAACACGCTCGCCATTGTCACGGAAGACGGCGACACCGCCGTCTATCATGCCCGCCCGGAGTTCGAACGGTTCCAGGCGCAGTCCGACCGTATCGCAACACTCCAATCACAACTTCCAGAAGACCAGTGGACGAGCGCCCGTATCCGTCGTATTTACGATGAGCGGTCGCGGAAGCGTGACCACAGCCAGAATGCAGGGATAAAACACGCTGGCGAGTGGCTGCTCGAGCGGAACGTAGACACCGTTTACATCGGTAATTTAACCGATGTGTTGGAGACACACTGGTCAGCGGAGGTGAACCAGAAAACGCATGCGTTCTGGTCACACGGTCAGCTCGTCACTCGGGTCAAAGTCACGCTCGGTGATGTCGGCATCACCGTGACAGAGACCGGTGAGTACAAATCGAGTAGTGAGTGCCCGGTGTGTAACAGTGACACCGTGACGCGTGCCGGTGACTCGTTTCGGTGTCACAACTGCGAGTTAGAGGCGCACGCGGACGTTGCAGGGGCGTGGAATATCTTACAGTCTGAAGTTGGGCCGATGGCTCGGCCTGCTGCCCTGTCTGCTGACCGCGGCAGGGACGCACCCACGGATGGGGCGTACTGGCAGTGGAACGACCACGACTGGACACCCGCTGATTTTGGGGGACAGTCGTGGTCACCTGACCAACCCAGCGTCAGCGAACCCGTAAGTTCACAGCCGGGGTAACCAGTCTGGTTGGATTACCCACGGAGGAATCCTCGCGCTTCAGCGCGGGGAGGAAGTCAACCCCCTCCGGTCCGAACCGCCGACATGGAGTTCACGACAGTCCAGGGGGACATCGCCCGGCAGTCGGCCGACGCGCTGGTCAACGCCGCCGGGACGAGTCTGAAGATGGGCAGCGGCGTCGCCGGGGCGTTGCGCCGCGCTGCCGGGGGACCGATCAACGAGGAGGCGGTCTCGAAGGGGCCGGTCGACCTGGGGGCGGCCGCCGTCACCGACGCCTACGACCTCGATGCCGACCACGTCATCCACGCGGCGGCGATGCCCCACTACGGCGACGGCCGTGCGACGCGTGAGTCGATCGCCGCCGCGACGACGAACGCCCTCGAAGCCGCCGACGACCTCGGCTGCGAGTCGGTCGTGCTCCCGGTGCTGGGCACCGGCGCGGCGGGCTTCGAGTTCGCCGAGGGCGCCCGCATCGTCTGTGAAGCCATCGACGAATACGACCCCGAAACCGTCTCGGACGTCCGGGTCATCGCCTACTCCGACGAGGAGTTCGAGACCCTCCAGCGGGTCGCCGACGAAGTTCGAGGCGGTTGACGGGACGCGGGGCGGTTGACGGGGTGCGGAGCGGCTGACGGAACGCGGGGCGGCTGAGTAAGCCCGCTTCTCGCCGCTCGCGTCCGAGGCGGGGCTTCGCTCCTCGTCTCCCCTCCCGACTGTTCCATGCCTGGGTTCGCTTCTCGCCCCCCGTGTTCTACGCCGGGGTCCGTCGAACGAGCGCCGCCAGGTCGTCCCAGAAGCCCGCCTCGTACTTCGCGGCGTCGTCGATGGTCGGGCGGGCGTTGGTCTCGTTGACGACGGCCCGGTCGTCGGTGACAAGCAGGTCGACGCCCAGAAACGGGATATCGAGGACCTCCGCGGTTCGCTCGGCCAGCTCCCGGAGGTCGGGATCCAGGTCGACGGGGGTGGCGACGGCGCCGCGGTGGACGTTGTGTTTCCACTGGCCGGCCGCAAGCGCCGCCTCAGGGAGGCGTCGCTCGACGGCGCCGACGTACTCGCCGTCGAGGACCATCACCCGGTAGTCGGTCGCGTCGGGGACGAACTCCTGGACGAGAAAGGACTTGTCGCCGGTCGCCTGGAAGTCGTGGACGAGGTCGAGGTAGTCGACGACGCCCAGAAACGAGTCCAGGTCGGCCGCCTTCGCGACGCCGACGCCCCGGGTCGTCGAGTTGGGTTTGACCACGACCGGCGGCTCCAGGCACTCGAAGGCCGCGACCAGGTCGTCCTCGTCGGCGGGGTTCGAGACCATGACCGTCTCGGGGACCGGGAGACCGGCCCGACCGAGGCGGGCGATGACGCCGGCCTTGTTGCGCGAGCGGAGGACGGCCTCGCGGTCGTTCACCCAGGGGACCTCCAGGAGCGCGTCCGCGACGCCCCCCTCCATCAGCCGCGGCGGGTAGACGAAGCCGACGTCGAACGCCCCCCACGGCGACTCCGAGAGCGGGACCGTCCGCTCGGCGGTCCGGACGTACTCGACGGCGACCCCCCGCTCGGCGAGCGGGTCCCGCATCCGCTCGAACGTCTCGGCGTCCGTCGCCACCGCCAGCCTGAGCATATCCCCTCTTGCGAACTGGGACACTTACCGCTATCGCCGTTCGAGACCCGCATAGGCGCTCCCGAAGACGACGCCCGCGAGGACCGTCTTCCAGGCCCACTCGTCGATCCGGTGGAGGCCCGGGTCCGACAGGACGAGCGCGAACACCATCCCGAACACCGTCCCGTGGAGCAGGCGGACGGCCCAGCCGACGAGGAGGTTCCCCTCGAACGTGTACAGGCCCGCGATGGCCCCGCGCAGGACCGCCAGGTCACCGACTGTGATAGCGACCCCCATGGCGAGTGTCGCGAGAAACCCCGCGACCTCGCCGCTTTGCCACGACCAGCCGGCGCTGAAGGGTGCGACTTCCTCGGCGTCTCCGTGTGTCACTTCGGTCGGCATGCGAGTACCGTGCTAGTCAATAACACGCACGGACTGAAAAGGCCCTTGACCGGTCGCTGGCGGTCGGCGGATGCGCAAGCGGAAATCGGGGGCGGGCGGACGGCCGGACGGACAGTCCGAAGAGAATCCGGAGGCGGCCGGCCGGTCAGGCGATGAGCAGTCCCTCGCCGCGTTCGACCTTGGTCCGGCAGGGCGGGGTGATCTTGTTGTAGGCGCGGCGGAACGCTTCCTTGACCTCCTCGGCCTGTTCGACCTCGCAGTAGGCGGTAAAGAGGCGCTCGCCGGCCTGGACCCGCGCGGCGGTGCCGACGATCTTCCCGAAGGCCTGGCGCATGCCATCGGAGACGCGGTCGGCGCCCGCGCCGGTCGCCTGCTTGTTCTCGCGGATGACCTGGTGGGGGAACTTCCGGAGGACCATCTTGTAGTTGCCCTCGCCGAGTTCCTTGATCAGGTGGCGGTTGGCCGACAGGCGCGAGGCCTCCAGCGAGCCATGGCGCAACTGGACGGACTCCTCGACGACGAGGCTGATCTGGACCGGGTAGTCCTCGGGGTCGGCGTCCCTGTCGCCCATCTGGTGCTGTGCGATCTTCGAGCCCGGGATGCCCGTGATGTACTCGCGTCGCGTGTAGGCGGGCTTGTCGATGTCCCGGTACATAGAGGCAGGTTTCTCGGACATTCTCTTGCCGTAGCAAAACCCCAGCGCGAGGATAAAGCCTTCGAACCCGACCCGCCGGTCGGCCCCTCGGGTGGTCGGGACACCGACGGGAGCGTTCCCCGCGGCCACCCCCGTCGGCGCGGCTGGGGGTCGAGCGCGCGCTCAGTCGTCGTCGGCCCGGACGGGCGGTCGAGCGCCCGGTCAGTCCCAGTCGGCGCGGATGTCGTGGCGGTCGAACAGGCCGGCCAGGCCGTCCGGGTCGAGGACCTTGAGGCCGCGTTCGGCGGCCCGTTCGCGTGCCGCGGTCGACAGCGGGACGGCGCTACAGAGCACCGAGGCGTCGGCCTCGTCAGTCCACTCCAGGGAGGCCGCGATCCGCCCGACCCGCGGGGCCTCGACGATCTCGGTCGTCCCCGGCGGGAGTACCCAGAACCCGACCGTCAGGTCCACCGGCCCGCCGGCCTCGACGAGGAGGTCGTACTGGTAGTCCAGGTCGGTCTTGCAGACCGTCGCCGACCACCCCGCCGCCCGGAACGCCTCCGCGACCAGCGCCACGAACGCACCCGGATCGACCGCCTCCGCGTCGGTGATCCACCCTTGGTCACCGTCCGACCCCTCTCGGCTGTCACTGGTGTCGTCGCTCGACCGCTCCGTCCCGGGGACGATGACCGTCCGGTCGTCCACGCCGGTGTCGCCGCCGGCGTCGGGGTCGACGACCGTCCGACCGTCGACTGCGTTCCCGTCACCTTCCGTGTCGGGATCGATGACGGTCCGGTCGTCGACGGTCTCGTGGCTGCCCGCGTCCGACCTCTCGCGGTCGGTGCGGTCGCCGGGGTCGTCGATGGGTCGGACGCCGTCTCCCATTGTGGGGCCGCCGTCGACCTCGGTGCCGAACGCGTCCACGGTCTCGGGGAGGTCCTCGCGGCACTCCTCGAGGGCCTCTCTGACGGCCGCGACCTCGTCTATCGCGTCCGGGGCGCGCTCCCGGGCGACCGACGCCCCCTCCTCGACGGCCTCGGCCGCGAACCCGTAGGCCGTCGCGGCGGTCTCGGGCTCGGACCCGAGGGCGTCGTCGCCGGCCTCGATGTGCTCGCGCGCGAGGTCGCAGTAGGCCTCGACGAGGCTCTCGGCGGCCCGGACCAGTTCCGCCCGGATGCGCTCCGGGTCGCCGTTGAATCGGCGGTCCTCGCGGCCCCAGTCCAGCGACAGCGCGGTCTCGTACCGGTCCAGCGCCGTCTCCCACCAGTCGATGGCCGCCCCGGGGTCGTCGGACGCCGCCGCGACCTCGGCCGCCTGGTCGGCCTTGTCGACCGGCGCGTCGGCCAGGCGCTCGCGCTCGCTCTCTAAGGTCTCGCCCCGGCGCTCCAGCAGTTCGTCGCTCGGGCGGCCGGCGTCTATCGCCATCGCGGCCTCGTAGGCCGCCGCGGCGTCGTCGAGGTGGTCGAAGGCCAGTTCGTACTCGCCGTCGTCCCACCTGACGTGGGCGCGCTCGCGCAACTGCTCGGCCTGTTCGGCGTGGGCCCGCCGTTCGAGTTCCCTGAGGTCGGACTCGACGGCCGCCGCCCGCTCGCTGATCCGCGCTTTCGCGCTCGCGAGTGCATCGGCCTCCTCGCGCGCCCGGTCGAGCGTCCCGGTCGCGTCGTCGACCGCCGCCAGGACGACGTCGATGTCGCCCGATTCGAAGGCCTCGGTCAGCCGCTCGTGCTGTTCCTGTGCGCGGTCGACCAGTTTCTCGGCACGGGCCCAGACCCCGACCGCCGCGTCGAGGTAGTCGGCGACGTGGTCGATGTCCCCCCGGCAGGGGAACCGGTAGCGCTCGTCGTCGACGGTGTCGAGCACGAGCGTCCCCCCGAGCATACCGTCGTCGGTGCGCACGTCGACCAGGTCCGACAGCGCCACGGAGATGGCCCGGTCGCCGCTCTGGCCGCCGACCACGAACAGCACGCGCACATCGCTGACCAGCGCCAGCGTCGAGTAGCGCCCGTCCGGCGTGACCGCCTCGGTCCCCGCCGGTCGCTCGATCCTGACCCCCCGTTTCTTGTTGCGGAGGACGTACTGTGACTCCTCCCCGTCGTCGAGATACGCCGCCAGCGGTTCGTCGTGCAGGAGCGGCCGGCTGATGAGTCCCCCCGCTGTCTCGGTGAGCACCTGCGCGTCGCCTCCCGTCTCGCTCACATCAGTGACGTGGTTCATACCGCTCCCCGTGTGTCACGCGTAGACGAGGATCGATACTGTGGGATTAAAAACCCTTCCGTCCCGTTGGACGAATGGTCGGTGACCCGCGGGTTACTGGTGCCCTTATTGGGTACCGGGCCCTACGCTTGACCGTCATGAACCGCCTCGTCGACGGCGAATGGCGCACCGACGTACAGGACGCGACAAACGACGACGGCGAGTTCGAACGCCAGGAGACCACCTTCCGGGACCGGGTCCGTGACGACCCCGACGCCCGCTTCCAGCCCGAGGCCGGCCGCTATCACCTCTATGTCTCCTCTGCCTGCCCGTGGGCCCACCGGACGCTGCTGGTCCGCTCGCTGAAGGGACTCACCGACGCGATTTCCGTCGACGTGGTCGACCCCTACCGGGACGACGACGGCTGGCAGTTCACCCCCGAGAAGGAGGGCTGTACGCCCGACACCGCCAACGGCAGCGACTACCTCCGGGAGGTCTACGTCGCGGCCGACCCCGACGCCAACTGCCGCGTGACCGTCCCCGTCCTCTGGGACACAGAGGAGGAGACCATCGTCAACAACGAGTCCAGGGAGATACTGCGGATGCTCGACACCGCGTTCGACGACGTCGCCGAGCGCGACGTGGACCTCTATCCCGAGGGGTACCGCGACGAGGTCGACCGCATCATCGACGAGATCTACGAGCCGATCAACAACGGCGTCTACCGCGCCGGCTTCGCAGGCTCGCAGACCGCCTACGACCGCGCCGTCTCGGAGCTGTTCGACGCCCTGGACCACTGGGACGAGGTGCTCGCCGACCAGCGGTACATCGCCGGCGACCGCCTCACGGAGGCCGACATCTGCATGTTCACGACGCTGGTCCGGTTCGACCAGGTGTATCACACCCACTTCATGTGCAACAAACGCCACGTCCACGAGTACGACAACCTCTGGCCGTACCTGCGGGACCTCTACCAGACCCCGGGGGTCGCCGAGACGGTGAACATGGCCCACATCAAGGAACACTACTACACGACCCACCCGGAGGTCACCCCCTCGCGAATCGTCGCCGTCGGCCCCGACCTGGACTTCGACGAGCCCCACGACCGCCACGAACTCCCCGGCGGGCCGCCCGCGGAACTGCTGCCGCTGGCCTGAGGGTGGCGAGGACCGCCCGCGGAACTGCTGCCGCTGGCCTGAGGGTGGCGAGGACCGCCCGCGGAACTACTCACGCTGGCCTGAGGGTGGCGAGGACCGCCGGAGTCGAAACGCCGTTGGTCCCGGGCGCGTACGTTCGTGTATGACCACTGTCTCCGTCGGGGCTCGCCTGCACTTCGGGTTCCAGAACCTCTCGCTGGCCCACAGCCGCCTCTACGGGGGGGTCGGCGTCGCGCTGGCCGAGCCGCGCCTGGAACTGACCGCCGAGCGCGGCGAGGGCGTCGACTGCGACGACGACGGGGCCAGACCGTACGTCGAGCGCGTGGTCGAGCACCTCGACGTGCCCGGGGCCACGGTCCGGGTCGACGACCGGTTCCCGCGCCACGCCGGCCTCGGCAGCGGGACGCAACTGGCCCTGTCGAGTCTCGTCGCGGTCGCGGGCGCATACGACCAGGCGGTCGACCCCCGCGCGAGCGCGCCGGCGCTCGACAGGGCTGGCCGGTCGGGCATCGGCGTCGCAACCTTCGAGCGCGGCAGGTTCGTCGTCGACGGCGGCCACCCCACGGAGCTTTTCACCGCCGCCCCGCCCGCCACCGGCGAGTGGACGGTCCCGCCGGTCGTCGCGCGCCACGAACTCCCCGCAGACTGGCGGTTCGTCGTCGCCGTCCCCGACGTCGACCCGGCCCCCAGCGGCGAGGCGGAAGACCGGAGTATGCGCTCGGTCGTCGAGCGCGCCGACCCCGGCATCGCGGAGGACCTCGCCCGCCTGGTCACCCAGGAGCTGTTGCCCGCCGCCGCCACCGGCGACCGCAACGCGTTCGGGGCCGCCGTCGCGCGCATGGGCCAGCTCAACGGCGCCTGGTACGCCGACGAACAGGGAGGGGTCTACCGCCCGCCGGCCGGCCGCGTCGTCGAGGCGCTCTCGTCGGTCCCCGCGGTCGCAGGGGCCGGCCAGTCCTCCTGGGGCCCCTCGGTCTACGCGCTGACCGGCGCCGACGACGCCGACGAGGTGACAGCGGCTGCCCGGACGGCGCTCGGCGAGGCCGGCCCCGGCGGGCGCGTCGTCGTCTCGCGCCCCCGGAACGAAGGCGCTCTCGTCGACGAGCGGTCCTGAACCGGCGTGGGTCGACAGCGTGAATCGGCCTGGGTCGACGGGCGACCCTCACCCGCCGAGACCGGCCGCTTTTGCTCGTGTGGCCCGAAGCGAAGGTATGGCCGAGACAAGCGAGGACGCCGGCTACGACCGGCGGCGGGCGGCGAAGGCGGTCGCGCCCTTCCTCCTGCTGGGACTCGCCGACGTCGTCCTCCTGCTGGAGTGGGGGCTCGACCCGCTGTGGGGCTTTATGATCCTCCCGCCGATCCTCTTTATGAGCGCGCTCGCCTGGCTGGGGTTTCGAACCGGGTTCGTCGGCGACCGGACCGGCGACGCCGGAGCCGACAGGGGATAATCGTTCGAGGCGCCGTCGCTCACCCGGTTTCTGTGGCGAAGCGGTCGTCGACGGCACCGCGCGCGGCGAGCGCGGCGTCGTCGGCGACGCGGGCGGCGTCGGCGCGCCCGTCGGGCGCGTTCAGGTAGACGTCGACCTCGAGCACGCCGTCCTCGAACGTCACAGTGACGTCGAGATCGACGACCTCGGTACGGTCGAACCGCGAAAAAACGACGTCCTCCGCGGCCTCGGCCGCGGTCCGGACGACCTCGTCGTCGGTCGGCATTACGCGCCGCCGGCGCCGGGACCGCCGCCGAGACCGCCGCCGCCGGCACCGCCGAGCATGTTCTGGAGCCCCTCCTGAAGCTGTTCGAACTGCTGCTGGACGCGCTCCTCCTGCTTTTCGAGGGTGTCGACGCGGATTTCGAGACTGTCGACTTTCTCCTCGAGGTCCTCGGCGGCGTCCTCGTACTCGGTCTTGACGAGGAGTTCCCCGACCATGCGGTACATGGTGGTGTCCTCGTCGACGGCCTCGAGCTCTTCGAGGGCCGTCTGGGACTCCCGGAGCTGTGTCTCTGCCTGCTGTTTCTGCGCGGCGACCTGCTGGGCCTTCTCCTGGAGGTCCTGCAGTTCTTCGAGTTTCTCCTGTGCTTCAGGCGGAAGATTTCCCTGCATACACTCGACTGTGGGGGCCGTGGTGAAAAACCCCCGCTTTTGGAGCGCGGGCCCGGGACCGTCGGGTGGCCGCCGGGCGCCAGCGGGGACCGACTACCCGCGGTCGTCGACTGCGGTGACGTGTTCGAGCCACTTCTCGACGGTCGGCTGTCCGCGGTACCGGACGGTGCTCGACCGCGGGTCGTAGTCGACCACCCCCGCCCGGTCGAGACAGGGCAGGTGTGTCTCCGCGAGTGCGTCGACGAGGTCGCCGTGTGACCGGCCGGCCGGCGCGGCCGTGGGGCGACAGCCGGCGACGAGGACCGCCAGTTCGGCGACCGTCGCCGTCTCCGCGTCGGCCTCGACGAAGAACTGGCAGACCTCGCGGCGCCGCCAGTCGGCCAGCACCTCGAAGACACTGTCGATGAGCGGTTGTGGTCCCCCCGCCCCGACGTGCGTGTTCTCGGAATCCCCCTCTCTGCGGTCCGGTGTCCCACTTTCTTCTGTCATGCCTTCCCGTCTCTCCCATTGTCCCTCTCCGTGAAGAACGGATACCCTAGAAGCCTAGGTGTATTGTTGGCGGACTCACCTGAGCGGTCCGAGGCGGAAGGCCCGTCCTTGAGGTCCGGACTGGTGTCCGGACCGGAAGGGCGGGGAGGAGCCGACACGGAGCGTAACCACCGATTTTGGTCGGCTGACCCCGGTTTCGCAACGCTTTTGGGTGTAGCGGACGTGAATCGTGATAGTGCAAAGTGGCAAAAACGGACGCTTTGCACGGGCCGTCGTAGACCGGCCCTGAACTCGGGGACGAGGGCGCGTCCCTGCACCGCAAACGCGCCCATTCGAGCCCACCGAGAATTAAAGTCGGGTGAGCCGACCACCCCGTTTCTGGGGCGTCCGTCCCGGACGGCCTTTGAA
>PXRP01000022.1 GCA_003021655.1 Halobacteriales archaeon QS_4_69_31
ACGGCGCTAAGACGGGCCAGGCCCAAGGGTCGACCGAATGGACGAGGACCGGATCGAGCGGATCGTCAGGCAGAAACTCGAATCCGCGGGCCGCCAGCTGGGGGAGGCCAAGCAGGCCTATCGGCGCGCGAAGCGGGCGGCACGCGCGGACCTGCCTGTCCGGGAGGACGGCAAGGCCAGGATCGTCTGCCGGCGCTACGCCGAGAAGCGCGCGGTTCCGGTCGACGACGAGGGCCGCCCGGCCTGTTTCGACGCCGCCTCGCAGGACTGCCAGGGCTGTGTCGAAGACATCCGCGCCGGCGATATCGAGACGTGGTGAACTGCGCTGTCTCGCATCGTGGCGGTCCGACTATCTACGCGAATTCCGGCAGTCGCTCGTCGTATCCATCCCTGTAGGCGCGCTCGGTCAGTTCTTCGATGGTCGATTCCTTGGCGCCGGTGTAGGCGTCGACGTCCCCGGGGTGGGCCGCGGCCGCCGCGCGCTCGGCCCGCTCGTATGCGGCCCTGGCGCGGGCGCTGTCGCGCAGCAACTCCCGGAAGACCAGCTGGTCGCGCCACGTGTCGGCCGCTCGCGGCCGGAGGTGGAGGACGACCGTCTCCTCGTCGGAGCGGTTGAGCACCTGCCAGTCGGGGTCGTCGCGCTTGCGGACGCAGCCGTCGGCCGCGAGCGCCCGTGCCGCCGCGCGCATCGCGCTCTTGTCGGCGTAGACGGCGAGCACGTCGACGACGGGTTTGGCCGCCAGTTCGGGGACAGCGGTGCTCCCGATATGACGGACGCCGAGCAACTCGTCCGGTGCGACCGTTCGGGTCCGCTCGCGTTCCGCCTCGAACCGGGCGGCCCACCGCTCGGCCCGCGCCCGGTCGTGGGATTTGAGTTGGATCATTGTCTCGGCTGGCGGCGCCGCTGTGATGTACTTTCTGTGGACCCGACGGGGCGGGCCGCTCGGCGGGCTTCGACGGATTCTTGCCAGCAGGGCGACAGGCGAGGGTATGGGTCTCATCGCCGAGTACGAGGTGGGCTGCGAGGCGCTCCCGCTCACCGACGTCGCGCGGGCGGTCCCGGCGGCGACGCTGACGGTGCGGATGGTGCCCCACGCCGAGGGCCACTCCCCGTTCGTCGTCCGCGTCGTCGAGGGTCCCGCCACCGACATCGAGGCGGCCTTCGAGACCAGCGACTTCGTCGCCGAGTACACCGCCCTGGGGGTCGAAGTGGAGACGCCCCGATATCAGGTCATCCCGGCGTCCAGCCTCGAAGAGCAGCTGGGCGACCACGTCGACGACGTCCGGGGGCTGCGCGCGCTCTCCGCCGAGGACGCCGCGTTCGACCGCCTGGAGGTCAGGACCGGCGGCTGGCGCTACACCGCCTGGTTCGCCGACCGCGCCACGTTTGACACGTTCTGCGAGTTCTGGCAGGCCGAGGGTCATCCCTTCCAGCTCCTGCGACTCACCCGCGACGACGGCGACGCCGGGAGCGGGACCGACGCTAGAGACGGGCTCACGGCCCGCCAGCGCGAGGCGCTCCGGGTCGCCCACGAGATGGGGTATTTCGACATCCCTCGGCGCGCGACGCTCGCCGACGTCGCCGCCGAACTGGACATCACCGCCTCTTCCTGTTCCGAACGGTTGCGCCGCGCACAGACCTGCCCCCTCGAAACGCGCGTCGACCTCGACGAGCACCGCGCGCGGGGATTTAAACGGCTTCAGCCGTAAGAGTCAGACGTAGCCCGTCGACCCCCGGACGGGAGAGTCCATGCAGACAGTCACCTCCGCGGACGGTACCGAGATCGCCTACGAGACACACGACGACAACGGCGGGTCGCCCCTCATCCTCCTGCACGGCGGCGGGACGCGGCGCTACTGGGACTCCGTCCTCGACCGGTTCGCCGAGGAGTGCACGGTGGTCCTCCCCGACCGCCGGGCGCGGGGCGACAGCGGCGACGGCAACGAGTACGGCCTCCGCAGGGAGGTCGAGGACGCGCTCGCGGTGGTCGACGCCGTCGACGGCGACCCCGCCCTCTACGGCCACTCCTTCGGGGGCCTCCAGGCCATCGAGGCGGCCCGCGAGGCCGACGTGTCGGCGCTCGTGGCCTACGAGCCCGCGATCCTCGTCGGCGACTACCGCGAGGAGGCCGCCCTCGCCGACCGGATGGAAGCCCACATCGAGGCGGGCGAGCGCCGCGAGGCGATGAAACTCCACCTCCGCGAGGTCCTGCACGACGAGGTCGGCGACGCCGAGTTCGCGGCATGGCTCGACGAGTGGCCGGGCTGGCCCGGCTGTGTCGAACACGTCGAACTGGACCTGCGGATGAACCGCGCCGTCGAGCAGTACCGCCTCCCCGACGCTCTCGACGTGGACGCGCCCGCCCTCCTGCTCACCGGGAGCGAGGGGCCCGCCCACCTCCGGGACAGCGTCCGCGCGACGCGGGACGCCATCCCCGACAGCCGCCTCGTCGAGTTCGAGGGCGTCGGCCACAACGGCCCGGTCGCGGCCGCCGACCGCGTCACGGCCGAAGTGCGGGACTTCCTGGCGACGGTGCTCGCAGAGGAAGCCGTCTGAGCGACCACGCCGGACGGCACTCGCCGTCGTTATGTCGCCGGCCGCCGACGCTTCCGGTATGGACCGACCAGTCGTCGCGCTGATCCTCGCCGGCGGGACCGGCACCCGCCTCTATCCGGCCAGTCGCAGCGACCGCCCCAAACAGTTCCTCTCTTTCGGCGGCGACCGCTCGCTGCTGGCCGAGACGGTCGCGCGTGTGGGCTTCGCCGACGAGACGTACGTCCTCACGCGCCCGGACCTGGCCGACGACGTCCGCGAGCACGCCCCCGACGCGGCTGTCCTCGCCGAACCCGAACCCAGGGATACGGGGCCGGCGCTGGTCTACGCGGCCCACCGGATCCGCGAACAGGTCGGCGACTGCGTGCTCGTCTGTCTGCCCAGCGACCACCACGTCGACGGCGACTTCGCGGCCACGATGGAGCGGGCCGCCCGGGTCGCCGTCGACACCGGGGGACTCGTGACCGTCGGCGTCGAACCGACCCGTCCGGAGACGGGCTATGGCTATATCAAGCCCGGCGAGACCCGCGAGACCGGGAGCGGCGACGAGTATTTCCCCGTCGAGAAGTTCACCGAGAAACCCGACCAGGGGGCGGCGATGCGCTACTGCCACGACGGCTTCTACTGGAACGCGGGGATGTTCGCCTGGACGCCCGCGGCCTTCCTCGGGGAGGCCCGCGAGTCGCCGCTCGGGCCGCTGGTCGACGCACTCGAGGAGGGCGACCCCGAGGGAGGGTTCGCGGCCGTCGACCCCGTCAGCGTCGACTACGCCGTCATGGAGCGGACCGGGAAGGCGTCGCTCGTGCCCGCGGACTTCGCGTGGGACGACCTGGGTGCCTGGGACGCCATCGCGCGCGTAGTCGAGTCCGACGCGGACGGCAACGCCGTCTTTGGTGACGCCCTGACCGTTGACGCCGAGGACACCGTCGTCGCGACGGACGGCCACGCCAGCGTCGTCGGCGTCTCGGACCTGGTCGTCGCCGCCTACGGCGACCGGACGCTGGTCGTCCCGAAGGCCGAGGCCCAGCGCGTCCGCGAGGTCGTCGACCGACTCGACGACGAGGGCGCGTTCTGACCGGGCGCCGCGCCCGACCCGTGTGGTTTTCGGGGTTCCGTCCGAAGGCGGGGTATGCGCCCGGTCACCCGCAACGCCGTGGTCGTTCTCCTCCTGGTCGTGGTCGGCCTCGTCGCGCTGGGTGCGCTGCCCGGACTGCTCAAGAGCGGCGGCCCCTACTACGTGACCGCCCAGCAGGTCGACGCCGCCGAGGCCAACCGGTCCGCGGCGGTCGACGCCACCGCCCTCTCGGAACGGCAGTTCCCGTACACGACCGAGGCCGTCCGGAACGGCACGTCCGACCTCTACTGGAAGGGTCCCTGGGGGATCAAGGAGTCGTTCACCCACTCGCCGTTCGACGAGGTCAGCGCCCTGGAGGCGCGCAACCGTTCGGCGGTCACCGACGCGGGTGTCCTCGTCCGTGACAACGCCACGTTTTACCGGGTGGCGGTCAGACAGCGACCATGAGCGACGACTCCCCCGACGGGTCGGCCGGTGACGATTCCCCCGGCGGGGACAGGCCACGCGACGAGCAAGCCCGGGCCGGCGACGGCTCCTCCGGCGGGGACAGGGGTGACGGTCCGACCGGCGACGGGTCGACAGGGGAGATACCGGCCGGTGACGCCCCGGAGGGGGACGGCCCGGCCCGCGAACCGGCCCACGAGTGGCCAGTCGAGCAGCGCCGCACGGAGTACGAGACGGGCTGGTACACCGGGGGCTACGACCGGGTCACACAGCCAGACGGCTCCAGCAAGGAGTACTACTGGGCCGAACTCCCGGACGCGGTGGTCGTCGTCGCGCGCACCGACGACGCCGTCGTGCTGGTCGACCAGTACCGCCCCGTGGTCCGCGAGCAGTGTCTCGAACTGCCGGCCGGCATCGTCGAGGACGGCGAGTCATACTCGGAGGCCGGCGCCCGGGAGTTGCGCGAGGAGACCGGCTTCGACCCCGCCGGCGTCTCCCTGCTCGAAGAATTCTGGTGTGCGACCGGCGTCCTCCGGCACCGCCGGGGGATCGTCTTCGCCGAGGGGCTCGAACCGGTCGGGCGCGACCTCGACAGCAACGAGTTCCTCGCGGTGCGGACCGTCCCCGTCGAGGACGCGCTGGACGTGGCCCGGCGGGACCCGGCCAACGACGCCACCATCGAGGGGATCCTGCTCGCCCGCGAGGAGGGGCTACTGTGACCGATGGGCCAATCGAGGGGGAAGACGACGCCACGACCGACAACGCTGTCGACGCAACCGGCGGCGCCGGCGACCACGCGGAGGTCACCCCGGTCGCCGACGCCGCCGCGCTCGCGGCACTCGACGACGACTGGCCGGTCCGCGAGACGGAGGTCGTCTGGGAGAACCCCTACTTCACGGCGGGCTACGACGTCGTCGAACACCCCGACGGCTCGACGGGGCGGTGGTACTGGATCGACCCGCCGGACGTGGTGGCTGTGGTCGCCGAGACCGACGACGGCGAGGTGGTCGTCCTCGACCAGTACGACGGGCGACTCGGCCGGTCGCTGCTGAACCCGCCGAGCGGGAACGTCGACGACGGCGAGTCGTTCGTCGACGCTGGTCGCCGGGAGTTGCGCGAGGAGACGGGGTTTCGCGCCGGCCACGCGGAACTGCTGAAAGTCTACCAGCCGACCGCGTGGGCACGGATGCACCAGGCGGTCGTCTACGCGACCGACCTCGAACCGGGGCCGCCCGACCGCGACGCCGGCGAACACCTGGAGGTCTACACCGCCCCGCCGGACGCCGTGCTGGAGGCGGTCCGTTCGCGCGACCCCGTGTTCGGCCCCGCTCTCAGTTCGCTGCTGGTCGCCCGGGACGCGGGAGTGGTCTGAGTTCCGACGGAGATTTCAGTCGCGAGCGCCCAGGTGCCGTCGATGGACGGCGAGATCACACCCGACGAACTCCGGTCGCTACTGGACGCGGACGGGGAGCCGACCGACGACCTCAGGGTCGTCGACATCAGGAACTCGGGCGCGTTCGCGCGTGGGCACATCCCCGGCAGCGAGAACATCCCGGCGCCCGAACTCACCGACCGCGTCGAGGAACTCGACGGCGCCGGCCGCGTGGTGACGGTCTGTCCCCACGGCCAGGCCAGCGTCCAGGCCGCGCGACTGGTCGGCGCCTACGAGGGCGTCGACGGCCCCGTCGAGAGCCTCGCCGGCGGCCTCGAAGCCTGGGACGGCCCCCTCGACGGCGACTCCCGCGACGAGACCGCCGCCCCCTTCTGACTGCCGTCGCCGACGAGGCTGCTACAGCCGCTCACGACCGACGACGCGCCGGCGGCGAGTGCGGCGAGAACCGCTCGCCGGTCCATACTGCCCCCTGGGGTCCCGCCACGCTTGAACCCATCGCGATAGCGCACGCACCCTCCACAGCCGCCGCTCGTGGCCTGCGGGAGACGGTGGCTCGGTGATCGGCCTCATCAGACGGGGCTCAGTGGGGGTAACTGCTCGTCATCGCCACCGGCAAAAGCGTAGACGACCCGCGGTGAAAAACCCGTTTGTTAGACCAGCGCGCCGACCGACGGCGGCGGACCGTCCCGGCGGGCGGTCACGCGCTCAGAACGCGCGGTCGAGGTACTCGGACTCCCACTCGCCGTCCTCTGTCGACTGTTCCCACTCGCTGCGCTTGACTTCGAGGTAGGAGCCGTGGAGCTGCTCGCCCATCGCCTCGGCGATGACGTCGTCGTCGGCGAGCGCGTCGAGCGCCTCCGACAGCGTCGTCGGCAGCCGCTCGATACCGCGAGCGGCCCGCTCGTCGTCGTCGAGGCTACCGGGGTCCCGGTCGAGCGGCCCGCCGGGGTCGAGTTCCCGCTCGATGCCGTCGATCCCGGCCGCGACAAGCGCCAGCTGTGCGAGGTAGGGGTTGGCGGTGTTGTCGGTCGGCTTGAACTCGACCCGGGTGGTGGCCTCGGGGCTGTCGCGGCTCACCGAGGGGACCCGCACCGCGGCCTCGCGGTTGTCGTGGCCCCAGCAGGCAAACGCCGAGGCCCACATCCCGGGGACCAGCCGGTCGTAGGATTCGACGGTCGGCGCGGTGACCGCGACCAGCGCGGGCGCGTGTTCGAGGAGGCCGCCGACGAAGTGACGGCCGGCCTCGCCCAGGCGGTAGGGCCCGTCGGCCGCCGGGTCGTAGAGGACGTTCTCGCCGTCGCGCCACAGCGAGAGGTGGACGTGACAGCCGTTGCCGGGCATCTCCGCGAACGGCGTCGGACGGAAGGAGACCTCGATCCCGTGGTCGGCCGCGACCGCCCGCACCGTCTCTTTGAACCGGACGTGGTTGTCGGGGGCCTCGACACCGGTGCCGTGGTCGATGACCAGTTCCTGCTGGCCGGGCCCGTACTCGGGGTAGTAGGTCGCCAGGCCCATCCCCTGGGCCTTCAGCGCGTCCACGGTGTCGAGGACGACGTCGTGGGCGCTTTGCATCCCGTCGGTCGCGAAACAGGTGCTGTCGTCGAAGGGGACTCGCTCCCCGTCGTCGGTCTCGCGGGCGTAGTAGAACTCGCTCTCGAAGGCCATCTTCGGGACGGCGTCGACCTCGTCGAGGTAGCGCTTGAGCTGTGCGCGGGGCCCGGCCGCCCACGGGTCGCCGTCGAGCGTGTGCAGGTCCGCGAGCAACAGCCCCGCGCGGTCGGCGTAGGGCAGGACAGTGAACGTCTCCGGGTCGGGGACGACCCGCACCTCGCCGGCGGGCACGCCCCGTTCGAGCGCCCCGGGGAGTTTCTCGCTGTCGACGACCCGCCCCCGCGGGACGCCGCTGTTGTTGACGAAGACGATACGGACCAGGTCCACGTCCGCCGCGTCAACGCGCTGGCGGACCGCCGCTGGCGTCGTCATACACCGGGTGCTCGTCCCGGAGTGTCATACGTCATCCAACAGTGGCAAATAGTGCTTGTATTCCTCAGGCGAGCCCCGTGGGTTCGGCGTCGAGGACCGCCCACTCGTGGCCGGGGAGGATCCGGTCGCCGCGGCGCCGAATCTCGCGGGCGCTGTCCCACCACGCCAACTCGTCCATCGCGAGGCCGCGGCGGAACGGTGTCGGGCCCTCGGCCCGGAAGTTGTCCTCGGTCGCGAGCGCGTCGGCCGCGACGACGGTCGTCCCGTCGTCGGTCTCGACCGCGAGTGACTGGTGGCCGACGGTATGGCCCGGCGTCGGGAACGCCGTGACGCCCGCACAGAGGTCGGTCTCGCCCTCCAGGGGCGTCAGGTCCCGGCGGAGCCACGGCGGCTCCCGCCCGAGCGATTTGGCCTCGTACCGGCCCGCGTGGACGGGATATGGCGCGACCGCGTATTCGAGTTCCCGCCGCTGGACGTAGACGGTCGTCCCCTCGGGAAAGAGGTCGAGGTTGTAACAGTGGTCCCAGTCGAGGTGCGAGAACACCACCGCGTCGACGTCCCCGGGGGCGTACCCCTCGGCGTCGAGAACCGCCCGGAGCGTCCAGTCGGGTTCGCGGTGACACTCGAACCCCGGGTGGCGCTCGTCCATCAACTCCGGGTCGCCGAAACTCGTGTCGACCAGCAGCGTCTCCTCGGCCTCGACGAGATAGACCGTCGAGGGCGCCTCGATAGTCGTCCCCATCTTCGCGAGGTCCAGCACCCCACCGTCCATGACCAGCGACCCGCAACACTTCGGGGTGACAGTCGGTGACATGGTCCGGGGATGGAGCGGCGAGGATAAAACAGCGGTGGCCCGCCGGGACGGGTCGGGACCGGCGCCACCGGCAGTGGCGACGACAGAACAGCGGTGGCCGGTCGTCGACGGCCGACCCGGTCGTCCGGGGGCCCCGACGAGGGATCAGACGCCCGAACGGTACCCCGAGACCAGCGGTTTCGCGCGCCTGACGGCGCGTTTGCCCAGGACGTTCGAGACGACCGAGCAGACGAAATACCAGACCATCCAGACCTGCATCGGTCCGACGACGCGGGCGGTCCAGACGACGCGGCCGGCGAACGGGAGTATCTGTGCAACCGGCGTGACCGCTGCGGCGGGGTTCGTCGTCAGCCACACCAGCCACAGGAACACCGGGACGGTCACGAGCATCGTGTAGACCATCGGCCGTATCATCGCCTTCATCGCGCCCAGTTGCTCGCGCATCAGTTCGCGCTGGCGGGACGTGAGGCGCTCGACTGCCTCCTCGTCGCCGCGCTCGCGGGCGCTCTCCAGTCGCTCGCTCACCCGCTGCATCCGCTCTTTGACCGCTTCGCGCTGGCTCCCGTCGCTCAGGCGCGAGCGTAGCGTCGTCGAGACGAGCGTCGTCGCTACCGCCAGAAGTGCCACCGTCAGCCCGAACGGTAGCGCCGCCTCGACCGGCCCGAAGAGGAGGTGAGCGGCGCTCCCGACCGTGTTCCTCATGACCGGCACCTGGTAGCTCGCTATCAGACCGAGCGCACAGACGCCCGCTATCTTGTCCCGGCGCGTCCAGCCGTCGGCCCCGACGGCGTTTTCCGCCCGGAGTTCGACATCGTCGAGCGCCGACCGTAGTGTGTCGGGGTCGTCGACGACGAACCCCGCGTCCGTCGCGACAAGCAGTTCCGATTCCAGGAGTCGTCCCCACTGTTCGGCGGGCACGGCGTCGCTGACGTCGCTCCACGTCACGGTCCCGTCTCCCGCCTCCGCGCGGTCGACAACCGTCTCGGCCGCCCGGGCGAGCGCGTCGTCTCCCCGGAGCGTCTCGCGTACGTCGTCCATCACCGGTAGTTGTCAACGCTGGATTATGAAGCTTGTCCAGTCGCCGGCGTCCTCTCGGGACCGGTCGTGCTCCAGGTCGTCCCCGGTGGGTCGCTCGCTGTCGTCAAGCGGGGCGACCACGCCAGTCGCCGCTCCGTGTGTCGACAGGCGCTGTAAAGACACCGGCCGACGTCGATACTCCGTTTCGAACCCCATGAACTGGCGAGGATTCTACGCTGGCACCGACATGGAACAGACGGTGTAGATGGACCAGCAGACTCGTCGGCGGATCCTGGAGAAAGCGGAGTACGTAAGCGAGGTCCTCTCGGTCCTCGCCGAAAAGCGGGACTCGCTTTCGTTCGAGGAGTACGCCGGGCGCCGCGAGGCGCGCGACATCGTCGAGCGGGAGTTCCAGACGGCCATCGAGGCCTGTCTCGACATCGGCCGGATGGTCCTCGAAGCTCGCGACCGCGAACTCCCGGAGACGAACCCCGCCGTCTTCAGGACGCTTGGCGAGGCGGGAGTCCTGACCGACGATATCGCCACCCGAATGGCTCAGTCTGCCGGTTTCCGGAACGTACTCACCCACCAGTACGGCAACGAGGTCGACGACCGGGACGTCTACAACGTGCGACAGCACGACCTCCCGGTATTCAGAGAGTTTCTGGTGCAGGTCCGCGAGACGCTCGACTGACGACTGCTTCGTGACGCACCGGACTCCCGACGGAGTCGCAACTGTTCGCTGTCACACGCCGAAAAATACGGAAGTTTACGCGCCGGCTCGCCTCTAGTTGCCCTTCTTGATGGGCGCGCCGACGAGGTTGCCCCACTCGGTCCAGGAGCCGTCGTAGTTGATGGTGTCGTCGTAGCCCAGCAGTTCGTGGAGCGCGAACCACGCGACCGAGGAGCGCTCGCCGATGCGGCAGTAGGCGACGGTCGTCCCCTCGCCGTCGATGCCTTCCTCGGCGTAGAGGTCGCGGATCTCGTCGGCGCTCTTGAACCGGCCGTCGTCGTTGGTGACCGCGGCCCACGAGATGTTCTTCGCGCCGGGGATGTGGCCGCCGCGCTGGGCGGTCTCCTGGAGGCCCGGCGGCGCGAGCACTTCGCCCGAGAACTCCTCGGGCGAGCGCACGTCCACGAGCGGGAGGCCGCGCTCGATGGCGTTCTCGACGTCCTCGCGGTACGCGCGGATGGACTCGCGCGGGCCGGAGGCGTTGTACTCGACCGCCGAAAAGTCCGGCACCTCGTCGGTCAGCGGGTAGTCGTTCTCGACCCAGTAGTCCCGCCCCCCGTCGAGCAGGCGCACGTCGTCGTGGCCGTAGTACTTGAACTGCCAGTAGGTGTAGGCCGCGAACCAGTTGGCGTTGTCGCCGTACAGCACGACTGTCGAGTCCTCGCTGATGCCGGCCGCGCCCATCGTCTCCTCGAACGCGTCCTTCTTGAGGATGTCTCGCTCGGTCTGGTCCTGCAGGTCTGTCTCCCAGTTGAACCCGACCGCGCCGGGCGCGTGACTCTCCTCGTACAGCTCCGTGTCGACGTCGACCTCGACCAGCCGGTGGGCCGGGTCGTCGCTCTGGAACTCCTCTAAGCGCTCCTCTACCCAGTCCGCGGAGACGAGAACGTCGTTAGCGTAATCGCTCATGATGCGTCGAAGTATAAGTCTACCAGTTACAAAACAGTAGCACATTCGGCATGATCCGCCCCTTCACGACTGTTGGTGCAATTTTTGCCTGATCGGAGTACGATTTCCCGCCTCACGGTCTGTCTGACGGATTTCAGAACGCGGGAGGTCGCAGTTATCGGCATCAGATCGCGCCAGGAGTCGCCCGCTGTCACGCCATTTATATTCGGTCCGTCAGTCCTCACGGTAGTACTTGCCACTACCTGGGACCGGCCGGGATGGACATCTTCAAGCGGGTGCTGGCCGGAGACACGGATGATGAGCGACATCGTGGTTTCGGCCGACTGGCTGGTCGACCGGCTCGACGCGGTCCGGGTCGTCGACGTCCGGGACGCCTGGGAGTACGATGCACTCGGGCACGTCCCGGGCGCGGTCAACGTCCCGTTCGACACCTTCCGGGCCGACGCACACGCCGCCGAGGAGGACGCGACGGACGGGGACGGGCCCGCAGAGGGCGGCGGCGGACGCCAGGGGATGCTCCCCGGTGGCGACGTCTTCGCCGGCCTCATGGGCGAGGCCGGGACCACCCGCGCGGACGACATCGTCGCCTACGACGACCACCACGGCGTTTTCGCGGCGCGCCTGCTCGTCACCGCCGAGTGTTACGGCCACCCCCGGGAACGGCTCCGCCTGCTCGACGGCGACTTCTCGGCCTGGCGGCTCGACCACGAGACCACCGACGAGCCACCCGACGTCGAGCCGGCGACCTACGAGGTCGACCCGGCCGCCGAGACGCCGCTGGTGGGCAGAGACGAGGTCGCCGCGGCCGTCGAGGCCGACGCGGTCCTCGTCGACACCCGCGAGGACTGGGAGTTCGAGGAGGGCCACATCCCCGGGGCTGTCCGGCTGGACTGGCGGGAACTCGTCGACGACGAGACTCGCGGACTCAAACCCGTCGCCGAGATGGAGGCGATCCTCAACGAGCGCGGCATCACGCCCGACCGCCGGGTCGTCCTCTACTGTAACACCGCCCGCCGGATCAGCCACACCTACGTCGTCCTCCGACACCTGGGCTACGAGGACCTGGCCTTCTACGAGGGGAGCCTCACCGAATGGGAGGCCGCCGGCCGCGACCTCGCGACCGGCCCCTGACCGCCGGCACTGTCCCCTGACCGCCGAGACCGTCCTCTGACCGTCGGCACCGTCCCTCTCGGTCCCGTCTCGGCCGGGTCCATCGTCGGTGTCGTCGGTCGTGCCGTTCTCACCCGACTCGCGAAACTACACACCACCGGTCAGGGGACGACGCCGACGGTCAGGAGCGTCCCGTGTTCGCGATAGCGTTCGACCATCGCCTCGCGGGACTCCCACTCGTCGGTGGGGAACTCGCTCGCGGGCGGGATGTCGGTCTCGCGGTCGGGGATGCGGTCCTGGGCGGCGACGCGAAAGCCGGCCGCACGGAACCGTTCGCGGTACTCGCGCTCGCTCCAGCGGACCATCGGCACGTCGACGCGCTCGTCCCAGACGTGGCTGTGGACGCTCTCCTCCCAGTAGTTGACCGCACAGTAGAAGGTCCCGCCGGGACGGAGGACCCGGACCAGTTCGTCGAGGACGGCCCCGGGGTCGCGCGCGTAGAAGAACGCCTCCATCGACCAGCAGTGGTCGACGCTGTCGGCCTCGAACGGGAGGTGTTCGAAGTCCCCGACGAGGTACGCCGAGTCGGCGTCGTCGGTGTGTTCGCGGGCGTTGCGGGCCATCTGCGGGGACGCGTCCAGCCCGTACGAGCGGGCGGCGTCTTTGGTCTCGCGCAGCGCCCGCCCGGCGTAGCCGCTCCCACACCCCAGGTCGAGGACGGTGTCGCCGGCCTCGACGGGTATCCGGGCGAGCGCGTGTTTGGCCGTGTGCCAGTGTCGCTGTTCCATCCCCTCGTCGCGGCCCTCCCTCGCCCACCGGTCGAACTCCTCGCTGACGCTCATACCGGGACCAGGACCGCCCCGGTGAAACGCGTATCGGACTGTGTGTCGAATCGACGACGGGAATTTTGACCTCCCGCGACGTAGCCTGACTGTGCTTCTCCAGGCAGACCCTGGCCTCCCGACCGTCGCGCTGGCGGCGGCCATCGCAACCGTCCTCGTGGGGTCGTACGGCGTACTCGGCTACTGGGTGTCCCGGGACGCGACCCGGCGGGGCAGCGACCGGGCCCGGCTGTGGACGCCCGGAGTCGGCTACGGCGCGCTCTACGGGGCCGACGACGACCGCGACCCCGACCGCGAGGCCGAGTTCGGCGGCGTCCCCGTCCGGTTCATCTCGCTGATGGCAGTCGCGTACGGCTCTGTCACCCTGCTCGCTCACGCTGACGGCTCCCAGTTCCTTCCTCGCGGACCTCCCGGCCGGCGAGCGGGCGGCCGTCACCGCCCGCGCGGTCGGCGTCGGGGCGCTGTTCAGCGTCGTCGGCGCCGCGACGGCCGACAGCGTCTTCTGAGCCGGCCCCCGCAGCGGGAGAGACCCGCAGTCTTAAGACGGTTCCCGGCCCGTGGACAGATATGGATTATCGCCTCGCTATCGAGAACACGCCGGACACTGTCCCTGACGGCACGGGCATCCTGCTTCTCCATCCGAGCACGGGCGAGACCGACCGCATCGACACCGACTTCCTGAGCACCGACACCGACCACATGCTCGTCGTCTCGACGCGGACGGCCGCCCGCGAGGTCGAGCAGAAACTCGAACACTACGAGGTCGACGAGTCCCGCGCGACGATCCTCGACGCGCTCTCGGTCGAGCGGGGGTACACCCGCCGCCAGTCCGACAACGTCAGGTACGTCTCCGCGCCGGACGACCTGCAGGGCATCGTCGACCAGACGCGGGTCTTCCTCGAATCCCACGAGGGCAAACGCCGCGTCAGCATCGACTCCGTCACCGAGATGGTCTACTACGCCGATGTCGACCGGACCGTCGGGGCCGTCGACGCCCTCCTCGACCTGCTCGAGAAACACGACGTCGTCGGCCTGTTCCACCTCGCGAAGGGCGTCCACGACGAGGCGGTCATCGACCGGTTCCGCGACCGGTTCGACGGCGTCGTCGACCTCAGCGAGGACGGCACGACCACCAGCCAGTTCTAGAGGTCGCTCTCCTCCGGGAGCGCGACGACGTTCTCGCGGCCGATGCGGAACGTCTCGACCGCGTCGTCCTCGCGGAGCGAGCCGACGACCTGGCTGGTCTTGGCGTCGGTCCAGTCGTACTCCTCGGCGATCCGCTGCTGTTTGATCCGCCCGCCGTTGTCCTCCAGCAACCGTATGACCCGCTCCTCGTTGCTCAGCAGTTCCTCGGGCGGGCCGTCGTCGCCGGCCGCGTCTTCGCCAGCGTCGGTACTGTCCGGCCCGCCAGCGCTGCCGCCGGCGGTGGTGCCCGCGCCGTCCCCACCGGTGGCCCCGTCGCCGGTAGTGGTGCCCGCGCCGTCCCCACCGGCGGCCCCGTCGCCGGCACCGCCGGCGCCCGGCGTCGCCCCGTCGCCGCGGACGCGGGTCGCAACGAGCCAGCCGGCGGCCGCCACCGCGAGCACGGCGAGGACCGCGCCGGCGACCAGCGGGCCGGCGCCGCCTCCGCCCGACCCGCCGCCGGGCGCGAGCACGACCCGCGGCTGCTCGGGGCCGAAGTCGAGCTGGCCGCGCCAGACCGCCTCGTTCGTGCGGTTCTCGGTGGGGCGTGGCGTCACCCGCTCGACGGCGTACCCCTCCGGCCAGGCGACGACGAGCGACGTCTCGCTGTCGAGAAAGAGCCCCGAGAGGGCGTCGCCGGCCCGGATCCGGTCGCCCTCGACGGCCGCGAAGTTCGTCCACGTGAACCGGTAGGCGAGGACGCCGTACTCCTGGCCGAACTGTTCTTTCGTCGCCGTGACGGTGACGTTCCGCAGCGCCATCTCCCGGCCGGTCGCGTTCTCGGCGCTGCGGACCGCCCGCCGCATGCCGGCGGCGAACCGGTCGGTGAACGCCGAGGCGTTGTCCTCGACGTCGGACTGGACGGACTCGAAGGCCGCCGTCGTGTTCTCGTCGTCGAGGCGCGTCCGGTAGGCGACCGCCCACCTCGCGGTCCCGTCGGGCGCGAGCGTCACCCGCATCACGACCACGTCGGGGTCGACCTCGCTCTGGACGAACGGCGAGTCCGCGTTGCGCTCGGGCGTCTCGGCGGCGTCGGCCCCGTCGCTCGCGCTCGCGGGCGCCGCCACCAGCGACGCCCCGACCGAGAGACCGACGAGACACACCAGCACGACTGCGACGACGCCGCGAGCCCGGTCCATCACTGACCGGTTATGGCCTGCCCCGACAAATGCTTCGTGGTCCGGCCGCGCCGCTCCGGCCTCCCGGGTCCGGCGAACGACGGACTTTTCGCCCTCAGACGCGACGGTCGGACGTGTACAGCCTGAACGTCCCCGTTCCGGTCGAGGTGGCGACCCTCGCGGACGACCTCGCGCGGGACCTCCCCGGCGCGCGGGCCCGCCGGCGCGGCGAGCACACGCTGGTGTGCAAGCGCCTCGGCGACGGCGACGCCACCGACTACCACCGACTCGAAGCCCGCGCCCGCGAGACGCTGACCGGGACCGACCCCTTCCCCGCCCGCGTCACCGGCGTCGGCCAGTTCACCGCGGCCGCCACCGGCACCTCGCCCGTCGTCTACCTCGCCGTCGAGAGTCCCGGCCTCGTGGACCTGCACGGGCGGCTCTGCGAGGCGTTCGACCCCGTCGACGGGCTGGAGGGCGGAGACTACACCCCCCACGTCACCGTCGCCCGCGACGGGTCGCCCGAGCGCGCCGACGCGCTCTGTGAGCGCGACGTCGACCCGGTCGCGTGGACCGTCTCAGAACTCGCCTTCCGGGACGCGAAACGCGGCCAGTCGGTGTGCACCGTCTCGCTGCCCGCGTAGCATGCCGGGACCAGCACCGACCCGGGAGACGCCCGGGCGATGACCGACGACCACACCGACCGGCGGGCCCGGCGAAACTGGGGGTCGCTGGCCGTCTCGCTCGCGGTGGTGGTACTGGGCGTCGGGACGGTCGTCACGACGGTGTCGGTCGCCGCCACGACGACGGTCACCAGGGCCGACTACGCGGAGTACCGGGCGGGCTGTGGGGACCTGGCCGGCCAGACCCGCCTCGTCGAGGACGGACTCGGGATGGAGCGGGTGACGCTCGACGAGACCCACGTCCGGCAGTGCCGGAGCACCACCTACGCCGAGTACCGGCGGGACCGGCTGGCGTCGATGCGCCGCGCGCCGTTCGATCTCCGGCAGTGGGTCCTGTATCTCGGCGCGGGCCTCGCGCTGGCCGGACTCGGGGCGGTCCTGCTCCGGCAGGAACTGTCTGCCCGCGGGTGAGTTCGGCCGCCCCCGCGAGCCGGTCCGGAGCGGTCGGGACCGTCCGGCGCCCGCGGTGGATATTTCATCCACCCGCTCCCAGCGGGTCCTATGGCGATCGAAGACCGCGGCGACGCACACGTGATCGACCACGCTCTCGCGACGGACGTGCTCACGCAGCTGCGTGACGTCGAAACCGAGCAGGTCGCGTTCCGGAAGGGGCTGGTGCGACTGGGACGGATCTGTGGTTACGAGATCATCGACGGCGCGATGGAGACCGAGTACGTCTCCGTCCGGACGCCGCTGACCGAGACGATGGGCGAGCGCGTCAGAGGGCTCGACGACGTCGTGATCGTCAACGTCCTCCGGGCGGCGACGCCGTTCGTCGAGGGGTTACTCAAGGCCTTCCCCCGGGCGCGCCAGGGTGTCATCTCGGCCAGCCGCGACGAGACCGCGGGGATGGCCGCTGACGGCACCTTCCCCATCTCGGTCGACTACGTGAAACTCCCCGAGATCAGGGCCGAGGACACCGTGATCGTCGCGGACCCGATGCTCGCGACCGGGAGCACGATGGCGGCCGTCCTGGCGGAGGTGACCGCCGACGCGCCCGACCCCGAACACCTGTTCGTCCTCTCGGCGGTCAGCGCACCCGACGGGCTGGTCCGGGTCGGCGAGCAGTTCCCCGAGGTCGACCTGCTGACGGTGGCCATCGACGACCACCTCGACGAGGACGGCTACATCGTGCCGGGGCTGGGCGACGCGGGCGACCGGGCGTTCCGGACGACCTGAGAATCAGTCCATCGCGACGTAGGTCTGTGTGTCCTCGACGCCGTCGATGTTCATGATGTGGGTGGCGGCGGCGGTCTTGACGTCGGCGGGGGTCTCGACCTCGACGGTGGCGATGAAGTCGACGTCGCCGGCGACGATGTGGGCGTCGACGACGCCCTCGACGGCTTCGGTCTCGGCTTTGAGGCGGTCGGCGTCGCCGCTGTGTGCCTTGACCATGACGTACGCGCGGACCATCTCAGGCACCCCCCCTCGCCGGGACGGCGTCGCCGACGACGAGCTGGCGCACGTCGTCGAGTTTGTCGTAGTCGGCGAGGATTGCGAGCGTGTCACCGACCTCCAGTGACTCGTCGGGGGTGGGGATCGCCAGCGGGTCGCCCGACTTGCCGAACGCCAGGAGTTCGGTGTTTGCCGGCAGTTCGAGTTCGCTGAGCGTGTACCCGCGCATCGGCGACTCCGGAGAGACCGTCAGCTCGACGAGCTGGAGGTTCTGTGCGATGTCGGCGACCGCCTGGATGTTGCCGCCCAGCAGGGCGTTCTTGGCGACGATGGCCCCCAGGCGCTCGGGGTAGATGACCTGGTCGACGTCGGAGGCGTACTTGCGGTAGATGTCCTCGCGGTAGTCCTCGTCGATCCGCAGGACCGTCCGGCAGCCGTGGTGTTTGCCGACCATGCAGGCGAGGAAGTTCACCGAGAGGTCGCCGGTCAGCGCCCCGAGGGCCTCCGTTCCCTCCAGGTCCGCCGAGAGGAGCACGTCCTCGTCGGAGGCGTCCCCCTCGATGACCTCGTACCCCTCCGAGCGCGCGCGCTCGACCTTCGTCGGGTCGCGCTCTATCAGCACCACCTCGTGGCCGCTGTCCTCGAGCGCCCGGGCGGTCCGGAGGCCGACCCGGCCGGCACCTACGATAACGAATCGCATGTCACTCCCTACGACGAGGGGCCTGAATAAACTTACCGCCCGGCGGCAAACCCCTCGCCCGCCCTGTGGCGGGTCGACCCCGCCGCCGTCGGGGGGAAGGTTTTTCCCCTGTCACAGTGTACCACAGCCCACGATGGTGCGGGCGTTCATCATGGTGAAGACAGCGGCAGGGAAGTCCGAGGACCTCCTGACGACCATCCGGGAGATAGACGGCGTCGAGGAGGCCCACATCGTCGCCGGCCAGTACGACATCATCGTCGAGGCGGTCAGCGACGAGGTCTACGACCTCATGCACAGCGTCGCGACGAACATCCGCGACATCGACGGCGTCGCCGACACGGAAACGTACATCTGTCTGGGGTGAGCCCCGGGGCGCCCTCCGTCCGCACCCCGGCGTCGGCCTGCTCGTTCCCGCCGACCGGCGGGTGTACCGACACGCGGCGTCCGACTCGACTCGCCGGCCCGCCGAACGGCCGCGTCCGGGCCGTCCAGCCGACACCGGGAGAGCGTGACCCGACCCGGGCCGACGCGGCGGGATCACCTGCGCTCCGGGAGGCCGGGACGTGGATCAAACACCCGTTTGTCCTTCCCAAAGACAAATGTGGCCAGTCACGAGAGTATTCGCCCATGAACGTATCGACCCGTCGCCGGGCCGCGTCGGCGCTCCTGGTGTGCGTGCTCGTCGTGACCGCCGGCTGTGCCGGCGGCCTCGGGAACTCCCAGGAGGTCGGCGGAGACGCTGGCGGCCAGCAGAGCGGTCTCCAGGCGGACGCGCCACCCGAAGAGGCGGCCGGCGAGGGCGACGGCAACGGGGGCGGCGGCGGCGACGGCGAACCCCTCCAGGCACGACAGCGGGCGGTCATCAGGACCGGCCACGTCGACGTCCGCGTCGAGGAGTTCGACGCCGCGCGGCGGAACCTCACCCGGACGGCCAGGGGGTACGGCGGCTTCGTCAGCGACTCCCGGGTCGAGGTCAACAGCGTCGGTAACGAGAGCTACGAGACGGGGCTGGTCGTCCTCCGGGTGCCCCGCGAGAACTTCTCGGCGATGATGGCCGACGCGACGGCCCTCGGGGCGGTGCGCTCGTCCAGTACGGAGTCCGAGGACGTCACCGACAAGCTGGTCGACATCGAGGCGCGACTGGAGAACCTCCGGGCCGAGCGCGACCGCCTCCGGCAACTGTACCGGAACGCGAACGACACCGAGGACGTCCTCGCCGTCGAGGAACGGCTCTCGGAGGTCCAAGGCGAGATCGAACGCCTCGAAGCGCGCCAGCAGGAACTGGAACGGAAGGTCGCGTTCTCGACGATCCGGGTCGAACTCCGCGAACCCCGGCCCGACCGGCGGGTCGCGCCCGACCACTGGTACGACACGCCCGTCCTGTCGGCGTTCCTCCAGTCGGTCGACGGCGTCGTCGTCACCCTCCGCGCGCTGGTCGTGGCCGGCGCCTACGCCCTCCCGTACCTGGTCGTGTTCGGCGTGCCGGTCGTCGGCGCGGTCGCGGTGTTGCGCCGCCGCTGGAGCCGGCCGTCGCTGGGCCTCCGCTCGAACGACGGGGGCGACGGGTCCGTCACGACACCCGACTTCGGAACGGCGGAACCGCCCGGGAGCGAGCCGGACGACACCGCCGACGCAAAAGAGGGGACAGGCGAGTCCGTCGACGCCACAGAGAGGACTGACGAGTCCGTCGACTCCGGCGACGGAAGCGAGGAGTGAGAGTCGCTCCTCGGGGGATCACGGTTCTGGCGGTTTCGCGGGACACGACAGCGACGCGGTCGCGGGAGTCGCCCGATCCCGAGGGCTCGGCCCCGGAGGCTACCCCGGTCCCGGGGGCTCGGCCCCGGAGGCTACCCCGGTCCCGGAAGCTACTCCGGCCGCGTGCGTCGCGCTCCCTCGACGTGCCGGCGCTGGTCGCGCAGTCGCGGGGGCAGCGTCTCGAAGACGTGGGCGAAAAGATCCGCGGGGTCGGGGTCGGCCGTCGCCTCCACGGCGTCGACGGCCTCGTCGATGGTGTCGTCGGCGGCCTCGCGGGCCGCGGGGACGGACCCCTCGTCGACGACGCCCTCCGCCCGGAGGTACGCGGCGTACCGCTGGACGGGGTCGGCGGTCCGCCAGTCGGGCAGGTCCGGGTCCCCGCGGTACCGGTCGGGGTCGTCGCTGGTGCTGTGTGCCCCCTGGCGGTAGGTGAGGCTCTCGACCAGCACCGGATCGCCGGCCAGCGCCGACTCGCGCGCAGCGGTGACAGTCTCGTAGACCGCCAGCGGGTCGTTGCCGTCGACGCGGACCCCCTCGAAGCCGTAGGCGGTCGCCTTCTCCGCGATGGTATCGCTCGCGGTCTGGCGGTCGGCCGGCATGCTGATCGCCCAGTGGTTGTTCTCACAGAGGAACAGAACCGGCGCGCCGAAGACGCCGGCGGAGTTCAGCGCCTCGTGGAAGTCCCCCTCCGAGGTAGCGCCGTCCCCGAAGTACGCACAGACGGCGTGGTCGGCCCCGCGGTAGTCCGCGGCCATCGCGGCCCCGACCGCGTGGGGCAGGTGGGTCGCGATGGGCGTCGCCTGGGTGAACGTCCGACCGGCCCCGACGCCCTCGTCCGTGGGCGCCCCGGCGCCTGACCCGCCAGTGTCCCGGTCGGCGTCCGACTCGCCAGTGTCCCGGTCGGCGCGGGGCCCGAACTCGGAGTGGCCGCGGCGGAACCGCAGGATGTCGGCGGCCCGGCGGTTGCGGGCGAGTTGCATGGCGTTCGCGCGGTAGGTGGGGAACAGCCAGTCGTCGGCGGCGAGCGCGCCGGCGGCCCCGACCTGCGAGGCTTCCTGCCCCCGGAAGGGCGGATAGCCGCTCATCCAGCCGCGCCGCTGGAGCGCGACCGCCCGCTCGTCGAAGGTGCGCGCCAGCACCATCTCCCAGAGGAACTCGCGGGCCCGCTCCGGGGTGACGTCGACGTCCGCGAGCGGTCGCTCGTCGATGACTCGCTGCACACCCGGTGGTCGTCCGGCGCTGTCAAAGCCGTTTTGGGGCCTGCTGTCCCACGCCGTTCGACAGGACAAAGGAGTGTGCGCCCCAAGCGGGGGTATGGTCTCGGTCCTCGACGCAGTCGGACTCGCGGTCATCCTGCTGGTCAACACCGCCCTCGTGGCGCTCATGACCCGCTTTTTCCGCGTCCGGTTGCACACGCGGTGGGGGAGCGTCCTCTACTCGGTGGTCGTTCCGCCGGTCGTGCTGGTCGTGTCGACACTGTTTCTCAGCGGCGTCCTCAAACTCGGCCCTGACCTGGGGTCGGCCGTCGCCGTCGTCGCCATCGCCATCGTCCTGCCGCTGGCGACCGGGCTGACCTTCGACTACTTCTGGATGCCCGCCCCCGAGGAGGTCGACCTCCCCGAGAAGTGGGACGACGACCGCGACCGCGAGCAGCAACGGCGCGAACGTCTCCGTCCCTGACCACCCCCGTCCCTGACCGCCTCCGGTCGTGACCTGCGGCCCCGCCGGAATCCGTCATCATCGTTTTATGTAATAAAATTTATGTTTACGGGGTGTGAGAGACGGACGCATGGTCAACTTCCCGCCCGAGTTCTGTCCGTACTGCGGGACGGAACTGGACCTCGTCGAGGCGCCGACGGTGTACCGGTGTGAGCCCTGCGAGGACTGGGTCTTTCACAACGCGGTGCTCGGCGGTGGCGTCGTCGTGGTCGACGACGACAAAGTACTGCTCGTCGAGGACTTCCGCGGCGCGGGCACGTGGAAGATTCCGGAGGGCGTCCCCGAGATACCGGAGTCGCCCCGCGAGGGCGTCGCCCGCGAACTCGAAGAGGAGACGACCCTCGGGGTCGACCCGACAGAACTGGTCTACCTCTACGACGTGGGGAAGTGGGTCGGCGAGGACATGTTCCGGATGCACGTCTACTACGCGATAGACCGCGCGGACACGAGTGGCGAACTGGAAGCGGGGTCGGACGCGACCGACGCGCGCTTCTGGACGCCCGCGGAGTTCCGCGAGTCCGAGCACGTCCTGCGGGACATGCCCAACCCCGACGAGACGCGCTCGTGGGACATGGGACTGGACGTGCTGCGCGACCAGGCGACGGCGGCGCTCGACCGCGAGACGACCTACGCCGACCTGTTCGCGCCCCACCTCGACGACTAGTCGAGCAGGTCGGCGACCACTCGTTTTACGTCGGCGGCCACCGCGTCCTCGGGTCGGGTCGCGTCGACGCGGACGAACCGGTCGGGGTCGCCGGCGATGAGTCGCTCGTAGTTCTCGTCGACCCGTTCGAGGAACTCGACGGTCTCCAGTTTGTTCGTGGTGCCGGCCCGGCGGGCGCCGGTCTCGGGGTCGACGTCGAGGTAGACGGTGGTGTCGGGCGGGCGCGTCCAGGGGTCGTGGACCTCGCGGACGTAGTCGAGCGGGTCGGCGACGTCGAGGTGGGGGTGGGTAGCGAGCGTCGCGCCCTGGTAGGCGAACCGGGAGTCGGCGTAGCGGTCCGAGACGACGGCCCGGTCGTCGGCGAGCGCGGGCCGGACGGTTTCGGCGAGGTGGGCGGCGTGGTCCGCGGTGTAGAGGAAACACTCGGCCAGCGCGTCGGCCCCGGGGTCGTCGATGGAGCGCTGGACCGCCTCCCCGTACCACGTCTCGGTCGGTTCGCGGGTGAAGACGGCGTCGGCGGGGACGGCGTCGCTGTCCCGGAGGCGCGACAGCGCCGAGGTCTTCCCGCTCCCGTCGAGGCCCTCGAACGTGAGGAGCATACCCTCACCTCGGCGGGTCGGGACCTAAAAACCCCGACTCCTGGCGCGGCCGGGACCACTGGGGTTCGTCCGGTGACCTGTCCGAGCCGTGACCCGACCGAGTGCCGCGGAAGTCGATACCTTGCAGGTTTGGCAGGAACGTTTAGGGGGCTGGCGTGCGCGGTGTCTGATATGAACGTACTCGTCGTCGGTGGCAACGGGTTCATCGGAAGCCACCTCTGTACCGAGTTAGTCGACCGCGACCACGACGTGACGGTGCTGGCGCGCACCCCCGAGGGGGGTGACCTACCGGGGTCGGTCGCGACCCACGCCGGCGACGTCACCGACTACGACTCCATCGAGGGGGCCTTCGAGGGCCAGGACGCGGTGGTGTACCTGGTCGCGCTGTCGCCGCTGTACAAGCCCGACGGCGGCGACGAGATGCACGACCGGGTCCACCGCGGCGGGACCGAGAACTGCCTGCGCGCGGCCGAGGCCCACGGCGTCGAGCGGTTCGTCCAGTTGAGCGCGCTGGGCGCCGACCCGAACGGACCGACACACTACCTCCGGGCCAAGGGCCGCGCCGAGGCGGCCGTCCGCGAGTCGGACAGAGACTGGGTCGTCTTCCGCCCGTCGGTTGTCTTCGGCGAGGGCGGGGAGTTCGTCGGCTTCACGAAACGGCTGAAGAAGCTCTTCGCGCCCGGCGTGCCCGTCTACCCGCTTCCCGGGGGCGGGAAGACGATCCGGTTCCAGCCGGTCTGGGTCGGTGACTTCGTCCCCATGATAGCCGACGCCGTCGAGGACGAGGCACACGTCGGCGAGGCCTACGAGGTGGGCGGCCCGCAGGTGCTGACCCTCCGGGAGGTCACGAACCTCGTCTACGACTCGGAGGGGACGTCGGTCACGGTCGTCGGATTACCGATGGCGATGGCGAAGGTCGGGCTGACGGTCCTCGGGAGCGTCGGGTTCTCGATGGGGCCCGACCAGTACCGCTCGCTGCAACTCGACAACGTCACTGCGGACAACGACATCGGGGCCTTCGGCGTCGACGAATCCGAACTGCGGAGCCTGGCGAACTACCTCGGCCTTTAACGCACCACGTACGTACCACCCGGTAGAATTGTCCGTTCCGGGTCGCCACGTCACGACCCGAACCGGTCGACGGTCGCTTGCGGACGGGATACTGGTTACCCTCGATGCGTTTTCGGATTCGATACCCGGACCAAAAACTTATATCCGCCTTGGGATTGTTTCTATTTCAACGGTAGAGGTTCCCATGAAACTGGCGATGATCGGCTTCGGGCAGGCCGGCGGGAAGGTCGTCGACAAGTTCCTCGAGTACGACGAGGCAACAGGGAGCGGGATCGTCCGCTCCGCGGTCGCAGTGAACACGGCGAAAGCCGACCTGCTCGGACTAGAACGGATCCCGGATGAGAACAGAGTGCTCATCGGCCAGGCCCGCGTGAAGGGCCACGGCGTGGGCGCGGACAACGAACTCGGCGCGGAGATCGCCGAGGAGGACATCGACGAGGTACAGGGGGCGATCGACAACATCCCTGTCCACGAGATCGATGCGTTTCTGATCGTCGCGGGGCTCGGCGGCGGGACCGGGTCCGGCGGCTCGCCGGTGCTGGCGAAACACCTCAAGCGCATCTACACAGAGCCGGTGTACGGGCTGGGCATCCTACCCGGCGGAGACGAGGGTGGCATCTACACCCTCAACGCCGCGCGGTCGTTCCAGACGTTCGTGCGGGAAGTGGACAACCTCCTCGTGTTCGACAACGACGCCTGGCGCAAGTCCGGCGAGTCGATGGAGAGCGGGTACGAGGAGATAAACGACGAGATCGTCCGCCGGTTCGGCGTGCTGTTCGGCGCCGGCGAGGTCGAGGCCGGCGACGCGGTCGCGGAATCGGTCGTCGACTCCTCGGAGATCATCAACACGCTCGCGGGCGGGGGCGTCTCGACGGTCGGGTACGCCGCCGAGTCCGTCGAGGACACCGGCTCCAGCGGGCTGCTCTCGCGGTTCAAAAGCGACGACGGCATCGACGACAGCGGGATGGACGCGGCAAACACGACCAACCGCATCACCTCGCTCGTCCGGAAGGCCGCGCTCGGGCGGCTGACCCTCCCCTGTGAGATCGACGGCGCCGAGCGGGCGCTGCTCGTGATGAGCGGTCCGCCCGAGCACCTCAACCGCAAGGGCATCGAGCGCGGCCGCAAGTGGCTCGAAGAGCAGACCGGCAGCATGGAGGTCCGCGGCGGGGACTACCCCGTCCGCGAGAACAACGTCGCCGCCTCCATCCTGCTGTCGGGCGTCCACAACGTTCCCCGTATCAAGGAACTCCAGCAGGTCGCCATCGAGGCCCAGGACAACATCGACGACATCCGCCAGCAAAGCGAAGAGAACTTAGAGGAGTTGGTTGAAGATGAGGAAGATGAGTTGGATCCACTCTTCTAGGGGCGCGGCGCTGGTTGTACTGTTCGCCCTCGCGCTCGCGGCGGTGGGGACAGCCGGGGCTCTCTCGGTCTCGGCCGACGGGGTCCCCAACGAGACCCGCGTGGGCGAATCGACGACGGTGACGGTCACGGTCGAGGACCCCTTCGTCGACAACCCGGACACCTGGACGCTCCGCGGGGCCACCGAACTCGAAAGCGTCAGCTGGACGGTGACGGTCCTCCAGCAGGGCGAACAGGTCAGCCAGGAGACCTACGGCTCCCAGGAGTTCACCCAGGAGCTAAACGCCGACAACGGCGGCGACACCATCCGGATCAAACTGATGGGGACGGTCCCGGAAGTGAGCAACTACACCTACGAGCCTCACGAGACCTACACCCTCTATAGCATCGACCAGATCCAGGGCAACAGCGAGTCCGAGCTCAACACCACAGCGGTCCGCCACTACACCAACGACAGCAAGAGCGCGCGCCAGGCTATCGACGGGGCCGCCGCGGCCATCAACGAGACCGGCGGCAACGCGGAGGCCGAGAACACGCTGAACCGCTCTATCTCCGCGTACAACAACGGGAACTTCCCGAACGCGGAGTCGCTGGCGGGTGACGCACAGGAGCAGGCCGAACAGGCCGAGCAGTCCCAGCAACAGAGTCAACTGCTGTTGTACGGCGCCATCGGGCTGGTCGCCCTCGCGCTGGTCGGCGGCGGTATCTACTACTGGCAGGCCAACCAGGGGCCGGACACCAAGCTCCAGTAGATGCGCGTCGTCGTGCCGTTCGGCGCCGCCCGCCCGAAAACACGTCTCTCGCCCGTTCTCGACGACGACGAGCGGCGCGAGTTCGCGGCCGTCATGCTCGCGGACGTCCTCGACGTGCTCGACGCCTGCGGCCGGGAGCCGACCGTCGTCGCCGACGCGCCGGTCGCGTGTGACGCCCCGGTCGTCGTCGACGACCGGCCGCTGACCGACGCCGTCAACGCCCGACTCGGTGACGAACCGACCGCCGTCGTCATGGCCGACCTCGCGCTGGCGACGCCGGCGGCCGTCAAGCTCCTGTTCGCGCCCGACGCGGCGGTCGTCCTCGCACCGGGCCGGGGCGGCGGGACCAGCGCCGTCGTCTCGCGCCACCCCGAGTTCACCGTCGACTACCACGGCGCCTCGATCCGCGACCACCGCGAGCGGGCCGCGGCCGTCGGGGCCGACACCGCGACCGTCGACTCGTTCCGGCTGGCGACCGACGTCGACGAACCCGCCGACCTCGTGGAGGTGCTGCTCCACAGCGAGGGCGGCGCCGCCGAGTGGCTCCGCGAGGCCGGCTTCGCGCTCCGGACGGCCGACGGTCGCGTCGAGATCCGGCGATCCGGGACCGAATCCGGATAGAATTCGGACAACCGTTTTACCCGTCCGGCGACCACCCGGAAATGCACGGGTCAGCCCGTGCAGACGGCTCGCAACGCACCTGGACCGTGCCGCGCTGACGCCTCATCTCCCCGTTCCATTCGGTTTTTCCGGCATCCGGGAGCGCCAGCCCTATGTCGGTCGAACGCGGACGACCCACCGTGATCCCCGGCGCCGACGAGTACGACGTCGACATCTCCATCCCGGAGGCGGCCGTCGAGCGCCTGCTCTCGGTCGGGGCCGCCGACGTCGCGGCCGCCGACGAACTCACCTTCGCGCGTAACGTGTTCGTCCCGCTGACGACCGCCTGCCGGTACACCTGCACCTACTGTACCTACTACGACCCGCCCGGGCAGGCGTCGCTGATGCCCCCCGAGGAGGTCCGGGACGTCGTCGCGACCGGCGCCGACGCCGGCTGTACGGAGGCGCTTTTCACCTTCGGCGACGACCCCGACGACCGGTACGACGCGGTCTACGACCAGCTCGCCGAGTGGGGTCACGACTCTATCCACGAGTACCTCCGGGAGGCCTGCGAGATCGCCCTCGACGAGGGCCTGCTCCCCCACTCGAACCCGGGCGACCAGACGCGCGAGCAGCTGGCCACCGTCGCCGACGTGAACGCGAGCATGGGCGTGATGCTCGAGACGACCGCGGACGTGCGGGCCCATGGCGGCCCGCGCGCGAAATCGCCCGGCCAGCGCCTCCACACCATCCGGACCGCGGGCGAACTGGGCGTTCCCTTCACGACGGGCATCCTCGTCGGCATCGGCGAGGGCTGGCGCGACCGCGCCGAGAGCATCCTCGCCATCCGGGAGCTACACGACCGCTACGACCACGTCCAGGAGGTGATCGTCCAGCCCGTCCGGGAGAACGACCGCTGGCGCGAGGGGGCGCCCGACCTCGGGACGCTCAGGCGGACCGTCGCGATGGCCCGCGCCGGCCTGCCCCCGGAGGTCTCAGTCCAGGTCCCGCCCAACCTCGCGGACGTCCGCGAGGTCGTAGACTGTGGCGTCGACGACCTGGGCGGCGTCTCGCCTGTGACCGACGACCACGTCAACCCCGACTACGCCTGGCCCGCCCTGGAGCACCTCCAGGCGGTGGCCGACGACGCGGGCGCCCCCCTGCGCGAGCGCCTGCCCGTCTACGAGCGCCACGTCGCGGCGGGCCGGTGTTCCGACCGGGTCGCGGCCGCCATCGACGCCCCGGACGCCCACGGCCGGCGGTTCCGGGCGGTGCTCGAACGCGGCGAGAACCCCGCCGACCGGCGGGCCAGCGTCGGCGACTGATAAAGGTGCCCGGCATAGGCGGCAGCACGTTCAGGCGTGTCGCGCCCGAACGTTCGACCGCCGGCGGTCTGTGGCCGGGAGCGCTGCCCTGAACCACTGCCCTCCCCCGGCGCAACCGTTCCCCCGCTGGCCTTCGTGCCGTGACGTTCTCGAACGGACGACCCCAGTCGACCGCGGCCGGTCACTCGACGAGCGGCGTCCCGTCGGCCCGGGGGCCCAGTTCCGGTCCGTGGGGCGGGTCGTCGGGGTCGATCCGGCGGCGCCGGCGGTAGTCGGTCGACCGCTCGACGGGGACCCGACCGACCGCGTCTATCATCTCGACGTACTCCCCGAAGGAGCGGTACTGGCCGAAGTCACCGCCCGCGCGCCTGGTGATCTCCTCGGAGAGGATGGTGCCCATGAAGTCGTCGGCGCCACACGAGAGCATTTTCAGCCCCTGTTCGTCGCCGTACTTGACCCACGAGGACTGGACGTGGTCGACGTTGTCCAGGAAGAGTCGCGAGACGGCGACCATGAGTTCGTCCTCGTCGGTCGTCGCGCCGCTCTCGACCATCCCGCGCTCGTAGAGGGGCGTGTTCCGGTGGACGAACGAGAGCGGGACGAACTCCGTGATCGCGCCGGTGCGGTCCTGGAGGGCCCGGACCCGTTCGAGGTGGCGGACGCGGTGGGCCTCGTTGTCGACGTGGCCGTACATGACCGTCGCGGTCATGTCCAGGCCGACGCTCGCCGCGGCCTCAATGGCCTGGACCCACTCGTCGCTGGTGATCTTGGCCGGGCAGATCACCTCCCGCACCTCGTCGACGAGGATCTCTGCGGCCGTCCCGGGGACCGAGTCGAGCCCGGCCTCGGCCAGGCGGCGGTAGACCTCCTCGTAGGACCAGTCCGCGCCGCGCTGGGCGTGGTAGGCCTCCTCGGGGGTCATCGAGTGGACGTGGACGTCCCCGACATCCATCGCGCGGACCTGCTCGCAGTAGGTGCCGGGGTCGGTCTCGTAGGCCTCGGGCGGGCGGTAGTTCAGGTCGCCCCGGTCGCTCCCCTCGAGGACCTCCCGGTGTTCGGCGTCGAGGGCGAAAGCCGGGTGCAGCCCGGAGACCGAGCAGACCTCGTAGATGCCGCGTTCGAGGGCGCTCCGGACGGTCTCGCGGGACTCGGCGGGCGTCTTCGTGAACCCGCCGTGGTCGGCGTCGCTGTCCGTGCGGAACTGCTCGGAACGGTCCTTGAAGTTACAGAACAGACAGCCGGTGTTGCAGGCGGTGGTGACGTTGTTGTTGAGGTTGGCGACGAAGGTGACCTCGTCGCCGACGACCTCGGCGCGGCGGCGGTCGGCGGCCTCCAGGACGAGTTCCTTCCGGCGGCGGTCGATCCCCCGGCGGTCCGTGCCGGTGGTGAGCAGTTCGATCCCGTCGGCGACCGAGAGCCGGTCGCCGTCGCGCGCCCTGGCGAGCGCGTTCTCGAACGACTGGTCGGTCTCGGGCCGGTGGTCGAACCCGAACTCGCCGCGGGGGACGTTGGCCCGCGGCTCGGCCGCGTCGGACATTGACGGCCCTTGACGACCGACCCTCAAATGCCCCCCGGTCTCGGCCGGGCTGGCGGGCTGTCCCCGACCCCGGCAAATACCGCGCCGTCGCGAACGGGGCCCGTCTGCCGGGACGGCTGTCGGGACCGGCCACGACGCCGCCCGGCCGTCAGCCGTGGTTCGGGAGGTAGTCGACGACCGTCGAGGCGGTTTCGAGGACGACCCAGCCGACAAAGAGGACGTACGCGCCAAGCAGGGCGACCGACTCGGCCGTCGAGAGTTCGAGGTCCGTCCGGAGCGCGGTAAAGAGGAGGATCGTCGCGAGCGTCAGCACGCCGAACATCGGCACGGCCATCGCGAAGTTGAACGACGCCTGGCCGAGCACGAGCACGCCGACCGGGATGGCCACGAGCAGGTCGAAGGTGTTCGACCCGAGGACGTTCGCGACCGACGCGACCCCGCGGTCGTCGCGGGCGGCGCGGACGCTGACCAGCGCGTCGGGCAGGCTCGTCGCCCCCGCGGCGACGGTCACGCCCATGACGAACTCCGGGACACCGAAGGCCAGCCCGAGCGCCTCGACGGCCTCGACGAGCTGGTGGACCGACGCGAGGATCAACACGAGGCCGGCGACCAGGAACGCCCACTGGCGTCCCACCGCGACCCCGGCCCCGGCCTCGGGGTCGACCTCGTGGTCGGCGGTGTCCTGGACCTGGATGAACAGGTAGAGGCCGTACAGCCCGACAGGGACGAGCGCGAGCGGGCGCGTGACGGTGCCCGCGAGGTAGTCCACGGAGGTGTCGGGGAAGTAGATCACCCCCATCGCGAAGGTGATCAGGAGCGCCGAGACCGCGAGCATGTAGAACTGCGCCTCCTTGTAGACGAGCGTCCGGTTGGCCTCGATCTCGTCGTCGGTGACGATGCCGGCCAGCGCCGGGATGACGAGGATGTTGAAGATAGCCGAACCGACGATGGCGCCGACGCCCAGGCCGAGCGACCCGGTCAGGAGCGCCGCGAATACGACCGTCGCCAGTTCGGGAAAGCTCGACCCGACCGCGGCGACGATAGAGCCCTGGACGACCGGCGGCAGGCCGTAGTACTCCGACAGTTTCTCGCTGGCCGTTTCGAGCCAGCCGCTTCCGACCCAGATGACGCCCGTCGCGACGAAGAGTATCCCCACGTCGAGCAGGTGCGATCCCGAGACCATCGCCGGATACGTCGGTGTCTCGGCACATAGACGTTTCCGTGGCCGAGCGGAACTGCAACCTCTTTGGTGGCGGGGGGAAAAGCCCCGCCAATGACGTCAGTCAAGGAGTTCCGCGTGGAGACGCCGGCCACGCCCGACGAACTCGGGCGGGGCGCGTTCGTCTTCACCGACGATTACTCGGTGTTCGACTGGGGGAAGATGCCCGACCGGATCCCCCAGAAGGGGGCCGCGCTCTGTACGATGGGCGCGTTCAACTTCGAGGTGCTTGAAAGCGAGGGGGTCCCCACCCACTACGAGGGCGTCGTCACCGACGACGCGGACGGCGCCGTCCCCCTGGAGGTGGCGCTGGACGCGGGGAGGGCCCCCCGCGAGATGGCGATCGAACTCACGCAGGTCCCGGACCTGCCCTTCGAGGGGGCCGACGCCGAGGACCCGAGCGGCTACGACTACGACGCCTACCACGGGGCGGCCGGCGAGAACTACCTCGTCCCCCTGGAGGTCGTCTTCCGCAACCGCGTCCCAGTCGGCTCCTCGCTACGGAAGCGGACGACCCCGGCCGACCACGGACTCGACCGCGAGAACTGGCCCGACGAGGCCGTCGACCTCCCCGAGCCGGTCGTCGAGTTCTCCACCAAGTACGAGGAGCAGGACCGCTACCTCGACCGCGCGGAGGCCGACCGGCTCGCCGGCCGCGCCGGCGTCGACGACCTGGAATCGGTCGCCCGCGAGGTTAACAGGCTCGTGACCGACCGCGCCGCCGAGGCCGGCCTCGTCCACGAGGACGGCAAGATCGAGTGTCTCTACTACCGCGGCGAGGTCAGGGTCGCCGACGTCGTCGGGACCTTCGACGAGAACCGTTTCTCCTACGACGGCCAGCAGGTCTCCAAGGAGGTCATCCGGCAGTACCACAAGCGCACCCGGCCCGGGTGGGTCGATGCCGTCAGCCGGGCCAAGGCCGACGCCGACGAGCGTGGTGTCGCCGACTGGAAGTCACTGTGTGACCGCACGCCGGACCCCCTCGATGAGCGCGTGGTCCGGGCTGCCCGCGACCTCTACTGTGCGGGCACCAACGCCTACGTCGGCCGCGACGCCTTCGAGGCTCCCTCGCTCGACGCGGCGGTTGAGGCGGCCCGTGACCTCTGAGCGGCCGGCCCCGAGCAGGGGGCGGGCGTCCGAAGGTTTTTGAGCGGGAACGCGACCACCTGCGACCATGCGCTGAGACCCGGCCCGGGACGGGCCGCGGGAGCGCGACACGACCGTCCCGGGAGCGGCCAGTGTCGCCTGTTCGTCCACGCTCAGACTCGGGTCGTCGGCTCGGACGCCCAGCCAGTCGTCCCGTCCGTGTTCGGTCGGTCCGCTCGTTCGTCCCGTGGTCGGTCGATCCGCTCGCTCGTCCGGGCTCTATCACCCGTTTCGGTTGCCCGTCGGCCGTCCGCAGTCGGTCGCCTCGCGCGCCGCCGAAACCTCTCTGTCCGGTATCACGTCGGGGCCGAACGCACGCAGGGAGTTATGAGGATGGAGAGAATAGAGAGGGACGACACTCACATGGCGGACCTGACAGTCGTGTGTACGGACCCCGACACGGACGAGCGGTCGGCCACCGGGCAGACGCTCGCGGAGGGGGGGTACGAGGTCGTCTCCTGTGGGTCACTCGCCGAGGCGACGGAGGCGCTGGAGGCGCACTCGGTCGACTGCGTCGTCACGGAGTATACGCTCCCGGACGGGACCGGGCTGGACCTGGCCGGCCGCGTCCGCGACCGGTCGCCGGACGTGCCCTGTATCCTGTTCACGAACGAGAGTTCGTCGGCCATCCGGACTGACCGGCGCGAGGACGTCGTCGTCGAGTACCTGCCCAAGGGGATGCCAAAGGCGAGGGAGTCGCTGGTCCGTCTCGTCGGCAACAGCGTCTCCCAGTGCCGACAGGTCGGGTACCCGCTGCCGGACGACGAGGACGAGCGGCTGGCGGCGCTCGCACAGTACGACCAGCCGGGGATGGAGACCGCCGACTCGTTCGACCGGCTGACGGCGCTCGCGCGCACCCACTTCGGGGTCGACGTCGCGTTCGTCGGGCTGGTCGACGCTCACGAGGAGCGGTTCCTGGCCTGTGCCGGCGAGAACTGGGAGACGGTGGCCAGGGAGGACACGATGTGTACGCACACGATCCTCGAAGACGAGTTGCTGGTCGTCGAGGACGTCGACGCCGACCCTCGCTTCCGGGACAACGAGCGGCTGGCGAAGCTCGACATCGAGGCCTACGCGGGCGTGCCGTTGCGCACGCCCGGCGGGGCGGCGATCGGGGCGTTCTGTCTGACACACTACGAGCCGCGGTCGTTTTCCGACGCGGAACTCGACGACCTCGAACGGTTCGGGGACGAGGCAATGGAGCAACTGGAGTTGCGACGAATGCTGAACGAACGCGACGACACCGGTGCGGAGACAGGGGAGGCGGCGACCGGGAGTGAGCACTCGTGAGCGTCCAGCGCACTCGTTACACGTTCGACGGCTTGCCGCTGGCGGACGTCGACCGGGGGACGAACATCCTCGTGGCGGGGCCGGCACTGGGCGGGATCCGCACGCTCGTGTTGCGGATGATGCTCCGCGAGCACGACCGCGAGGGCGCGATATTCATCACCGCGGACACGGACGGGCCGGCGACGCTCGACGCGTACGAACGTCTCGGGGGGAGCCTCGACGCGACCCGGGTCGGCGTCATCGACTGTACCGAGGAGAGCGTCGACGACGCGGACCACAACGTCTGCGCGGTCGGGAGTCCGAGCGACCTGACCGGCGTCGGCATCGAGTTCTTCTCGCTGTACGAGTCGCTGCACGCGAACGGCGCGACGGGGGTCCGCACCGGCGTCTACACGCTCTCGCCGTTCGTCCTCTACGCGTCCCCGAAGCCCGTCTACCGGTTCGTCCACACGATGGCCGGTCGCATCAGGGCCGCCGACGGCCTCGGCGTCTGTGCCATCGACCCCGACACCGTCGAAGACCAGACGCTCTCGTCGCTGTCGCAGGCGTTCGACGCGCGCGTCGACCTCCGGCGGGAGGGCGACGACATCGCGGTCCGGACGCGGGGGCTCGCCGACCAGTCCGACGGCTGGCAGCCCGTCGACCTCGACGGGTGACCGCGGACTCGCGCGGGCCAGCGCCTGGGGGAACCAAAACCTCTTGACCGGGAGGGCCTTCCCTCCCGGTAATGGTAAGCACGCTCACGTGGGTGATCGCCGGGATCGCGGTCTACACGCTCGGCGCGATGGCGTTGCATGCGCGGGGGCTGCTCCCGGAGTCGGTCCGTGTCACCGGTCCGATCGTCACCCTCCACACGGGCCGCGGGCGGGCGTTTCTCAACAGACTGGCCGCGCCGCGGCGCTTCTGGCGGGCCTGGGGGAACTTCGGCGTCGGCGCCGCGGTCGTGGTCATGGTCGGGAGCGCGGCCGCGGTCTTCGGGTCGGCGCTCGCGGCCATCCGGGACCCCGACCGCGCCACCTTCCAGGACCCCCAGAACGCGCTCGTCATCCCCGGCGTCAACGACTTCCTCCCGCTCGCGGCCGCCCCCGAGATCGTCTTCGGCCTCGTGGTCGGACTGGTCGTCCACGAGGGGGGCCACGGCCTGCTCTGTCGCGTCGAGGACATCGACATCGACTCGATGGGGCTGGCCTTCTTCGCGTTCCTCCCCGTGGGAGCGTTCGTCGAACCCGACGAGGAGAGCCGCAACCGGGCCTCCCGCGGGAGCCAGACCCGCATGTTCGCCGCGGGCGTCACCAACAACTTCTTCGTCACCTTCCTGGCGTTCCTGTTGCTGTTCGGGCCGGTCGCGGGGTCGATCTCGGTCGCCGCCGGCGTCCCGGTCGGCGACGTCGTCCGCGGGTCGTCGGCCGACGACGCCGGGATCGATTACGGCGACGTGGTCACGAGCGTCAACGGGACGACCGTCGACGACGAGGCGGCCTTCGAGCGGGCCGTTGGACGGGTCGAGAGCCGGCGCGTCCGGGTCGGCCTGCGGGACGGCACCACCGCGACCATCAACCGGTCGCTGTTGCTCACGCGGGTGGTCCCGAGCGTCGTCGAGGGGGTCGAGGTGAGCCGCGACCGCCCGACGGTCATCGAGCGGGTCAACGGGACGAGCGTCGGGACCGAACGCGAGTTCGCGCGGGTCGTGGCCAACCGGACCGTCGTCGAACTGGAAACCAACCGCGGGAGCGCGTCGGTCCCCATCGGCGCGTACGTCTCGAGCGTCAACGAGACGGGCGCGTTCGCCGACGCCGGCGCGCCGACCGGCGACGCCGACCTCATCATCACCAGCGTCGACGGCCGGCGCGTCACCAACGTCACGACGCTGAGTAGCGTCCTCGACGGCACCGACCCCGGCGAGACGGTCACCGTCGTCGCCTACGTCGACGGCTCCCGGGAGTCGTTCGAGGTGACCCTCGACGAGGGCGACGACGGCAACGGCTATCTCGGCGTCCGCCTCGCGGGTGGCTACAGCGGGATGGTCGTCGACGACATGGGCATCGACCCCTACCCGGCGTCCGGCTTCCTGTCGATCCTCGGCGGGTCCAGCGGCCCGCTCGGAGGCCTGCTGTCCGGCGAGTTCCTCCGGAACGCGTTCGTCGTACTCCTGTTGCCGTTTTTCGCCACGCTCGCGCCGGATATCTCCTATAACTTCGCCGGCTTCATCCCCCCGGTGACGAACTTCTACACCGTCACCGGCCCGCTCGCGGCGCTGGGCGACGGTGTCTTTCTCGCCGCGAACCTCCTCTTTTGGACCGCGTGGATCAACCTCAACCTCGGCCTGTTCAACTGCATCCCGATGTTCCCGCTGGACGGCGGGCACATCCTCCGGGCCAGCACCGAATCGGTCGTCTCGCGGCTGCCCGTCAGCGACCGGCGCCGGCTCACGACCGCGCTCACCGGCTCTGTCAGCGTCGTCATGCTCGTGGGCCTGGCGCTGATGCTGTTCGCGCCGCAACTGCTCTGAGACCCCATCGCGGTCGAGCGGGTGGATTCAAGCGGTTCGCGGCCCACCGGCCGGTATGGAGAAGACGCCTGCGGGCACGACGGTGGGTGTCGAGGACCCCTACGCCCACGTCGACCGCTGTGACCACTGCACCGACGGGGGCCGGTGCCGGTTCGCCGTCGAGCAGGGCGACCGCGACCCCGCGTTCGCCGACGCGCGGAGCCGCGAGGGGTTCCGGTGTCCGGTCGTCGGCGACCGCGACGAGGAGGGGCTGACCGGCCCGTGGTCCTGGGCCGACTGCCCGCACTTCCGGGCGCGTGCCAGCGACCGCGAGTGTGTCCGCTGTGGCCTCGCGGAACGACGGATGGCCCACGACGACGAGCGGCCGCTGCTGGAGGAACACCACCTCTCGTACGCCGACGCCGGGACGGACGAGACGGGCCACGAGGTCACGGTCTATCTCTGTCGGTGGTGTCACGCGAAGGTCCACGGTTCCTGGGCCGGCCTCGACGACGACGTGAACCCGGACCCGGAGGCCATCGCGGAGCGCGAACGGCGGCGGTCGCGCGAGCAGTCGGAACTGGGCTTCCGGTCGGCGGCCGAACGGGTCGACGAGGGCGACGGTCGTGACGGAGGCGGCCGGTCCAGCGACGGGGACGGCAACGGCCGTGACGGGAGCGACACCCGCGGCGAGGCCGGCCGGGAGTAACCTTTTGCCCGTGACCCCCTACTCTCGGGCATGGCCGACGACGCACGGGCGCCCCACCTGGTCGGGCACGTCCACCTGAAGGTCCGTGACCTCGCACCGGCCGTCGACTTTTACACGGGCGTTCTCGGCCTCGGCGTGACCGAGTACCAGGGCCGGTACGCCTTCCTCTCGTGGGGCGAGCGCCACCACGACGTCGCCCTCCAGGCCGTCGGCGCGGGGGCCGATGGTCCCGGCTCCGGGGTCGGCCTCTACCACGCCGCCTTCGAGGTGGCGACGCCCGACGCGCTCGCGACCGTCCACGAGCGCCTCCGCGAGCGGGACGTCCGGGTCAGCCCCGTCGACCACGGCATCAGCAAGGCGCTGTACTTCGACGACCCCGACGGCAACGGCCTCGAAGTCTACCTCGACACGCGCGAGTCCGGTGACGGGAAGTGGGCCGGACAGAACGAGCGTTTCGACCCGGCCGACCTGGCCGAAGAGTGACCGCGCCGTCGCGAGTCGGACCCCACCTCCGGCGCCGCGGTCACTCTTCGGCGGGCGGGACCACGGGCGGCGGGTCCGTCACGCGCACGGACAGCGCGGCGGCCGCGACCCCGCCCAGGGTGACGAGAAACCAGCCGTTCGACAGCCGGAGGAGAAAGACCGCGGCGGTGGCCGTCGGCAGGTACCGCCCCCAGCGCCGCGGTGACGGCGGGAAAACGCGTCTACCGGCGGTCAGGCGTCGGCGACCTGCCGGAGCACGTCGGGGGCGTCGGCGAGTGCCTCGTCGAGTTTCTCGGCGTCGGGGCCGCCGCCCTGGGCGAAGTCCGGCGGGCCGCCGCCGCCGCCGCCGACCCTGCTCGCGAGGCGGCTGACGACCTCGCCGGCGTTGACGCCCGACCCCTCGGGGACGGCGACGACGAACGTCGCGCCGTCGAGGCCCGACCCGAGGACAGCGATGGTCCCGTCGTCGACGAGGGCGTTGGCGGTTGCGCGCAACTCCTCCATGTCGGCGTCGAGGCGCCTGACGACCGCGAGCGTGTCGCCGACCTCGACCGCCTCGCCGTCGGCCGCCCCCGACGCGCGGACCTCGGCGAGTTGCCGCTTGAGGTCCTCGATGGTCTTGCTCCGCTCTTTCCACTCTTCGAAGAAGCGGGCGGCGGTGTCGGGGACCTCCTCGGGGGAGACGTCGAACGTCTCGGCGGCCTCGTAGAGGGCGTCCCCGGTGTCCTGGGTGGCCTGGACCGCGGCGTCGCCAGCGGCGAAGGTTATCCGGACCACGCCGTCCTGGACGCGCTCGGTGCCGAGTATCTTGATCGTCCCGATGTCGCCGGTGCGGGCGACGTGGGTGCCCCCACAGGCCTGGACGTCCTCGGCGACGTGGATGAGGCGGATCGTCTCGCCGGTCGGGATACCCCCCTGGTAGAGGTCGAAGCCGTGTTCGGCCTCGGCCTCGTGTCGGTCCGGCCACTCCTGTGTGACCGGCGTGTTCGCCCGGACGACGTCGTTCGCGCGGTGTTCGATCGCTTTGACCTCCTCGCGGGTCACCGAGTCGTAGTGGGCGACGTCGATGCGCGAACTCTGGGTCCCCTTCTGGGCGCCGGCCTGGCGGACGTGGTCGCCCAGCACCTCGCGGGCGCTGTGGACGACGATGTGGGTGGCGGTGTGGTGGCGCATCAGCCGGCGGCGCCGCGTCGCCGCGACCTGGCCGCGGACGAACTCCCCCTTGCCGGGGTCGGCGTCGCAGGTGTGGACGACCGTGCCGTCGACGGTCTGGACGTCGCTTACCGCGGCGGTGAGGTCGTCGGTCGAGAGCCACCCGTGGTCGGGCGGCTGGCCGCCACCCTCCGGGTAGAACATCGTCTGGTCCAGGACGACGTCGTAGCGGTCGTCGTCGCGCTCGAACACCTCGAGGACGACGGCCTCGAACTCCAGGCGCCCCTGGTCGTCGTAATAGAGGCGGTCGGTGTCGGGCAGTTCCGCGAGCCGGTCGGCGCAGGGGTGGTCGGCGTCGGTCGCGACGGGCTCGCCGCCGTGGCGGTCCGCGACCTGAGCGTAGAAGTCGTCGGGCACCTCGACCGCGACGCCGCGTTCTGTGGCGATCTCCTCGACCATGTCCGGCTGGATCCCGTGGGAGTCGTACAGTTCGATGAGTTCCTCGACGGGGATGGGGGCGTCGCGCTCGGCGTACTCGTCGGCCAGTTGGCGGACGCGCCGGCCCCCGCGGTCGAGCGTCTCGCGGTACTTCTCGACCTCGGTGCGGACCATATCGCGGATGGTGTCGCGGTTTTCGTAGCCCAGGCGGTCGGCCTGCATGTCGACGAGTTCGTCCAGCGGCGCGTCGACGCCGACGCTGTCGACCAGCCGCTTGGTCCGCCGGAGGACCATCCGCGCGAGATACCCCGTCCCGACGTTCGAGGGGACGATCTCGTCGCCGAGCATGTACGCCAGCGTCCGGCAGTGGTCCGCGATGGCGTAGACCTCCTCTCGGGGTTCGACCAGGGCGCGCAACTCGGCGGTGTCGACGCCGAGAGCCTCCGCGATGGTGTCCCGGGCGGCCTCGATGTCCTCGACCTCGTCGATGTCCATGTGCCCGGCGAGTTCGGCCGCCCGCCGGACGATGTCTTCCTCGCGTTCGTCGTAGTCGAGGCCGGCGTTGTCCGTCAGGAAGCCGATCATCTCGGGGTAGACGGCCTCGTAGACCGTGGGCGTGCCCTGTGACATCCAGGTCCATCGTTCGAGACCGTAGCCGGTGTCGATGACCCGCCGGTCCATCCGGCTGTAGGTGTTGCCGTCTTTCATCTCGAACTCGCCGTCGGGGTCTTGCTCGAACTGCATGAACACGAGCGTCGCGAGTTCGAGGCCCTTGTAGATGACCTCGAAGGCCGGGCCGGCGTTGCCGCCGCCGACCCAGGGGTCCTCGATGAGCGTCACCGCCTCGCGGGGGGCGCCCACCTCCTCCAGCAGGTCCATACAGTACGCGACACACTGGTCTTTCCAGTAGACCTCGCCCTCGTAGGCGTAGTCGGTCCCCTTGTCGGCGTTGAAGGCGTGGTGGCCCATCATCTCGAAGGCCATCGTGTGCCGGCCGGTCTTGCCGACGTTGTCGATGTCCTGCATGCGGATGCAGGGCTGGCTGACCGCCAGGGGGTTGGCCGGCGGCGGCGACGCGCCGCTGGTGACGTGTGGCTGGAAGTCGTAGATAGACGCCTGCGTGAGGAGGACGTCGTCGCGCCAGCGGTTCGCGGCCACCGGGTAGGGGTCGACCCGCTCGTGGCCCCGCCCCTCGAAGAACGACAGGAACGTTTCGCGCATCTCTGCCATGCTGTACTCGTCGTCCAACCCCGGGTCGTCGATGAACCCGTACTCGTCACAGGGGGGCTCGCCGCAGGTCTCCCGGGACTCGTCGAGCGTCCAGAAGTGGTCCCCACACTCCCGACAGGTCAACCGCGAGAACCCCTCTTCCTCGAAGTACTCCAGCTGGTACTCCTGTTCGAGGTCGCTCATCCGTTGGCTGACTTTGGCCCAGCGGCGCGTAAAACAGTTCCGAAGCGCCCCGCTCTCGGCCGGACCTGTCTCCCGTCGTCGGTTACTCGTCGCCGCTGTCCCGGCCGTCACCTCGCTTGTCCGCCGCCCCGACCGTCACCTCCGCCGTCGGCTCCCCGCCGGCTTGCTCTGGCGGTCGCCGGCTACCCGTTCCCCTGGCCGTTCCCGTTCCCGTTGCCCTGGCCGCCGCCGTCGTTTTGGCCGTCGCCGTTACCCTGGCCGTCGTCGCCATCGCTCTCGAACTCGTGTTCGAGTTCGGCCTCGGCGCCGCCGGCCTCGACTTCGACTTCGATCTCCTCGGCGTCCGCGGGAACGGCGAACGTGAACTCGCCGTCGGCGTTGGTCGTCCCCGCGGGGCCGTCCTCGACCGAGACGGTCGCGTTGGCCACCGGGCCGTCGGCGTTCGTGACCCGGACGGTGGCGTTCTCGCCACGCTCGACCGGCCCGACGAACGCCGCCGCCAGGCTGTCGTCACCGCTCTCGTCCTCGTCGTCGACGCGCTCTATCGGCTGGTCGACGCCGGACTCGCTGACGACCGGCTTCAGGATGTACTTGCCGCTGTTGCCGGCCTTGTGGACCGAGATGTCGTAGACGAAATCCGTCTCGGAGCCGTCCGCGACCGTGAACTCGGTGTGCAGTTGCAGGCGTTCGCTCGGGAGCTTGACGTTCGCCGACTCGCCCGTCTTCAGCGTCGCGTCGACCCCGTCGACCTCCAGAAAGACCGTGTTGTACTCGCCGGCCGGGAGCGCGAACTCCTCGACCAGCGTGGCGTTGTCGCCGCGCAACCGGGTCAGGTCGACCGTCGTCGCGTTGACCTCGCGGACGACCCAGCGACCGTCCTCGCCCTCGCTCTCGTCAGTCATCTTCTCGGCCGTGAGAGTCGACGTCTCGGTGGCGGTCGGGGTCGCGGTGGCGGTCGCCGTCCCCGCGGCCGTGGCGGTGGCGTTCCCGCCGGGCACCGTCGCGGTGGCCGTCGGTGTCCCGGCGTCGTCGGCCGACTCGACCACGTGGAACCGGACTTCCGTGATGGTCACGTTCAGGTGCTCGAAGTCGTCCATGTCGTTTGGCTCGTCGCTCACGTAGAAGCTGACCGTGCCCGCGGGCCCGTCGACACTGTCGGCGCCGGTCGCGGAGCCGTCGTCGGCCCCGTCGCCGGCGGCCTCGCCGTCGGCGTCTCCGTCGCCGGCGTCGGCGGTCACCGTGCCGAGCCCGCCCGTCGCGGAGAGACAGCCGGCAGAGACGACCAGCAGCGCCACGAGCGCGACGCCGACTGCGCGTCTCATGCCGTCACCTCCCGCGTGTCGACCGCGGCCGGCGGGGCCGCGGCGGGTGTCGTCGTCCGAGGCGTCGGTCGCCTTGTCTGTCGTGTCATCGTACTCCCCCGTACGATGGCCACACCCATATAAAAATGCGACGCCGAAGCCGGTTCGCCGCCGATCAAGCCGGATTAAAACCCGGCTCTGGAGCGCTCTCGACGGGATTTCGAGCCCCGGCCCGCCGGTCTCGTCTGAACGGTCGACAGGGTTATATACTATCGTGAGGCGCGAGTGTCGGGTCAGCGGGCGGCGGGCCCGAGGGCGAGCGGTGCGTGGCCCCGGCCGCGGCCGGGTCGGATTCCGACACGCGTTTACCGACCGGTCACAGAGTGGGGGACACGATGCGCGTGACGTTTCTCGGTACCAGCGGGGCCGTGCCGACGACCCAGCGCAACCCGAGCGGGCTGGTGGTCAACCGCGACGGCGACCGGCTCCTGTTCGACTGCGGGGAGGGCACCCAGCGCCAGATGATGCGGTTCGGTACCGGCTTCGCGGTCGACCACGTCTTCGTCACGCACACCCACGGCGACCACGTCCTCGGGATCCCCGGGCTGGTCCAGACGTTCGACTTCAACGACCGCGAGCGCCCGCTGGCGGTCCACGGGCCCCACGGCACCCGGAGCGAACTCGAGGAACTGGTCGGCGTCGCCGGCACCGACCCCGCGTTCCCGCTGCGGATCACCCAGAACGCCCCCGGCGACGCGGTGCTGTCCCGCGAGGAGTACGAGGTCAGGGCCGTCGGGACGGACCACCGGACCCAGTCGGTCGGCTACGCGCTCGTCGAGGACGACCGCAAGGGGCGGTTCGACCGCGAAAAAGCCGAGGAGGAACTCGGCATCCCACCGGGGCCGAAGTACTCGCGGCTCCACCGCGGCGAACCGGTCGAACACGACGGCCGGACGGTCCACCCCGAGGAGGTCGTCGGTCCGCCCCGGCCCGGCCGCCGGTTCGTCTACACCGGCGACACCCGCCCGACCGAGGCGGTCATCGAGGCCGCCACGGAGGCCGACCTGCTCGTCCACGACGGCACCTTCGCCGACGACTGGGCCGACCGCGCGCGGGCGACCGGCCACTCCACCGCCCGCGAGGCCGCCCGTGTGGCCAGCGAGGCCGGCGCCAGGCGCCTCGCGCTCACCCACATCTCGACGCGGTACGCCGGCGACCCCTCGCCCATCGAGCGACAGGCCCACGAGGCGTTCGACGGCGAGGCCTTCGTCGCAGAGGACGGCCAGCAGTACGAAGTGCCATTCCCCGACGAGTAGGACAGGAAAGCAGTCGTGTCGAGTCGTCCGAGCACGACCCGTGAGCGAGAGCCGACCACTTATTACCGGCGGCCCCGCCCGCCCGGTATGGACGTCTACGGTCTCATCGGGAACCCGGTCGGCTACTCGCTGTCGCCGCCGATGCACGAGGCGGCCTACGAGGCGCTGGAGGTCGACGCGCGCTACGTCACGTTCGAACCGCCCGCTGACGCTGCCGCGGCGGCGGTCGAGAGCGCCGCCACGCTCGGCGTCGCCGGCCTGAATGTCACCATCCCCTTCAAGCAGGGGGTACTCGACGCGGTCGAGCCCGACCCGCTGGCCGCCCGGATCGGTGCCGTCAACACCATCGATTTCACGGGCGAGCGGGTCACCGGCCACAACACCGACGCCGCGGGAGCGGTGCGCGCGTTCGACGAACACGGCGTCTCGCTCTCGGGGACGGCCGTCGTGGTCGGGGCCGGCGGCGCCGGCCGCGCCATCGCCTTTGGCCTCGCCGACGAGGGGATGGCCGTCCGCGTCGCCAACCGCACCGAGTCCAAGGCCCGCGACCTGGCAGCGGACCTGCGGGGCGCCGGGGAGTCGGCGGCCGACGCGACCGGGCACGGCCTCGACGCGCTGGCGGACCTGCTGGCCGACGCCGACGTGCTGGTCAACGCGACCAGCGTCGGCATGGAGTCCGACGGGACGCCGGTCCCCGCCGGGGCGCTCCACGGCGACCTGAGCGTGCTCGACGCGGTCTACCGGCCCGTCGAGACGCGCCTGTTGCGGGACGCGGCCGCGGCCGGCGCGACCACCGTCGACGGCGCCTGGATGCTGCTGTACCAGGGTGTCGACGCCTTCGAGCGCTGGACCGGTCGGGAGGCCCCCGTCGACCGGATGAACGAGGCGCTCCGGTCGCGCCTCTAGTGTGATCCTACCGGACAGCTCCGGTTTTCGGTTCGTACAGTCCGGCGCCGTGGCGACGGCCTGCGGAGTAGGCGCCACGGCCCGGTCGCGGCCGGCCGGTCGCTCGGCGGGACCACCGCGGGGTCGTGCGGTCGGGGCCGGTACCGACCCGCAGGCCGGCCCGGGTTCGGCCGCTCCGCGGGCGAGGGGCGACCCCGGAGTCTCGGTCCCGATATCTCCCCTGTCGGCGCAGAAAGAGGTTAAGTGCTGGGACCGTTAGGGTGTTCGTATGGGGCTGATCGAGCGCATCAAATCCGTACTCGGACTCGGGACGTCGGCATCGTCGCCGTCCCAGCCAGCGACGACCGGGAGCGACCGCCCGTCCGCCCGCGACGCCGACGCCGGCGCAGGACCCGGTTCGGCTGGCGACGGCGACGAGGACGCGACCGACGACGTCGACGTCACCGTCGAACACGAACCCGAGGAGGCCGAGGCGGAACCCGACACCGCATCCGAGGACGCAATCAAGGGCACAGACACGAGCGACGCCGGGGGGACCGGCGTCGACCTCGAGGAGATCAAGGGCATCGGGCCGACCTACGGTGACCGCCTGCGCGATGCCGGCATCGCGGACGTCGCCGCGCTGGCCGACGCGGACCCCGCCGACCTGGCCGAGCGGGCGGATGTCCCCGAGGGGCGGGTCGAAGACTGGGTCGACCGCGCCGGCGCCTACTGACCGCGCGCGACCGTTGCCCGTCTCGCACGCGTTCTGATGTCACCGCGGATTCACACCGACGAGTCGACGTTTTGCGCCGCCGCCAGCGACGCCGACGCCGCCCGGGTCCCCGTCGAGGTGGTCACGACGGAGGGGTGGCTCCCCGGGGCGGACGACGGCGAGGTGGTCGTCCGGCGCAACGACGCTGTCGACGTGGCCGGCGTCCGGGCGCTGGACCCCGACGCGGAGACGGTCGGCGAGGCCGGCATCGTCACGGGCGTCCGCCACCGGGAGCGACCCCACGTCGGCGTCCAGTTCCACCCCGAGAGCATCCTCACCGACCACGGCAAGGAGATGGTCGCGAACGTCTGTCGGCTGGCCCGGGAGGGCGACGTGTGAGCGACGGACCGTCCGGCGACGGCGACCGGACCGCGGGCGGCAACGACCCCGGCGACGGGTCGTCCGGCGAGGGCGACCGGACGGCGGGCGGCGAGGGCCACGACGGGGACGGCGAGAGCGACGCTTTGCTGTACCACGTCGACGGCGACCTCGTGCCCGCGGGGGCGGCGACGGTCCCGGTGCGCGACCGCGGGTTCATGTACGGCGACGCGGTCTTCGAGACGCTCCGGGTCTACGGCGGCGACCCCTTCGAGTGGGCGGCCCACCGCGAGCGCCTCGAACGGAGCGCCGACCGGCTGGGCTTTGGCGACGCCGTCCCCGGCGACCTCCGCGAGCGCGTCGCCGAGACGCTGGCGGCCAACGACCTCCGGGAGGCCTACTGCAAGGTGTCGGTCTCGCGGGGCGTCCAGCCCGGGAAACTGACGCCCGACCCGGAGGTGGACCCGACCGCCGTCGTCTACGTCGCGCCCCTCCCGCGGGGCGGCGTCGAGGGCGACCCGGTCTGGGACGGGCCGGCGACGGTCCAGACGGTGCGGACGCGGCGCGCGCCCGACGCCGCGCTCCCGGCCGACGCCAAGACCCACAACTACCTCAACGGGGTCCTCGCGCGCCTGGAACTCCGGCGGGCCGCCACCGACGAGTACGCCGCCGACGAGGCGGTGATGCGCACCGTCGACGGCCATCTCGCCGAGGGCGCGACGAGCAACCTCTTTTTCGTCGACGGCGGGGTGCTCAAGACGCCGGGCGAGGACCTGCCGCTGTTGCCCGGGATCACCCGCTCAGTCGTACTCGACCTCGCCGAGAGCGAGGAGTTTCCCGTCGAGACCGGCCGTTACGGGGTGGCAGACCTCCGCGAGGCCGACGAGGCGTTCCTGACCAACTCCACCTGGGAACTCCGCCCGGTCGGGAGCGTCGACGGCATCGACCTGCCGCGGGGCCCGATGACGAGACTCCTCGCGCGCCTGTTCGACGAACGCGTCGAACGCGACCACTACGAGTAACGCGCCGGCCCATCGCGAACCGGGCTACCGGACCCCCGCGGGGTCGCCCACTCACTCGGCGTCGCGGGCGTCGATCGGTTCGTCGGCCCGTTCGACGCCCTCGATGTCGAGGACGAGGTCGGGGCCGTAGAGCCCGGCGGGGGTCCGGTAGCCCGGTTCGGCCGCCCCGTCGACGACGCGCTCGGCGACCTCGACGGCGGCGCGTCTCGTCAGATCGTAGGTCTCGGGGCCGGTGAGCCGCGAGACGGCGCGCTCGCCGTCGGGGGTCTCGGCCTCGCCCCAGACGTAGCTGGCTCCCTTCGCCCGCTCGTGTTCGTCGGGTCCGTCGACGCGGGACTGGACGAGCGCCGACAGCGCGGACTGGACCGGCCCCGCCGACAGGAGCGGGCCCAACACCCGTGCGGCCCGCACCGCCCGGACCGCCCAGGGGCTGGCCGCCGTGTAGACCGTGATAGACGGGATCCCGGTCGTCCGGTAGGCCGTCGACACGTCGCCCCAGGGGACCGACATCGCGGTGCGCTCGCCGTTGCCGAAGTCGATCCGGCGGGTCTCGCTCGCGACGGGGGGGCGGACGAGGCGCCCGTCCCGGCGGACCGCGCCGCCCTCGCCCAGCCCGCGGACGGCCGTCCTGGCGGTCCCCGGCGAGACCCCGCCGGCGGCCTCGAAGCCGAGGCTGAGCCGCGTCGCGTCGGGCAGGCGGTCGGCGAGGTGGGCCGCGAGGCAGTCGGTCGGCACCACGTCGAAGCCGACGCCCGGCAGGACCATGACGCCCGCGTCGCGGGCCCGCCCGTCGACGGCCGCGAGCGCCTCGAAGACCTCGATTTCGCCGGTGATGTCGAGGTAGTGGGTGCCGGTCCGCAGACAGGCCTCGACCATCGGCTCGTCGGTGTCGGCGAACGGGCCCGCGCAGTGACAGACCACGGGGGCCTCCTCCAGGGCGAGGTCGAGCACCTGTGGCTCGTCCAGCCCGACCACGCGCTCCTCGCAGTCGAGGCGGATCGCCTGGTTCTCGACGGCGTTGCGGTCGCGACCGGCCACGACCACGTCCAGCCCCCGGTCGACCGCCTCCCGGACTATCAACTCGCCCGTGTACCCGTAGGAACCGTACACCAGCAGGTCGGCCATACCCCCCGATTCGCCGGAGTCGCCGATAAAGGTGTATATGCCGGTCCGGACGTTCCTCTCGTGAGCGCGCCGAACCGTGAGGCTGAAGCGACTCCCGCCGAACCGGGGAGGTATGGACGGGGCACGCATCGCCGCGCTGGACGAACTGTCGACCGACGACACTCACCTGTTCCGTGTCCGCTCGGTCGGCGACGGCGACCGGCCGGGAGACGACGCCGACGAGCGCGAGGCCATCTGTATCCGCCTGGCCGACGAGGACGGGCCCACCGATGACGTGGCCTGCTGGCTCAACGTCTGCCAGCATATGACCCACATCCCGCTGGACAAGGGGTCGGGCGCGCCGGTCCGTGGCGGCGAGATCCTCTGTGCCAACCACGGCGCGATGTTCGAGGCCGACACCGGCCGGTGTACCTACGGCCCCTGCGAGGGCGCCGTCCTCACGGAGGTCGGCGTCCGCGTCGCCGGCGGCGACGTCTACCTCGCCGACGAGAACTACGAATACGTCGGTCCCGGACCCGTCGACACTGACGACGACCGCTCTTCCGACTCGAACGTGATTCTCTGAGAGGGTAAGAGCGCACCCCTGCCGCTGGCGAGACGGCGCCGCGGGCCGCTCGACACGCCGCGACGGCGGGCGACCCGTCCCCGACTGGCCCCGGCCGTCCTCGGCAGACGCGGACCCTCCCCGACCGGCCCAGACCGCCACCGGCCGACGCCGACCGGCCCAGACCGTCATCGGGCGACGCCGGTCAGTCGATGGTGAAGGCGGGTTCGGTGACGGCCTCGCTCTTGCACTCGGGGCAGCGCGCCGGGCGGTTGACGAGGTCGTCGAAGCCGTCGAAGCCGCAGTCCTCACACTCCGGGGGCGCGACCAGCAGCGTCTCCTCGGTCGGTTCCAGCGACCGGGCGATGTGGTCGACGTGGTCGAGCGCGTCGTCGGTACGGACGGAGAATTCGTTGGCGAGCGCACCGGCCGCCACGGGTTCGTCCCGCAGTCGGTCGGCGATGCGCTGGCGCGTCGTCCGGCTCGCCTCGCGCATGTACTGCCTTGGGAACGAGTCACTAAGTTCTTTCCGGGGGTCCGACCGATTCGCAACTGTTTCATACAGAGGTGTAGTTCGTTCCGGTAGTGAGTCTCCTCCGTCATCCGCTCGCCCAGGTCGGGGCCGCGTTCGCGCTCACGGCCGGGTGGGTCGTGGTGGTCGCGTCCGGGGCGGGGCTGGCGACCGTCCCGACAGTCGCGGTCAGCGGGCTCGCCGTCCTGGGTGCGTCGTTCCTGCTCGCCTGGGGCGCCGAGACCGCCGAGAAAGACGTCCCGCGGGCCTTCGCCATCGCCGTGCTCGCGGTGCTCGCGGTCGCGCCCGAGTACGCCGTCGACGCGCTGTACGCCTGGAACGCCGGCGCGGGCGGCGCGACGACCGAGGCCTGTGCACAGCTGTCGGCGGCCGCCACCGAGGCCGGCCAGACGCCCCTCGCACGGGCCTGTCACGACGCCAACCTCGCGGTCGCCAACATGACCGGCGCGAACCGCATCCTCATCGGCATCGGGTGGGCCGGCATCGCCGCGTTCACCGTCTGGCAGGCCCGCAAGACCAGAGACCCGGCCGTCGTCTCGCGCGACGGCTGGCTCGCCAGCGCCGTCACCCTCGACCGCGAGATCGCCACCGAGGTCGCATTCCTCTTTCTGGCGACGGTCTTGGCTTTCCTCGTGCCCTTGGGCGGTGGCATCGACGCCGTCGACACGGTCTTGCTCGTCGGGATCTACGTCACTTACATCGCCATCATCATCCGCGGCGACGTCGAGGCCAGCGAGGAACACGTCGGCGTCCCGAAGTACTTCCAGGACTGGTCGCTCCCCTGGCGGCCGCTGGTCGTCCTCTTTCTGTTCGGGTACTCCGGCGCGATGATCTTCACTGCCGTCGAACCGTTCGCCCACGGCCTCGAGGACATCGGCCTCGCGGTCGGTGTCCCCGAATTTTTCATGATCCAGTGGATCGCACCCCTGGCCAGCGAATCCCCGGAACTGATCGTGGTCATCGTCCTCGTCAACAAGGCCCGCTCGACCGCGGGGTTCAACGCCCTCATCTCCTCGAAGCTCAACCAGTGGACGCTGCTGATCGGGACGCTCTCGGTGGTGTTCTCGCTCGCGTACGGCCAGTACGCCGTGCTCCCGTTCGACGCGAAACAGGCCGCCGAGATCTGGATCACGGCCGCCCAGTCGTACTTCGCGCTTTCGATCCTCGTCAACTTCGAGATCAGCGTCCGCGAGGCGCTGGTCATCTTCGTCCTGTTCATCTCGCAGGTCCTGCTGGAGTTCGCGGTGATACGCGACTTGGTGGTGTTGCCCCTCTCCAGCTACGAGTTGCTCCTCGCGTACACCGCCGTGTACGTCGTCGCCGGGACGGCCCTGTTCGCCGTCCGCCGGCGGGCGCTGAAACAGATGCTCGGGCTCGCTGCCGACGCCGGCCGGCGGTCCACATCGGCGAACACCTCCGCGAGGTCGCGTCCTGGACCGAGCACGTCGACGACACCCGCCCCGACACCGACGGCGGCGGGGCGGTCTCCCGCTCGGTTCCCGGCAGCGGGACGGACGACCGGCCAACAGGTGGCCCGGGAGCGGACGAGAGGGGAACGGACGCTCCGGAAGCGGGTGGCCCGGCGGGCGGGCCCGACGGGGTCGTCGAACTCAGGGAGTTCGACGCGCTCCACCTCGAAACCGAGCACGTCGCCGACGCGTTCGGCACGGTCGCGGACGGTCCCGAGCGCGACCCCGACCTGCTCGTGTTCGCCTCCCGCCACGCCGGCGAGACGGGCGCGCTGTTGACCGCCCACCACACGGGTAACCTCGGGCCGGCGGAGTTCGGCGGCGACGTCGCCACTCTCGCGCGGGCCTGCCCACACGCCCACCGGCGCGTCCTCGACGCACTGCGCGAGCACGCGCCCGACGGCTACGAGGTCGGCATGGAGTGTACCCACCACGGTCCCTCCGAGGTGGGCGTCCCGTCGATGTTCGTCGAACTGGGCAGCGGCGAGGAGCAGTGGGAGGACCCCGCCGGCGCCCGCGCGGTGGCGCGGGCCATCCTCGACCTGCGCGGCGTCTCGCCCGACGCGCCCCCCGAACCCCGGCCGGCCGGGGACGGCACAGCCCCCGGGAGCGAGGACGGAGCGGACGCGGCATCCGAGGGAACGGCCACCGAGAGCAGGGACGGGGCGGACCGCCGGCAACTCGTGGGGTTCGGCGGGGGCCACTACGCCCCGCGGTTCGAGCGCATCGCCCGCGAGACCGACTGGGCGGTCGGCCACGTCGCCGCCGACTGGGCGCTCGACGACATGGGCGACCCCGCCGCGAACGCCGACGTGGTCGCGCAGGTCTTCGCGGAGAGCGCGGCGACCCGGGCCGTCATCGAGGACGGCGCGGACGACGTCGCGGCGGTCGTCGAGGAGTTGGGCTACCGCGTCGTGGGCGAGACGTGGGTCCGCGAGACGGGCGGCGACGGCGGGTCGGTCCCGCTGTGGCTGGCCGACCGGCTCGAGGACCGCCTCCGGCCGGTCGCGACGGGGTTGCGCTTCGGCGACCGGGCGCGGGGCGCCGGGCGCGTCGGGGACGTGACCGTCGTCGAGTTCCCCGGTGAGGTACTCGCCGAGGCCCAGGGTATCGGCCCGGCGGCGACCCGCGAGGCCGTCGAGGCGGCGACGCTGGCGTTCGAGACGACCGAGAACGGGACGCGGGCGGCCGGCCGGGCCGCAGTCGCGGACCCCGCCGACCGCGAGCGGCTGGTCGCGGACCTGGTGGCGGTGCTGGACCAGCGCTACGAGTCCGTCGAGCGGACCCCCGACGCCGTCGTCGCCCGCGAGCGGGCCTTCGACCCCGAGCGCGCCCGGACGCTGGGTGTCCCGGACGGCCCGAAGTTCGGCCGCCTCGCCGACGGCCAGGCCGTCGAGGTCGACGGCGACCGGGTCCCCCCCGAGGCGGTCCACGTCGAACGCGAACACCGGTTCGAACTCGACCCGAACTAGGCTCGTGATAATGGAACCGCCCGCCGGCGCCGCCCCCCGGTCGTTTCATCTCCAGATCAGGTCAGGTCGCGACCTAATCCGCACTTATACCCGATAAGACACGTGTATTTTCCGAGATGAATTGTCAGACGTGCGTCAGACATCGGGGAGAAGCTTAATAAATGTTCGTCGTAAAGAGATGTGTAAATTATGGACTCGATAATCGACGACGCCATCGACGAGGCCGAGGGCGAGCCGGAGGAGCGGGAACAACCTGCACGGGAAGAGACGGGAACGACGAGCACTGAGGACGTGTCGACCTCGGGGCAGATGACCGACGAGGAGCTCGCCGACGTCGTCAAGGACCTCGAGACGAAGATCACCGTCGTCGGCTGCGGGGGTGCCGGCGGCAACACCGTCACGCGGATGATGGAGGAGGGCATCCACGGGGCGAAACTGGTCGCGGCGAACACCGACGCCCAGCACCTCGCCGACGAGGTCGAGGCCGACACGAAGATCCTCATCGGCAAGAAACGCACCGGCGGCCGGGGGGCCGGGTCCGTCCCCAAGATCGGCGAGGAGGCCGCCCAGGAGAACATCGAGGACATCCAGCAGTCCATCGACGGGTCGGACATGGTGTTCGTGACCGCGGGGCTGGGCGGCGGGACCGGCACCGGCGCCGCGCCGGTCGTCGCCCAGGCCGCCCAGGAGGCCGGGGCGCTGACCATCTCCATCGTCACGATCCCGTTCACCGCGGAGGGCGAGCGCCGCCGCGCGAACGCCGACGCCGGCCTCGAGCGACTGCGGGCGGTCTCGGACACCGTGATCGTCGTCCCGAACGACCGCCTGCTCGACTACGCGCCCTCGATGCCGCTGCAGGACGCGTTCAAGATCTGTGACCGCGTGCTGATGCGCTCGGTCAAGGGCATGACCGAACTCATCACCAAGCCCGGCCTCGTCAACGTCGACTTCGCCGACGTCCGCACGATCATGGAGAACGGCGGCGTCGCCATGATCGGCCTGGGCGAGTCCGACTCGGAGAACAAGGCCCAGGACTCGATCCGCTCGGCGTTACGGTCGCCCCTGCTGGACGTGGAGTTCGACGGCGCCAGTTCCGCGCTGGTCAACGTCGTCGGCGGTCCTGACATGTCCATCGAGGAGGCCGAAGGCGTCGTCGAGGAGATCTACGACCGCATCGACCCCGACGCCCGCATCATCTGGGGTGCCAGCGTCAACCAGGAGTTCGAGGGCAAGATGGAGACGATGATCGTCGTCACCGGCGTCGAGTCCCCACAGATCTACGGCAAGAGCGAGGCCGAACAGGAGCGCGCCGCGAAAGAGATCGGCGACGACATCGACTACGTGGAGTAACGCCGCCCGCCGCGGTGTACTCGGCCGTCGAGGTGAACCGTTTTACCTCCGCTCGCCCCACGGTATCCGTACATGGACACCTGGCAGCGCCGGACCGTCCTCTATGTCGTCGGTCTAGTGGTCGTCATTTTCGCGTACGCCGGCGCGTACGACTACGGGATGGCAGTCTTCGAGGGCGAGCAACAGTCGTTTCTCCACTCGCTACAGATCGTCGTCGAGACGTTCACGACCACCGGCTTCGGGTCGGACGCGCCGTGGTCGACGCCCCAGATGAACCTGCTGGTCATCCTGATGGACGTCACCGGCGTCGTCCTCATCTTCCTGGCGCTGCCGGTCCTCCTCTTTCCGCTGTTCGAGGAGGCGATGTCGACGACGGTGCCGACGGCCCTCGAGGACGGCCTGCGCGACCACGTCGTCGTCTGTACGCTCACGCCACGGGGCGAGGCGCTGATCGCCGAGGTCGAATCGCGGTCGATGCCGTACGTGGTGGTCGAACCGGACAGGGACGCCGCGACCGACCGCTACGAGGAGGGGTACACCGTCGTCCACGCCGACCCGCAGTCGGTCGACGGTCTGGAGCGGGTGAACCTCGCTGACGCGCGGGCCATCGTCGCCGACGCCAGCGACGACGTGAACACGAGCATCGTGCTCACCGCCAAGGAGGTCGCCGAGGGCGTCCAGGCGATAAGCGTCGTCAACGACCCCGCGCGGGCCCACTACCACGACCTCGCGGGGGCCGACGACGTCCTCTCGCCGCGGTCGTTGCTGGGGAGGGCGCTCGCGACGAAGGTCACGACGGGCGTCTCGACGGACCTCGGCGACGCCATCGAGGTCGGCGAGGACTTCGAGATCGCGGAGTTCCCCATCCACCGGGGGAGCGACCTCGTCGGGCAGACGATAGCCGAGAGCGGCATCCGCGAGGAGACCGGCGCCAACATCGTCGGGGCGTGGTTTCGCGGGCAGTTCGAGAGCCCGCCGGACCCGTCGGCGACGCTGGACGGCGGCGTCATCCTGCTGGCGACCGGCCGCGAGTCGCAGCTCGCGGAGTTGCGCGACCTGACGCTGGCGGACGTCCGGTCGGTCGGGAGCGGCGAGACGCTCGTCGCCGGCTACGGCGAGGTCGGCTCTACGGCCGCCGGGGCGCTCTCCGAGGCGGGCATCCCCCACGCGGTCCTCGACGTCAGCGAGATGTCGGGGGTCGACGTCGTCGGCGACGTCACCGAACCCGACGACCTCCGGCGGGCCGGCGTCACCGACGTCGAGACGGTCATCCTCGCGCTCCCGGACGACACGACGACGGAGGTGGCGACGCTGGTCGCGCGGGACCTCAACCCCGACGTCGAGATCATCGCCCGCGCCGAGGAGACCGAGAACGTCCAGAAGACCTACCGCGCGGGGGCGGACTACGTCCTCTCGCTGGGGGCGGTCAGCGGCCGGATGCTCGCCTCGACGATCCTCGACGAGACGGTGCTCTCGCCTGACACGCAGGTCGAGGTCATCCGGACGGAAGCGCCGGGGCTGGTCGGGACCACGCTCGGCGACGCCGACGTGCGCTCGCGGACGGGGTGTACCGTCGTCGGCGTCGAGCGCGACGGGACCGTCCGGACCGACGTCGGCCCCGACTTCCGCGTGGAGGCCGGCGACGAACTCGTCGTCGCCGGGACCGACGAGGGGACCAACCGCTTCCAGGAACTGCTGTGTTGACCGGCCCCCATCAATAGATAGAAAAGCCCCGAGTGGCTACGGCCGGACATGAACGTGCCGTACGACCTGAACTCCTACGTCCGCGTGCTCAAACTGGCGAGTACGCCCTCGTGGGAAGAGTTCTCCCAGATCGCCAAGATCGCGGGCGCCGGCATCCTGCTGGTCGGCCTGCTGGGCTTTCTCATCTTCGTCATCATGAACTTCGTGCCGGGAGGGGTCCCCTGATGGGCATCTTCGCCGTCAAGACGACCGCGAGCCAGGAACGCACCGTCGCGGATATGATCATGAACCGCGAGGAGGAGTCGGTCCACGCCGCCCTCGCACCGGACTCGCTGACCTCCTACGTGATGGTCGAGGCCGACGACGCCGCCGTCTTCGACCGCATCCTCGACGAGATCCCACACTCCCGCGGGGTCGTCCCCGGCGAGTCCGATATCTCCGAGGTCGAACATTTCCTCTCGCCGAAACCCGACGTCGAGGGCATCGCCGAGGGCGACATCGTCGAACTCATCGCCGGCCCGTTCAAGGGCGAGAAAGCCCAGGTCCAGCGCATCGACGAGGGCAAAGACCAGGTCACCGTGGAACTGTACGAGGCGACCGTTCCCATCCCTGTCACCGTCCGGGGCGACCAGATCCGCGTTCTCGACAGCGAAGAACGGTAGCGAGCGGACCGAAGTGTCGGTCCGTGCCGCAGGACCTGCCCGTGCCGAACAGGTCGGTCCGTGCCGAACGGGCCTGACCGTGCCGAACAGGTCGGTCCGTGCCGAACGCGGCGTCAACTCCGCGGTGCGGGCCGCGGTCGAACGCCTGACCGTGCCGAACAGGTCGGTCCGTGCCGAACGGGGTGGGGAAAGGGAGAGGGTCTTCAGTTCGTCCGGAGCGGTCGGTGGAGACAAGAGCCACCGGTCCCTGGATCGGGTATGCGCGTACTCGTCACGGGTGCGACCGGGTTCGTCGGCGGGCGGCTCGTGCCCGCGTTGCTGGAGGCGAGCCACGAGGTGCGGGCGCTGGTCCGGGACCCCGACCGGTACGACCCGCCCGACGGCGTCGAGGTGGTGCGTGGCGACCTGCTCGACCCGGAGAGTCTCGACGGGGCGTTCGACGGCATCACCGCCGCCTTCTACCTGGTCCACTCGATGCGGGCGGGCGAGGACTTCGCGGAGCGCGACCGGACGGCCGCGCGCAACTTCGCGGCCGCCGCCGGCCGGGCCGGCGTCGAACGCGTGGTCTATCTCGGCGGCCTCGGCGAGGACAGCGACGACCTCTCGGCACACCTCGAGTCCCGCCGCGAGGTCGAGCGGGTGCTGGCCGAGGGCGACTACGACCTGACGACGCTCCGGGCGGCGGTCATCGTCGGCGACGGCAGCGCCAGCTTCCGGATGGTCCAGCAACTCGTCAAGCGCCTCCCGGTGATGGTGACGCCACGGTGGGTCAGCAACGAGTGCCAGCCCATCGCCATCGACGACGTCGTCGCCTCCCTCGTGGGCGTGCTCGACGCGCCCGGGACCGCCGACGGCACCTACGGCATCGGCGGCCCGGACGTGCTCACCTACCGCGAAATGCTCGTGCGGACCGCCGACGCGATGGACCGGACGAAACCCCTCGTCATCTCCGTGCCGGTGCTGACGCCGCAACTCTCGGCCTACTGGGTCGGCTTCGTCACCGACGTGCCGACGGCCGTCGCGCGCCCGCTCATCCACGGCCTCAAAAACCCCGTCGTCGTCACCGACGACAGCATCCGCGACCACGTCGAGGTGGACCTGACGCCGTTCGACGAGGCCGTCCGGACCGCGCTCTGCCGGAAGGCCGCCGCCGACGCACCCGTCCCCGACGCCGACGGCGACGGACCGGCCGCCGAGCGCGGCGTCCCCGACAGTGACGGCTCGGTCGGCGACGGGCCGGTCGGCGAGGAACCGGCGGCCGGGGAGGGGAGCCGCTCGTGACTCCCCTGCCTCCGACGGACGCGAGCACGGGCGACGAGCGAGGCTGGACGGCGGGTGCGAGGACAGGCGACGAGCGAGGTCGGATGGCGGGCGCGGGAGAGCGGATCGGCGGATGAGCCGGCCGGAGTACGGCGAGACGTGGGTCTACGAGAGCATCATCAACGCCCTCCCCGGCGTCGACATCCCCGAGCGGGTCGCGTTCGCCATCCAGTTCGGGCTGTTCGAGGGCGGCGTGCTCGTCTTCGCGGCGGTCTACGGGCTCTGGGAGGGAGCGCTGGCCGGCACGGTCGCGGTGTTCCTGGCGACCGCGGGGAGTTTCGAGATGCTCCGGATCAGCAAGCTCGTCCGGGATGCCGACCCGCCAGAGAGCTACGAACGGCTCATCTTCGGGTCGAGCATCGAGGTAGTCCTGGGCGTGCTGGCGTTCGTCGCGCTGTTGACCTACCTGTTCGTCGTCGACCCGCGGGACGGTGCCACGCTCCTCGGGGAGTTGCTCGGCGACGACCCGCCGGTAGTCGCGTCCTACCTCTCGCTGCTGGTCGCCTGGGACGTCTGCTACCGCATCGGGACGGGCTGGTGGGCCAGCGTCGCCGCGCTCTGGCGGTCGACGACCTACAGCTTCGGCCCCGAACGCCGGCGGATCCTGCGGCGGGCCGACCTGGAGACGATGGGCTTTGGCTTCGTCCAGTTGCTGCTGGTCCCGTTCCTGCTGGACCACACGGTACTGCTGGTCGCGCTCGTCGGCCACGTCGTCGCCGTCACCATCGTGACGTCGCTGTCGCTGGTGGCGCTGTCAGTCCGCGGTGAGACAGAGGACCGGACTACGAATTTATCTCCTTGAACTGGTCGAGAAGCTCCTCGGTCGACTCGCCGCTCTCGTACTCGACCTCGCCCTGGTAGGCCGTCCGTTCGTCGTCGTCGCTCAGGTCGAGGTCGCTGTGTTTCCGCTCGCGGCGTTCGTGCTCCTCATCGTCGTATGCACCCATCGACATTGTGTACCACACTCAAGCTTGTGAGTATGTGACTATGAATGTAACGGTCGTTGCAGTGTTTGGGAGGGTCGACCCCGATATCGGGCCGACCGGGTCGCCCGTGGCGCCGTCGCGTGCGGTGGTTGGGTCGTGACCGGCGGGACCCGAAACACTGTAGCCACGCGAGACCGGAGTAGACACGTGGCAGGACCGATCCGTTTCCGGCGGTCGAACGAGGCCTGGGACGAGTCACGCGTCCGCCGCGGCCTGTACGCGCCGCTGGACCGGCAGTTCGGCGCGACCCTCTCGGAGCCCCGGGTCGACCCGCCGTCGGGGTACGCCGCCCGCCGACTGGAGATGGACAACGGCGACCTGGCGCTGTTCGCGTGGGACGACCAGGGGGCCTACTGGCTCGGCAACACCGAGACGCCCGAGACGCTGTGGCGCACCGACAAGAAGACCTTCGACGAGGCGCCCTTCGCGGTTTCGCGGTGGGCCCAGCGGGAGTTGCTCGCCGACCTGGACCGCGAGGCGCCCTGGCTGACTGCCTTCCGGTATCTCGCGTGGTTTTTTCTCCCCGTCCTCTTCTCGAAGGACGGCCGCGAGACGACGCGGTCGTTCTTCCGTGACGACGCCGCCGGCTTCCCCGACGCCTCCCGCGAGGAGGGGCTGGACTTTTACGACCGGTTTCTCAGGACGGGCGTCCTCGAACCCTCCCGCTACACGATGGCGTCGAAACTCGGGACCAGCGAGTACCACGACTTCGACCGGATGCGCGCCACCATGGGCGAGTTCGACGCCGCGAAACTGCTGGCCGACGCCGACCACGCGTTCGTCCCCGAGGTCGAGTACGACTCCGGCCACGCGCTGGATTTCGTCGTCGACGACCTCCCCGTAGAGGTGACCCGCCCCGCCGCGCCGCGGAACCGCCGCGCCGGCACGCCCGTGGCGGCGCTCCGGGGCACCGTCGAGTCCAAGACCCGCGACCAGCTGGCCGCCCACGGCGACGCCCTCCTGCTGGTCGACTGTACCTCCTTTCGCGACGACGAGTGGGCGGACGTGCGCGCCGAACACCCCTCGCTCGCCCACGACCCCGCCGTCGTCTTCCGGTACAGACCGTCGGGCCGCTGCGAGGGGTACCGCCACGGCGGCGTACCACTGGACCTGGGCGGCGGCCTCGCGTGGGTCTAGAACGGGAGTCCGCCGTACCGCAGGTACACCATATCGGCGACGAGCAGCAACTGGAACAGCCCCTGCACGCCGCCGAGTTTCGCGTTCTGCTGGCCCACCGCGGAGATGACGCCCGCGTCGGGCGCCTCGGAGACCATCTCCAGGTAGATGCGCACCTCGCCGGGCAACAGGAACCCGAACCCCTGGACCGACAGCACCGTCACGATACCCAGCGCCACCGCGACCGCCGGCTCGGTCATCCGGAACGCCCCGACCGTCAGGCCAACCCAGGCCAGCGAGCCGACCGTCGTGACCGCGAACGGGACCTGCCAGCGCCGGTCGTCCCAGGCGTCCAGTCGCCGTCCCACCAGCAGGAGGATCGGGACCAGGTTCACCGCCGTGAACAGCGCCAGCCACGGCCCGGCGTGGGGGAAGACCCCGATCCGCTGGGCGAGGGTGATCCCCGACGCGATCGTGACCAGCGCCAGCGACGGCAGCAGAAAGGACAGCTTCGGCGTCAACCGCTCGAACACCGACGCGCTCTCGTCCTCGTCGAGGCCGCCGAGGACCGGCCCCAGGACCGCCCCCAGGAACAGGTCGATCCCCGTCCAGAGGACGCCCGCCATCACGTGGACGTAGGTGTGGATCTGGACTGAGACGACCGTCGTACTCGCCAGCGCCCCCGGCGCGACGACGACTGCCCCGGCGGCGAACGCCGGGTTCGCGCGCTCTGCCATCCCGCCGACCGTTCCCCGAACGGTCTGTCCTATATCAGTTGACACCTCGGTCGGTCCTCATAACGACCGGTATCTCGGCAGATGGTACCGGAACCCCGCGGTCCACGGGACTCCGCGACCGCTCCGCTCCGGGCGGACGCGGAGACAACCACCGCGCTCGCGAACCGGCCACGGCTCGCGAACCGGCCACGGCGAGCGTGCCCGGCCACCGCACCCGGGTACAGCACTCGGGGCTGTCACTCGGGAGCAATACCGCCTTCGTTTCTCGACAACAGATACAGCACGTACGGGGTCAGCCAGTGTGTCCCCGCGTAGTCGTCGGTGAACGCCTGTGCGACGCCGCGTTCGGCGTGGTCCCCGGCGCTATCCTCGAAGGTATCGGCGAGTGGGTGGTCACCGAGGGCGTCGGCGACACCCGCCAGCGACCATGCTTTCGACAGGTTCAGCCCCACGAGGTGGAGAGCGACCCCCCCTTCGGACTCCGTATCTATCCGGGCGGGGCGAAGAATCGAGTCGTACGGAGCGGTTGTCACGTCGGGGAAGAACCCGTCGGCCCACGACCGGAACTCGGTCGGGTCGAGCACCCGGCGCATCAGGTCCGCCTCGGTCAGCGCCGGCGACAGGAAATCCCACCCCAGTGGCTCGTACTCGACGGGGTAGTCCCTGTCGTCCCCGTAGAACCGCCTGGCGGTGTCGACGACGGCCGATTCGAGGTCCGTCCGGCCGGTCGTTCGTGCGTAGTCGAGGACACGGAGCAACGCGAACGCGGAGTTGTTGTGCGTGGCGACCCGGAACGGGCGGTCCTGTGGCAGGAACTCGGTCCGGACGAGTTCCCGTATCCGCGTCTCCAGCGGCCGGAGAACCGACCGCCACTCGTCGGCCCGGTCGTCCTCCCAGAGGTGGAGTTCCGCGGCGAGTTGCAGGAACCACCCCCAGCCGTACGGCTTCTCGAACCCCTCGTGGTCGTCGAAATACGCCACTTCCCGGTCCACGTTCTCGGCGGTGAACCGGGAGTCGATGCTCCGGACGATCGCGGATTCGTCGGGGTGGTCGTCGAACAGCCGCAGTTGCCGGACGAGACACCAGTGGCTGTGGACCGCGGAGTGCCAGTCGAAACATCCGTAGAAGACCGGGTGTTGTTCCGCCGGCCGCGGCGTGTCGTCGGGTGACTCGATAGCGTGGACGTAGTGGGGGAATTCGGTATCGACGGTGTCCAGCGGGTCCGCGGCGAGTCGCCCCATTGTCTCGGGACCGACCCAGTCCATCTCTCCGGAAAGGATCGTCTGGACGCTCGCCTCCTCAAGCGGATTCATCGGGACGGTAGTTCACGACCCGTCTGTTTCAACCTACTGTGTGCGGCGTGGACGTGAACGGCTCCGAACGGCAACCGCACGAGCGGGCGGCAATCTTTCTCGGCGCCGCAATCGCGGACGCGCCGCTCGTCCGTTCCTCGCAGAAGACGCCCGAGGCGGGATCTGAACCCGATGGCGAGACGGTCGCTCGCTTCGCTCGCGCTGCGTCTCGCGTGGTTCAAATCCCGCGCCGGTGGACAGCGAACACAGCACGCGGCGCGATGAAACGCGCCGCTCGTCCGTTCCTCACAGAAGACGCCCGAGGCGGGATTTGAACCGGACCCAGACGGTCCTGCTCACCTCGCTCCGCTCGGTTGCGCGGGCTGCGACTGGCAGGGTTCAAATCCGCTGGCCACCCGGGCACGCATCATCCGCTTTGCCGGAGGCGGATTTAAGACTTTCCAAACACCCGTGGCGTGTCTCTCCGTCTCACCCGTCCACTGTACCCTGGAGATTTCATCGTTGATAATGGGATGGAAATCTACTTGTGATGCCTGACTGATTTATACACAGGAGTTTTCGGTGCTGGTAACTCCGGTTCACAGATATGAGTACGATACCGAGTACGGACCCCGGCGGGACGGGAGGGCCATCGAACGTCCTCCTGCTGGCCGGACGGCGTGACGAGCGTGAAGCGACAGCCTGTGGCGAACTCGCCGGACCGACGGCGCCCCAGCGGGCGCACTTGCTGCTGGTCACGGGGATCGCATCGCCGTGGGACAGACTGACAAGCTGGGCGGACGCCGTCGGCGGACGGCCCCCGGAGACGACCGTCGTCGACGTCTCGACGACCACCCGGTCCGCGGTCACGGCGGACCCGGCGGCCGTTAGCGTGGCCGGCCCCACCGACTGGTCCGACGTGACCATCGAGACGGTCGACGACGACCTGCTCACACTCGGCCAGAGGGTGACCAACGTCCTCTCGGGGACGAACCGGCAACCGGTCGTCTGTGTCGACTCGGTGAGTGACCTCCTGCAGTCGACCAACCGCGAGTGCGTCTTCAGGTTCCTCGAAGTACTGACCCGCGACGTCGAGCGCTCCGGTGCTGTCGCCCACTACCACCTCGACCCCGACATCCACGACCCGGAGACGGTCAGCACGGTCGAGGTCCTGTTCGACGCCGTCCTCGACCTGCGCGAGGACGGCCACGCCCACTAACACGAGCCACCGATGACGTCAGATAACGCCCGCCGCCGGGGGTCCGCTGTCGACGGCCAGCATGACGACGGCCCGAGCCCCACCCACGTCGTCCTCGTCGTCGATAGCGACGACACCGTCACCGAAATGATCGCGCGGACGCTGCGCGACAGCTACACGGTCAGGACCGCCGACGACAGCCCGGGGGCGTTCGCCAGTTCCGACGAGGAGGTCAGCGTGGTCGTCCTCGACCCGGCAGTGTTCGACCGCGCCGACCCGGCGGTCGTCGACACTCTGACCGGCGACTCGAACTGCCGTGTCGCCGCGCTCACCGACGGCACAGAACGCGACCCGGACGGCCCGTTCGACGCGCACCTCGGCAAACCGGTCGCGCCGGACGCGCTCCGGTCGACCGTCGACCGCCTCTGTCATTGCGTCGTCTACCGGGACACGCTCGACGAGTACTTCGACGTCGCCAGGGCACGCGCGGGCCTCCTCCCCGGAGACCCGCAGCGCCAGCGTCTGGACCGCCGGATCGAGGAGATACGGAGCAGACTGGACGACGCCGCCGCGACACTCGACAGCCATGACATCTACGACGCCGCGTTGCGCGAGAGCGAGTCCGCACCGACGGACGTCGGCATCGACCCCGACTGGTAGCACCGTCTCACCCGGGGCGCGTCGGACGCTCAAATCGGTCTTTGACTCTCCGGTGCCTTTTGAGTGGCTGCCGGCGTCTCTCCGGTACGGATGAACCGACTTGCCACCACCCTCCGACGCCGCGTCCACCGGGCGGTCGCCGGGAGCGCCGGCGTCGACCCGCCGCCGGCCGCCCGGACGGCCGCCGCCGCCCTCGCCAGGGCCGTCCGCAGGCTCGCGTTCTGGCTCGGCGTCAGTCTCCCCTGTCTCCACGTGCCGCTGTTGCTCGCGGCCGGGCTCACCGAAACCACGACGCCCCCGCTGGTCACGCTCTGGACCCTCCAAGTCGTCGCTCTCGCCGTCGGGTCGCGATACGACCCTGGAGTCTGACCCCCTACCCGCCCGGCCGGACCCAGAACCCGACCCCTAACCGCCCGTCCTGGTATTCGACAGACCCTACGCCGCCCGCGGCCCCCGTTTCCGCCGGGACCGACCCGCCAGTTCCGGCTACAGCGGCGGCTCACCGGACGCGTCGCCAAGCGCGTCGGCTCGCGTCAGGGGTTTAGCGACACCGTGACGCTGTCGGCCGTGAGCTCGACCTCGGCCCCGTCGTAGCTGAGTGACAGGCGGATCGGCGTCCCGTTCAGCCTGCTCGACGCGACCAGCCCGTCCAGCGCGTCGATGTCGACGTACCGCTGGAGCGGGTCGAGGTCGGTCGGCGGTTTCCCAGTCGCGGCGGCGACCGTCTCGACGACCGTAAAGCTCGGCTGTTCCGACGCGTCCAGTTCGCGCCGAACCGACGCCGACTCGAACGCTGTCCGTGTCGTGTCTCTCTCTCTCGTATCGTTTTCGTCCATCTGTCGTTTCCCCGAGGGATTCTGGGCCGGTGGCACTCGCCTCGTACCGGCGATGGGGCCGCTGTATACGGTGAGATACCTGCGGGTCATTTGACATCCTCCTCCGCGTGAACGCGGAGGAATCCCGAGCGGTGGGAGTTGCAGGTTTGCAACCACGGATGCCGCCACTTCACGGGAGTCCGCATCTAACCCAGCCATCGTGGTCGGTGGCTGTCTAGCCGTGCCAAGCGGCTGGTACTCCTATCCTCCATCGTGTTCGGGCTCGCCGTGTTGTTTTTGCCACGGTGAGTCCGGCAGACTTCGACGGACTCGGAGTTATCGTCGAGCTTGCTCGCCGACTGGCACGAGACGAACGCTTCTAGCATTCGCGTTCACCGCGTCGGCGTTTCGGATACTGCCTCGTTGAGTGGGCGGGCAGGCCGCCTCCGACGGTCGTTCGGAATCCGCTCCGTTCCGACCTGACCTTACCATTGTGTAGTAGTTATTGCTACTTGAAAATATGGATCGGAACCTCAGACTATGCAATTGTCGGTAGAACGTGACACTGACTGACGGCGCGTATCCACGGCGTGAACGCCGTGGTATTGCGCCTGCTCAGCGTATAACGATTTCGTGGTCTGACGGCCCGCCCGACACTCCGGGTGTGGGTGCCGCCGCGTCGCTGACGGTCCGTGGCTCGCCTGGCCCCCACCACCTCGTCCCGGTGCCTGCGGTTGCGAGACCGGAACAGTCCGATGGGGGGGCGACTCCGACCGGCGAGAACACGCCGGACTCGGACCGGCGTGTTCACTCACTGCGTTCGTTGCGCCCGCCCCGACTGATAGGGTTCAATTCCGGTGGCGGTTTCGCTCCGCACAGCCACTCCTCGCAGAACTGCTCACGGCTTCACCGTTCGCGCTCCGGGGCCGTCCCGTCGGTCAGGTCTCGCTATGCGCCGTCCGGGAATTGAACCCGATGCCAGACCTCACTCCGTTCGGTCTGCCGTGGTTCAATTCCCTCTGGGGATTTCACTGCTCACTATCGTTCGCAAGAAATGCGCCGTCCGGGAATTGAACCCGGGCTATGAGCTTGGGAAGCTCATGTCCTAAAATCCCGCTTATTCTGTCTCTCAGCGGAATCCGCCACCGTATGGCGTTTTTCACCGGTCTTCACGTGGATTATATTGGTCTAATTTTATAAAACCCTCTCCTGTGAGTCCCACAATTACCGGGACTCAGTAGGTCTGTGTGGTTACTTTGATAATCATCCCCTGAGCATTTGTCACACATCTATGGATGAACAGGCGGTGAGAGAGTTTGTAGATGAAGCCCAATCTCTCTTAGAAGCCTCACCGCAGATGGATGAGGAAGCAACGAAGTTCCGTCTTGTTGTCCCGTTCATTGAACTCTTAGGGTGGGATACGCGCTCTACAGAAGTTGAGCCGGAGCATACGGTTCGGATGGCAACAGGCAAAACGAAGGTAGATTTTGCTCTATTGTTGGGAGATACGCCGGTTGTGTTCATTGAAGCGAAGCCCGCGCGGTCAACCCTTGATGAGGACAGTGTTGAACAGCTTCGGAGCTACATGCGCCAAGAGTTGGAAGTAGATTGGGGAGTAGTGACTAACGGAAAATCGTTTGAGGTGTTGACCAAGGGGAATGACGGTAGACAGGAAGAAATCTCACTCATTCAGTTTGAGTTAGATGACCTGAAGGAACGACCTGAGTTGTTAGAAATCCTCTCCAAAGAATACATTCAGTCCGGTAAGTCTGATGAGATAGCTACGCAGATAGCGCAGGCAGGTGAGGCTATTCTACATCTCCAAGAGAATAAGGAACGGGTAGCCAAGGGACTCAATGATGTTCTGTTAGATGAGATTAGTGCATCCGTTCCGTTGGATACTGAAGCTCAAGCTACGGAGTTCGTTGATGACCTAATTTCCGCTCTTGAGGAACAACGGAGAGCAATTGGCACAACACCATCTCCGGAAGATGAAGAAGAGGTGTCTACACCGGAAATAGAAGAGGCTCAAGACACTTCAGGCGAGTACGTTATCAAGATACAGGACGGCGAAACCACACTCACTATCTTCGCAGATGATAATCAAAGCGACGTGATGGCTGATGCTATGAACTATTTGATTGAGAGCCACAACTTGATTTCCAAAATAGAACCGTTACCTTACATTCCGGGCCGTGAAAAGGCTATAATCAACAACGAACCTGCCTCTCCGCATGATGAACAAGCGATGAGAGCGTTTCGGGAGTTGATACAGGGATATTACCTTGATACCAACATGGGCAAGAAGACCAAGAAACGACATGTCCGGAGAGTAGCCGACAAGTGCGGTCTTAATGCTAAATTTGAAGGCGGATGGTAGTTCTCTTCAGAAGCAGATAGTATTGACAACTTCTATATAATTCGGTGGGAATAGCCCGAAAACATACGTCACCCCCTATCTAAATTATTTAAATACGTGGGCCTGATTAATTGAATTTCACGGGGGTTCGCTCAACCCATCAACGAACGAAATTGACTGTCTCTCAGACCGCTATAGAACACCCGCTTAAAGAGAGCCGGAGCAAAATCGCGCATTTGTGAGATTCAGATTGGCTGATTAAGTATCTATAGCGTTATAGAATCGCCATAGGGCGATACGATAGAAGTGTCTTAGAGCCGCCTGAAGCGGCTTGAGATAGATACGATGAAGGCCACTCACCCACCGGAGAAATGCCCTGTCAACGCAATGAAACCGCTCTCAGTCGGAGCCATGGGTACAGCCCACCCTCATCTCTAAATCTCACCGACGCGACGGGCTTGTGTGAGAATCAGGGTGGCGTGTTCTTCCGCCCACTCGCGTCCTTTCCGCTCCGCGACCCTCTCTATCACACGCTGTTCTGCAGGAGTCCGTTCAGCCATTCTGTTTATTCTTCCTGAGCTTCAGCTACGGCGTCTTTTGCTTCTTGGGGCGCTCCCGGCCCTGCCGCGCCGATAGCCGCCTCACAGAACGGACACCGGATTCCGTCTTCTTCAAACTCCCAAGCCCAACTGCATGAAGGACAATGGAGCATCTTATTCCCGACTCTACCTACGTGAACCGGACTGATAGCCTTTGGGCGGTTTCCTGCTTCTCTATGACCCTAATTTCTTCAGCGGCCATAATAGAACTCTCATCAAAGCTCCTACCATGTAGAACGTTGCTTTAGCAATTAGGGCAGTTATCCAAATCATCGCCCCGACTGAATAGTACATCATCGTAATCATCGCCCCGACTGAATAGTACATCATCGTAATCATCGCTCCTACCAACCAAAACATCCCTCCGATTGGAGCGGCAAAGAGCCACCAAAGTATCCCCCGTCGCCCTGATGAGTTGCGTGACGCACTACTGCGGCCCGTAGGTGCAGTTACGTCCCCATGAACAGCATTATGACAGGCACTACACACCGTTTGGAGATTAC
>PXRP01000023.1 GCA_003021655.1 Halobacteriales archaeon QS_4_69_31
TGTAGTGGACCTCGGAGTTCTCCTCGGCGATGATGAGCGTGTGCTCGAACTGGCCCATCCCGTCGGAGTTCATCCGGAAGTACGCCTGGACGGGCATGTCGACGGTCGTGTCCTCGGGGACGTAGACGAACGAGCCGCCCGACCAGACCGCGCCGTGCAGCGCCGCGAACTTGTTGTCGCTGGGCGGCACGGCCTTGGTCATGAAGTACTCCCTGACGGTCTCCTCGTGTTCCTGGACGGCCTTGTCCATGTCACAGAAGACGACGCCTTTCTCCTCCCAGCGCTCCTGCATGTTCTGGTAGACGATCTCGGACTCGTACTGGGCGCCCACGCCCGAGAGGGCGTTCTTCTCGGCTTCCGGGATGCCCAGCTTGTCGAAGGTGTCCTGGATCTCCTCGGGGAGGTCCTCCCAGTTCTCGGCGCCGCCGCGGGTCTCGATGTCCGGCCGGATGTACGGGACGATCTCGTCGACGTCGACCTCCGAGAGGTCGGGCGCGCCCGGCCAGCCGTCGGGCATCGGCATCTGCTTGAACTGTTCGAGCGCGCGCAGGCGCCGGTCGAGCATCCACTCGGGCTCGCCTTTGTCCTCGGAGATGACCCTGACCGTCTCCTCGGTCAGACCCTTCTTCGTCTCGAAGGCCGACTTCTCCTCTTTCTTGAACTCGAAGCGCTTCTCCGTGTCGGTCTCTTTCAGGTGTTCTTGGTCTGAGCTCATGGTTTAGGCTGCCTCGTAGACTTCCTCGCGGACCCAGTCGTACCCCTCGTCCTCGAGGGTCTCGGCCAGTTCCGGCCCGCCGGACTTGGCGACCGCGCCGTCTATCATGACGTGGACGTGGTCCGGTTCGACGTAGTCGAGGATCCGCTGGTAGTGGGTGATCTGGAGGGTGCCCGCACCCTGCTCGTCGCGCAGGGCGTTGATGCCGGTCGAGACGTCCTGCAGGCGGTCGATGTCCAGCCCGGAGTCGATCTCGTCGAGGACGGCGATAGACGGCTCCAGCACCGCGGCCTGGAGCACCTCGTTCTGTTTCTTCTCGCCGCCCGAGAAGCCCGCGTTGAGATAGCGGTTGGCGAACTCCTCGTCCATGTCGAGTTGCTCCATCTTCTCCTGGAGGATCGACTGGAACTCGGCGACGCCGACCTCACCCTCGTCGGCGGGGCCCTCCATCGGCGACGTCTCGTAGCCGGCGGCGTCCTCCTGGGTCTCGGCTTCCTCCTCGTCTTCGTCCTCGTCCTCGAAGAGTTCCTCGCGCTCCTCGAGTTTGGCGTTCAGCGCCGTCCGGAGGAAGTTCACCATCGTGACGCCCTCTATCTCCGCGGGGTACTGGAAGCCCAGAAAGACCCCAAGCGCCGCCCGCTCGTTGGGTTCGAGCTCGAGCAGGTCCCAGCTCCGCATGTCCGCCGGGACCTCCATGTCATCGAACTCGTCTTCCTCAAGGTGGAGGGTGACCTCGCCGCCCGTGACCTCGTAGGCCGGGTGGCCGGCGATGACCTTCGCCAGCGTCGACTTCCCGCTCCCGTTGGGACCCATCAGTGCGTGGATCTCGCCCGACGCGACTTCCAGGTCCACGCCACGCAGGATCGTCTCGCCGCCGTCCTCTGCCACCTTCGCCTGAAGGTCGTCTATTTCGAGTACTGCCATAGTGTTTTGGTCAACCGAAAACACGGCCGTGACGCTGATAATAGTTTCGGGTTCCCCCGACTCGTTTTTTGAATGTACAAAATTATTTCCCGAAGCCCGAACGATACCGACTCACCACCCTCGAACGGGGGAGCTGGCGCCCCCTGGATTCGTCCCGCGTGGTCGCACTCGGACGGCCCCTCCTGGATGGACGGGGCGCTCCCGAGGAGCCGGCTGCGAGCGGGACCGGCCCGGTCGCGGCCAGGACGCCGCCGCGACCGGGGGTGTCGAGGCCGATTTACATGAAGTTCCCGAGGCCGGTCTGTTCCTGGCCGCTCTTGACCTCCTCCCAGGAGACGTCGAGCGCTTCGAGGATGCGCGCGATGGGGCCCTTGAGGGTCTTGTCGAGCATCTTGTTCCAGTCGACCTCGAACTCCTCGGGGACCTGGTCGTCGTACTCGAAGCAGATGACCCCGTCGTCGGCCGCCACCTCCCGCTTGAATTCCCCGTACAGCGGGTCCTCGGCCGGGTCGAGGCCCGTCTCGTCTTCGATGCGGCGGAAAAAGGCCGGGTGGACGTTCTCCAGGTAGAGCCGTTTCGGCTTGGACCCGTTGCCGAAGTTCGTGTCCAGGAGGAGGTTCGCGTACTTCGCGCCCCGGACCTGGGCCGTGTCCGTGTCGTAGTTGTCGAGGTTCTTCCCGATACCGCCCGGGATGCCCACCTCCTCCAGGCTGACGTTCCCCGCCTGGAAGTCCTCGATGACCTCGTGGACGTACTCTTTGACGTCCTCGATGTCCTCGCCGTGGACGATCATCTCGATGACGTTGCGCTGGACCTCCTTGGTTATGGCCGCGATGTCCGAGCGCTGGTACTCGAAGCCCGTGATGTCGATGTCGTCGACCTCTTTGCCCTCCTTCCAGACGATGTGGCCCGCGTACCGTTTCTTCTTGCCCGCCTGGAAGAACCGCCGGTAGACCTTCTCGAACTCGATCTCGAAGCGGTGCTCCTCGGCGTCGAGTTCCTCCCGCGCGAACTCGTCGTAGGAGTCGTTGATCCGCGCTTCGAGTTCGAACGAGGCGTCGATTATCTCCTCCGCAGACATATCGGTTCCAGGACTTATCATAACACTGTCAGTATCTCCGTAGATCACCTCGTAGCCGAACTCGTTGACGGTCTCCTGGGTGTAGTTGATGACCTCCCGACCGGTGGCGGTGACCGCCGCCGCGCTGTCCTTGTCGTACAGGCGGAACCGGTCCCATCCCGATACGCCGTACAGAGAATTCATTATTACCTTGACGCTTGCCTGCTGTCGGTCGTATATTTCGTACGCTTCAGTGCCTGATTCGTGCGAATCTCGGAGGTTTTTTTTCTCTTCGCGTTCTGTCAGAAGTTCGTCGATCATCTCCCGCATCATCCCCGGAGGTTCCGCGCGGAAGTGCTGGCCCGTCGGGGTGCGGAACGTCTCGCCGTCGTACGCCTCGGGGTCGACCATGGTCTCGGGCGAGGCGTTGGTCGTCCACATGCACATGGGGTACAGCGAGGCTAAATCTAGTACGCTGACATTTTCGCGGACGCCGGTGATCGGTTCGAAGACAGCGCCGCCCTCGAACTCTTCGCCCGATTCGACGGTGCCCTTCGAGGGGAGGGCGAACTCGCCATGGGCCTTGTGGAGGACGTACATGTCGACGGCGTCGCCGGCGGTCGGGGCGTCTTCGAGTTTGCACCCGACGAAGGAGGCGACCTCCTGGAAGAAGGCGATGATGTCCTGCTTGCGGTCGAGTTCGACACACAGCTCCACGTCACGGAGGTTGTACTCCAGCAGGCGCTCGGGGTCGTCCTCCCACAGGTCCCCGATGTCGCCCGGGTACCGTTCCTTGCCGGCGCCGAGTTCGCGTTCACCGACGGCGTCGAGCCGGTAGGACTCCAGTTCCGTGAACTGTGTGGCCCTGTAGGCCCGCAGCAGGTCGAAGACGACCCGCCCCTTGATGTCGGGCCCCTGCCAGTCGCTGCGCCAGACCTCGTCGACCCGCGAGAGACGGTCGATGTCGAGGTCGTAGTCGTGGGTCGGGCTCTGGAGAGCCTCCATGCGGTCGAGCAGGTACGGGGCGTCGAAGTCGGCGAAGTTCCAGCCGCTGAGGATGTCGGGGTCCGTGGCCGCCAGGTAATCGACGAACGCCTCGAGCATCGCTTCCTCCTCCTCGAAGACGCGGACGTCGGCCTCGAAGTCCTCGACGAGGGGTTCGTAGGCCGCCAGTGCCGTCGGGCCGTCGACGCCCTCGGGGGACTGGTAGAGCCAGTTGACGTACTGGTCGGTGTAGGAGTCGTGGGAGGTGAGACAGACGATGGGCTCCTCGCCGTCCTCGGGGAAGCCCCGGCGGTCGTCGACCTCGATGTCGAAGAAGTTGACCCGGGGGGTGCCCTCGGCCTCGACGGCCTCGACCTCCTCGTGGGGGACGCGGACGACGCCGCTGTCTGTCCGCCGGTCGGGCACGCGGATGCCGTCGGTGATGTCCTTGTCGATGAGAAAGCGGTTGGGAAAGAGGATGTCGGCCTCGTAGTGGTCGAACTCGTCGCGGACCTGCCCGACGTCCCGCGGCGTGCGGCCGATTACTTTGACGAGTCGCTCGCCCCGTATCGACTCGAAGGGTTCGCCGTCGTCGTCAGTCTCGCGGTAGTCGACGAGGCCGTCGTACTGGGCGATTCGTTCGTCGTCGACCTCGTCGGCCGGGGCGTAGAAGTACGGTTCGAAGTCGTACACCTGGACGTGTTCGAGGTCGTCGTCGGCGGTCCGGCCGAAGACGTGGATGACGGGGAACTCGTCGTCGCCGCGTCCTTCGACCGTGTAGTCGACCTGTGTCACCGACACCGCGAGCGCGCCGTCCGCCTCGGGGAACCGTACCGAATCCGGGTCAACGACGGTGGTCGCGGTGTCGTCGTCGGCAACGGCGGCGGCCTCGGCGTCGGGCCGTCCGCCGCCTCCGTACGCCCCCAAGTCCGCTTGCTCGGTCATTGACGCGGATTGGATCGCACACCGTAAAATACTCGCGGTCGACCGACCCGTACAGTGTTGTCGCGGCCAGAAGATTCATGCCACACTGTGACAAACCCGCAGTCGAAGCCATGACGGAACACTCGACGCAGGGCGACGCGGGGGACAGTGGCGAGCAAGTGCGACCGGTCGGCCCCGAACCGGTCGCGGCCGGGAGCGACGGCGAGGACGCGCGGACGGCGGCCTACGAACAGGAGGGCGTGGTGGTCCTCTACGACACCGAGAACCCGCTCGCGTGGATCGAGGCGGGCAACACGGTCGAAGTCGGGCAGATGGCCTGACGCGACCGGTCCGCGACTGCCAACTCTTTTGACGACCAGCGGTCAACTGCGGATGTGGTCCCGTCCGACGACGACGACAGCGACTTGCCCGAGGACGCCGAGCCGGAGCCACCGGACCTGGGCCCCGAGGTGCCCTCGGTCGACGTGCCCGGCCCCGACGAGGGCCTCACGGAGTCGCTGACCCCCGAGTCGGATGTCGACCCCGAGACACACCGCACCTTCTGGCGGCTGGTCGTCGTGGTCGACGTCGCGCTCCTCGCGCTGACGGTGGGTCCGATGCTCATCTACTTCGAGGGCGACTGGCGCCGTGGCCTCGCGATGGTCTCGCTCGGCCTGGTCGTCTCGGTCTACGGCCTCAGAACCTACCGGGGATACATGACCGACAACGCGGGAAACCAAGACGCGAGCGACCCCGAGAACGCGGAGAAAGAGGGGGCGATCGACCCCGAGGAAGGCGGGAAGGACGACGGGAGTGACGCCAACGACGCGGGGGCGGACGATGTGGCCGACCCAGAGGACGCGGAGACGGACGATGACTCGGGAACTGGCGACGGGGCAGTCGAGGACGACAGGTCGGACCGACAGGTGGACGCCTGACGGGAGTCGAACACCCAGGGTCGAACGGAAGGGGTGAACTACCCCGACCTACCGCGCTCGGGCCTACCCGGCCCTCGCTTGTTGAGGTCGGGGCTTCCTGTTTCTGTGTCGGAGCTTGTACCCGACGTGGGCACAGTGGTTCCAGACTCCGCAGGCGGCTTCCCTTTACAGGCGGTTCGGAGTGTCCCACTCCTACCTGTTGGACACTCGGCCACAACCGCCGGCGCACGCTTTTTGTCGTCGTTCGAGAGAGCAAAGCTCTCTCGTGATGACGAAACGGCTTCGCCGTTTCGAACCACGTTTGAACGCCGGCGGAGACGTGGCGAGCATCGTACTACCCCGTTCGACCGCGGGGGTAGTAAACATGGCGGAGACCGTGTTTGCGAACTGTGCGGGCGCTGTATCCCCTCCCTACTCCGCTCCCTCCGGTCACTCCGTGGAGGAAGGGGGATTAGCGCCCTCACCGCAGAAGCTAACAGCCGCTGGAACGCAAGAGTCGTGTATGCGGACAGTCAGCGACGAGTCCGGCGACAGGTACCTGTTGCTCAAGGAGTCGGGCGAGTCCTCGCTGGTCAGGGACCCGGAGACGGGCGAGACGCGACACGTCCCCAACGACCGCCTCTCAGTCGTCGAGGGCGAGTCGCCACTGGCGACGGCCGGGCGGGCGGTCCCCGACCATCTCCGTCGGGTCGTCACCGCGGTCCACGACGAGCGGGCGCTGGGCCTCCTGGTCACCGTGGACCGCCGCGCACCCGTCGACGTCAGGACGCTACTGGAGGCGACCGACTGCTGTGAGAGCGACCTCCACGGGATGCTCGCGGAGTTCCAGGCAGCGGGGCTGGTCGCGGAGACGGACGTCTGCGGCGTCCGGGGCTACGAACCCACTGCCGACGGCGAGCGCGCGCTCGCGGCGCTGACCGAGGGCGGTCGGGACTGAGGCCCGTACGCGTCGCTGGTCATTGACACGTTCGTTCTGTGACTATCTTGGTGACTGTTCGGGTTTACAATGGGTCCAGGTACTGGCTCGACTGTATGGCAGGCGTAGGCCCGCGACCGTTTGCAGCCAGGGAGATATCTGACGAAGTACATAAAATTCCGCTACCAGACCGGATCCACCGACGAGAGATCGGACTGCTGGGGCTGTTGAGCGAGTTCGAGTAGTGCGCCCATCCAGGGCGGTCAGTCCGCCGGGAGGCACTCTGCCACGGTGGTCGGTCCGCGAGCAGTCACTCGGCGCGGGGAGGTCAGTCCGCGAGCAGTTGCTCGGCGGGGTCCTCGCGCGTGACCGTCGAGCGGTTGGTCCGGGCGTCCTTCCGGACGCGGACGAGGTCCTCGGCGGCGCTGACCAGTTCCTCGTCGTGGCTGACGACGAGTATCTGCTCGACCCCGTACTCGCGCATCGTCTCGACGAGTTCGACCAGCTGTGAGACGTGTCCGGAGTCCAGAAAGACCGTCGGCTCGTCGAGGATGAGCGGCGGCAGCGGCGCGGCGTCCTCGATGCCCTCGGCGAGCAGCCGGTAGATCGCACACCGGAGACTGAGGTTGAACAGCGCACGCTCGCCACCCGAGAGCTGTTCGGGGTCCAGGGGCTCCCCGTCTTTCTGGTGGACCGTCAGTTCGTACTCCCCGGAGAGTTCGATCCGGTCGTAGGAGTCGTTCTGGTAGACCAGCTCGAAGATCTCGTTGAGCATCGCCTCCAGGCTCTCGACGTTGCGCTGGCGCAGGTCCGCCCGCAGGTCGCCGTACATCCGCTGGAGAGTCTCGGCTTCCTCGTACAGCGAGTCGAGCCACTCGACGCGCTCGGCGAGGCGCTCGCGGCGTTCGCGCAACCGTTCGAGTTGCTCGATATCTTTTTTGACCGCGCCGACGCTCGCCTGCAGGTCGTCGCGGCGCTCCCGGAGGTCGTCCAGCCGCGGCTCGACCTGTTCGAGGTACTTTTCCGCGCGGTCGCGTTCCTCGCGGGCCGTCTCGACGCGTGACTCGTCGAACTCCTCGCGCAACTGGTCGCGGCGCTCGCGTTTCTCGACCAGTTGCTCGCGGCGCTCGTCGTTGAACGACGCGAGTCGCTCGCGTTTCTCGCGCAGGCGGTCGACCTCCTCGCCCAACTCCGCGACCGTCTCCAGTGACTCCGCGACCCGTTCGAGGCGGTCGCGGCGTTCTCGCAGTTCCGTCCTGGCCGTTTCGTACTCGTCGATGCGCTCGCGGCAGGCCGCCGCCGCCTCCTCGTGGTCGCTCGCGGCCTCGCGTTTCTCGTCTGCCTGTGCCGCCAGGTCGTCGGCTTCCTCGCGCAGCGACTCGACGCTCTCCTCGCGCTCTTTCAGGCGGGACTCCCGCTCGGAGACCAGTTGCTCGACGTTCTCGCGTTGGGTCCGGGTCTCCGCGACCTCGCTTTCGACCTCGACGAGGCGCTCTGCCCGGTCGAGGCGCTCGGCGAGGCGTTCGCGCTCCTCCCGGGCCTCCTCGAGCTTCGATTCGAGGTCGGCGAGGCGCTCGCGGTCCTCGTCGATGGTGTCGACGTGGGGTGCGCCCTCGACGTCCTGGCCACATTCGGGGCACTTGCCGGCCTCGAGGAGCGCCTCGGTCTCGGCGATGGCCTCGCGCTGGGTCTCGACCTCGGTCTCCAGTTGGGTCACACGCTCGCGGGCCTCTGTCAGGTCCGCGGCGACCGACTCGCGGAACGACTCGGCCTCGCCGAACGCGACCGAGGCCTCGACCCCGGAGGCGAGGTCCTCGAACTCCGCCTCCCGGTTCTCGGCCGTCGCGGCGAGGTCCGCGACGTCCTCGCGGCGCTCGGCCAGCGTCTCGCGGGTCTCCTCTAACTCGGTTTCCAGCTCGTCGGCCTCCTCGCGTGCCTCGCGTGCCTGTCGTTCGCGGTCCTCGGCCTGCTCTCTGAGCGTCTCGGCCTTGCTTTCCTGTTCGTTCTTGTCGACGCGTTCCTCCGCGATGTCGTCCCGGCGGTCCTCGGCCTCGGCCTCGACGGCCTCGATTTCGGCCGCGACCGCGTCGGGGTCGACCGCGTCCGGGTCGGCCCCCTCGGGATCCGCGGTCTCGCCATCGCCCGTCTCCAGGTCCGTTTCGGCCAGCAGGTCAGCGAGGTCCTCGCGGACCGACGCACGCTCGGCCTGTCGGTCGTCGACCCGGTCGGCAAGGTCCTCGCGTTCGCGCTCGGTCTCGGAGACCTGCTCGCGTAGCTCATCGATGTCCGATTCGAGGTCGGCCAGTTCCGCGCGGTTGTCCTCGTACTCGTCGAGCAGGTCCTGGGCCCGGTCGCGGGTCTCGACTGCCTTCTCGCGCTGTTCCTCCAGGTTCGCTATCTCCTCTGTGGCCTCCGCGAGGTCGCTCTCAAGGGCGTTGAGCCGGTCGTGGAGGTCCTTCTGTTCCTTATCGGCGACCTGTTCGTCGAGCTGGGAGAGCGCCCCGCGCTTGTCCTCGCGGACGCGCCCGACGCCGCGGCGGGCGTCGCTGGCGCGCTCGCGGTACTCCTCCAGTTTCCCCAGTTGCAGGAGGGAGTCGAGCATGTCCTGGCGCTGGCCTGGCGAGGCGTTGATGAGTTTGTTGACCTCGCCCTGGCGGACGTACGCGCAGTTGACGAACGCCTCGGCGTCCATCCGGAGCAACTCCTCGACGTAGCCGCGGACGTCGCGAGCGCCCTCGACGGTCCCGTCGGGCGTCTCGAGAACGCACTTGTCCGTCGACGGCGTCTCGCCGGTGGCACGGACCCGGCGTTCGACGTGGTACTCAGTGCCGTCGTGAGTGAACCAGAGTTCGACTTCGGTCTTGTCCGCGCCGATCGTGACGACCTCGTCCAGGGTGCCCGCGAGCGCCCGCGAGCCGTACAGCGCGAAGAAACACGCCTCCAGCAACGAGGACTTCCCGCTGCCGTTCAGCCCGTAGATCACCGTCACGCCCCCGCGGAGGGTCAGGTCCGCGTCGCCGTAACACTTGAAGTTCGAGAGCCTGAGGCGGTCGAATCTCACACGAAATCCTCCAGCGTGCCGTCGACTGCCTCGCCGTCCGCCTCCGCCGAACCGGAGTCGTCGTCTGCCTCTCCTGAAGCAGAATCGTCGTCCGTCGCCGCCGAAGCGGTATCACCGTCCGAGTCCGCCGAACCGGAATCGTCCTCCCCCGGGACGCCCTCGTCGTTCGCCGGGGCGGCCGCCGCGCTGACGGGAGCCGTCTCGAACAGCGAGGGGTCGCCGTCCTCGACGAGGTCACGGACGTGGGATTCGACCTCGCTGTCGACGTTTGAGTCGGCGACCTTGCTCTCGCGGACGGTCTCGTCGATGTCGCGGGCGGCGGTGCTGAGTCCGAGGTCACGCACCCGTTCGCGCACCGCGTCGTCGGGGTCGGCGAAACTGACCTCGCGTGCGCTCTCCTCGGGCGTTTCGCGGCGGTCGGTGACGCGGGCGACCAGCGCCCCGGATTCGAGGGCCTGCTCCTCGATGGTCGCCGGCGTGACCGGGTCGCCGTCGCCCTCGATAGTGACGACGACGACGGCGTCTTCGAGGTTGTACTGGGCGACGCGCTGTCGGACGCGCTCGGTCCCCTCGCACTCGCCGAGTTCGGCATCGACGAAGACGAACTCCCGGGTGTCGATCCCGCGGCGGCGGATGTCCACGTCGCCGTCGAATTCGACGAGGTTGTAGCCGCGCTCCTCGCGTTCGGCGGCGCTCGCGCGCTCGGTCGACCCGCAGTAGGTCACCCACGTGTCCCCGACCTGTGCCGTCTCGGGGTGGTGGTTGTCACCCAGGAGGACGGCGTCGAACGCCACGTCGGCGGGCTCGGTGATTTCGCAGGTGTCCCACTCGCCGAAGTCGAACGGTTCGAACAGGCCGTGGGTCACCAGGGCGGCGTGGTCGGCGTCGTGGGGGGCGAAGTCGGGTTCGAAGGCGTCCCGCCGGGAGCGTGGCACGAAATCGAGCCCGTAGAACGCCGTGTCGCCGACGACGACCGGCTCGGGGCCGAGTCGGCGGGCCAGCCCCAGCGACTCGTAGAGGTCGAGCCACTGGCCCGAGCGTTTGGCCTCGTGGTTGCCGACGACGGCCAGAAACGGGATTCCGGCCGATTCGAGAGTTCTGAGCACTGAGAGCGCACCCATGATCTCGCCCAGGTCCGGCCGGCGGTCGTGAAAGAGGTCGCCGGCGTGGACGACCGCGTCGACGTCCCCGTCGACGGCGTCGTCGGCCACCTGCTGGAACGCGTCGAGGAAGTCCCGCTTTCGCTCCGGCCGGTGATACTGACGGTAGCCGAGGTGTGTGTCCCCGGTGTGTATCACGCGCGTCATCTGCCCTGTGTTAGTCCACCACGCCCTAAAGAGGTTGGTCGTGTCGCAAAACGGTCTAGAGTTTCGGATTGAGCAGGAACTGGTCGTTCACGGTACGCTCATCTAACGCTCTTAGAACTCCGTGCACCTGGTGCACGCTGTTGCAACGCCGTGATAGGCGGCGGTGTGAAAGCATCTGTACCACCCCCGGAAGCAAACTCTAATGTCAACGAGTTAGACAGGATTCCTGCAACACGCCCGTTCGGGAGTCGACCGGGTCTCGCGCAGCCTCAGATAGCCCGGCTGCGGTCCGTGTAGACCTTCGCCTTGTCGACGCGGACTGTCATCTTCTCGAAGATGATGGGGCCGCGGCGGTTTTTCGGGATTGTCACTTCCATCGCGAGGTTATCGTCGTTGTCGGTGACCAGGTCGATGTTCCAGACCGTGTCCGCTATCGTCATGGTCGTCTCGCGCAACTTCGGCGGCTCGCCGAAGTCCAGACAATGGAACAGTCCCAGGCCGTCGACCTCGCGCAGTCGGGCACCGACGCTCCGGAGCAACCGCTGATACGCCGACCGACTCTCGCTGCTTTCCAGCACGTTCATCGGGTCGACGACGACGTTCCGGCTGTCGTCTATCGAGTAGACGATGTCGTTGACTTCGTCCAGGATCCGTTCCCTGTCTGTCGTGCTCGCCGAATAGATACTGCTATCCGTAAAGGCGTGTAGCATATTGTTCTTCTGTTTGACGCCGCCGATCTCCTCGATCGTGACGTCCATCGAGCCGCCGCCGACCTGCGTCAGTTCGTCTGCCACCGCCGACCGAGGCCGGAGCGTCGAGAGGTACGTCGTGGGTCGCTGTCGCATGAGCTGGTACAGGAGGCGGGAACTGGGCGCGTCCGGTGGCGAGACTACAGCGACCAGGTTGCCGGCGGTCAGCCCTCCCTGGAGCCGCTGGTCGATCGCGTCGATCCCGGTCGACAGCGTCTTCATACCGTCTCCTCCTCCCGAACGCGCTCCAGCAACTGGAGCGCTTCACGAACGTGGTGTTTGCACTGTTGCTGTTCGTCCGTCGATACTGCCTGCTTGAGATGATCCATGGTCGACTCACAGACCGTGCCTTTCCCACCCATAACACTCCATGATGAATTGTTGTACTTATACTTCATGGATAGAATCAGGCGTTTGTTCAGACCTACTGAGTATTTATTTTCACTGTCAGTTTCTCCGCGACCGACTGGTCCTCGCATCGATCCGGTAGAATCCTCCAGACCAACAGTCAGCGTACACGACGTGTGGCAGAAAGCACAGACAGAGGGGTTTCGAGGGACATCGGTATCGGCTATGAACTCTGGTCCGTGTCGGACGTCCCATCGCCAGCACGTCAGTGGACAGTTCTCGACCCGCCGACACTATCTGGGAGCCATCCGGGCCGTCTTCTACCCGGTGGCGCGGCCTTCGTCAGGCGTCGAGCCCCTCGTACTCGGCGATCCGCTCGCGCCACTGTTCGGGGAGCGGCCGGGTCTCCCCTGTCGCGGGGTCGACGGCAACGAGCGTCGTCTCGGCCTCCGCGACGAGTCGTCCCCCGTGTTCGACCTCGTAGTTCATCGTCACGCTGGAATCACCGAGGCGGGACACCCAGACGCGGACGGTCACGCTGGTCGGGGTACGGACCGAATCCCGGAAGTCGATAGAGAGCGATGCGACGACGGCGGGGAACTCGTCGACGCTCTCGACGCCAAGCACCTCGACGACGTACCCGACCCGCGCCTGCTCGACGTAGGTCCCGTAGACGGCGTTGTTGACGTGCCCGTAGGTATCCAGGTCGTTGTATCGCACCTCGACTTCCTGCTCGAAACGGCTCATGCCGGCGGGAGGGACCCGAGTCGGAAAAACCGATCCGTTCGCGCCGGCTGTCCGGTTGGGGGCGTGCCGGACCGACGCTCGTATGGGAGCGGGGCCACAACACTCGCGCATGGAGGGGCACACCCGTGACCCGAGCGTCGAGCCCCCGGCCGGCTCGCCGACCGGCCGGGACCCCGAGGCCGGACGGTGGGAACACGCCACCTGCCGGCGCGTACCACAAATCACACGACTGTTTCGAGAATGTTTGGTCGAGTGTGAACAGATCGTACCGTCAGGGAAGCGGGTTCGAGCGGCCAGCAACTAACCTATGAACGACCATACACGGGACCCCACTGTAGGCCCACCGATCTCAGGGAACCCGACCGGGTGGAACCCGGAAACCGGGAAATGGGACCACGCTACCCTTCGGCGGGCGGTGGTTCACGGTGTCCGGCTATATAATTCCGGCGCGCTCCATGAATCGCACGACTGCTTCGAATCAGAGTGGTATAACTACGGGAACGGGACCACCGAAAGCGCCTTCGCTCACGGAATGGTGCAAGTCGCGGCGGGCGTGTACAAGCACTTTGACTTTGAGAATGACGACGGTATGTGTAACCTCTTCGAGACGGCGTTACAATATCTCCACAGCGTCCCGAATGACTACTACGGGGTCGACGTTCTCGGCGTCAGAACCACGCTCACGAACGCGCTTAACGATCCAACCGTGTTAGACGGGTGGCGGATCGAACTCGACGGGGAGCGACCGGAAGCCCGACCGGAGGATTACGAACACGCTGAAAGCCTCGAATGAGGCTACTCTGGAACGCCTGGCCGAGGGGGTTCCCACAGTGCCGAAGGCGCGAGAAAACCCTCTTAGGAAAAACACGGTCCGGAACGCTTGTTACGCGGGCCACCCCACAGACGGGCATGGGACTGTTCCGCTCGGGCGAGGTGGTCGGTATCGCCGAGGCCGCGCTGGAGTTCGCGCTGGAGGCCTCCGCGGACGCCCACCCCGACGAGTACATGGGCTTTCTGCGCGGCGAGGACGCCGCGAAGTACGACCTCGACGACGAGGGGACCGTCCTGACGGACGTGCTCGTCATCCCCGGGACGACTTCCAACCCCGTCAGCGCGACGGTCAAGACCAACATGATCCCCAACGACGTGCGCGCCGCCGGGTCGATCCACTCCCACCCAAACGGCGTCCTCCGGCCCAGCGACGCCGACCTCCAGACGTTCGGTCGCGGCGACGTCCACATCATCGTCGGCGCGCCCTACGGGAAGACCGACTGGCAGGCGTTCGACCCGCAGGGCAACCCCGTCGACCTGCCGGTCGTCGAGGTCGAACTGCCCGAGGAGGAGTTCTTCGATTTCACCCAGGCGGACATCGACGAGGAACTGCTCGAGGAGGGCGTCGACCGCCGCGCGGACCCCCTCGACGGCCCCGACGACGAGTGGGGACAGCGATGAGCGAGGAAGGCGCGACCGGCCCGGCGCGGGACGGTGTCGTCGTCGCCCAGGGCACCTTCGACGTCCTCCACCCCGGCCACCTCCACTACCTGCAGGACGCGGCCGCGATGGGCGACCGACTCGTGGTGATCGTCGCCCGCTCGGGCAACGTCACCCACAAGGCCGCGCCGGTCGTCCCCGGCCCGCAGCGCCGCGAGATGGTCGCCGGCCTCGACCCCGTCGACGAGGCGCGTCTGGGCCACCCCGAGGACATCTTCGTCCCCATCGAGGAACTGGACCCGGCGGTCATCGCGCTGGGTTTCGACCAGCACCACGACGAGGACGCGATCCGAGCGGCGCTGGCCGAGCGCGGCATCGACTGCGAGGTGCGCCGGGCGACGAAGTACGAGGCCGAGTACCCGGACGCCCTGCTCTCGACGGGTGACATCGTCGACCGGATCCTCGACGAGCGCGCGTGACCGGCCGGGCCGCCGGCCGCGATCCATACCGACGCTCGCGTCTCACCCGCCGCTCTCGGGCACGCTCGACGGCGCGCGCCACTGCGTGGACGGAATTCCAGACACGAACCGCCGGAGAGTTCGACGTCGGCCGTTACAGCAGGTCGTGTTCGGCCAGTCGTTGGACCCCCTCGCGGAGGCGGTCCTCGCTGTTGGCGTAGGCGAGACGGACCCACCCGGAGGTGCCGAACGCGCTCCCGGGGACCGTCGCCACGTGGGCCTTTTCGATGGCCTCCTCGGCCCAGGCGACGTCGTCGTCCCACACCGGGACCATCAGGTAGAACGCGCCCTCGGGCGTCGGGACCTCCGTGCCGTACTCGGCGAACAGGTCGACGAGCATGTCACGGCGCTGCTGGAAGGCCCGGCGCATCTCCTCGACGGCGTCGTCGGTGTTTTCGAGGGCTTCGACACCGGCGTGCTGGACGAAGTTGACGGCGCAGGTCACCGAGTGGCCGTGGATCTTGCCGGCCTGGTCGACGACCTCCTCGGGCGCGGCGTAGTAGCCCAACCGCCAGCCGGTCATCGCGTAGGCCTTCGAGAAGCCGTTGAACGTGATAGTGCGGTCGCGCATCCCGTCCAGCGTGCCGAGGCTCGTCGACTCGACGCCGTCGTAGGTGATCTCCTTGTAGATCTCGTCGGAGAAGACGGTGATGTGGTTCTCGACGGCGACGTCGCGGACGCCCGCCAGCGCTTCGTCGGAGTAGACCGCGCCGTGGGGGTTGCCCGGCGAGTTCACGACGAGGTAGTCGGTGTCCTCGGAGACGGCCGCCGCGAGGTCGTCCACGGCGGGTTCGAGCGCGAAGTCGTACTTCGCGGTGTCGACCCGCGTGATGTCGGCCCCGACGACCTTCGCCATGGCCTCGTAGGAGACCCACGCCGGGTCCAGGAGGACGACCTCGTCGCCCTCCTCGGCGAGGGTCTGGAAGACCTCGAAGAGGCCCTGCTTGCCCCCCGGCGTCACCATGACGTTGTCGGTGCCGTACTGGTCGAGGCCGCCGTCGTGGAGTTTGTCGACGATGGCCCGCTTGAGGGCGGGGATGCCGCTGGAGGGCGTATAGCCGGTGTGGCCGGCGTCGAGCGCCTCCTTGGCGGCGGTCTTGATGTTCTCGGGCGTGTCGAAGTCGACGATGTCGCCGACGCTGAGGTCGACGACATCGACGCCCTCGGATCCGAGTTCGGAGGCCTTGTTGCTTATCGCGACCGTCGCGCTCGGTTCGATCCGTCTGACGCGTTCAGTGAAGTCCATGTCTCAGAGTTCCTCCACGAGGTCGACCGCGCTGTCGACGGCCCTGGCGCCGTATGTGACGCGGGCTTCGGCCTCGGCCCGGCTCATCCCGGGGCCGATGATGCCCAGCGTGACGGGCGTGTCGCGGTCGAGGCTCACGTCCGTCAGCCCCCGGGCGGCGGCGTCGGCTATCACCTGGTCGTGGTCGGTGTCGCCGGTGACGACCGCCCCGAGGACGGCGACGGCGTCGATGTCGTCGCGGCGGGCCAGCCGGTCCGCGGCCAGCGGCGTGTCGTAGGAGCCGGGTACCTCGACGGTCGCGACGACCTCGGCGTCGCGCTCGCGCGCCTGCTCGCGAGCATGACGCTCCATCTCGCCGATGACCGTCCCGGACTTGTCGAACTGCGCCACCACCAGACCGAGCCGTACCATGTCCGGGCGGTAGAATCGCGCGTAAAAAGAACTACCGAACCCGCGAGCGACTCCCGTCCCGAACCAGAAGGATTCTAAGTTGTCCCGCGCTGTGGCCGATAATGGCGACCGTCGACGAGGTAGCGCCGTCTCTCAACCGGGTCCAGGCCCTGCTGGCACGGTTCGGGCTCGACCGGGTCCACGTCGCGGTCTTCGAGATAGTCGTCGTCGCGCTGGTCGCCCGGCTCTACGACCTGGGCGGTCGCGTCGCCCACTGGGACGAGGCCCGCGTCGCCTACTGGACGCTCGATTTCATCGAGACCGGTGCCTTCGAGTACCGCCCGATCATCCACGGCCCCTTCTACCACCACGTCAACAAACTCCTCTTCGGGGTCGTCGGGGCCTCCGACGCGAGCATGCGGCTCGTGGTGGCCGTCGCCGGCGGGCTCTTCCCGCTGGTCGCGCTCCTGTTTCGCGACCGACTGCGCGACCTCGAAGTCGTCGCGCTGGCGTTTTTCCTCGCGTTCAACCCCGTTTTGCTCTACTACTCCCGGTTCATGCGCGGCGACCCGCTGGTCGCGATGTTCATGTTCACCGCCTTCGCGCTGTTCGTCCGCGCGTTCGACACGCGCCGCGTGGGCTATCTCCACGCCGGCGTCGTCTTCACCGCGCTCGGGTTCACCGTCAAGGAGAACGCCCTGCTGTACCTGGTCTGCTGGGCCGGCGCGGGCGCGCTGGTCGTCGACCACCGCTTCCTGCGCCGGGACGGCCGCGGGTGGGAGTGGCCCGGCGCCCTCTACGACGGCGTCGGGCGCGCCTGGCGCCTGCTGAGACGCCGGTGGCTGACGCCCGTCGTCGCGGCCGTCGAGTTCCTGGTCGTGGTCGTCTACTTCTACGCCCCCCGGGTCGGCCCCGGCTCCGAGTCCGGGGTCGGCCTCTGGCGGGTCCTCGACGACCCGACGGTGGCGCCCGCGGTCGGCTACGCCGCGACGGTCGGCTCCTGGCAGGACTTCTGGGGGCTGTGGATCCGCGGCGGCCACCAGGACCACTCGTACATCCCGTACATGGGCGATTTCCTCCTGACGATGGCCTACGGCGCGCTCGCGCTGTCCCTGCTCGCGCTCGTCGGCTTCCTGGCCGACCGCTACACCGGGGACGGCCCCTCGACGCTCGTCTCGGCCTGTTTCTACTGGGGGTTCGCCTCGGTGCTTGGCTACCCGCTGGTCACCGACATCATGGCGCCGTGGGCCGTCGTCAACGCGGTCGTCCCGCTGGCGGTCCCGGCCGCGGTCGGCCTCGCGCTGGCCGTCCGCTGGGGGCACCGGGCCGTCTCCCGGCGGGACCTCGTCGCCGCGGGCATCACCGGCTTCGCGCTGGTCGTCGTCGTCGGGCAGATCGCCGCCGCCGGTGCCGTCGGGACCTACCTCAGCCCCCAGTCCGAGAGCAACGAACTCGTTCAGTACGCCCAGCCCGCGGGTGACATCGACCCGGTGATGGACCTGCTGGCCGAGACCGCACCCGGCCACGAGGGGACCGACGTCCTCCTCTACGGCGAGTACCTCGTCGACGGCGACGAGGGGCCGGTCCCGCGCGAACCCGCGTGTGCGAAGTGGTTCAACTCGCTCCCCCTGCCGTGGTACTTCAGCAAGGCCGACGCAGACGTGACCTGTGCCGAGAACGCCGCCGGCGCCGGCACCCTCGTCTCGGAGTCCCAGCCCGTGCTCGTCGTCGTCAAGGCCGACCAGGACACCGACGTCAGGCCCTCCCTCCAGGACTACGTGCAACGGACCCACCGGCTCCGCGCCTGGGGGACGCGGACGCACTTCTACGTCCACCAGCGGTACGCCGACCGGCTCCCGCCGGCCGAGGAGTGACGCCCCCGGCGGTCCGCTCCAGTCGAGCAGCGACTGCCCCCGACGCTGGGTCGCCGGTCTGAGCGGGTCGAGGAGCGGCCACCGGAGCGACACGAGTCCGCCCCGGTCGAGACGGATACGCTTATTCCGGGTCGCGGGCAAGCCGGGCGTGATGACACTCGCTTCGCCAGGGCCGACGCTGGGCGTCGTCGGCGGCGGCCAGCTGGGCCGGATGCTCGGGGAGGCCGCCGCGCCGCTGGGCGTAGCGGTGGTCGTCAGCGACCCGACGCCGGACGCGCCGGCCGCGCCGACCACCCGCGACCAGGTCGTCGGCGGCTTCGACGACCCCGGGACGGTCCGCGAACTCGCAGAACGTGCCGATTACCTCACCTTCGAGATCGAACTCGCCGACCCCGACCTCCTGGAGTCGGTCGCCGCCGAGTTCGACGTCCCGGTCCACCCCGACCCCGACACGCTCCGGACCATCGAGGACAAACTCGTCCAGAAGCGCCGTCTCGAAGACGCGGGCGTGCCGGTCCCCGCGTTCCGGGCGGTCGACTCGGTCGCGGACCTCCACGACGCCGGCGAGGACCTGGGCTACCCGCTCATGCTCAAGGCCCGCCGGGGCGGGTACGACGGCCGGGGCAACGTCCCCGTCGAGTCGCCCGCCGACGCCGCGGACGCGTTCGCCGAAATCGTCGAGGCCGCACAGGGCGCGAGTCCCGACGACCCGGCCGGCGTCGCGATGGCCGAGGAGATGGTCGACTTCGAGCGCGAACTCGCGGTGATGGGCTGTCTGGGCGAGGGCGAACGGGACACCTTCCCCGTCACCGAGACGGTCCACCGCGAGGAGATCCTCCGCGAGACGGTCTCGCCCGCCCGCGCCGACGAGGCCGTCCGCGAGCGCGCCCGCGAGGTCGCGCTCGACGTGCTCGACGTCATGTCGGGCCGGGGCGTCTACGGGATCGAACTGTTCCAGGGCCCCGACGACGAGGTCCTCCTCAACGAGATCGCCCCTCGCCCGCACAACTCCGGCCACTGGACCATCGAGGGGTGTCACACCTCGCAGTTCGAACAGCACGTCCGCGCCGTGACCGGACGGGCGCTCGGCGACACCGGCCGCCGCGCGCCGACCGTCTCGACGAACGTTCTGGGGGACGTCGAGGAGCGCCAGGAAGCGACGCTCCACGGCGAGGGGCGGGTCTTCGAGACGCCGCGGGCCCACCTCCACTGGTACGGCAAACGCGAGGTGTACCGCCTGCGCAAGATGGGCCACGTCACGCTCGTCGGCGAGACCGACGCCGAGACGGACGACCTGCTGGCCGACGCCAGGCGCCTGCGCGAGGACCTCACGTTCGCGTGACCGGGGCCAGTTCAGTCGTCCGCGGTGTCGCCGTCCCCACGGTCGGGTTCGGTGCCGGCGGGGGCAGTGCCCTCGCCCGACCGCTCGAACCGGGTCGTAGCCGTCCCTATCCCGGCCGCGACACCCCCGAGCGCGACGCCGGCGAAGAGCAGCGTGACTGCCATGACCAATCCCACCGGGAGCGGGTCGAGTGCGAAAACCGTGGCCGACGCGGCGAGTCCCAGGAACGCGCCCATGAACCCGTCCCACTTCGTCCTCTCGTAACTACTCGCTCCATCGTTCGCGCGGTCGGGCAGTCCCGCTCGCGCACCGAGATACGCCCCGGCCGCGACAGTCCAGACCAGTCCGTTCCAGAGACTTACTTTCGTGACGGCCCCCGTCTCGACGGCCGACCTCGCCAGGAGCACGGACAGACCGGCGGCCGCCCATCGGGTCCGCGGTCGTCGTCGAACGGGCCAGCAGGGAGCGGGCCGACGCCAGGGGGTCCCCGATGGCGGCCGTCGGGGACTGATCCCTAACGGGAACGCTTACGGTCGGACCCGACCCAGGGGCGAACATGACCGCCGATTCCGTCCAGTCGCTGATAGACCAGCTCCACGAGGAGGCCGCGCTGGACCTGCCAGACGCCGAGACGCCCGAGGTGGGCATCGTCATGGGGTCGGACTCGGACCTGCCGACGATGGCCGGCGGACAGGGGAAACGGCCCGGGGCCTCCGCCGCCCTCGCGGAGGAACTTGGCTTCGCCGAACAGACCGACTACGAGAACCCGCCTGAGGCGCGGTTCACCTTCGAGACGTTCGTGGTCTCGGCCCACCGCACCCCCGAGTTGATGTACGCCTACGCCGAGACGGCCGAACAGCGGGGGCTCGACGTGATCATCGCGGGCGCCGGCGGGAAGTCGGCGGACCTGCCAAACATGACCGCTTCCATCGCCTATCCGCTGCCTGTTATCGGCGTTCCCGTCCAGGAGAAGTCCGTCGACTCCGTGATCGGGATGCCCCAGGGCGCGCCGATCACCGCCGTCGACGCCGGCAAGTCGTTCAACGCGGCGCTCACGGCGGCCCAGATACTCTCCCGTCAGCACCCCGAGTTGCGCGAGCGCCTCGTCGAGTACCACCGCGACCTCCAGGAGGGCGTCGGCGACGTCTCGCGGGACCTGCACGAACTCGGGACGCCCGGGTTCAAGGACGCCTACTGGGAGGAGTGAGTCTTCGGTGGGGTCGGGGTCCCGTCGTTCGCCCGCTTTCGCCGTCGTTGAGGGCTGTGGGCCGGAGGACCCATAGGGGTTCGCCGATGGGGAAACTGGAGCAACGACACCACACCGAGTTGTGGCTGTTCGCGTTTCTCACGTTCGTGGTCGGTGACTCGGTGACGACCGCGCTCGGGCTGAGCGGCGGCGCGGTCGAGCACAACCCGCTCGGGGCGGCGGTCCTCGAACACGGGGGCCGTGCCGGGATGGTCGTCTTCAAGTCCGCTGTCCTGCTCGCGCTGTACGGGTTCTACTACGCGTTCGACAGGGCGACGCCGTACGACGTCGACGACGTGGCGGCGCTGCTGGTCGCGGGACTGGGGCGTGTCGTCACGGGCTGGAACGCCTACGTCATCGTCCTGCTCTGAGCGGGTTAGTCGACCGTAGACAGGGTCGAACGACCGTGATGGGGGTCGGTCGATTGTGGCCGGTGTCGACCCCGGGACCTGCGGGAGCGCCGCCCGCCGACGCAGGCGGGAAATTCGACGGCACGGGCCAACAATCAACCCTTATATGCCACCACCTCAAACCGTCACACGATAGAGACACATGAGCAACCCATGGATAGCCATCGGGGCGCTGGCGCTGGTCGCGGTCGTCATCCCGGTGAGTATGCTGACGATGTCGCGGCTGTTGCGGCCGAGCGTCCCCGAGCAGGGGAAACGAGCCGTCTACGAGAGCGGCGAGGTGCCGACCGGCGACACGCGAATCAGGTTCAATATCCAGTACTACATGGTGGCGTTGTTGTTCGTCGTCTTCGACATCGAGACCGTTCTCATCTTCCCGTGGACGGTCATCTACCGCGACGCCGTCGCGAACGTCGGGCTGGCGAGGGTGCTGTTGCCGATGCTGGCGTTCATCGGCGTGCTCGTCGTCGCGCTCGCCTGGGCGTGGCGCAACGGCGCAGTCAGGTGGGTCCGCAGTCCGCGGACCACGGCACAACGGGTGGACCGGAAATCATGAGCAGCGACAACCAGACCGCAGACGGCAGGATCGAGTCGACCCAGGACGCCCGGATGGGCGAGGGCGTCGACAGCCGCTTCAACTCGACGCTCAGGGAGGCGTTCGGCTCGTCGCCGTTTATCCTCACGAAGTTCGACCAGTTCATGAACTGGGTCCGGGGCTCCTCGATGTTCATGCTACAGTTCGGGATCGCCTGCTGTAGTATCGAGATGATGCACACCTACGCGGTCAAACACGACCTCGACCGCTTCGGCGCGGGCGTCCCGCGGGCGTCCCCGCGACAGGCCGACGTCATCATCGTTCCCGGCACCATCGTCTCGAAGTTCGCCCCCCGGATGAAGCGGGTCTACGACCAGATGCCCGAACCCAAGTTCGTCGTCTCGATGGGGTCGTGTACCATCTCGGGCGGCCCGTTCCAGGAAGGGTACAACGTCATCAAGGGTGCCGAGGAGGTCATCCCGGTCGACATCCACGTGCCGGGCTGTCCGCCCCGCCCCGAGGCGCTGGTCTACGGCGTCGCCAAACTCCAGGAGCGCATCGCCAACGGCGAGTCCGCGCCGGTGACGGTCAAACCCTACGAACTCGAACAGTTCGGCGACCTCGAAGGGGACGAACTCGTCGAGAAACTCGCCGACCAGGTCGACGAGGACGACCTCGTGATGCGGTACAACTGGGCTGAATCGCCATGACAGGAGGCAAGCTATGAGTCTGGAGGACCCCGACACGGGCGCGATAGAACCGGCCGAGGAGACCGCAGTCGGCGTCACCGACGAGGGGCTTGACTACGACGCACTCGCCGACCTGCTCGGCGACCGGCTGCTCGACCGCGAGGAACACGTCAACGCCGAGGGGTTCGTGGTCCGGCCCGACGAGGTCCGGTCGGTACTTTTCGATTTGCGCGACGAGGCCGGCTTCGACCACCTCTCGTGTGTCACCGCACAGGAGTACGACGACCGTTACGAGTCTCTCTACCACCTCAAGAAGTACGGTGCACCGACACAGGAGCTGTCGGTGGTCGTCCCCACGGCGAAAGACGAGCCGGTCAGCGAGTCGGCGAACCCGGTCTACCGGACCGCCGACTGGCACGAGCGCGAGGCCTACGACCTCGTGGGCGTCGAGTACGAGGACCACCCCGACCTGCGCCGGATCCTGTTGCCCGAGACCTGGCAGGGCCACCCGCTCGGCCAGGACTTCGACGGCGAGGAACCGCAGATCGTCACCCTCCGCGAGCACGCCAACCCCCTCCAGGAGGACCACCGCGGCGACGACGCGGACACGATGTTCGTCAACATCGGCCCCCACCACCCCGCGACCCACGGCGTGCTCCACCTGAAGACGGTGCTCGACGGCGAGCAGGTCGCGGACGTCGACCCCGACATCGGCTACCTCCACCGGTGCGAGGAGCAGATGTGCCAGCAGAGCACCTACCGCCACCAGATCATGCCCTACCCCGACAGGTGGGACTACATCTCGGCGGGCATCCTCAACGAGTGGGCCTACGCGCGCGCCGCGGAGGACCTGGCCGGCATCGACGTCCCGGAGTACGCCCAGATCATCCGCACTATGTCGGCCGAGCTGTGCCGGATCGCGGCCCACCTGCTCGCGATGGGGACGTTCGCGCTGGACGTCTACGGCGACTTCACCGCCATCTTCATGTACGCCGTCCAGGACCGCGAGCGCGTCCAGAAGATCCTCGAGGACCTCACCGGCCAGCGGCTGATGTTCAACTACCTGCGGCTGGGCGGGGTCGCCTGGGACATCCCCGAGCCACGCGAGGAGTTCTTCGAGAAGACGCGGGACCTGCTCGATGACATGCCCGAGCGGCTCGCCGAGTACCACGACCTGGTCACCTCCAACGAGATCTTCCAGCTCCGGTGTGTCGACACGGGCGTGTTGCCCCCCGAGGAGGCCAAGTCCTTCGGGGCGACCGGGCCCGTCGCGCGCGGCTCGGGCATCGATTACGACCTCCGCCGGGACGACCCCTACGGCCACTACGACCAGCTCGACTGGGACGTCATCACCGAGGAGGGCTGTGACAACTACGCCCGGGTGCTGGTCCGCCTGCGCGAGGTCGAACAGTCCGCGCGGATCATCGAGCAGTGTGTCGACCTGCTCGAAGACTGGCCCGAGGACGAACGCGAGATCCAGGCCAACGTCCCGCGGACGCTCCGGCCCGACCCGGACACCGAGGTCTACCGCGCTGTCGAGGCCGCCAAGGGCGAACTGGGCATCTACATGCGCTCGGACGGGACCGACCAGCCCGCCCGGTTCAAGATCCGGAGCCCGTGTTTCTCGAACCTCCAGACCCTGCCGGTCATGTCCGAGGGCGAGTATATCCCCGACATGATCGCCTCGCTGGGGAGCCTGGACATCGTGCTCGGAGAGGTGGACAGATGATCCCGCTGCAGTCCGCGACGCCCCTGCCGTCGGCCATCGCGGAGTTGCTCGGCCTGGACCCCTCGAATCCGGCCGTGCTGTTCGTGCTGGCGTTCGTCGCCGCCGGCGCCATCGTGTCGGTGATGCTGGGGATGACTGCGGTGCTTGGCATCTGGGGCAAGCGGAAGATCACCGCGGCGTTCACCGACCGGATCGCGGTGAACCGCCACGGGCCGTTCGGGCTGCTCATCATCCCGGCCGACGCCGTCCGGCTGCTCTCGAAGGAACTCATCGTCCCCGAGGGCGTCGACCGGCCGGCGTGGGACCTCGCGCCGCTGGTGGTCGCCAGTTCGGCGCTGCTTGGGTTTGCTGTCATCCCGTTCGGCAACGGCGTCCAGATCGCCGACCCCGAGATCGGGCTGGCCTACGTGCTCGCGACGGCCTCGATCGCGTCGCTGGGGCTGTTGATGGCCGGCTACGCCTCGAACAACAAGTACTCGTTTCTCGGCGGGCTCCGCGCGGTCGCACAGAACCTCGCCTACGAGATCCCGCTGGTGTTGACCGCCGCGTCGGTGGTCATCTTCGCGGGGTCGCTCCAGCTGTCGACAATCGTCGCGTCCCAGAGCGAGACGCTGGTGTCGCTGGGCGGGGTCGCCATCCCGTCGTGGTACGCCTTCGTCAACCCCTTCGCGTTCGTCCTGTTCATGGCGGCGAACCTCGCGGAGGTCGGGCGCAACCCCTTCGACATCCCCGAGGCACCGACCGAGATCGTCGCCGGTTACCAGACCGAGTACTCGTCGGTGTACTTCGTGCTTATTTACCTCGGCGAGTTCATCCACATCTTCCTCGGTGGGGCCATCGTCGCGACCATCTTCCTGGGCGGTGGCGCCGGGCCGGTCCTGCCGGGTATCGTCTGGTTCTTCATCAAGATGACCGCGGTCTACCTGTTCACCCAGTGGGCGCGCTCGGCCGTCCCGCGGCTGCGCATCGACCAGCTCATCGAGATCGGCTGGAAGGGCATGCTCGTGCTCTCGTTCGCGAACCTGGTCCTGACGGCCGTCATCGTCGGGGTGATCCAGTGATGGCCCCGACCGGCCCCGCGACAACCGCAGGTGATACGTCATGATAGGCATCCTCAAATCGATGGCAACGACGATGAAACACGCGCTCGACGGCAAGACGTTCACCGTCGAGTACCCCGAGGACGAACCGGAGGTCAGCCCCCGGTTCCGGGGCGTCCACAAGTTCAGCCAGGAGCGGTGCATCTGGTGTCGCCAGTGCGAGAACGTCTGTCCGAACAACACCATCCAGATCGTCACCGACGAGCAGCGCAACGGCGAACAGTACAACCTGCACATCGGCCAGTGTATCTACTGTCGGCTCTGCGAGGAGGTCTGTCCCGTCGACGCCATCATCCTCACGCAGAACTTCGAGTGGACCGCCGACACCAAAGACGAGTTCGCCCTCGACATGGAACAGCTCAAGAACGTCCCCTGGTACAAGGACATCGACCCGCTGGAGTCGCGCGAACCCGATAGAGGCGTGTGGATCGGCGAGGGCGAGGGCGAAGTCGACTACCAGTAACCGGGACCGCCAGCACGCCCGGATGCTGGCGGTTCGCGAGCTCTCACCTCCTGGAGTGTCGACCGGGCGACCGCACGCCGGGGGCCGCGACGGCGGCCGATCCCGGCGGTCGTGAAATTTCGCTTTTATTTACCCGGCCGCCGGACCCTCCGTATGGACGCGGTCGTGGCCAACGGTGTGTCGAAGCGAACGGGGCGGGGAAGTCGACGTTCATCAACGTCCTGCTGGACTTCGTGAAACCGTCGGACAGTTCCGTCGAGATATCCGGCACGGACTGTCAGACCGACGGCGTCGAGGCCGCCCCCGTCTCCGTCGACTGGTGGATGGGCCTCCTCGTGCTGGTCGCGTGGTCGGTGGTCCCGCTTGCGGTCGGCTTCTCCCGGTTCGGGACCGCCGACCTGTGACCGGTCGGGGGTCCGGGAGGGTCCTGTCAGTGAGGGGAGAGACGTCTTTTCAGTGAGAGAGACGTCTTTTCAGTGAGAGAGAGGATCCGGACGCGGGGCCGCCCGCGCGCGGACGGATAAGGAAATCTTCAAAGGGCGTCCGATAAGAGTCTCACAGTAACGATGGTGCTCGAATCGATCGCGTTTGCGCTGTTCGCCATTGTCACGGTGGGGAGCAGTCTGGGCGTCGTGTTGATGCGTCGCGTCTGGCACTCGGCGCTCATGCTGGGCGTGGCGCTTCTGAGCGTCGCCGTCCACTACGTCATGTTACGCGCCGAGTTCATCGCCGCGATGCAGATCCTGGTGTACGTCGGCGGCGTGCTCATCCTCATCACCTTCGCTATCATGCTCACCGAACGGGTCGACGAGCCCGAGAGCGAGGTGGCGACATGACGACTCGCCCGCGCCTCGTCACCGACGTCAACTACCGCAACGGCGCCGCGGCGGTGGCGCTCTTTGCCGTCATGGCCTGGACGTTCGTGACGGCCCAATTCCCGGCGCCGCTGGGGTTCGGCGAGGGCTCTATCACGGCGACCATCGGCTACGCGATGTTCGACCTCCTGGAGCAGGTCCCCGACGGGCACGGGGAGACCGAGGGGTTCCTGGTGGCGTTTCTCGTCGTCGCCGTCGTGCTCGACGCCGCGCTCGACGGCGCCGTGATGCTCGCGCGCCGCGAGGAGGACGACAGCGTCGTCACGGCCCTGGCCGACGGCGGCCGGCGCGCACTCGGCGCGGGGGCTGCCGACGAATCCGGCTCCGACCCGGGCGACGCCGGCTCGGGAGCCGCCGGCCCCGACGCGGGTGACGCCGGCACGGACGGGGGTGAGAGTTGATGGCGATCCTCTCGGAGTTTTACCTGCTGCTGTCGGCGGCGGTGTTCTCTATCGGGCTGTACGGCATCCTCACCCGGAGTAACGCGCTGGTGTTCCTGATGTCGGTAGAGCTGATGTTGAACGCGGCGAACATCAACCTCGTCGCGTTCTCGTTTCACTACGGCAACGTCACCGGCCAGGTGTTCTCGCTTTTCACGATGGCGCTGGCCGCCGCCGAGGTGGCCATCGGCATCGGCATCGTGCTGGTTCTGTACCGCAACTTCGAGGACATCGACGTCACGAAAGCCGCGACCATGAGGTGGTAAGATGGCAGGTGTCTACGACTTCGTTCCGGCGGTCGCGTTGCTCCCGTTCCTGGCCTTCGTGGTCTCGCTGTTCGCGGGCGAGTACATGCCCAAACGCGGCGCGGAGGCGGGGATCATCGCGACCGCGGGCTCGCTTGCGCTGTCGGTCTGGACGCTGCTGACCGTCGCCGGGATCACGGGTCCGGCAACGAGCTTCAACGAGAACCTCTACACGTGGGTCGCCGGCGGCGAGGGCGCCGTGACGCTGAACTTCGGTATCCTGGTCGACCCGCTCTCGGCGCTGATGCTCGTCATCGTCTCGCTCATCGCGTTTCTGGTCCACGTCTTCTCGCTGGGCTACATGAACGACGAGGGCGAGACGGGCCTGCCCCGGTACTACGCCGGCCTGGGCCTGTTCTCGGCGAGCATGCTCGCGTTCGTCTTCTCGAACAACCTCCTGATGGCGTTCATGTTCTTCGAACTGGTGGGGCTGTGTTCGTATCTCCTCATCGGCTTCTGGTTCCGCGAGGCGGCCCCGCCCTCGGCCGCGAAGAAGGCGTTCCTGGTCACCCGCTTCGGGGACTACTTCTTCCTCATCGGCGTCGTCGGCGTCTTCGCCACCTTCGGGACAGGGCTGTTCGCGCCCGTCGAGGGTGCGGAGACGCTGGCCAGTTTCCCCGAACTCGCCGAGGAGGCCCTCGCCGGGAGCGCCGAGGAGGCCGGCGTCAACACCTTCGGCTACGACCCGGGGACGTGGTTCACGATCCTCGGACTGCTCGTGCTGGGTGGCGTGGTCGGCAAGTCGGCGCAGTTCCCGCTGCACACGTGGCTGCCCGACGCGATGGAGGGTCCGACGCCGGTCTCGGCGCTCATCCACGCGGCGACGATGGTCGCGGCCGGCGTCTACCTCGTCGCGCGGATGTACGGCTTCTATGCCCTCTCGCCGACGGCGCTGGCGGTCATCGCACTCATCGGCGGCTTCACGGCGCTGTTCGCGGCGACGATGGGCGTCGTCAAGCAGGAGCTCAAGCAGGTGCTGGCGTACTCGACCATCAGCCAGTACGGCTACATGATGCTCGCGCTGGGCGCGGGCGGGTACACCGCCGCAGTCTTCCACCTGACCACCCACGCCGTCTTCAAGGCGCTGCTGTTCCTCGGCGCGGGGTCGGTCATCATCGCGATGCACCACGAGGAGAACATGTGGACGATGGGCGGCCTGCGCGACCGGATGCCGGTCACCTACTACACCTTCCTCTCGGGGTCGCTCGCGCTGGCGGGGATCGTCCCGTTCGCGGGCTTCTGGTCGAAAGACGAGGTGCTGTTCGAGGCGCTGATCCACGGCCTCGGCTCGGAGGGCGCCATCGGCACCCTGCTCCTGGTGGGCTACGCGATGGGGCTCGTGGCGGTGTTTTTCACTGCCTTCTACACGTTCCGGATGGTCTTTTTGACCTTCCACGGCGAGCCACGGACGGACACGGCCCGGGACCCCGAGCCAGTCCGCTGGAACGTGAAAGGGCCGCTGACGGTGCTGGGCATCGGCGCGGCGACGGTCGGGTTCATCAACATGGTCCCGGTCGCCGAGGTGACCGGCCGCGAGATCGACTACCTGCACAAGTGGCTCGCCCACGGCGACATTAGCGTGACGACGACCGAACACTACGGCGAACTGCTCCACACGTTCGCGGGGGTCGACCCGGCGGAACTGGGGCCGGTCGCGCCGGGCGCGGTGTCGCTGGTGCTGGCGCTGGCCGGCGTCGGGGCGGCCTGGAAACTGTACAACGTCCCCGACCCCGAGGAACACACGGACAAGCTGGGAGGCGCGAAGACAGTGCTCATGCACAACTACTACCTGGACGAGTTCCAGGTCTGGCTGGCGACGGGTGTGACGGTGCCGCTCGCGCGGGCGGCAGACAAGTTCGACCAGGGCGTCGTCGACGGCGTCGTCAACGGCATCAGTAGCGTGAGCCTCTTCGGCGGCTCGCGCTTCCGGCGGATCCAGTCGGGCGTCGTGACGAACTACGCGACGCTGATGACGCTGTCACTGGTGCTGTTGCTGGTCGTGTTCGTCGTCGCGGGGGGTGTCGTCTGATGGCGATCGCCGGGCCGGTCGAGGCGCTGATGGCCGTGGCGCTCGTGGGCGCGTTCGTCGTCTTCCTCGCGCCCGACGACTCCGCCGGCCGCATCGCGACGCTGGTGAGTCTCGTCCCCGTCGCGGGGAGTCTCTGGATGTACGCCGTCTTCGACGGCAGCGGCAACGGCCTGCTGGGCGGTGACCTGGCCTTCGAGTCGTCGGCAGCCTGGATCGCGCTGGGTCGGTACGAGGTCGCCTGGCACGTCGGGCTGGACGGCATCAGCCTCCCGTTGCTCCTGTTGACGACGGTGCTGACGACGCTGGCGCTGGTCAGTTCCTGGACGCCCATCGACGAGCGCCAGTCGCAGTTCTACGGGCTGGTGTTGCTGATGGAGGCGAGCCTCATCGGCGTGTTCACCGCGCTCGATTTCTTCGTCTGGCTCGTCTTCTGGGAGTTCGTCCTCATCCCGATGTATTTCCTCATCGGCGTCTGGGGCGGCCCGCGCCGGAAGTACGCCGCCATCAAGTTCTTCGTCTACACGAACGTGGCGACGCTGGTCATGTTCGTCGGGTTCATGGCGCTGGTCTTCGGGCTCGGCGACTCGGTCTCGTCGTTCGACCTGCCCGCCATCGCACAGGCCCTGCGGACGCCCGGCGAACTCGGGACGTTCTTCGGCATCGACCCCGGGACCCTCCGGCTGGTCGCGTTCACGCTCATGTTCGCCGGCTTCGCGGTGAAGGTCCCGGTGTTCCCGCTGCACACGTGGCTGCCCGACGCCCACGTCGAGGCGCCCACGCCGGTGAGCGTGCTGCTGGCGGGCGTGCTCCTGAAGATGGGGACCTACGCGCTGTTGCGGTTCAACTTCACGATGCTCCAGGAGACCGCGATAGCCAACGCGGGCGTCATCGTCGCGTTCGGCGTCGTGAGCGTCATCTACGGCGCGCTGCTGGCGCTGGCCCAGCAGGACCTCAAGCGGATCGTCGCCTACTCGTCTATCTCGTCGATGGGCTATGTCATCCTCGGGCTGGTGGCGTTTACCCCCTACGGGTTCGGCGGCGCCACGTTCCAGATGATCGCCCACGGCCTCATCTCGGGGCTGCTGTTCATGGTCGTCGGCGTCATCTACAACGAGACCCACACCCGGATGGTCGGCGACATCTCGGGGATGGCCGACCGGATGCCCTGGACCGTGGGCGTGTTCGTCGCCGCGGCCTTCGGCTACATGGGACTGCCCCTGATGGCCGGGTTCGCCGGCGAGTACCTCATCTTCCAGGGCGCGTTCGCCTCGACGGTGATCCCCGCCGCGCCGCTCGTGACCGGGGTCGCCATGTTCGGCATCGTCATCGTCGCGGGCTACCTGCTGTGGGCGATGCAGCGCACCCTCTTTGGCGAGTACCGGCTGGCCACTGACTACGACGTCTCGCGCGCGCCCGTCCACGACGTGGTGCCACTCGTCGTGTTACTGGCGCTGGTCGTCGCGCTGGGCGTCCAGCCGCGGCTGGTCTACGACATGATACAGGACGCCGTCAATCCGCTGCTCCACGGGGGTGTGCTGCCGTGGTGGTAGAGATCGGCGGCTTCGCGGTGGCCGACTGGGTCACGCTCGCGCCGACGCTGGTGCTGGTCGCGGCCTCGCTACTGGTCTTCCTCATCGACACGGTCGAACCCCGGCCGGGGTCGAGTTCCAACGCGGTGCTGGCGGCCGTGACGACTGTCGGGTCGCTCCTGGCGTTTTTGGTCGCGGGCTACCTGCTCGTGGTCGGCGTCGGCCAGGAGCGGGTGACCGGCCCGGTCTCGATGTTCAACGGCCAGCTCGTCGTCGACGGGATGAGCCTCTTTTTCGTCGTCATCGTCGGCAGCGTGACCGCGCTGGTCGCGCTGGCGAGCTACGACTACCTCGCCGGGGAGGCCTACCAGGCCGAGTACTACGCGCTGGTCCTGCTCGCGGCGACCGGGATGTCGCTGATGGCCTCGGCCAACAGCCTGGCGACGGCCTTCGTCTGTCTGGAGCTGTCCAGCCTCCCCTCGTACGCGCTGGTGGCGTTCTACAAGGACAACCGCGGCAGCGTCGAGGCGAGCCTGAAGTACTTCCTCGTCGGCGCGCTCTCGTCGTCGGTGCTGGTCTACGGGATCAGCCTCGTCTACGCGGCCAGCGGCCGCCTGCAGTTCGGGGCGGTCGCCGAACAGCTCGGCGCCCGGCCCGAGTTCGCGGGCGTGCTCGGCGTGGGGGTCGTCATGGTCCTGCTCGGGTTCGCGTTCAAGACCGCGAGCGTCCCGTTTCACTTCTGGGCGCCGGAGGCCTACGAGGGCGCGCCGGCGCCGGTCTCGGCGTTTCTCTCGTCGGCCTCGAAGGCGGCCGGGTTCGTGCTCGCGTTCCGCCTGTTCCTGACGGCCTTCCCCGAGGTCGGGGGGCTGGCCGGGGGCGACCCCGCCGTCGACTGGGTCGTCGCGGTCCAGGTGCTGGCCGTCGTGACGATGTTCGTCGGCAACTTCGCGGCCGCCACCCAGGAGAAGGTCAAGCGGATGCTGGCCTACTCGTCGGTCGGTCACGCCGGCTACGTCCTCATCGGGTTGGCCGCCATCTCGGCGCCCGACAGCGGGTTCGTCCTCGGGGCGAGCATGATGCACCTGCTCGTCTACGGCTTCATGAACACCGGCGCGTTCCTGTTCGTCGCGCTGGCCGAACAGTGGGGGATCGGCCGCACCTTCCAGGACTTCAACGGCCTGTCGACGCAGGCACCGCTGGCCTGTGCGGCGATGACCGTCTTCCTCTTCAGCCTGGCCGGCCTCCCCATCGGCGGCGGGTTCATCTCGAAGCTCTACCTGCTGGCCGCGACGGCCAAGGCCGGCACCTGGCTGCTCGGCGCCGCGCTCATCGTCAACAGCGCCCTCTCGCTGTACTACTACTCGCGGGTCGTCAAGGCGATGTGGTTCGAGGAACCCGACGGAACCGTCGAGATAGAGAGCTACCCCACGTCGCTGTACGCCGCCGTCGTCATCGCGGCCGTCGCGACGGTCGTCCTGTTGCCCGCGTTCGGCCTGCTCTCGCCGAGCGCGTTCAACGCCGCGAGCGGCCTGTTCTGACAGGCCGTTACTCGAGTCAGGCCAACTCCACCCGTTGCCCGGGACCGATGACGAACTCCCCGTCGAGGTAGCTCCGGGCGAGCGCGCGCGACCCGAGGTCCAGCGCCCGGAGCCGCTGGGCCCGCTCGTGAGTGCCCAGTTCCAGCGACACCCGCTCGGTGTGGGGCCACAGCCCCATGCGGCCGTCGAGCGTGAGCCGCTCGCGCAGGAGCTGTCCGTCCTTGACGGTGTAGGACGCCCCCTCAAGAGACAGGTCCAGCGTCGGGGGTTTGCCGACGTCGAGTGTCAGCACGCCCTCGCCGTCGACGGCGAGGGTCGTCCGGCGGCCGGCGACGTGGTCGTCGTGGGTGATGTCGCCGACGACCTTCGGGTAGCCCCAGAAATCGACGCCAAGGGCCGTCGCCGACTCGCCGGTCACCGGGAGATACCAGACGTACCCCTCCGTGACCCCGTGGGTGAACACGGAGGCGTACGGCCAGGCGCGCTCGCCCGCCGGGACTGCCGGGAACTGGACGCTGACCTCGTCGTAGGGCTCGACCGCGTCGTCGCCGACGCGGTGGTACTCGACAGAGAGCACCGTCACGGCCGCCCGCCGGGGCGTCGCTCTGACCGGCACCAGCCCCTCCGGGAGCAACTCACTGACGCCCGCGTACGACGCCGAGAACACCGCTCCGTACACCGTCGCCTCCGTCACGAGCGGCAGTGAGACCGTCTCGCCGGTCGAGAGTTCGATCGGCTCGGCGCTCGTCCCGCCGGGTGGTGGCGTCGTCGTCGCCATGCCCTCTCTTCGCCCGCGGGCGAGAAAAACGCTGGCCCGGCGGGCTACTCGACTGTCACCTCGACCCCGTCCAGGTAGTGGGTGGCGTCGGACTCCCAGGCGACGGCGACGCCGACGGCCAGCGAGAGCGTCTCGGGGACTCGTCGGGCGCCCACTCGAAGGCGTACTCGCGCCACCCCTCGGCGAGGTGGCGCGGTTCCCGCAGGCCGCCGTAGGGGGCGCCGTCTATCTCGTCCACCCCCGGCGCGGCCAGCGCACGAAGAACAGACTCTCCGAGCGCATCCTCCACGAGTCCAACATGTACCCCGACCGCGTGAAGTTCCCCGTCAGCCGCAACCGGTGACTGTCTCGACCGGCCGTCTGTCCCACCGTTCTCGCCGCCGTCGGATCTTCAGCCGTCGCTCGCGACGACGGTGTTCTCGAGGGTGCCGACGCCCTCGTAGGTGACCTCGACGGTGTCGCCGGGTTCGACGGAACCGGGGTTGGCGGGGCTCCCGAAGGCGATACAGTCGCCGGGGCGGAACGTGAACCGCCGCGAGAGGAAGGCGACGACCTCCCTCGGTTCGAACAGCATCAGTTCGGTGCTTGCCTCCTGTCGGCGCTCGCCGCTCACCAGCGTCTCCATCTCGACGTCGCCCGGGTCGAGGTCGGTCTCGATCCAGGGTCCGAGGGGCGCCGCCGTGTCGAAAGCCTTCCGGGCGGTCCGTCCCCCTTGGTCGAGCGCGTCCACGTCGTTGAGTATCGTGTACCCGCGGACCACGTCGGGGACGGCCTCGGGCGCGACGTCCCGACAGCGCTCGTCGATGACCGCGACGAGTTCGCCGGCGTAGGTGAGTTCCCCGGTCCAGGGCGGGTACCGGACCGGGTCGCCGGGGCCGACCAGCGCCGCCGGGGGCTTGATGAAAAAGTCCGGCTCCGCCGGGCGGTCGTAGTCCATCTGGTCGAGCGTCTCGGCGAAGTTGCGGCCGACGCAGTACAGCGCCGACGGCGAACACGGGTAGGTCAACTCCCCGTCGCGGCCGACGACGTACTCGCCGCTATCGGTCACGACGACGCCGTCATCGTAGCGCCCACTGACGACACCCTCGGGTGTCTGTAACCGTGCCAATCGCATGGGCCGCGCTTGGACCCGCCACAGAAAAGGTCTGGCGACCCACGCCGGCCGGAGGGTCCGGCCACGGGCGTCGAGTGGCCCTCTGGACGGGTACTACAGCCGTTCGGCGACGGCCTCGATGGGGTGGGGCGGGATGTCGGCGGCGTCGTCCCGGTCGCCCAGTTGCGACCGGCAGGAGCCGCCGGGCGCGACGACGCGGTCCCCGTCGCTCTCGTCGACCTGGTTGAACAGTATCGAGGCGATGGCCTTCGAGAGGTCGTAGTGTTCGTCGTGGTAGCCGAAGCTCCCGGCCATCCCACAGCAGGTGGTGTCCAGCGGGTCGACCTCGTAGCCGACGCGCCGGAGGACGCCGACGGCGTGGTGGTCCTTGTTCGTCGCCGTCTGGTTGCAGTGGGCGTGGTAGGTCAGCGTCCCGGCGGCCCCGAGCGACCGGTCCGCGACGGGGAGTTCGTCGTCGAGTCGGGCGACGTCGAGGTACTCACAGACCCCGTAGGCGCTGTCGGCGACCCGCTCGACGGGGGCGCCGTCCAGCAGGTCGCGGTACTCGTCCTGGAACATGACCGCATCGGAGGGTTCGACGAAGACTACGTCCCACCCCTCGGCGACCAGCGGGTCGAGGGCGTCGACGTTCTCGCGGGCACGCTTTTCGGTCAGGTCGAGCATCCCCGTCGAGTAGGCGGCCCGTCCCGAGGGGGCGACGTCGTCCGGTATCGCGACGTGGACGCCGGCGGCCTCCAGCACCGCCACGGCGGCCTCGCCCGCCGAGGGGTACGAGTAGTTCGTGTAGGTGTCGGGAAACAGGAGGACCCGGCGGTCGGCCTCGTCCGGGGGGACCTGCGAGCCGCCGCGGTCGTCGAACCACGATTCGAGGGTCCGCCGGCGGAACGGCGGCAGTTCCCGCTCGGGTGCGATGCCCAGCACCGACCGCATGACCGTCCGGGCGCCGGGGACCGCCGTCGCCCAGTTCGAGACCGGCGCCAGCGCCGACCCGAGCCGCGAGACGGCCTCGATGTTGGCAAAGAGGCGCTCCCGGAGCCCCGCGCCCTCGCGCTGGTGGTGTTCGTGTTTCATCTCCGTTTTGAGCTTGGCCATGTCGACCCCGGTCGGGCAGTCGCTCGCACAGCCCTTGCACCCGATACAGAGGTCCAGCACCTCCTTCTGGAACCGTTCTGTGTGGATCTCCTCGCGGGGGAGTTCGCCGCTGATGGCCGCCCGGAGGAGGTTCGCGCGGCCCCGCGTGGTCTGGACCTCCTCGTCGGAGGCCCGCCAGGTCGGACACATCACGTCCGACCCGGTCTGGCGGCACGTCCCACAGCCGTTACAGAGTTCGACCAGCTGCGAGAAGCCCCCCTCCGCCTCGAAGTCGAGTTTCGTCTGGGGCTCTACGGACTCGTAGGCGGGGCCGTACCTGAGGTGTTCGCGCATGTCAGCGCCGACGCCGCGGTCGGCGTCGGGCCCGATGTCGTCGGGGCCGTCCCGGTAGACGACGTTCCCCGGGTGCATGAACCACTCCGGGTCGAATGCGGTCTTGAGTTCCTTGAACGCCGTCCAGAGCCGGTCGCCGTACATCTTGGGCGTGAACTCGGTCCGCGCCCGGCCGTCGCCGTGTTCGCCCGAGAAAGAGCCGTTGTACTCGAGCACGAGGTCGGTCACGTCATCGGCGATGCCGTGCATCGTCTCGACGCCGTCCTCGGTCTTGAGGTTCAAGACCGGCCGGATGTGGAGGGTCCCGGACCCGGCGTGGGCGAAGTAGGCCGCCGAGGTGCCGTGGTCGTCGAGTATCTCCTCGAACTCCCCGACGTAGTCGGCCAGTCGGGCCGGCGGCACGGTCGCGTCCTCGATGAACGGGTAGGGCTTGGGGTCGCCGTCCATCGACATCAACAGCGGGATCGCGGCCTTCCTGAGCTTCCAGATGTCGGCTTGGTCGCTCTCGTCGTGGGCCTCGACGACGGCGAACGCGTCGCCGCCCTCGACGAACCGTTCCGTGGTCGCCGCGATGGCCGCGTCGAAGTCGTCGTGGAGTTCGGAGTCGTACTCCAGCAGGAGCGCGGCCGCGGTCCCCCCGGGGACCTGTTCGACGTACTCGGCGTAGCCGTCCGACTCCGCCGCGAGCCGGAACACCTCGTCGTCCATGAGTTCGACGGCGCTGACGTCGTACTCCAGGGCAACGGGGACGGCCTCCATCGCCGTCCGCAGGTCCTCGAAACAGTAGAGCGCGAGCGCTGTCTCCCTGGGCAGCGTCACCAGGGAGAGTTCCGCCTCGACGACGACGCCCAGCGTCCCCTCGGCGCCGACGAACAGTTTCGCGAGGTTGATCACGCGCTCACCGTCGTCGTTCTCGTAGACCACGCGGTCGAGGTTGTACCCCGACACCCGCCGCTTGAGGTCGGGGTACCGCGATTCGATCTCGTCGGCGTTGTCCTCGACGAGGTGGCGCACCGTCCGGTAGATCTCGGCCTCGCGGTCGTCTTTCGCGACGGTCTCCGCGAACTCCTCGGAGTCGATGACCACCTCGCGGGCCTCGATGACCGACCCGTCCGCGAGGACGGCCGTCACCGCCTCGGTGTAGGCGTCGGTGATCCCGTAGCGGACCGAGTGGGCGCCCGTCGAGTTGTTGCCGATGCCGCCCCCGACGGTCGCGCGGTTCGACGACGCCGGGTCGGGCGCGAACTTCAGGCCGTAGTCGGCGAGTCGGTCGTCGAGGTCGTCCTGGACGACCCCGGGCCGGACTCTGGCGCGCTGGTCGTCCGGGCGGACCTCGAGGATGTCGTCGAAGTGCCGGGACATGTCCAAAACGACACAGCCGGGCCCGACCGTCTGGCCGGCCAGCGACGACCCCGCGCCGCGTGGCAGGATCGGCACCTCGTGGTCGGTCGCGACGTCGACCGCCGCGCGCACGTCGTCGACGTCTCTCGGATGGACGACCCCGGCCGGCCGTGCCTGGTAGATGCTGCCGTCGGTCGCGTAGAGGACCCGCGCGTACTCGTCGAACTCGACGTCCCCGGAGACCCGCGCCCTGAGGTCGGCCGCGAGGTCACGGTAGGCCGCCGCCTCCTCTCGCTCCACGCCGAGTTCCGCCGCCGACCACCTCGCGTCGACGTCTTCGGTCGCCATACTCGGGTAGACGAGCGCCTGGTAGTAAAGCCCGCGGGACGTGCTCACACGGATCGCTCCCGGTTGGCGAACCGGGGCGGACGGCTCCCGGCGGGAGAATCGGAGCGGACTACTCTCGGTTGGTGAACCGGAGTGAATTACTCCCGGTGGGAGAGCAGGGACGGAGTACCGCCGTTCGAGCGCGCGAGCGACGCCCTCGCGCGGGCCTGTCCGTCACCGCTCGCGGACGCGCATCTCCATCTCCTGGCGGGGGTGCATCGTCAGCGACGGCAGCAACTCCAGGGGCGTCTCGCCCTGGAAGTCGAGTTCGTAGTCGCTGACGACGGTGGCGACGATGGTCTTCGCCTCCAGCAGGGAGAGGTGCTTGCCGATGCAGTGGCGCGGGCCGCCGCCGAACGGGAAGTACGCGAACCGCGGGCGGTCCTGCCGGCGGTCGGCGCTGAACCGCTCGGGGTCGAACGCCCCGGGGTCGTCCCAGTACCGCTCCGAGCGGTGGACGCCCCACTGGGGGAGCATGAGCGTCGCGCCCGCGGGCACGTCGTAGCCGGCGAGTTCGACCGGTTCGGTCGGCTCCCGGAAGACCGTAAACACGGGCGGGTAGAGCCGCATCGACTCGTTGATGACCCACTCCAGGTACTCGAACTCGCGGACGTGGTCCATCCCCGGCGTGTCGTCGCCGACGACGTCGTCGACCTCTGCCTGGACGCGGCGCTCGGCCTCCGGGTGCTCCGAGAGCAAAAAGAAGGTGTAGGTGAGCGTCAGCGCGGTCGTGTCGTGGCCGGCCAGCAACATCGTCATCATCTCGTCGCGCAACTGGTCGGGCGACTGGTCGCCCCGCTCCCGGGCCCGCATGAGGATAGAGAGGAAATCCATCGGGCCGCCCTCGCCGAAGGCGTCGCCCTCGGTGCCCCGGCGGGTCTCGACGATCTCCTCGATGACGTCTTCCAGGCGCGCGACGGCGGTTTCGAACTCGTCGTCGCCGGGCATGGGGACCCACTCCGGCATGGCGAAACGGAGCGGGTCGGGCTCGAACCGCCGGCCCAGCGGTTCGAGTTGTTCCTCGATGACGTCGATCCGGCTCTCGGGCAGGTCGACGCCCATCATGAGGTCGAGGATGACGTTCAGCGTGACCCTGGCCATCCGGCTCTCGGCGTCGATGGTCTCGCCGTCGGTCCAGTCCGCGACCATCCGGTCGGCGTGGTCGGCGACCCGGTCGGCCATCCCGCCCAGTCTGGCCATGCTGAACGCGGGATTGGCGAGCTGGCGCTGCTGTTGCCAGGTGTCGCCCTCGCTGAGGAGCAACCCCTCGCCGAGCAGGTCCCCCAGGGCGTCGTTCTGGAAGTCCGGCTTCCGGAAGCGGTCCGCGTCCGAGACCAGCACCCGCTCGACGTCCTCGGGGCCGGTGAGCATGTACGTCTCCATCGGCCCCATATCGAAGTGTGCGACCTCGCCGTAGGCCGATTCGAGCGTCTCGATGAACTCGAACGGGTCACGCGAGTACTGGCGGCTGGCCCCGAAGAGCGGTTCCCCCTTCGGTCCCGGTGGCGTTTTCGACATGCCCGGGGTTAGGACCCGACAGGCATCAAAGTCTCGGCGGGATCCGGCACCGTCTGCCGCCCAACGCGGGCTTTAGGCCCCGGCCGTCGAAGCGTGGCCATGACACTCGACCGGACGCTCCCGGCTGACATCGAGGCCTACGCGGAGGCGATCGGTCCCGAACCAGACGAGATCTTAGCCGAGATGGGCGCACAGGCCGACCGCGAGGGGTTCCCCTACGTCGGGCCGGCGGTCGGCGGCTGGCTGGCCACCCTGGCCCGACTGACCGACGCCCGGCGCGTCTTCGAGTTCGGCTCGGGCTTTGGCTACTCCGCGTACTGGTTCGCCCGCGAACTCCCCGCGGACGGCGAGGTGGTCCTCACCGAGGTCGACGAGGACGAACTCGACGACGCCCGTGACTACTTCACGCGCGCGGACGTGGCGGCGACGGCGCGGTTCGAACTCGGGGACGCCATCGAGACCGTCGACGAGTACGAGGGGCCGTTCGACGTGGTATTGATCGACAACGAGAAACACCGCTACGCCGAGGCGTTCGCGGCCGCCCGTGAGAAGGTCGCACCCGGCGGAGTCGTCGCCGCCGACAACGCCGTCGCCGGCGGCAGTATCGACGTGACCGACCTGCGGGCGTATTTCGAGGCCGAGGGTCCGGACAGCGGGGCCGCCGTCGAGATGGACGACATGACAGCCGGGATCGCGGAGTACGTCGAGACCGTCCGGGCGGACCCCGCCTTCGAGACGGTCCTGCTCCCGCTGGGCGAGGGCATCGCCGTCAGCCACCGCGAGCACTGACCCAGTCTCGGAAACGAAAATCGCGGGGGACGGCTTATGTCGCTCCTCCGGAAAGCCCCCGCCACGCGCACAGGATCGCCCACGAGTCTGAAGACCGACATCCGGAAGCTCGGGTTGTTCAACAGGATGGCCACGGAGGGCGGGAACACGGTCGCCGACCACCTCTCCCAGATGACGGGGATGGAGACCGAGATGGAGAGGCCGACATGGCGCTGATGTTCGACTCCCGCGTCCAGGCCCCCGGGTCCGACGTCGACGTCAAGGTCTACACCTTCCCGGAACTCGCGGTGCTGGTCGAACTGATGCAGGACGTCGAGGTCTGACCCCGACGCGGCCCTGACGGTCCCGGGCTGGCAAACAGTCATTACCGGCGGATCCGTAGTGGGGGTCGATGCCCGGTGGCACACCACAGACCCTACGACCGTTTCTCTGGCGGGCCGCGAACCTCTACCCCGACAGGGAGGTCGTCGCGCGCACGGCGGGCGGGATCACGCGGTACGACTACGGCGAGATGGCCGACCGGACGGCCCGACTCGCGGGCGCGCTCGATGACGCGGGCCTGGTCGGCGAGCGGGTGGGGACCTTCTGCTGGAACCACCACCGACATTTCGAGACGTACTTCGGCGCGCCCGGCGTCGGCGCGCAGTTGCACACCATCAACCCGCTGTTGCCCGACGAACACATCCAGTACATCGTCGAGGACGCCGCCGACGGCCTGCTGTTCGTCGACCCGTCGCTGGCCGAGAAACTCGCGAGCGCGTACGACCCCGACGCGTTCACGTCGGTCGAGCAGTTCGTCGTGATGGGCGAGTCCGTGCCCGAGATCCCCTTCGGGCCGGTCACCGACTACGAGTCGTTCATCGAGGGGTACGCCACCGACTACGACTGGCCGTCGCTGTCGGGCGACCGGCCCGCGGGACTGTGTTACACCTCGGGGACGACGGGCAAGCCCAAGGGCGTCGAGTACACCCAGCGGATGCTCTGGGCCCACACGATGGCGCTCCAGACGCCACAGGGGATCCCGGTCGCCGACGACGACGTGGTCATGCCCGTCGTGCCGATGTTCCACGTCAACGCCTGGGGGATGCCCTACGCGATGACCGCCGGCGGCGCGAAACACGTCTACCCCGGCCCCGCGCCCGAGCCGGCCGACCTCGCCGCGCTGATAGAGGAGGAGGGCGTCACCCTCGCGGCGGGCGTCCCGACGGTCTGGATCGGCCTGCTGGAGTACGTCGAGGACAACGACATCGACCTCTCGACGCTGGACCGGCTGGTCGTCGGCGGCGCGGCCGCGCCCCGGTCGCTGTTCGAGGGGTTCGACCGCCACGGCGTCGACCTCGTCCACGCCTGGGGCATGACCGAGACCTCGCCAGTCGGGACGGTCGCACACCTCAAGTCCGACCTCGAAGACGCCGACGCCGAGACCCGAATCGAGAAGCGCCTCACCCAGGGGCTGGTCGTCCCCGGGCTGGAGTTCCGGGTCGTCGACGACGAGGGGACCGAGGTGCCCTGGGACGGCGAGGCCTTCGGCGAGTTGCTCGTGCGCGGGCCGTGGGTGACCACGGAGTATTTCGCCCGGCCGGACGCGAGCGAGGAGTCCTTCGAGGGTGACTGGCTCCGGACCGGCGACATCGTCACCGTCGACGGCGACGGCTACGTCAAGGTCGTCGACCGGACGAAAGACGTCGTCAAGAGCGGCGGCGAGTGGATCTCATCCCAGGAACTGGAAAACACCGTCATGACCCACGAGGACGTCATCGAGGCGGCGGTCATCGGCGTCCCCCACGAGCGCTGGCAGGAGCGGCCGGTCGCCGTCGTCGTCCCCGCTGAGGGGGCCGACCTCGAGACGCTGGCCGCGGAGTGTGCCGACCTGGTCCGCGCGGAGTACCCCGACTGGTGGGTCCCCGACGACTTCCTCCGGATCGAGGAGATCCCCCGGACCGCCACCGGCAAGTTCGACAAGAAACGGCTCCGCGAGCGGTTCGGCGCCGACGCGGTCGAGGGCGAGGCACCCGCCGAGGCCGCCCCCGAGGCCGCCGAATAAACCTAAAATCTGTTCCCTGTTGTTTCAGGACCTATATGACCGTCGGGACCCCAGAGAGCGTATGGAACTGTTAGACGACCGACCGGTGCCAGAGGAGGCGCTCGCGGTCAAAGAGGACGCACGGGAGTTCGCGGCCGAACACATCGCGCCGAACGCGGCCGAGTACTTCGAGTCGGGGGAGTACCCCCACGAGATCCTCCAGGCGGGGATGGACGCGGGGCTGGTCGCACAGGACATCAGCGAGGAGTACGGCGGCAGAGGGCTGTCGCTCCAGCAGGTGCTGGCCATCGCCGAGGAGTTCTACCGGGCCGACGCCGGCATCGCGCTGACGCTCCAGCTCGCGAGTTTCGGCGCCGAGATCCTCCAGGAACACGGCGACAACCACCTCAAGGAGGAGTTCCTGCGGCCGGTCGCCGAGAACGACCAGATCACCGGCCTTGCGGTCTCGGAACCCGAGACGGGCAGCGACCTGGCGGGGATGGCGACCACCGCGCGCAAGGACGGCGACGAGTGGGTCATCGACGGCGAGAAGTACTGGATCGGCAACGGGGTCGAGGCCGACTGGGTGACCGTCTACGCAAAGACCGGCTCGGACCCGACCAACCGCTACGGCAACTACTCGCTGTTCGTCGTGCCAACCGACACCCCGGGGTACGACGCCGAGCACATCCCCGAGAAGATGGCCTTCCGCGCCTCCAAGCAGGCCCACATCACCTTCGAGGACTGTCGCGTCCCCGAGGACCACCTCATCGGCGTCGAGGGCGCGGGGTTCTACATGCTCGCGGAGTTTTTCAACCGCGGACGCGTCGTGGTGGGCGGGCACGGCATCGGCCTGGCGGCGGCGGCCATCGAGGAAGCCCGGGAGTTCGTCCACGACCGGGAGGCGTTCGGCCGGACGGTCGACGAGTTCCAGGCCGTCCAGCACAAGCTGGCGGACATGCGCACCGAGTTCGAGGCCGCACGCGCGCTGAACTGGCGGGCCGCCGAACAGGTGGCCAACAACGACGACGCCGGCTTCTGGGCCGCGATGGCGAAACTCAAGTCCACGGAAACCGCCCGCGAGTGCGCCGAGAAGGGAATGCAACTCCACGGCGGCCGCTCGGTGCTGACCGATCGCCGGATCGCCCGCGTCTACCGGGACGTGCGCGTGCCGGTCATCTACGAAGGGGCCAACGACATCCAGCGCAACCTCGTCTACAACCAGTCGCCGCGGTGAGAACTCGGCCCCGGCCCCCGCGGACGCACCATATACCCATTCAATGTCACGAAGGGCCGAAGCCCACTGTCCGGTCGATGCCAGGCCGGGACCGAAGCCGAACTCCGGTGCACACTCCGCCGGGTTGCCCTGGTAGGCAAGCGCATCGCGACTCGGAGAGTTCCCGATGCAGAGTACCGGGAGTTCGGGGCGGGAATCCACTCGCCGGGAACCGTGCGTGCGAGTCTCACCCGGGCCGGAATTCGGCCGCGAGACGCCTGCTACCTATCCTTCACGATTAATCAGGGGTGACGGAGTGGAAACGCTTTAGTCGCGCCCAGTCGTTTTTCACGTACGGCACCCGCACGGGGCCGACTAATATCCATGACAGACCAGGAACTAATCTGGCGGATCGCTGGCGGCTCCGGCGACGGTATCGATTCGACCAGCCGGAACTTCGCCAAGGCCCTGATGCGATCGGGTCTGGACGTATTCACACACCGGCACTACCCGTCGCGTATCCGCGGCGGCCACACGTACGTCGAGGTGCGGGCGGCATCCGAGGAGGTGCGGTCCCGCGGCGACGGGTACAACGTCCTGCTGGCGCTGGGCGACAGTTTCGCCCGGAACCCACAGGAAGACGCCTACTACGGCAAGGAGGAACTGAAGCCACTCACCGAGAACTTCGACGACCTCCGCGAGGGCGGGGTCATCATCTACGACGAGGGACTCATCGACGAGGAACAGGCCGAGGAGGTCGGACTCCACGAGAAAGCCGAGGAAAACGGCTGGTACGTCTATCCGGTCAACCTCCGCGCCATCGCCAAGGAACACGGCCGCGAGGTCATGCGCAACAACGCCGGGATCGGCGTGATGTCGACGCTGCTGGACTTCGACACCTCCTACTACGAGGAGATCATCGGCGAGGTGTTCAACGAGGAGATCGCCGAGGCCAACCGGACCGTCATCCGGGACGGCGCCGGGACCGCCGAGGAGTTCGACGAGCACCCCGACCTCCAGATGCCCACCGCGGAGGAACACGACGAGGAGCAGGCGCTGGTCTCGGGGAGTGACGCCATCGCCTACGGCTCACTGGACGCCGGCTGTCGGTTCATCTCGGGCTATCCGATGACTCCGTGGACGGACGTGTTCACGATCATGTCCCAGAACCTCCCGAAGTTCGGGGGGATCTCCGAACAGGTCGAAGACGAGATCGCGGCCGCGTCGCTGGCGCTGGGGGCCTCCCACGCCGGCGTCAAGGCCATGTCCGGCTCGTCGGGTGGCGGTTTCGCCCTGATGAGCGAGCCGCTGGGTCTCGCCGAGATGACCGAGACGCCGGTCGTGCTCGTCGAGGCGATGCGGGCCGGTCCCTCGACCGGCATGCCCACGAAACCCGAACAGGCCGACCTCGAACACGTCCTCTACACGAGCCAGGGCGACTCGACGCGGGTGGTGCTGGCCCCGGGCAACCACGAGGAGTGTTACGAGCAGATCCGGACGGCCTTCGAGATCGCCTACGACTACCAGATCCCGACAGTTCTCATCTACGACCAGAAGCTCCAGGGCGAACTCCGGAACATCAACGTGAGCTTCTTCGACCGCGAGCCCGACGGGGACCCGGGCTCGGTGCTCACCGAGGACGAGATCGAGGAGGCAGCCCACCACAACTCCGGCAAGTTCCAGCGGTTCAACTACGACCGCGACAAGGAAGTCAGCCCGCGGACCGTCCCCGGACAGAAGGGCGGGCGCTACCTCGCGACCGGCAACGAACACAACGAGTCCGGTCACATCAGCGAGGACCCGACCAACCGCGTCCTCCAGATGGACAGCCGGCTCGGCAAGTTCGAGTACATCCGTGAGGAACTCGACGAGAAGGGCAACCAGACCCACTACGGGCCCGACGAGGCCCAGTACGGCATCATGACCTGGGGCAGCCACCAGGACACCGTCTTCGAGGCCGTCGACCGCCTCAACGAGGCCGGCCACTCCGTGAAGGCGCTGGGCGTCTCGGACATGATGCCCTACCCCGCCGAGGAGGTGACGGCGTTCCTCGAATCCGTCGAGGAGTGTCTCGTCGTCGAGATGAACGCGACCGGGCAGTTCCGCGGGCTCACCCAGAAGGAACTGGGCCGGTTCGGCCCCAAGCTGTCGAGCCTCCTTAAGTACAACGGCAACCCCTTCGAGCCCGCCGAGATCGTCGAGGGCTTCGAGACGAGCATCAACGGCGAGGAACTCGGCGACACGACCATGAAGTACGTCCCAGCGGCAGGTGACTAACTATGAGTGCATTCACAGCGATCGGCGAGGACCGCGAGATCGACCAGAACGAGTTCACACCCGGCATCGAACCCCAGGCAACCTGGTGTCCGGGCTGTGGCGACTTCAGCGTCCTCAAGGCGCTGAAACAGGCCATGCCCGAGGTCGGGCGCACCCCCGACGAGGTGTTGCTCTGTACCGGCATCGGCTGTTCGGGCAAGCTCAACAGCTACTTCGAGAGCTACGGCTTCCACACCATCCACGGGCGGTCGCTGCCCGTGGCTCGCGCGGCCAAGCTCGCCAACCCCGGCGTCGAGGTCATCGCCGCCGGCGGCGACGGCGACGGCTACGGCATCGGCGGGAACCACTTCATGCACACCGCCCGCGAGAACCACGACATGACCTACATCGTGTTCAACAACGAGATATTCGGGCTCACGAAGGGCCAGACCTCGCCCACCAGCCCGAAGGGTCACAAGTCCAAGACCCAGCCCTCGGGCAGCGCAAAAGACCCCATCCGGCCGCTCTCGCTGGCGCTGGCCTCGGGGGCCTCCTACGTCGCCCGGACCGCGGCCGTCAACCCCAACCAGGCCGCCGACATCCTGGCGGAGGCGATTGAACACGACGGCTTCGCCCACGTTGACTTCCTCACGCAGTGTCCGACCTGGAACAAGGACGCCCGCCAGTACGTCCCCTACGTCGACGTCCAGCAGTCCGACGACTTCGAGTTCGACGTCACCGACCGCCAGGAGGCCGGCGAGATGATGTACGAGGTCGAGTCCAAGCTCTACGAGGGCGAGGTGCTGACCGGCCGCTTCTACAAGAACGACCGCCCGAGCTACGGCGAGGAGAAACGCGCCACCGGCGAGATGCCCGAGGAACCCCTCGCCGAACGGTACTTCGACGAGGACGCCCAGTGGGAGCGCGCCGCCGACGAACTCATCGAAAAACACACCTGAGACGGCCGCTCCCGTGGCCGTTCGGCCTTCTGAGGACCGTGCTCCCGGTGGCCGGTCGGGCTTGTGAGGACCCCACTTCCGGGGGTGTTCGGAGGCGTTTACGGTTTCGCAAGATATTTTTCTCGTGACGGCAAATTATGATACATGAGTGCCGAATCGACGGAAGAGCGCATTCTCTCTGTTCTGGAGGAGGACGCCCAGGCCTCCTACGCCGAGATCGCAGACAGGGTGGACGTCTCAAAGCCCACGGTCCGCAAGTACATCCAGCGACTGGAGGAGGAGGGCGTCATTTTGGGGTACTCCGCGGACATCGACCCGAAGAAACTCCCGACACAGAGCATCGCGCTGGTGGGGTTGGACGTCGAGAGCGAGCGCTACGTCGAGGTGACCCGGGAACTCAAGGACGTTCCAGAGATCGAGGCGCTGTACACCTCCAGCGGGGACCACATGCTCATGGCCGAGGTCCGGGCCCAGGACGGCGACGCCGTTGGCGACGTGATCGAGACGACGATCCTCGACATCGAGGGCGTCACGGCCGCCCACCCCTCCTTTCTCCAGGAACGCCTGAAGTGACCGCCCGCATCGGGGACGGTCGCCGGGCATCCGCTCCGGGTGACGGTCGCCGGGCACCTACTCCGGGAGAAGACTGGTTTTTTACTTGCGCTCGCACGAAGGGCGGGTATGACCACCCGGGTGGTCCTGGGGTACGGGTCGCTGGCCCAGGCTGTCGTGAGTGCGCTCGCCGACCGGCCCGGGGAGCTACTCGTCGTCGCCGGGGACGAGACCGCCGTCGAAACGCTCCGGGAGGAGGGGATTGCGGCCGAGGTCGGCGACATCACGGACCCGGCCGTCCTCCGCGAGCAGGCGAGTCCGGAGACAGTCGTCGTGGCCACCGACGACGGCCAGCGCAACGAGGCGGCCGCGGGGGCGACACGCCAGGCGTTCCCGGGGGCGTTCCTGCTCGTCTACGCCGGCACGGCCCCGCCGAAGTCCCGGACCGCGCGACTGAGCGCCCTGGCCGACGAGGTGGTCGACCCCGGTCGGGTGGCCGTCGACCACCTCGGCGCGGTGACCGGCGAGGGGGGCGTGCGGGCACGGAAGTTACTGAGCGTCCTGCGGGACCTCGACGGGCCGCTGGCGGTCGTGACCCACGACAACCCCGACCCGGACGCCATCGCGAGCGCCGTCGCGCTCCAGCGGCTCACCGAGCGGGCCGGCGGCGAGGGGGACATCTGCTACTACGGGAACATCAGCCACCAGGAGAACCGCGCGTTCGTCAACCTCCTCGAGTTCGACCTCAGAAACCTGGAGGACGGTGCCGACGTCGAGGAGTACGCCGGCGTCGCGCTCGTCGACCACTCGCGGGCCGGCGTCAACGACGGCCTCCCGGAGGGGACCGACGTCGACATCGTCATCGACCACCACCCGCCGCGGCTCCCGGTCGAGGCGCGGTTCGTCGACCTCCGGAGCGACGTCGGCGCGACGAGCACGCTCCTGGTCGACTACTACCGGCGACTCGACGTGACGCCCGACGAGGCGACCGCGACGGGGTTGCTGTTCGGCATCCGCGTCGACACCGACGAGTTCACCCGGGAGGTCTCGCCCGACGACTTCGAGGCCGCCGCCTTCCTGTTGCCCCGCGCCGACTTCGGGACGCTCGAGCGGATCGACTCGCCGAGCGTGAGCGCCGACACGCTCGCGACGATCGGGCGGGCGATCCGCAATCGCGAACGCCACGGTCCGGCGCTGGTCAGCGGCGTCGGCTACCTCACCGACCGCGACGCCCTCGCGCAGGCCGCCGACCGACTGCTCGACCTGGAGGACGTGACCACGACCTTCGTCTACGGGGTCGACGACGGGACCGTCTACGTCTCCGCCCGGGCGCGAGGCACCGACGTCGACCTCGGGGAGACGCTCCGCGAGGCGTTCGGCCAGATCGGCAGCGCCGGCGGCCACGCCGACATGGCCGGCGCACAGCTCTCGCTCGGACTCCTGGAGTCGGTCGACACCGACGACGAGTCGCTCGTCGAGGTGGTCGACGCCGTCGTCACCGACCGCTTTCTCGACGCGTTCGACTCCCGGACTCACCGGGTCATCCGGGACGTCTATCCCGACGACTTCCACGGCGGGGACGAACTCGGGAGCGACGAGTACGTCCCCGACGACGCCAGGCCCGAAGACTCCAGTTCCGGCACCGCTCCCGACGAGAGACACGGTGATGGTGCTGGCCGGTCGGACCCGGACGGCGACGCAAAGAACCCGACCGAGGACGGCCAGGACTCGACAGACGACGATGGGGAGGCTGGCGGCGGAACGATGAGCGACGAGGGATCGGACGGCGAGAGTGCGAGCGATGAGGGATCGGACAGCGAGAGGGCAGGCGAGTAGGGGTCGGACCCCTCGCCGGGCGTCGCCACTCGAGGGCCGTCGAGCGAGCGCGAGCCCGCCGGCCCGTCGACCCGGAAATTTTTCCACGTCGACGGCGTCGTGGCGGGTATGGCGGACGAGGAGACCCCGATGGTGGGCGAGTACATGACCCGCGACGTCGATACGGTCTCGCTGACCGACACCGTCGGGACGGTCGCGCGCCGCATCGCCGAGAGCGACGAACACAGCGGGTACCCGGTCTGTGAGGGGCGCCGCGTCGTGGGCTTCGTCACCGCGAGCGACCTCCTGCTGGAGGGTGACTACCAGACCATCGAGCAGGTGATGGCGACCGACCTGCTCGTCGCACACCCCGACATGAAAGTCGACGACGCGGCACGCGTCATCCTGCGGTCGGGCATCCAGAAACTCCCCGTCGTCGGCGACGACGACAACCTCGTCGGGATCATCAGCAACGCCGACGTGATCCGCAGCCAGATCGAGCGCGCCACCCCGGGCAAGGTCGACAAACTGATGCGCACGCTGGAGTCGATCCACGGCGTCGCCGTGACCGAGACCCGCCGCGAGGTGGCGCTGTCGGACCTCCGGCCCACCCAGGGGAAGGTGTACGCCGACGAACTCGAGGGCCGGCGGTACGAACTCGAACGCGGCCTGGCCGAACCGCTCGTCGTCATCGACAACGACGGCGACCTGTTGCTCGCCGACGGCCACCACCGCGTGAAAGCCGCCGCCCGCCTCGGTATCGACCGGATGGACGCCTACGTCCTCGTCATCGAACGCCGCGTCGACCTCGGGATGACCAAGACCGCCGAGAAAGAGGGCCTGCGGACCATCGACGACATCCAGGTCGTCGACTACGCTCACCACCCGCTGGTCAAGAAGACCCACCGGCTCCAGGATCCCTGACCGACCGGGTGCTCTCTCGCCCCGTCTCGACGACCGTCAGGTCGTCGTCGAGTCGGACCGAGAGCCGTTCATCGTCGACGGGCACGTCGACCCGAATCCTGACGGGGTCGGTCGATTCCACCCCGGCAGCAGTGGTGCGCAGAAAGGGCAGCCCCGTCCAGGGTTCGGTCCGCAGGTCCCGGCCGTGGTCGTGGAGTTGTTTCCGAGTCCTATCAGGTTCCAAACTGAACGGCCCTACAGGAAATGACTATACGTCGACATCCCCTTCGGGAGGATACGATGACGACGACCCCTGATGCGGTCCCCGACGACAGGGCCGGCGAGTCCGCGGGCGCCGCCCCGGCGGCGCAACCGGGTACCGGCAGCGACCACGCGCTCGCGGTCCGGAACCTCTCGAAGACCTTCGGCAGCGGCGACGAGGCGGTCCGGGCCGTCGAGGACGTGAACTTCGCGGTCGAACCGGGCACCGTCGTGGGTCTGCTCGGTCCCAACGGCGCCGGGAAAACGACGACGATCAAGTCCATCCTCGGGCTGGTCGTCCCGGACGCGGGCGAGGTCCGGGTCGCCGGCGTGGACGTCCGGGAGAGCGCGCGCGAGGCCTACCGCCACGTCGGCGCGATGCTCGAAGGCGCGCGCAACGTCTACTGGAAGCTGACCCCCAGAGAGAACATGGAGTTTTTCGCCGCCGTGGGCGACGAGGACCCCGCCGCGCTCCGCGAGCGCCACGACGCCCTGCTCGACCAGCTCTCGCTGACCGAGAAGGCCGACGAGCCGGTCAACGACCTCTCGCAGGGCCAGAAACAGAAGGTCTCGCTGGCCTGTGCGCTGGCCCGCGACGTCGACGTCGCACTCCTCGACGAGCCGACCCTCGGGCTGGACGTCGAGTCCAGCGTCGAACTCCGGCGGGAGATCCGCCGGCTGGCCGACAACGAGGAGACGACCGTCGTCCTCTCCAGCCACGACATGGACGTCGTCGAGGACGTCTGTGACCGCGTCATCGTGATGAACGACGGCGGGGTCGTCGCGGACGATTCGGTGGCGAACCTCGTCGACGTGTTCCGCTCGCACGTCTACCGGGTGGACCTGGACGGGACACTCCCCGGGCGGGCCCGCGACCGACTGCGCGACCGGTACGACGCCCGTGAGTTCGAGCGGGTCGCGGGCGGGAACCCGGACGGCGAGCGGTTCGTCGTCTCGCTGGCCGAGCCGGCACGCCTCTATGACCTGATGGACGACCTCCGGGAGGCCGGCCTGACCGTCGTCGGCCTCGACTCGCTGGAGGCCGACCTGGAGTCGGCCTTCCTCGAACTGACCGACGGCGCCGCCGGACCGGACGGCGCCCGACCTGCCGGAGAGACGGGAGAGTCGCCGGCGGAGGGGGCGGCCCCCGCCGACGGGGGGGTGTCGGGTCGTGAGTGACGCGACCCCCGCGGCCGGTGACGGGACCGCCGCGAGCCGCGCCCGCGCCACCGGCGGGGGCGACAGCCCCGGACGGGGGACCCGCGGGACGGGCGGCTACTGGACGCTGTTCGTTGCCATGGTCAAACACAGGGTCGCCCACCTCAGGCGGTATCCCGTGAACACGCTGTCGGGGCTGGCCAACGCGATGATCCTCTTCGCGGTCATCTTCTTCGGCGGCCGGGCGCTGGACAGCCGGGCGCTGGCCGACAGCCTCGAAGGGATCATCGTCGGCTTCTTCCTGTTTTCTATCGCGACGACGGCCTTCGCGGCCTCGGCGTGGGGCGTCACCCGCGAGTCCCAGTGGGGGACGCTCGAACAGCTGTACATGTCGCCGCTCGGGTTCGGGCCCGCGATGCTCACCCGGACGGTCGTCCGGCTCATCGAGAGCTTCGTCTGGGGGGCCGGGACGCTGGCCTTCATGCTCCTGTTGACCGGCGAGACGCTCGCGTTCCCCGTGGTGACGCTCCTCGTCGTCGGCGTACTGGCCGTGGCGCCGGCGCTCGGGATGGGCTTTGGCTTCGCCGCGCTGGCGTTACTGTACAAGCGCGTCGAGAACATCTTCCAGGTCGTCAACTTCGCGTTCGTCGGGCTGATTTCGGCGCCCGTCAGCGGGGTGGTCTGGGCGCGACTGCTCCCGGTCTCGCAGGGGAGTTACGTCCTGGGCCTCGTGATGCGGGAGGGCCGCCGGCTCTGGGAACTCCCGTCGACCGAACTCGGTCTGCTCGTCGCCACCGCGATCGGGTATTTCGTCGCCGGCTACGCCGTCTTCATGTGGGCCAGCAGGCGCGCCCGCGAGCAGGGACTGATGGGCCATTACTGACGAGGGCCACTACTGCAACCTGTCCACCCGCTAACGCTTCCGTCGCAAGTCAATCCGCAACCAACACGAAAGCAGGCTTATCAGCACGTTTCGGTAACCGGTACGATATGGACGAGCGGACCGACGGGGCAGGTCCGGAGAGCGAGGTGGAGCCGACGGCCGAGGTGGAGGCCGACACCGGGACCGCTTCCGGCGAGGACGGACAGACGGGCGGGAAGACGACGCGCCGCCGGAGGCTCGAACAGTACGAGCGGATCGTCGAGACGGTCGACGACGGGGTCTACGTTCTCGACGAGGAGTTCAACATCGTGCGGGTCAACGACGCCGTCTCGGAGTTGACGGGCTACTCGCGGTCGGAGCTAGTCGGCGCGAACGCGGCACTGCTCGCCACCGAGGAGACGATAGACCAGGCCGCGGCGGTCAGCGAGGCCCTCAGGACGGGCGACGGGAGTGCGGCGACGATCACGACGACGATTCAGACGGCTGACGGCGACGAACTCCCGGTCGAGACGCGGTTCTCGGTCTACGAATTCTCGGACGGGAGCTACGGACAGGTCGGCGTCGTCAGGGACATCTCCGACCGGCTCCGGTACGAGCGGACGCTGACGGCGCTGCACGACTCGACGCGGGAGTTGCTTCACGCCGAGACGCCGGCCGAGGTCTGCGACCTGGTCACGACCACCGCGACCGAGGTCATCGACCTCTCGGCGGCGGCCGTCTACCTCCTCGACGCCGAGGCGACCGCCCTGCGCCCCGAGGGGGCGGCAACCGACCGTCCCTCGTCGCTCCCCTCGCTTGACCCCGTCAGCCCCGGCGACGGGCCCGTCTGGGAGACGTTCGTCACGGGCGAGCGGCGGGTCGGCGCCGCGGTCCCGCCCGCAGAGGCGGGCGATGACGACTCGCCGGGTGGCGGGGTCTTCATCCCGCTCGGCGACCACGGCGTGTTCTCCGTCGCAGTCCCGGACGTCGACCGGGTCGACCCCGACACGATGGAACTCATCGACCTCGTGGCCGCCAGCGCCGAGGCGGCGCTCGAACGCGTCGACAGGGACGCCCGCCTGCGGGAGCGCGACCGCGAACTCCGCGAGCAGAACGAACAGCTCAGGCGCCTGGAGGGTATAAACGAGGTGATCCGCCGGATCGACCGCGCGGTCGTCGGCGCTGACTCGCCGGACGCGGTCGAGTCGGCTGTCTGTGAGGAGTTGGCCCGCTCGGAACTGTTCACCTTCGCGTGGATCGGCCGGGTTGATGGCACGGCCGTCGAGGCCGGCGCCTGGGCCGGCGACGGCTCGCAGTATCTCGACGCCGTCGACCGGTCGCTGGCGGGCGAGGGTGGCCCCCCGGCGGTCAGGACCGCACGGACCGGCGAGAAGACCGTCGTCCCCTCTGTCGTCGCGGACCTCCAGGCCGAGCCCTGGCGGAGCGAGGCCCTCTCCCGGAGGTTCCAGTCGGCCATCAGCGTGCCACTCAGGCGCAACGAGGCGACAGTCGGCGTCCTGACTGCCTTTACCTCCCGGCAGGGCGACGTGACCGAGCGGATGGGAGAGGTGTTCCGCGACCTCGGAGAGACTGTCTCGGACGCGTTGCGGGTCGCCGAGACCAAACAGTGGCTCTCTGCCGAGAGCGTCGTGGAACTCGACCTGGCGATACGGGCGCCCGAGAGCCCGCTGACGGCCCTCGCGACCGAGGTCGGGGCCGACCTCGTCCACGACGGCACTATCGCGACCGACGACGGGGCAAGCCGGACGTTCTTGCGCGTCGAAGGAGCGGACTTCGGGGCCGTCCGGGACGCCGCCCGCGAACAGGCCGCCGTCGAAACCGTCGAGAACCGGTCGGCCGACCCCGAAGACCCGCGCGTCGAACTCCACCTGTCCGCGCCGACGATCCCCGAGCGGGTGACCGACCAGGGGTCGCGGATCCAGTCGCTGACGGTCGGGGCCGACGAGACCGCGATGACGGTCCAGGTCCCGCTGACGGCGACTGTCCGCGACCTGGTCGAACGGCTCGACGCCGCCTACGAGTCCGCCCCCCTCCAGGCCCGCCGCGACCGGACCAGGCCCGCGCGGACGGCCGACGGCTTCCGGCTCGCCGTCCGCGAGGGTCTCACCGACCGACAGTGGCGGATCCTCCGGTCGGCGTACCTGAGCGGCTACTTCGACTGGCCGCGAACTACCACCGGCGAGGAGGTCGCCGACTCCTTCGACGTCTCCCAGCCGACGATCAACCGTCACCTGCGGGTGAGCGAACGCAAACTCCTCGCGCTCCTCTTCGAGGACGACTGAGACGCCACCCCCTGATTTATACATATATCCCCCGCCCGCCCGCCGGTGTATTCAGCTAGCGGTGAAAGCTACGGCGGCGGACTCGGTACGTGAAAGCGACTATGGAGGAGTCACCAAACGTCTACGAAGCGAGCCCCGACGAGCGTGTGAGCAACGTGGTCGTCCGCGCGCTGGCGGACGCGATGGGGACGACCCCGGCGGCGATGGACGTCCGACTGTACGATGTCGTCGACCCTGACGCACTGGACGCCCTGTTTTCCTCCGCCGGGAGCGGCGTCGACCCGCACGTGTCGTTCTCGATAGCCGGCAAACAGGTCGTCGTCGACGGCGACCGGCGGGTGCACGTCACTACCCGGAACGCCCCGGCAGGGACCGTCGAGCGCGCGACGCCCTGATACCGAGGTCCGGCACGTCCGCGACGCAAGCGGCTCACGACGAGCGCGCCGGGTGTCGCGATTGGTCCCGAGCCCGGACCCCGGTCCCGGCGACACCGGCGCCAGACCGCGAGGAGGTGGTCGCAGTCACACTGAGGGGCTCCGTCGTCGGCGTCTGGGACGCGGTGGGCGTCGAGGACACGGTGACGTCGAGGACACGGTGGGCCCGGGGGCGTAGTCACACCGGCAGGCGTCGTTGTCGGTGGTGGGGACCAGTGGCAGTCGGGACGCTGTAGCCACGGCAGTCCAACCGGCAACAGTCATCCGCGGGGGCCCGGTCCTCGGTGACGACCTCCACTGTCGCGGTGATCGTGGACGTGAGGCCGTGTGCGTTCGATAAAGCTGTTCTTTACGAGTTATCGCGGGTCGGTTATCAGTGCCTTACTAGGGCACGCGGGTCGGTCGTTCGTGCTTTCCGGGGCGAACGTGGGTCGATTGCCTGACGCGGCGACCCATCACGAAGGCGTCCGGCAACAAACCGGAAACGTAAATTGCACGGACCGCGAGGAGAGTGGCGTCCGACCGGCAAAAACGAATTTTTCTGTAGGTACCACTTACCCGGACATGGTTGCGAACTCCGGCTCGCTGGGTTCGGTGACAAAAAAGTACGACCATCATACTCGCGAGTACCGACTGTATACGACCACGGACAGGCTCCGGGAGTACAATGATGGCCACTAGCGACCAGGTCACGAGCGCGAGCGAACCGCTCCGTGCCGTCTCGGAGGTGGAACTGCCGGGGCGGGTCGACCGTTTAGTCGACGCCTACGAACGCACCTTCGACGACCGCGACCGCTTCCTCTGGAAGTGGATCTACTCGCTGTTCCCGGAGTTCACGCTCTCGTCGGTCCCCGACGAGCACGCGCGCCACGTCCGGACACAGAAGACGGTGCTGACGATGTACGTGACGGTACTCGACGACCTCCTGGAGAGCCACGGCGACCGCCAGACCTTCCGCGAGGCCCGCCGGCTCCACCGCGAGGGAGCCGCGCCCGACCCGTCGGCGGCGGGCGTCAACAGCGAGGCGGCCGCGTTCGTCGAGCGCGTCTGGACGGCTTTCGAGGAGGGCCTCGCCGAGGCACCCCGCCGCGAGGAGTTCGGCGACGTCTTCGTCTACGACCTCGACCAGACCGTCAACGCGGTCGAGTACAGCGCCGTCGTCTCGGAGAACCCGCGGATCGCGAACATCACCGGGGCGCGCCGCTACGACTCGCACAACATGGTCATGTTCCCGTACACCGACGTGGACCTGATGTATTCGCCGGCGTTCGAGCTGGCCGAGTTCGGCGTCCTCCGGGACATGGTCTGGGACCTCCAGGAGATGGCCCGCATCGGCAACTGGCTGACAACCTGGGAGCGGGAACTCGCTGAGGGCGACTACTCCGCGGGCGTCGTCGTCACTGCCCTCCAAGAGGGCGTCGTGACGCCCGCCGAACTGACCGGAGCCGACGACCACGAACCCATCGTCGAGCGGATCAGGGCCCACGGCATCGAGGAACGCTTCCGCCGGCGCTGGGACCGGCTCAACCGCTCGGTCAGGCGTCGCGGTTCCGGCGCCGACAGCGTCGACCTGGACGCCCTCGCCAGGGGGATGGAGACCGTCCTGGAGTACCACCTGGCCAGCGAGGGCCTGAAGTAAGACCTCGCCCCTTGCGGCGGCCCTGTGCTGTCCGTGACGGAAGGAGTAGGCGACGGCACCCGGTGACGCCCCGAACAACGCCCCACGGCGACGCCCGAACCCTTATGCGCGCCCCGGCAATATTTGCGCGCATGTTCGACGACGAGGACCTCGCGTCGATCCGCGAGGCCCGCGAGGACTGGGAGGCCGAGACGCTAGACCCGGTTCTGGAAGGGTACGGCGAGCGCTCCGAACGGTTCGCGACGGTCTCGAACCACGAGGTCAACCGTCTCTACACCCCCGAGGACGTCGCCGACATCGACTACGAGTCGGACCTGGGGTTCCCGGGCGAGCCGCCCTACACCCGCGGGGTCTACCCGACGGTGTACCGCGGGCGCACCTGGACGATGCGCCAGTTCGCCGGCTTCGGGACGCCCCGCGAGACAAACGAGCGCTTTCACTACCTCATCGACGAGGGCCAGACCGGACTCTCGACGGCCTTCGACATGCCGTCGCTGATGGGGCTGGACTCCGACGACCCGATGAGCGACGGCGAGGTCGGCAGGGAAGGGGTCGCCGTCGACACCCTGCGGGACATGGAGATAATCTTCGACGGGATCGACGTCGGCGAGGTCTCGACCTCCTTTACGATCAACCCCAGCGCCCCGGTGGTCTACGCGATGTACGTCGCCATTGCCGACCAGCAGGGCGTCCCCCGCGAGGAGATTCGGGGCACGCTCCAGAACGACATGCTCAAGGAGTTCATCGCCCAGAAGGAGTGGGTCGTCCCACCCCGCCCTTCGCTGGACGTCGTCGTCGACACGGTCGAGTTCGCCGTCGAGGAGACCCCGAAGTTCAAACCGGTCTCTATCTCGGGGTATCACATCCGCGAGGCCGGGTCGACGGCGATACAGGAACTGGCCTTCACGCTGGCGGACGGGCTGGCCTACGTCGAGGCCTGCCGCGAGCGCGGCCTCGACGTCGACGCGTTCGGGCCGCAACTCTCTTTTTTCTTCAACTCCCACAACGCCATCTTCGAGGAGGTGGCGAAGTTCCGCGCGGGACGGCGTATCTGGGCGCGCCTGATGGACGAGTGGTACGACGCCGACGACGACGCCAGCAAGGCGATGAAGTTCCACACTCAGACGGCAGGCCAGTCGCTGACCGCCCAGCAACCCCTGAACAACGTGGTCCGCGTGACCATCCAGGCGCTGGCGGGCGTGCTCGGGGGGACCCAGAGCCTCCACACCAACAGCTTCGACGAGGCGCTGGCGCTCCCCAGCGAGGAGGCCGTCCGGGTCGCCCTGCGCACCCAGCAGATCATCGCCGAGGAGTCCGGCGCCGCCGACATCGTCGACCCCCTGGGCGGGAGTTTCGCCGTCGAGGCGCTCACCGACGAGGTCGAACAGGAGGCGATGGCCTACATCGAGGAGATCCGCGAGATGGGCGACGGGTCGATGGTCGAGGGCGTGCTCTCGGGCATCGAGGACGGCTACTTCCACCGCGAGATCCAGGACGCGGCCTATGAGTACCAGCAACGCGTCGAGGCCGGCGAGGAGGTGGTCGTCGGTGTCAACGCCTACACCGTCGAGGAGGAGACCGACCCCGACACCCTCAAAGTCGACGAGGCGGTACAGGAGAAACAGCGCTCGCGCTTGGCGGCGGTCACAGCCGAGCGCGACGACGAGGCCGTCGAGGCGGCGCTGGCTGCCGTCGACGAGGCTATCGCGGACGACGACAACGTCATGCCGCCGATAATCGAGGCGGTCAAGGCCTACGCGACGATGGGCGAGATCATGGCCATCTTCGAGGACCACTACGGGAGCTACCAGGAGACCGTCAGAGTGGCCTGAGAGCGGTCACAGCACGTCCTTGTTCTTGAACCCGAGGTAGCCGACCACGGGAACGACGACCAGCCACGCGAGCAGGGCGGCGACGGCGTCGGCGTCGCCGGTCGCGACGGAGTCGGCTTCGGGGAGCGGGGTGGTGAGCAGCGGGAACTGTGGTCCCTCGTTGAACAGCGTGTCGAGCAGTTTCGCGTAGGCGTTCATCGGGTTGGCCCGCCCGGAGAAGTAGTACCACTCCGGGAACGGCCGTGCGGCGGTTTCGCCCGGCCCGCGGGTGACCCGGAGACCGAGCCACTGGAGGACCATCCACCCCCCGCGAAAGAGGACGTGGGCGCTGATGATCCCCGCGGTCACGCTCGTCTCGCTGTCGAGGAAGGCCGACAGCGCGAGGCCGACCCCGAGAAAGACCAGCCCGTAGACCACGGTCGCGCCGACGAAAAGCAGGAAGCCGGCGGGCGAGGGCTCCTGGAGCAACGCCCCGGCGACGACGCCGAACACCGCGAGCCCGAACAGCAGCGAGCCGACGAAGACGGCCCCGCGGCTGCAGTACTTGCCGGCGTAGGCGTCCAGCCGGGAGTTGGGCAATCCCAGCAGGAACCGCACCGACCCGCTCTGACCGCCTCGGTGTCGCCCCCGGGATTAAATTCATACCGGAGACGAGCGAAGCGACTCGCGGGTGAGTACTGATGCCAGATGACACGCCACTGGAGTCCCGGCTAACCGAACAGGAGTACTTACAACCGCCGACCGAGTTCGTCGGCCAGGCCAACGCGACGGACCCGTCGATCTACGACCGCTTCGACGACAACTACCCCGACGCCTTCGAGGAGTACGCCGAACTCTTAGACTGGGACGACCACTGGGACGAGGTGCTCGACGACTCGAACCCGCCCTTCTACGAGTGGTTCGTCGGCGGGACGCTGAACGCCTCGTACAACTGCGTCGACCGGCACCTCGAGGAGCGTTCGAACCAGGCGGCGTTCATCTGGGAGGGGACCGACAGCGACGAGCGCGAGACGATCACCTACCAGGAACTGTATAACCGCGTCAACGAGACGGCCGCGGCCCTCCAGGAGGTCGGCGTCCGCGAAGACGAGGTCGTCACCTGCCACCTCCCGATGTTGCCCGCGTTGCCCGTGACGATGCTGGCCTGTGCCCGGATCGGGGCGCCCCACTCGGAGGTGTTCGCCGGCTTCTCGGCACAGGCGCTCGCCGACCGCATCGACGACGCCGGCTCCGAGGTCGTCGTCACCGTCGACGGCTACTACCGGCGCGGGGAGTTTCTCAACCACAAACAGAAGTGCGACGAGGCGCTCGAACACGCCGACACCGACGTCGAGACCGTCCTGCTGTGGACCCGCCACGACGACCTCCACCCCGAGGTCGAGGTCACGGAGGACGACCCCTACGTGCTGGTCGACGACCTGCTCGCGGAGAACGAGCGCGCCCGCGTCGACCCCGTCTCCCGGGACGCCGAGGACACCCTCTTTCTGATGTACACCTCCGGCACGACGGGCCGGCCGAAGGGCTGTCAGCACCGTACCGGCGGCTATCTCGCGTACGCGACGGCCACCTCGAAGTACGTGCTGGACATCAAACCCGAGGACACCTACTGGTGTGCGGCGGACATCGGCTGGATCACCGGCCACTCGTATATCGTCTACGGGCCGCTGGCGCTCGGGACGACCTCGGTCATGTACGAGGACACGCCCGACCACCCCCACAAGGGACGGATCTGGGAGATCGCCGAGCGCTACGACGTGGACATCTTCCACACCTCGCCGACGGCGGTACGGATGTTCATGAAGTGGGGCCCGGAGCACATCGAGGAGTACGACTTCGACTTCCGGCACATGACCACGGTGGGCGAGCCCATCCAGCCCGAGGCGTGGCTGTGGTACTACAAGCACATCGGCGACGAGTCGGCGGTGATCGTCGACACGTGGTGGCAGACAGAGACCGGCGGTCACCTCATCACGAACCTGCCGGCGCTGCGAGACATGAAGCCCGGGTCGGCCGGCCTCCCCGCGCCGGGCATCCAGCCGGCGCTGTACGACGACAACGGCCAGCCGATGGAGCCCGCGAGCGGCAAGGCGGGCAACCTCGTCATCGAGAAGCCCTGGCCCGGGATGCTCCAGACGGTCTATGGCGACGACGAGCGGTTCATCGACGAGTACTGGCGGAACTTCTCGGACGTCGACAGCGACGACCCCGCCGACTGGGTGTACAAGGCCGGCGACGGCGCCGTCCACGAGAAAGACGGGTACTTCCGGATCCTGGGACGGCTCGACGACGTGATGAACGTGGCGGGCCACCGCCTCGGGACGATGGAACTGGAGTCGGCGGTCTCCGAGGTCGAGGACGTCGCCGAAGCGGCGGTCGCCGCCCGCAACCACGACGAGAAAGGCGAGGTGCCCGACGTCTACGTCGTCCTGCGGGAGGGCGTCGACGCCTCCGAGGCGGTCCGTGACCGCATCATCGAGGCGGTCGAATCGGAGATCGGAGCCTTCGCGCGGCCGGCCCGGGTGGTCTTCGTCGACGACCTGCCCAAGACCCGCTCGGGCAAGATCATGCGCCGCCTGCTCGAGAACATCTCCAACGGCGACGAACTGGGCGACACCACCACGCTCCGTGACCCCACCGTCCCCGAGGAGATCCGCGACCAGATCCACGGGGACTGACAGTCCTGGTTTCGGGCCAGGGCCGACACTCCTCGCTTCGGCCGAGGGCCGACACTCCTCGCTTCGGCCGAGGGCCGACAGGTCGAGGGCCGACACTCCTCGCTTCGGCCGAGGGCCGACACTCCTCGCTTCGGTCGAGGGCCGACACTCCTCGCCTGTCAGGTCACCCGGTCGTCGTCGAACCGCGCGACGTATCGCACGAGCACGAGGAGAGCGCCCAGCCCGACGCCGACGGTCGTGACGCCGAACGCCACCATCCCGAGGATCGTCGGCGGGAGGTCGACGAGGAAAAACAGCGTCGGGTCCATCCCCTCGGGGTTGACGAACCCGAGCAACGCTCCCATCAGGCCCGCGACGGCGACGACGACCAGGTAGACGGCGAGGACGACCCGCCGGCCGGGGACGTCGGCCGTCGGCTCGCGGTCGAGGTTCGCGCTCATACCCGCCTTTGGGACCGCTCGGTGGTTAGCCTTTGTACTTCCAGTCCGTACGCCCCGGTATGAGCGACACCCTCGACGACGCCCGCTTCTCCGAGAAGGAGCTGCTCTTGCTCGTGCTGGTCTCTATCGCTGTCATGATGAGCCTCTCCGCGTTCGTGCTCGTGGTCAACGGGTGACCGCGGAGTCGACCCCTCCACGTGAGCGGTCTTCGTCCGTCCGACCGCGAGCGGATCAGTCATTCTACTGGTCGCGACCGTCGTCCGCCGCATCCGGGTCGTCGCCGGTCGCGTTCGAATCGTCGCCGCCCGCCGCGGTCGGATCGTCGCCACCCGCTGCGTTCGGATCGTCACCGCTACCCGCCGGGTCCAGGTCGCCGGCGCTCGACTGGTCGCTCCCGCCGTCGGTGATCGCGGTCTCGATACGGCGTTCGTGCCAGGCGAACTCGCGGTCGTGCTGGCCGGTTTCGCGCAGGTCCCAGGGGTCGCCGTCCTCGACTCGCGGGCCTTCGAGCCAGGAGTTGACGAGGTTCCAGACGAAGACGACCTGTCCGACCAGCAGGAGCACCGCACCGATGGAGGCGGCCTGGTGGGACAGCGTCACGAGGTCCAGCGGCGCGATGGCCTCGTTGAACTGGTAGGTGGCGTACCGGCGGGGCATCCCCAGGTAGCCCAGGAACAGCATCGCGAAGAAAGTGATGTTGGTCCCGACCATCGACAGCCAGAAGTGGGCCTTGCCCAGCGTCCGCTGGTACATCCGGCCGGTGAAGACGGGGAACCAGTAGTAGATGCCGGCGAAGACGGCGAAGCCGATGGCGCCCATCACGATGTAGTGGAAGTGGCCGACGACGTAGTAGGTGTCGTGGAGCACCTGGTCGACCGGGATCGATGCGAGGAACACGCCCGTCACGCCGCCGAGGATGAAGTTCGAGACGAAGCCGATACAGAACAGCATCGGCGTCGTCAGCCGGATGCGGCCGTTCCACATCGTCGTGATCCAGTTGAACGTCTTGACCGCGCTCGGGATGGCGATGGCCAGCGAGACGGCCATGAACGACGCCCGCAGGCGCGGGTCGATGCCCGTGGTGAACATGTGGTGGGCCCACACGCCGAAGGAGAGCACGCCGATGGCCAGCGTCGAGTAGACGATGAACTTGAAGCCGAACAGCTTCCGGCCGGCGAACTTGGGCAGGATGTAACTGACCAGCCCCATCGGCGGGAGAACGAGAATGTACACCTCCGGGTGGCCGAAAAACCAGAAGAGGTGTTGCCAGAGGATGGGACCGCCGCCCTCCCCGACCGCGTAGAACGTCGTGGCGAGGTTCCTGTCGAGCAGGAGCATCACGATGGCGCTGCCCAACAGTGGGAACGCAAAGAGGATGAGCGCCGACTGGGTGAGGATGGTCCACGAGAAGATGTCGAGGTTCGCCCAGGTGACCGACTCGTCGCGCTCGGTGAAGATGGTCGCGATGAAGTTGATCGCGCCCATCGTCGCGGAGACGCCGGTCAGGTGCAGGCCGAGCAACATCAGGTCGACGCCGGGGTTGGGCTGTTCGGCCGACAGCGGCGTGTACATCGTCCAGGAGGTCTGTGCGGGTTCGATACCGACGCCCAGCGGCGCGGTGAAAAAGCCCACCCAGATGAGCAACGCGCCCGGGGGCAACAGCCAGAACGCGATGGCGTTGATCCGCGGGAAGGCCATGTCGTCGGCGCCGATGAGCAGCGGCACGAAGTAGTTGGCGAAGGCCGCGATTATCGGCGTCCCGAACAGGAACAGCATCGTGATGCCGTGGCTCGTTAGAATGGAGTTGTAGAAGCTGTTGTCGACGATGGCGCCGCCGGGAGTGATGAGCTGGACGCGGATGAGAAACGCCATGAGCCCGCCGACGGCGAACGCGACCACGGCGTAGGTCCCGTAGAGGAGGCCGATATCCTTGTGGTCGACCGTCGTCAGCCAGCGGACGAGCCCGCCCGGTTTCTCGCGGCGGACCTCGCCGACGGCCTCGCCGTAGCCGCCGCTCCCGGCCGCCGGCCGGTACGAGCGCCAGTCCTCCACGCGGGAGAGAAAGACGGCGACGCCGACGAGGAAAACCCCCATCAGCACTGTCAGCGCGAGTTGCCCTGGGACCATGTCGGGCTTCAGGGCTGGTGCCTAATGAATGGCTTGACTGCAACGCCGAAAATTTTCGCGTTTCGCCCTCTCTATCCGGGAAAATCGGGAGGATCGATGACGGGAAATACCGGCCGCTCGGCGGTCAGTACGGCCGCGTCTACGACCCTGTCTGGCCGGGACCGACGTTCCGAACTGAGGACTCGGGACCGACGCTCCGAACTGGTGACTCGGGGCCGTCGACTCGGGGTGGCTGATTCGGGCGCAGTGACGCCCGCCTGCTCACTCGCCGGCGTCCTCTTCAGCGTCCTCGTCGGCTTGCTTCTCGGCAGTCGATATCGCCTTGCCGGAGTAGTAGGTCAGGACGACGAGCAAGAGCGCGGTCACGGCGACGATGGCGAACTGAAGGGTCGAGATGAGCGGGTCGAACCCCCACGGCGCGACGACGGCGAACGCCACGAAGAAAAAGACCAGGATACCCAGCGGGATGACGTTGACCGTCAGGTCGAGCAACGTCTCGCGGTCGAAGATCCTCTCTGCCATACAGGGGGTTAGGCCAGAACGGTCAATAGGGTGTTGGTCCGTGTGGGGGGTTCCGGACCCGGGATACGGAGACAGCAGAACGGGACTCAGATGTACTCCTGGCGGTTGGAAACAGAGCACCACGAGCGCGACCACCAGCATGCCGACCATGACAGCAGGGTAGCCGAAGGTCCAGCCCAGTTCGGGCATGTTGTAGGGTCCCCCGGTGAAGTCCATGCCGTAGACGCCGACGACGAAGGTGAGCGGGATGAAAAGGGTCGCGACGACGGTGAGCACCTTCATCACCTCGTTGGTCGACTGCGAGAGGGAGGTGACTGTCACCGAGAACGCCCGCCCTGGACAGGGCGTCCAGAGACCCGCCGGAAGACATTTACCGCGACCGCTGGCCCCCAGTCATGGTACACTGCCCTGAGTGTGAGGCGACGGTCGCCGACCAGAACGACGTCGAATTCGCCGACATGGACGCGAAGATGGCCGGACTCGTCAGGTCCTCCAAGCGGTTCTACGTCGTCGCCTGCGACGCCTGTGGCGCGGCCATCGGGAGCGGCGTCGCCGGCGGTGGCGGATAGGCGCGGTCTCTGTCCGGTCGTCGCGGCCCGCTCTCGACCGCTCACCCGTCGGGCCGTTCTAGCCCTGCTATCAGCGTGTCGACGCGGGCCTGTTCGTCGACGCTCTCGGGGTGGACCGCCCAGATGACCACGATGTCGCCGTCGTGTTCGATCGTCGCGACGTGGACCAGGAGCGCGGCCCCGGACCCGCTACTGGTGTTGGTCCGGTAGGTCGAGACGGTGCGGTCCGCGCCGAGGGCTTCGACGGTCCGGTTGCCCTGGAACTCGATGTCGGTGCTGTCGGCGGTGAACCGCTCGACGATGTCCCTGTTCGAGAGGGAACTGAGGGGGTTGAGACTGCGCCCGGCGACCCGCGCGCCCGGCGTCGAGAGCACCGAGAAGCGGACCGACGCCGTCGCCTCGCCGGTCTGCTCCCCGCCGGAGGCGTTCTCGCCGGGCCCCCCCGTGGCGTTGTCCGACACCGCCGCGAGGTCGTCGGCGTCGACGCTCCGGTTGTACGCGTAGCGGTGACTGGTGATCAACACCTGCCGGGTCTGGCCGGAGACCGTGGCGTTCAGCGTCCTGTTGAGCGTGTCGTTGCCCGCCGGCCGGTAGTCGGCCTCCGAGAGCGCGTCGTCGCCGACGACCGTCTCGTTGGCCCGGAACTCCAGCGGTCCGCTTCCCATGAGAAACCCCACACACCCCGTCGAGAGCAGACTCACGCAGACGACCGCGACCACTGCTCGCCGTGGATGTGGTGCCATACAACGATACTGACAAGGACGACTATAAAAACACCGACTGCGGTCACTCGAACCGGTAGGAGGGACCGTCCTCCGAGTCCTGGACCTCGACGCCGAGGGCGGCCAGGCGGTCGCGCAGGTCGTCGGCGCGGTCGTAGTTGCCGGCCTCGCGCTCGGCCTCCCGGACCTCCAGGACGAGTTCGACCAGGTCCTCGGCGACCGAGACCTCACCCCCGGAGTCGCCCAGCGAGAGGCCGAACACGTCGCCGCCGAGTCCCTCGAAGGCGTCGACGGCGCGTTTCAGCCCGGCGTAGTCGTACTCGGCGTGGCCGTCGACGTGGGCGTTGACCGCCGACGCCAGGTCCAGCAGGGCGGCCATCGCCTCGCGGGTGTTGAAGTCGTCGTTCATCGCCGCCTCGAAGGACTCGCGGACCGCGTCGACGGCCTCCCGGAGGTCCCCGTCGACGAGTTTCGCGTAGGCGTCGACGCTGTCGCGGGCCGCCACCGCGCGCTCGTACCCCCGCTCGATGGTTTCCCAGCGGTCCCCGGCCTCGGCCAGCGTCGCCGCCGAGAACGTGGGGTCCGCCGAGTAGACCGTCGAGAGGAAAAAGGTTCTGAGGACGTCGGGGCCGAACTCCTCGATTGCCTCGCGCGCGGTAGTGAAGTTCCGCAGGCTCGAACTCATCTTCTCGCCCTCGACCTGGACCATCCCGGTGTGGAGCCAGTACCGCGAGAACTCCTTCCCGGTGGCGGCCTCGCTCTGTGCGATCTCGTTTTCGTTGTGCGGGAACACCAGGTCCGAGCCCGCGACGTGGATGTCGAAGGTCTCGCCGAGGTGGGTCGTCGACATGGCCGAACACTCGATGTGCCAGCCCGGCCGCCCCTCGCCCCACGGCGAGTCCCAGGTGAGCGCGCCCTCGACGGCCTCCTCGGGGGGCGCCGCGCCCTCGTGGCGGTGCCCGGCGACCTCCTCGGGGTCGACGCCGCCGGCCTTCCAGAGGGCGAAGTCCGCCGGGTCGCGCTTCTCGCCGGCGTAGTCGGCGTCGGCCTCCATCTCCCCGGGGTCCTGGTTCGAGAGTTTGCCGTACCCCTCGAAACTGCTCACGTCGAAGTAGACCGAGCCGTTGGACTCGTAGGCGTACCCCTTCTCGACGAGCGCCTCGACCATCCGGACGATGTCGTCGATGTGTTCCGAGACTCGGGGGTAGACGTCGGCCCGCCGGAGGCCGAGCGCGTCCATCGCGTCGATGACCTCGGCCATGTAGTTGCGGGCGACCTCGCGCTCGTCGTCGCCGTCCTCGCCGATCCGGGCGACGATCTTCTCGCTGACGTCGGTGAAGTTCTGGACGTACCGGACGTCGTAGCCGACGGACTCCAGCCACCGGCACATCACGTCTGTGTGGACCCAGGTGCGCGCGTGACCAACGTGGACGGGGTCGGAGGTCGTCAGCCCACAGAGGTACAGCGTGACCTGGTCGTCGTCGGCCGGCTCGAACACCTCCCGCTCGCCCGTGAGCGTGTTGGTCACGTGCAGCGTCATCACCCGAGAGTACGCACCCTGGCGTTTCAATCCGTCGGATGCGCGACCCCTACGCCCCGAGCGCGTCCTCGCCGGCGAGTGTCACGACCGTGTACTCAACCCCGGTTAAATCGCTCGGGCGCGGCCGCGACCACCGCGCTTGCCGCCGGTCGCGACGGCGTCGACAGACGACATCCCTAAGAGCGATTCGCCCGAATCCCCGGTATGGAAGCGCTCGTCATCGTCGCCCACGGCTCGCATCTCAACTCGGAGTCGTCGACGCCGACCTTCGCCCACGCGGACACGATACGCGCGACAGGCGCCTTCGACGAGGTCCGGGAGGGGTTCTGGAAGGAGGAACCCCCCTTCAGGGAGGTGCTCCGGACCGTCGAGAGCGACGAGGTCTACGTCGTCCCGCTTTTCATCTCGGAGGGGTACTTCACCGAGCAGGTCATCCCGCGGGAACTCCGCCTGGCGGAGTGGGACCCCGCACAGTGGGACTCGGACGGCACCAGCGCCACCCACACCACGCTGACACCGACGGACGTGGACAAGCGGGTCCACTACTGCGGGCCGGTCGGCACCCACGACGCGATGAGCGACGTCGTCGTCCAGCGCGCGGAGTCGGTCACCGGCGACCCCGACGTCGGCGAGGGGTTCGGGCTGGCCGTCGTCGGCCACGGCACCGAGCGCAACGAGAACTCCGCGAAGGCCATCGAGTACCACGCCGAGCGCATCGCCGCGATGGACCGCTTCGACGAGGTCCGGCCGCTGTTCATGGACGAAGACCCCGAGGTCGACGACGTGACCGACTACTTCGAGAGCGAGGACGTCGTCGTCGTCCCGCTGTTCATCGCCGACGGCTACCACACCCAGGAGGACATCCCCGAGGACATGGGCCTGACCGACGACTACAGAACCGGGTGGGAGACGCCGGCCGAGGTCGACGGCCACCGGATCTGGTACTCCGGGGCGGTCGGGACCGAACCGCTGATGGCCGACGTCGTCCTGGAGCGGGCCGCCGACGCCGGCGCGGACGTCGAGGCGGCCATCGACCGGGTCCGCGCCGAGACGACCGGCGCCGACGTGGCGGGCCACTGACGACCGGGACCGAGGCCACGAGCCACCAATCGGGGGGCCGACGCCACTGGCCACTGACCAGGGGACCGACGTGGCGGGCGACTGACGGCCGGGACCGGCGCCACTGGTGACTGACCGGCGGCGACGCGGCGGGCCACTGACCGGGTCGACCGTGGACCGAGCGCGAACCGGGAGACGGGCGGTATTTTACCGGCGCGGTCCTACCGGCCCGGTATGAACGAAGACCAGGTGGAGGCGCTGGCCGAGGCGGCCGCCGACAGGGTCGAGTTCGACGGTTTCGCCGCCGCCCGGGAGGGTGAGGGCTACGTCCTCGCCACGGAGGAAGGGTCCGAGACGCTCGTCCACGAGAGCGACCTCGGGGAGGCGGCCGCCGACTACGCCGACTACGTCACGAACTGGTACTTCTGGCACGCCGGGGCCCCGCAGGCCGAGGACCGCTGGGCGTTCCTCCGGTGGCTCGAAGACGCCGGGGAGCGCCCCGTCCCCGACCGCTACGACGCGCTCGCCGGCGACGGCGTCACGACCGCGTGGGGGCAACTCCGGGTCACGGTGACGGCGGACGCGGACGGCCGGCGCCGGTACGCACTCCGCCACGAGGACGACGCCGGCGCGGCCGACGCCGAGGTGACCGACTACGATGACCCGCTGGACGCACGCGAGATCGCGAAACACGACGACTACGACCGCTACCGGCCGCTGAAGACCGCGCCGACGCTCCGGACCGGCTGGCGGTTCCCCGACCTCCGCCCCGCGGCCCTCGTGCGGGCGGTCGATTTCCTCTATCCGGCGTCCGTGGCCAACTGGCACCGCGAGCGGGCTGGCGAACTCGACGTGAGCCACTGGCGCGAGACCGTCGAGCGCCAGAGCGGCATCTACGGCGTCGTCGAGACCTGGGACCGCCAGGAGGGGTACGAACACGTCAACTGGGTCGCGGAGGCCTGCTGTGTGGACTCGCAGTGTCTCAAGCGCCGCGAGTGGGAGTACGACGCGGAGACCGACCTGGACGTCGACGGCGGCGACGGCGAGTTCCCCTGCCGGGAACCCTGCTCGCTTGTCATCGCCGCCGCCCGCCAGTGGACGAAACTCGAGGGCGAACAGCCCCGCACCTACGAGTTCGAACTCACGCCCAGCGAGAAAGAACAGGTCGAGGACATCATCGACGCGGTCGCCGAGGGCCGGACCGGCGACGTCCGCGAGGGCGATGTCTACGACGGCGCGAACCGCTACCGCGCGCGGTTCCTCCGCGCGAAACGGTTCGACGACGAGGGTACCCTCTGTGGCGTGCCGACCGACCCCGACGGGGACGACGACGAGTGAGACAGAGACGACGGCGGGTGAGACCGAGATGCCGGTGAGAGCGAGGGCGACCCCGGCGCGGACTCAGGACCCGGCCACGAGCAGGTACATGGCGACGAGGACGCCGACGAGGACGACGAGCGCGCCCAGCAAAACGAGGTTGCTCCCGATGACCAGCGCGGCGATGGCGGCGACGGCGACGGCGAGTACGCCCAGCGCCAGGACGACGAGTTCCGGGTTCTCGACGAGGGGCGCGAGCGGCGACCCGCCCCCGGAAGGTGCGGACTCCTCGCGGGGCTGGGGCTCCGAGAGCGACTCGTCGACCTCCACGGGCTCCTCTTCCGCCTCGGGTTCGAGGACGTGGACGTCGACGTAGCGGGTCTGGGCGCCGTAGGCGGACGCGACCTTCAGTTTCCCGCGGACCGACCCCGAGCCGTTGACTGACACGCGGACCGCGCGGCGGGACTCCCCGTCGATGAAGTGGTTGGCGGCGTCGATAGACGCCACTTCCGAGAGGGCGTCGTCGAGGTGGAGGTGAGCGTGGACCGACGTCCCGTGGTTGATCAACTCCACGTCGAACGAGCCGGTCGTCTCGAACGACCCCGGCACCTCCACTGCGTGGAGCTCCTCCCTGTTGAGGTGGACCGACAGCCTGTCCGCTGGCACACCCGGGAGTGAGCGTGGACGACAGAAAAAGGTTCAGGCTGGCGAACCGCCGGGCGTTCCACAGACCGGGGTCAATACCAGCCTGACGCCCCGTCGTCGGTCCGCCCGACGGTCGACGCCCGTCCCCGGGACGCCGCTGTGGAACTGGTGTCAGACCGGGCCGCCGTGCAGTCTGTCGGATCGGCGGCCGCCGTGCAGTCTGTCGGATCGGCGGCCGCCGTGCAGTCTGCCGGATCGGCGGCCGCCGTGCCGTCGGTCGAGCGGGCCGCCGTGCCGTCGGTCGAGCGGGCCGTCGTGTCGTCGGTCGGACCGGCGGCAGCTGTCAGGCTGGGGCTTCCTCCCGCATGTCCGGTGGCAGTAGGTTCGGGATGCCGTCCTCGATGGGGTAGACCTCGCCACACTCCGTGCAGGTGAGCGTCCCCTCCATGATTTCCTCGTCGTCGCGTTCCTCGACATCGAGTTCGAGCTCGTGTTTGTCGACCGGACAGCAGATGATGTCCATCAGGTCCTCTTTCATGCCTCCACGTCCGGTCGGTGGGGAAAAAAGCCTGCCGGGACAGGCGGACGCATTCGTTCTCGAACCGGCTCCGACCGGCCGGCGGTACCGTCGACGGGGCCGGGACCGTCCCCACCCGGGCGGGTTCAAAAGAGGTGTTCGCGGACGACCGTCTCCTCGCGACCCGGCCCGACGCCGACGGCGTAGACCGGGGTGTCGAGTTCGTCTTCGAGGTACTCGAGGTAGGCCCGGGCGTTCTGGGGGAGGCTCCCGTAGCCCTCGGCGGCGACCGCCGCGCCGTCGAACTCCGGCCACCCGTCGAAGGTCCGCAGGTTCGGCTCGCAGGCGGCCCACCGCTCGGTCGGCGCGGGCATCGTTAGCACCTCCTCGCCGTCGAGGGTGTAGGAGTGGCCGACCGTGACCTCCTCCAGCCCCGCCAGCGTGTCGACGTGGTTGACCGCCAGGCCCGTGAAGCCGCTGGCGCGGGCGGCGTGGCGCAACATCGGGACGTCGAGCCAGCCGACACGCCGCGGGCGGCCGGTGACGGTGCCGTACTCGCCGCCCGCTTCGCGGATCCGGGCCGCGAGTTTCTCGCTCTCGGTTCGGGGGTCGTCGGGGTCGCCGTCGTAGCCCGGCGTGTCGCCCGGGACGCCCCCGAGTTCGGTCGGCATCGGCCCGCTCCCCACCCGCGAGAGGTAGGCCTTGACGATGCCGACGACCTCGCCGTCGCCGACGACGCCCGGCGCGAGTCCCGTACCCGTGCAGGCGCCGCCGGCCGTGGGATTCGAGGACGTCACGTACGGGTAGTTGCCGTGGTCGATGTCGATGATCGTCCCCTGTGCGCCCTCGAACATGACGTTCGCACCCTCGTCGATGCGGTCGGCGAGGAAGTCGCCGGCGTCGACGAGCATCCCCTCCTCGCGGAGGCGCCGGCCGTACTCGCGGTACTCCTCGAAGAGGGCGTCGACGTCGAACGCCTCGTCGACGTCGCCCTCGGAGTCCCCGCCCGCGTCGCTCACGGAGACGCCGAAGACGTCCTCGGCGAGCGCCCGCTTGAGGGGGACGGTGTACTCAAGGCGGTCCCGGAGTACCTCGGGGTCGGCGAGGTCGCCAATACGGAGGCCGCGGCGGCCGGCCTTGTCCTCGTAGGTGGGGCCGATGCCGCGCCCGGTCGTGCCGACCTCGTCGTCGGTATCGCTCTTTGCCTCCTCCTCGATGCCGTCGAGCACGCGGTGGTAGGGGAAGATGACGTGCGCGCGGCGGGCGACCCGGACGTCGGGGTCGAGCCCCCGCTGGCGGAGGGCGTCGAGTTCCTCGAACAGCGTCGCGGGGTTGACCACACAGCCGTTGCCCAGCACACCGACCTTGCCCCGAACGGCCCCGCTGGGGACCAGCGAGAGTTTGTACTCCTCGCCCCCGTGGACCACGGTGTGGCCCGCGTTGTCGCCGCCCTGGTAGCGGGCGACGACGTCGGCATCGTCGCCGTACACGTCGACGATACCGCCCTTCCCTTCGTCGCCGAGTTGCGCGCCGACGATCGTGACGGTCATACACCTGGCTTTCCCCGGGCCCGTGTAAACAGATTACGGAACCGGCCGCCCGCTCCGCCGGGCCCCGAACGCCCCCGCCCGCCCCCGCTCGCCCTCGCCCGGCCCCGCTCGCGTCGGTTTCCCCGGTCGCCGCCGGCGACCCCTCCACCGGGAAACTCCGTGACACCTGCACGAACCGCAATCGTTAATTGTTGACACGGAGAACCGCCGACCGACCGGTTCGGAGCCCAGAACGACCCCCGAACCGCACGACCGAACCGCGTTCTCCCGTCCGTTCGGATGACAGCAACATTTAAAACCCTCAAACACAAGTTAACAATTGGCATGATAGACAGACTTGAGAAGGAAGTAGACATGCTCGAGCGGCATCTGCAGGTTCTGCGGATGGTGATCCAGAACGAGCCCATCGGTATCGTGAAGATGTCCAACGAGACAGGCTACCCCCACCACAAGGTCCGCTACTCTCTGCGGGTCCTCGAGGAGGAGAACCTCATCGAGCCCTCCAGCCAGGGAGCGATCACGACCGAGGACACGGAGGAGTTCGTCGACGACCTGGACGGGAAGATAGACCACATCATCGAGAAACTCAGGGGGATGAAAATCGAGGAAGCGGCCGAGATAGAGGGCTGACCACACCGTAATCGGGGAGTTCGCTGCGGCACAGAGAGTCTATTTGCGGTCTCTACGGCCAGTGCCTACAGTTCCGGGACGGCGAGGTGGAACTGTCCCTCGCGGGCCTCGGCGAGACAGAGGTGGTAGCCGCGTTTCCGCGAGAGTTTCACGAAGCTCTCGCGCTTGTCGCGGCTGAGCAGGCCGCCGCTGGTCGCCTCCGAGGCGGTTTCGAGGGCCTCGGGCTCGAAGAAACTCGACGTGACCAGAACCGACGCGGCCAGCGAGTCCTCGGACTCGCCGACGTGGGAGGCGGCGGTCACGAGCGACGACATCATGTTCTCGGTGGCGGCCTGGCGCGAGTCGTTGAGGTTGGCGACGATGAGCGCGTTGCCCATCCGGTCGCGCAGGACGATGTCGAACGATTCCTGGCTCCGTCGGTCCTGGCCGTCCTCCACGTACTCGACGGCGACGACGCCGTTGAGTTCCGCCCTGTCTATCTTCGGGATCGCGTCGTAGAGGTCCTCCAGGGCCGACACCTTCCCGGTGTCGCGGATCTCGTAGAGGAGGTTGTTGATGACCCAGGTGACGAACCGGTACTGGATCGTCCCTTCGAGGAACTCTCCGAACGGCTTGCCGGCGACCGAGACGTTGGTCGCCTCGAACTGTGTGTGGTACTCCAGCCCGAGGTTCTCGCTGACCTCCTCGCGGCTCGCGTTGCCGTCGTGGGCCGACTCCAGCGTCGCCTTGCCCTTGGACCCGTAGCGGACGAAGAGGTTCGTCTGTTCGAGCGCCTCGGCGGGGCTGAGCCGGCGGTCGGCGCCGGTCGCCGCGCCGTACTCGTCTTCCAGGTCCCGGAGCTGTGACCGCAGCCCCTCGAGTTCGGACTCGGCCTCGTCCAGTTCCGCCCTGAGTTCGTCCCGCTCGCCCGCCAGCGCGTCGCGCTCCTCCCGGAGGTCCGCGACCTGGGCCCGCAGGTCGTCGCGCTCGGCCCGGACCTCCTCCAGGTCCGCGCGCAGGTCGTCGCGCTCGGCCTCGACGTCCGCGAGTTCGGCCTCCAGGTCGCCGACCCGCTGGCTCGACGCGCCGCGCCCGCTCTCGGGGGCACCTCCGCCCGCCGGTCCGCCGCTCGCCCCGGCGGTGTCGGTCGACCCGCGGCGCTCCGCGGTGCCGGCCTCCGACCCGTCGGCGGTCCCGCGGCCGCCCGCACTCGTGCGGTCCGCAGTCTGTCCGCGGTCGTCCCCGCCCCCAGATTCCGTGCGGCGCTGTGACTCGGGCGCCGCGCCCTCGCGGTCGCTGGCCGGTGGCGCCTCGCCCCCCGCCGCGCCGCCGACCGCGGCGTCGCCGTTCCGCCCCTCGCTGGTGGTCCGTGCGGGGTCCAGTGACGGGATCGAACGCCGCTCCAGTCTCCCCGGCGCGCTCACGTCCCCGGCCCGGCCCGCGGCGTCGCCTTCCCCTGCCGCGTCGGGCGTCCCGCTCGCCGTCTCCGCGCCGCCCTGGTCGCCGGCCCGCGCCCCGGCGGCGCTGCCCCCGGCGCGCTCGTCGCTTCCCCGATTGCGGCCCTCGTCCTCGCGTCGGGGCTCGCCGTGCTGTCTGTCCTCGCGGCTCCGGTCGCGCTCGCGGGGCTGGTCGGTCCGCGCGTCCGCCCCGCCCTCGGCGCCGTCGCCCGGTCGCGTCTCGGTCGTCGACCGCGACCTGGCCCCGGACTCGCGTCCCGACGACTCCCCGGCCCCGGCACCGGCCTCGGTCGTCCGCTCGCCGCCGGAGTCGTCTGCCGCCGCGTCGGACTCCTCCGTGGCCGTCTCGGTGGCCCTCGTGCTCGTTTCGTCCGTTGTGGCGTCCGTCCGCGTTTCGTCCGTCCCAGCATCCGCTCGCGCTTCGTCCGCTCCGGCATCCGCTCGCGTCGCGGTCGCGTCGCCAGCTTCGTCGGTGGCCGTCGACCGTGCGTCGACGCCGGCGTCACCGGCCGTCCCTTCTCCGGCTGTCGCTCCGGTCGCCGCTTCGTCGCTCCCGGTGGTGTTGCCCGCCGCCCCGGTCGTCGTCCCGGCGTCCGTGGCCGCGCCGGTCTCGGACCCTGCTCCGGCGGCCGTTCCGGCGGCGCCCGCGGTCGTCGACCGTTCGGGCTCGGGGATCTCGACCGGTTCGACGTCGACGGGGCGGACCTCGTAGATGCCGACCTCGCCGTCGGCGCGCTCGAAGGCCTCGTCGTCGGTGAGCAACTCGCCGCTGTTGCCGACCCACGCGACCGACATCGAGCGTCCGGCGTGGTAGACGACGTAGTAGTCGCCGCTGAGGACGTTCTCGGACAGTTCGATGTACCCCGAGAAGCCACCGTCCGAGAGCGTCGAGTCGACCTCCGAGATGGGCGTCTCCTCGGTGTAGTACTTCGCGCGGACCTCGTCGCTTTGTTCCTGCATCAGTGCCAACAGCGGGATCGCCGGCGAGGGCGACCTGAAGGCGGTGCCGGTGGCGTCCTCGAAGTCCTCGATAGACCCGTCGAGGATCCCGACGACGGTCCCGTTAAGGAAACACGCCTTCGCAGTCCCACACTGGACGATCCCGGAGAAGCCGTCGTCGGCCAGTTCGTGGAGCCCGGCGTATCCCCCGCTGAACGGCTCCGACTGCCAGTCGTCGACCTGGGCAACTGCGCGCGTAGTCATTGTTTCCCACAAGCCGTATGTGACCCAAATACTTTGCGCCGCTGTCTGCCGCTCCATCGACCTCCCGTGGACCGCCCGCCGGGCGGCGGTCGGTGTGCATTAGTCCGGCCGACCCGAAGACGGGGTATGGACGAGCAACCCGGTCTGTCCGACGAGTACCGGACCGCGAGCCCGTGGCCGCTGTTCGTGGCGCTGGGCTTTGCGGTTCTGGAGGTCGGCGTCTTCCTGGGCGCGTTCCCGGTCGCCGTCGCCGGCGTCGTGCTGTTCGGCGGCAGCGTCACGGGCATCCTCAGGGAGTCGGGGTACGTCACACGGACCTGGGGCGTCCTCGCGGCGCTGGGGGCGGCGTTCGGTCTCCTGGGGGGCGCGCTCGTCGCCACGCAGGTCGCCCCGGGCGGCGTCGACCCGGTGGCCGTCGTGGCCGACCCGAACGGCGTCGTCGGGCGGGGGCTGGCGGTCGTCGTCGGCGGCGTGATGCTCGTCGCCGCTGCCGTCGCGGGCGGGGTCGCCGGCCGTTCGGAGGGGCGGGGCGTCTGAGCGGTCACGCCCCCACCGCCAGCGGGACGAGCAACACTCCCATCAGGCTCGCCCGCCTGGCCCGGAACGCCACCGGAACGAGTCCGACGACGGTCGCCGCCGCGAAGACAGCTATCCCGACCGGTCCCGTCAGGGCCGCGACCAGCACGACCAGCAACGCGAGGACGCCGACCGAGAGCCGCGTGTAGTCGAGGCGGCCGACCGTTTCCAGGTACCGGTCGCCGACGCTCACGACGAGGACCGCCCCCGCGGCCGCGCCGGCGGCGACGCCCGCCAGCAACACCGGGAGGTCGAGCGTCACGCCGGCCCGCTCGAGGGCCACCAGCACGCCCGTCCGGGGCGTTCCGAGCGCGACCAGCGCGAACAGCGCGAACACCGAGTTGGCCGTGTTGACGCCGCTCGTGGTGACGATCCAGCCGCGAGCGCCCGCGTTCGGGACCGCCAGCAGGGCCGCCGTCGCCGCGACGGCGCTGGAGACCCCGGGGAGGTACCCCACCACCGCCCCGGCGAGGGTCCCGACGAGCGCGAACAGCGCCACCGCGGGCCGCGGCGTCGTCACGGTCGGGTCGGCCTGCTCGGGGACGCCCTCGCCCGACAGCGCGTCGAGCAAGACGGGGGCGCCGAACAGCCCCGCGAAAAGCGGCGCGAGCATGTTCCCGGCGTCGACGAGGCCGGCCGTCGGCAGGTCGAGCGCGACGGCCCCCAGCGCGCCGCTGACCCCGAGCGCGAGGGCTGCGCCGACCTTCGCGGTCGGCGTGCGCTCTGTGAGCACCAGCAGGCCGGCCACGCCCGCCAGCACGACCCCGAGGTGGGCCCGGAGCGCCGGATAGACCCCGGTCATGACCCGGGTCATCGGCACCGCCAGCGGGACCGCGAACACGACTGCGCAGGCACTCCCCAGTGCAGAGAGCCTGACCGCCTCCCGGCCCCGTCCTTCGAGGACGAGCCGGTGGCCCGGGAGTGCGCTGGCGGCCATCGCGGGGTCGGGCACGCCCAGCGCCAGCGCCGGTACGACATCCAGAAAGGTGTGGACCGTGCCGGCCGCGAGCATCGCGGCCCCGACGAACGACAGCGGCCCGGGGACGGCCGGCGCCACCCCCGCCAGCAGGAGTGCGAACGTGTTGGCGTGGACGCCCGGCGTGAGGCCGCTCACCGTGCCGAGCGCGACGCCACCGCCGACAAACGCGCAAAACATCAGGCTCCGCGAGGGCGCGACGGCCAGGCCAGTCAGCGGGTCCATCGCTCCGGGATGGCCCCGACATCACCCCTAAACGTTCGGGTCGACCGGGTCCGAGAGGCCGACGCCGCCGAAGACGATGCGGGTGCCGCCGTCGTCGCTGTCCTCGACCGCGACGTGCCAGCCGTGGGCGCCGGCGACGTCGTATGCGATGGCCAGCCCGAGTCCGGTGCCGTGCCGGCTGGTGGAAAAGCCCCGTTCGAGCACCTCTTCTTTCCGGTGGTCGGGGATCGGCTCCCCGTCGTCGGCGACGTAGAACTCGTCGTCGCCGCGGCGGCCGACGCGGACGCGGACGTCCTCGCCGCCGTGTTCGACCGCGTTCCGGAAGAGGTTCTCGAACAGGGTCAGCAGGTGTCCGCTGTCGCTCTCGACGCGGGCGTCGGTCTCGACGGACAGCGTCGCCTCCTCGGCGTCGACGTGGTCCCAGGCCTCGCGGGCCGTCACGTCGAGCGACATCGGTTCGGGGTCGGTGATAACCTTCCCCTCTCGCGCGAGCGCGAGCGTGTCATCGACGAGTCGCTCCATCCGCTCGTGAGCGGCGCGTATCTTCCGGACCGTCTCGGCGTCGACCGCGACCGTCCCGCGGCCGTCAAGGTCGTCCTCGACCAGTTGCAGATGCCCGTCGGCCACGTTCAGCGGGTTCCGGAGGTCGTGAGAGATCATGCTCGCGAACTCCTCGAGGCGGTCGTTCTGGTGCTGGAGTTTCGACTTCTCCCGCTGGAGTTGCTCGGCACGGTGTTCGAGTTCCCGCTCCCGGTCGCGGAGTTGCTCCTCCTGGCGCTTCTGGGCAGTGATGTCGTACATCGACGCGGCGTAGCCGGCGACCTCCCCGCCGCGGCCGCCGAGTTCCGATATCGAGACGTCGTAACACCGCTCCCCTATCGGAGTCGCCACCCAGACCTGCTCACGCAGTTCGCGGAGGTCGGCGTCGCCCTGCACGACCCCCCTCAGTTCGGTGTCGCCCTGAAACACCGCCGGGTCGACGATGTCGGCGAGGCGCCGGCCGACCGCCCGGTCGGTCCCGAGCATCTTCCTCCCGGTCGTGTTGACGTCGACGACCCGGCCGTCGGTGTCGAAGACGACGACCCCGAAGTCGGCTTCCTCCACGATCACGTCGCGGGCCAGCGGGACGAGCGGTCCGTCGCTGTCCGTGACCGCGGCCACGACCCGATCGACCGGCAGCGACCGCAGAAACCGGTGACTCGTCGTCGTCAGCACGAGCACGACGCCGATGAACAGGTAGAGGATCGGCATCAGTGTGTAGTGGGGAAACGGGCTCGCGCCCAGCGTCGAGACCACGGTGGCGCCCGTGAGAACCACCGTCGAAGCGAGGATGACGAAGTTGCGACTCCGGTAGACGTTCCGCGAGTGGCGGAACCGCCTGTAGAGCACGGTCAGGTACACGACCGCCAGTGCGTACGAGACGCCGACGACCGCGGCGAGTCCGGCTCCCCACCGGTAGCGTGCCCTGACGAACCCGTCCCCGGTCACGAGGCGGAGGTCAGCGAAGAGCAGGCCGTGGGCGCCGTTGGTCACCGCGAGCGCGAGCGCGGCCACAGGAAAGCCCGCCAGCACCACAGTCCGTCGGCGGGTCAGCAGCTCCCCGCGGCCCGCGTAGACGAGCGTGAACCCGGTCATCGTCACGGACAGCGTGGCGGCGACCGGGCCGACCAGCCCCAGAAACAGCCGCTTGCCGCCGGCGCCGGCGCTCGTCACCAGGCCCAGGTGGACCAGCGCCCAGAGCGTGATACTCAACTGGACGAGCGCGCCCCACGTCTCGGCGCGACTGTCCCTGTGGACCCAGACGACGCCCGCGGCTACGGCGCCGAGTACGGACGCCAGGGCGAGCGGGACCGCGTACGGCGTCTGCTGCCAGGGCATCGGGGTCCCTCACACGGGGTACTCAGTACCCCTATAAATACTGTCTGGCGCGTACTTCACATGTGATAATCCGGGCTCCCGGAGACGCTCACTCCCCGCGTATCGTCCCGCGGTCGACGACGGCCCCGTCGAGGGTGTCGGGGGCGGCCTCGACGAGCGCCCAGTGGACGAGGTCGGCGGCCTGTTCGGGGTCGGTCCCCCGGCCGCCGGTCAGGTCGGTCGCGACCGCACCGGGGTCGACGACGCCCACCGGGACCGACAGCTCGGCGGCGAACTGTCGTGCCACGGCCTCTGTCGCGGCCTTCGAGACGGCATACGATCCGAAGCCCGCACCCGGGTCACGGGCGATCCGGCCCGAGAGGACGACCGCGCGGGCGTCGTCGGTGAGGTGGGGTGTCGCCTCGCGTATCGTCGCGAACGCGCCCCTGGCGTTGGTCCGCAGGTGGTCGTCGAAGGCCGCGTAACTCTCCTCGGCCAGCGGCGTCTCGCCAGGGACGCCGTGGTAGACGCCCGCGTTCGCGACGACGGCGTCGATGCCGTCGCCCTCGCGGGCGGCCGTCTCGACCAGCCGTTCGACGTCGTACTCGTCGCGGACGTCCGCTCGCTGGACGGTGACCCCCTCCACTTCGCCCGCGAGTTCGTCGAGCGCGTCCCGGTCCCGCCCGCAGGTGACCACGTGCGCGCCCGCTCCCGCGAGCCTCCGGACGGTGGCTCCCCCGATACCACGCGTCCCGCCGGTGACGAGGACTGTCGTCTCTTCCATACCCGTGCGTACGGCGGTGTCACCTTCCCGGTTTCGGGTCGACCCGACTCGTTTGGCTACCCCTTATTGTTCAGCGGCCGACTAGTGAGGAGTGATGACAGCTACGACGCAGTCGCCCTCCGAGTCGGTGGTCGTGGTCGGCGGCGGGTTCGGCGGACTCTCGGCCGCCTGCCACCTCGCAGACGCCGGGTTCGACGTGACGCTGCTCGAGAAAAACGAGCAACTCGGCGGGCGCGCGAGCCGCCTCACGAAGGACGGTTTCCGCTTCGACATGGGCCCCTCCTGGTATCTCATGCCCGACGTCTTCGAGCGATTTTTCGGGCACTTCGGGAAGACGCCCGGCGACTACTACGGCCTCGAACGGCTGGACCCCCACTACCGGATCTTCTTCAAGGACGGCGAGCGGGTCGACATCGACCCCGACAGGGAGATAAACCGCGCGCGCTTCGAGTCCATCGAACCCGGCGCGGGCGAGGCCTTCGACGAGTACCTGGCGACGAGCAAGCGCCACTACGAGACGGCCATGGAGACGTTCGTCTACGAGGACCGCTCGCGGTTGCGCGACTGGGTCGACCTCGACGTGATGCTGGCCGCGCCCGTCGGCCTCACACTCCTCGGGTCGATGCAGTCACACGTCTCTGACTACTTCGAGAACCCCAAACTCCAGCAGATCATGCAGTACACGCTGGTCTTCCTGGGCGGGTCCCCCAAGAACACGCCCGCGCTGTACAACATCATGAGCCACGTCGACTTCAACCTCGGCGTCTACTACCCCGTCGCCACCGAGGACGGCGTCACACCCGGCGCCTCGCTGCGAGCGGGTGGGGGTGACGCCAGCGGTCCGGGAGGCGAGGGGGCCACGCCCGCCGCGGACGGCGACGCGGCCGCCGACGGCGGCTCGGCACTCGCCGACAGCGAGACAGCGTCGGGAAGCGGAGGGGCCATCGCGGACGCCGCCGCCGAGGGCGGTATCGGCATCGTCGTCGACGCCGTCGTCGCGCTCGCCCAGGAACTGGGCGTCAGCTTCGAGACCGGGACCGCGGTCACCGAGACCACCCGCCGGAAGCGTGGCTTTCTGGTCGTCGACGAGCGCGGCCGCGAGCGCAACCCCGACAGGGTGGTGGTCAACGCCGACTACGCCCACGCCGAGCAGGAACTGCTCCCCGCACACGAGCGCCAGTACGACGCCGACTACTGGGCGGACCGCACCTACGCGCCGTCGGCGTACCTCCTCTATCTCGGCGTCGAGGGCGACGTCCCCGAACTCGCCCACCATACGCTCGTCCTGCCCGACGACTGGGACCCCCACTTCGCGGACATCTTCGGGGACCCCGCCTGGCCGGACGAACCCGCCTACTACCTCTGTGTCCCCTCGAAGACCGACGACAGCGTCGCGCCCGAGGGCCACAGCAACCTGTTCGTGCTGGTGCCGGTCGCGCCCGGCCTCGAGGACGACGACGCCGCCCGCGAGCGCTTCCGCGAGACGGTCCTCGCCGACGTCGCCGAGCACACGGGCGTGGACCTGCGCGACCGGATCGTCGCCGAGGAGGAGTTCTGCGTCTCCGAGTTCGTCGACCGGTACAACGCGACCGAGGGGACCGCGCTGGGGCTGGCCCACACGCTCCGCCAGACCGCGCTCTTGCGCCCGAAGAACCGCTCGTCGGCCGTCGACGGACTCTACTTCACCGGCTCGTTCACGACGCCGGGCATCGGCGTCCCGATGTGTCTCATCAGCGGCGAGCACACCGCCAACGCACTGATCGACGACGCGACCTAGCTATGTCGTCTGTCACCTCACGCCTCGCCGGGCTCGCTCCGCCGGCAGACTCCAGGCTGGGGTATCTCCTGCGGCTCTCGCGGCCGCGGTTCTGGTTTTACCTCGCCGGCCCGGCGGTCGTGGGCGTCGTCTACGCCGCCGACTCGGTCGGCGACCTCTTCACGCCGCTGACGGTCGGGCTGTTCGCGTACTTCCTGGTGCCCGCCAACGTCTTCCTCTACGGCGTCAACGACGTCTTCGACGCCGACGTCGACGAACAGAACCCCAAGAAAGAGGACAGGGAGGTCCGCTACCGGGGCGGCCGGGACGTGGTCCTCGTCGTGGTCGGCAGCGGCGTGCTCGGGGTCGCGATGCTCCCGTTCCTGCCGACGCGTGCCGTCGTCGGGGTGCTGGTGTTTCTCGCGCTGGCTATCGAGTACAGCGCGCCCCCCTTCCGGTTCAAGACCACGCCGTTTCTCGACTCGCTGTCGAACGGGCTGTATGTCCTGCCGGGGGTGGTCGCGTACGCGGCGGTCGCCGGCGCCTACCCGCCCGGGTGGGCGGTCGCCGGCGGGTGGCTCTGGACCATGGCGATGCACACCTTCTCGGCGGTCCCCGACATCGAACCCGACCGCGCGGCCGGCATCCGGACGACCGCGACGGTACTTGGCCAGCGGTGGACCGACGTCTACTGTGGCGTCGTCTGGCTGCTGGCCGCCTGGGCCTTCCTCCAGGTCCACCCGTTCCTGGGCGGGCTGCTGGGGGTTTACCCGGTCTTTCTGGCGGGCGTCGCCCTCTCGGACGTGGCCGTCGACCGCGCCTACTGGTGGTTCCCGTTCCTGAACACGGCCGTCGGCGCCGTGATGACCAACGCCGCGCTCTGGAGGCTCGTCTATGGGCCCTGACCTCGCCGACGCGGCGTCGGTTCCCCGGCTGGGAGCGCTCGACCGGGAGGGCGTCGAGCGGCGCCTCGACGACGTCGTCGAGACCAATCGATTCACGATAGCCGTGGTCTTCCCCGTGACCGGCGCGGTGCTCCTGCTGGCCAGCGCCTGGGGGTGGCTGCCGCCGGCGCTTTCGTTCAATCCGGTGCTCGTCCTCCTGGGCGTGCTCGTGATGCGCCTGCCGCTGGTCGCCGGCGTCGCGCCGCTTGTCGACCGCCGGGCGGCCGCCGCGGTCGCGGCCCTGACGGCCTACGCCTACGGGATCGAGTACGTCGGCGTCACGACCGGGTGGCCCTACGGCGCCTTCGAGTACGGCGTCGCGCTCGGGCCGATGCTCGCCGGCGTCCCCCTGGGGTTGCCGGTCTTTTTCTTCCCGCTCGTGCTCAACAGCTACCTGCTCTGTCTGCTCCTGCTCGGCGAGCGCGCCCGCTCGCGGTGGGTCCGGCTCCCGGTCGTCGTCGCCACGGTCGTGGCCGTCGACCTCGTCCTCGACCCGGGCGCGGTGGCGCTTGGCTTCTGGGAGTACTTCGGGCCGGCGGTCTACTACGGCGTCCCGTGGTCGAACTACGCCGGGTGGGTGCTCTCGGCGACGGTGGCCGTCGGGGCCTTCGACCTGGCGTTCGACCGGACCGCGCTGCTCGCGCGCCTCGACTCCTGCCCGTTCATGCTCGACGACATGGTGAGTTTCGTCATCCTCTGGGGAGCCGTCAACGCCGCCTTCGGGAACTGGGTCCCGGTGGCCGTCGCCGCGCTGTTCGGCGCCGGGCTCGTCGCCACCGACCGCTTCGACGTGCCCACGCGACCGCGGTGGGCGACGGAGTAATTTGGCGACACGGCGTGCTGGGGCCCCACACACTCGCGCCCGACGAGGTCGCCGAGGACGTCGGCGACGCCGCCGACATCGACGAGGCCCACAAACACGTGGTCGCCTTCCGCGAGACCGTCGCGGGCGTCTGGGCACTCTTCTCCCCGCCCGCGGACGGCCCCGTTTGGGATACCAGCGACTCGGGAGCCGGTGAAAACGGTGAAAACTGCCGGGGTTAGCCGAACAGTTCGCCGAGGCCTTCGCCGCTGGCCTCGTCGTCGTCATCGTCGTCGTCGTCACCGCCGTCGTCGGCCTGCTCTTCCTCGGCTTCGTCCTCGTCGTCGTCGGGTTCGACCTCGCTGCCGCCGGCATCGCCCGTCGCCGCGGGGACGGCGGCGGCCTGCTCGACGGCCTCGTCGATGTCGACGTCCTCGAGGGCCGCGACGAGGGCCTTGACGCGGGACTCCTCCACGTCGACGCCCGCGGCGTCGAGCACGTCGGTCAGGTTGTCTTCGTTGATCTCTGCGCCGGTCTCGTTCAGGATGAGTGCTGCGTAAACGTATTCCATTGTTCTGAGTTAGCCGAACATCGCGCCCATCGCGTCGCTCGCGTCGCCGCCGTCGTCATCGTCGTCGTCTGCGTCGTCTGCGTCGACTTCTTCGTCGGCGTCGTCGGCGTCGTGGTCGTCAGTCGGTTCGTCGATACCGTCGACGTCGCGCAGTCCCTCGGGGAGTGCCTCCTCGTCGTCGACCTGCGCGGCGAGCGCCCGCACCTGTGCGTCGGCCTTCGAGACGAGGTCGTCGACGACCCCGGGACTCTCGATGGCGGCCTGGAGTGCGAGGCTCTTCGCGTCGCCGCGGGCTCGCTGGAGCAGCGTCGCGACCGTCCGGTCGGTCGGGTAGGCCGCGTTGACCGAGAGGTTGCGGCCGCGCGCGGCCGCCGCCTCGACGTCCGCGCGGTACTGGTCGACGTCGATCTCCAGTTCCTCGGGCTCGAACAGCACGCCGTCGGCGTAGACGGCCCGCAGGTCAAGCCCGACCTCCTTGGGCTCGATCCCCAGTTCGCCGAGGACGTTCGCCAGGTCCGCGGAGACCTCGCCCCCCGCTTCGAGGACCGTCGAGTCCTCCATGACCTGGATGGAGCCGCCCTCGATGCGGGCGTTCGCGCCCACGCTCTGGAGTTCGCCCACGAACGGCCCGGGGTCGATCCCCGTGTCGCCCTCCGGGATGGCGATGTCGTTGGGAGCGACCTCGCCGGCGTTTATCGGCGCCGGCGTCTTCGAGGCCTCCAGTTGCTGGTAGAGCCCGAAGGGGTTCTCGTCGGTCCCGATAAGTCCGACCTGGCTGGAGACGTACTCCGCGAGGACCTCCAGGCCCTCGTCGACCTCCTCGACGGCACGCACCAGCAGCGTGTTGCGCGAGACGCGCAACTCGGCGGTGCCGTGCAGGTCGCGCCGCATGTTCTGGAGTTGTCGGGAGGGGATCCCGGTGATGTCGACCACGCCGAGGCTGTCGTAGGACTCGATCGTCTCGACGATGTCCGCGACCTCCTCGCGTTTCCATTCCGGGATGGTCTCGGTCTTGCGCTCGGATTCGGCGCTCATTTCAGGCCACCTCCACGGCCGGACCCATCGTGGTCTTCACGTAGACTGCGTCGAGGTTGAGCGGCCCCTTCTCCAGGTCGGCCTGGAGCCGCCGGAGGATAACGTCGATGTTGTCGGCGATCTCATCGGCGGACATGTCCTCCGCGCCCACCCGCGTGTGGAAGGTCCGGCGGTCGCCGCTCCGGAGCGTCACGGAGTTTTTCAGCCGCTCGACCATCTCGACGATGTCGTCGTCGGGACTGACCGGGGTGGGCATCTTCCCGCGCGGCCCGAGGACGGTCCCCAGGTAGCGGCCGATGGCCTGCATCAGTTCCTCCTCGGCGAGGAAGAAGTCGGTCTCGTCGGCCAGGGTCTTGGCCTCGCTGTCGTCGTCCCCGAGGTCTTCGAGGTCGTCGCTGTCCAGCACGTCCTCGGCGACCTCCTCTGCGCGCAGAGCGGTCTCGCCCTCCGCGAAGACGACGATAGTGGTCTCCTGGCCCGTCCCTCTGGGCAGGACCACGTCCTGGTCGATGCGGTTCGACGGGTCGTTCAGGTCGATGTCGCGCAGGTTTATCGCGAGGTCGACCGTCTCGCGGAAGTTCCGCGGCGGGGCCTCCTCGAGTGCGCGAGAAACTGCGTTCTCTATTTCCTGGTCTGCCATCGTTCACCTCCGTAGTACGCCTGTGGCTCCTACGGGTCAGTGAAACAGGCACAGCCTGTCTCACCTGAAAGGATGCCGATGGGGCACTTAAGCCCGTCGAACCGGTATCGTCGCCGCTGGCGGTGTGGTGCGTTCACGGCCTGTTTCCCCGGCAGCGTTACTCGCCACCGAGTACGACGTTGTACCAGACCCCGACGAGGACACACACCACTGACGGGACGGTTGCCATCAGCAACGCCTACCGAGCGGTCGCTCCCGTTGCGACAGCGCCACCGCCTCGCCCACCGCGGCCCCCAGACCGACGATCAGCAACGCCTACCGAGCGGTCGCTCCCGTTGCGACAGCGCCACCGCTCCCGCGGCGAACTCACGGAAAAGACCCACTCCGTTCGTCTTTCGAGACTTCGCGGCGTCAGCCTCGCTACGCTTGGGCTTCCGTTGCGAACACGTCGTCGTACTCGCCGTCGTCGATCCGCTGTTTGAACTCGCGGGGGTCGTTGCCCTCGATGGTCACGCCCAGCGAGGTGCAGGTGCCGACGACCTCTTTGGCGGCGTTTTTCAGGTCATACGAGAGCAGGTCGGGGTGTTTCTGCTCGGCGATCTGTTTGACCTGTTCGACCGAGAGGTCCGCGACGAATTCCTTCTGGGGTTCGCCGCTGCCGGTCTCGAAACCGGCCTCGTCCTTGATGAGTTCGGCCGTCGGCGGGACGCCGACCTCGATGGTGAACGAGCCGTCGTCCTCGTACTCGACGGTGACCGGCACTTCCGTCCCGTCGAACGCCTCCGTCCGGTCGTTTATCTCCTGGACGACTGCCTGTACGTCCACCGGCGTCGGCCCGAGTTCCGGACCGAGCGGCGGGCCGGGGTCGGCCTGCCCGCCGGGGACGAGTACCTCGATAGTTCCAGCCATACGCGGCACAACCGGAGGCGCGGCTTTAAGGATTGCTTTTCACCGGTCGCCGTGCCAACGGACCACAGCCAGCCCCGCGACCGGGACCACTCCGCCGTTATCGCCCCCGCCGGCGCTCGCGCTCGTCGCTCCGGCCCAGCCGCGATACACGTCCGTCTCCGCCGCCGTAGCACGCGCTCGTCGTCCCGGCCCCGTCGCGGATCTACCGCTTGGGAGCTTCTACGGCGACGATCTGCTGTTACTATCGTAGATACAACGAAGCAGTAACTATAAATGTACTCGGGAGTAATACAGAGACGGAGACAGAGACGTGCCGGAGTGGGTCCGGCCGTTCCCAAGGACCATGACAAGCACAAACCGCAGCGTCCGATCGCGTGCCCGCGGGCCGATAGAGCGGGAGGAATCGGAGACAGAGAGTGAGACGGAGGAGGGACGGTGTCCCGAATGTGGCGCGGACGGGGTCACCGACGCGAAACACGGCGAGACGGTCTGCCGGGAGTGTGGGGTCGTCTTCGAGGAGGACCACGTCGACCGCGGGCCGGAGTGGCGGTCGTTCGACGCCCGCGACAAGGCCGAGAAGTCACGCGTCGGCTCCCCGACCACGGAGATGCTCCACGACAAGGGGCTGTCCTCGGTCATCGACTGGCAGGACAAGGACGCCCACGGGCAGACACTGTCGGCGCGCAAGCGCGAGAAGATGTCCCGCCTGCGGACCTGGGACGAGCGGTTCCGCTCGCAGAGCGCCCAGGACCGCAACCTCAAGCAGGCGCTGGGCGAGATAGACCGGATGGCCTCGGCGCTGGGCGTCCCGGAGAACGCCCGCAAGACCGCCAGCGTCATCTACCGGCGCGCGCTCGAAGAGGAGTTGATCCCCGGGCGGTCCATCGAGGCGATGGCGACCGCGTCGCTGTACGCCGGCGCCCGCCAGGCCGACGTGCCCCGGACGCTGGACGAACTGGAGACGGTCAGCCGTGTCGACCGCAAGGAGTTCGCGCGCGCGTACAGGTACATCGCCCGCGAACTCGAACTCGCGATGGAACCGACGGACCCGGCCCAGTACGTCCCGCGGGTGGCCTCGGACCTGGACGTGCCCGAGGAGACCGAACAGCGTGCGGTGGAGCTGCTGGAGGCCGGCAAAGAGGAGGCCGTCCACTCGGGCAAGAACCCCGTCGGGCTCGCCGCGGCGGCCATCTACGCGGCCGGCCGGCTGACCAACGTCGACGTGACCCAACACGAGGTCGCGGACGTGGCCGACGTCTCGGCGGTCACGATCCGGGACCGCTATACGGAACTGCTCGACGCCGCCGAGCAGCCGGTCTGACCGTGTCCGTCGACCGAACACCACCGTTATGCACACCACCGCCCAATGACAGCGACAACGCCACCGACCATGTCGAACGACGCTGAGCCGGACGGGGACGACGACCTCGTCGCAGAGACGACGGCACTGCTGGAGACGCTGGGCCTGACCGAGTACGAGGCGCGCTGTTTCGTCGCGCTGACGCGCATGGACCACGGGACGGCCCGCGAGATCGCGGAGGTCGCCGGCGTCCCCCGGCCGCGGGTCTACGACAGCGTCGAGTCCCTCCAGGAGCGGGGGCTGGCGGACGTCCAGGACGCCCAGCCCCGGCGCTTTCGCGCGCTGGCGCCCCGCGACGCGGTCGACACGATCCGGCGTGACTACGGCGAACGCCTCGACCGCCTGGAGGGCCTGTTGCCGCGCCTCCAGTCGCCGACACCCCGGACCGAGCGCGCCGGCGTCTGGGTCGTCGAGGGCGACGATTCGGTCAGCAACCGCTTGGCGACGCTCGCCGGCGACGCGACCGAGGAACTCCTCCTGGTGGTCGCCGTCGAGAGCCTCCTGGCCGAGGACGTCCTCACGGCGCTCGCGGCCGCCGACGAGCGCGGCGTCGCCGTCACCCTCGGGTCACCCGCCGAGGCGATCCGCCAGCAGGTCGCCACCACCGCCGCTGACGCGACCGTCCTCGAGACCTGGACCTGGTGGGAGGACTACCCGATCCGCCCGGGCGAGATCAGCTCGATACTGATGGCCGACGGGCGGGAACTCCTGGTCAGTTCCGAACTCGAAACGGACCTGCCCGGCGTCGACAGACACAGCGCCGTCTGGACCGACGACGAGCGCGCCCCGCTGGTCGGGATGATGCGGCCGCTGCTCTCGAACGCTATCACCGGCGGCGCCTGAGACCGACCGGCCGTCCCGACGGGACCACGCGGCCCGCTGTGACGGCAGCCCGCCGTGATAGAACGCCTCGCTGTGACAGAGCGCTTTGACGGGACGGCGCGCCAGTCGACCGCGGATTCGACGGGACGGTCTAGTGCACCGCGATCCCGTTGCGCGCGAGGAAGTCGCTGGCGCCCTTGATCTCGACGGGGCTGCCGATGATGCGAACCCGACACTCCTCGCGGAGGATCGTCAGCGTGAACCGTTCTTCGAGTTCTTCGCGGAGGTCCTCTATGGCACTGGCCGGCAGAAGTATTTCCGTGCTGTCACGGAGTCTGGCCGGGTCCGACATGATCGAAGCTGTTCGACTCTCGTCGTATTAGTGTATCGAAATTATGCCACTGCGCGCCGCTCCGGAGGTCTCCCGAGGACTCCGGACGGCTGGGTTCGGCTCCGGTGTGGGTGGTATGTCACGGGACGGCCGGGCCACCCACCGCAAGGGACAGGAGTGGTGGACCGGTCGTTGTTCCGTCTTTTGGAGCCATCGAACAGAGTTCCGGGCCACCCACCACAAGGGACAGGAGTGGTGGACCAGGGGACCGTCGGGCCACCCCACATCGGTCTGGTCGTGCGAGGCAGTCGGGGTCGGAGGAACACGCTTTTGAATCGCGGTTGCCGAGTCACGCACGATGGGCCTCGAAGAGGAGATCGAGGAGATCCGCGAGGAGATAGCGGAGACGCCCTACAACAAGTCGACCGAGGCACACATCGGCCGTCTGAAAGCCAAGCTCGCGGAGAAAAAAGAGGAACTGGAGAAGCGCCAGTCCTCCTCGGGGGGCGGTGAGGGGTACGCCGTCGAGAAGACCGGCGACGCGACGGTCGCGCTGGTGGGCTTTCCCAGCGTCGGGAAGTCGACGCTGCTCAACGCCCTCACCAACGCCGACAGCGAGGTCGGTTCCTACGAGTTCACGACGCTGGACGTCAACCCGGGGATGCTCAAGTACAACGGCGCGAACATCCAGATACTGGACGTCCCCGGGCTGATCGAGGGGGCCGCCGACGGCAAGGGCGACGGCCAGGCGGTGCTGTCGGTCGTCCGGACGGCCGACCTCGTCGTGTTCGTTCTCTCGGTGTTCGAGATCGACCAGTACGAACGCCTCTCCCAGGAACTGTACGACAACAAGGTCCGCCTCGACGAGGACCCGCCGCGGGTCTCCGTCCGCAAGAAACACACGGACGGCCTCAGCGTCAACGCGAGCGTCGACCTCGACCTCGACGAGGAGACGGTCAAACAGGTCCTGCGCGAGCAGGGGTACGTCAACGCCGACGTCACTATCGGCGAACAGGTCGACATCGACCGCCTCCTCGACGGGGTCATGGACAACCGCGAGTACATCCCCTCGCTGGTGACAGTCAACAAGGCCGACCTCATCGAACCCGACTACAAGGAGACCGTCGACGAGCAACTCCGCGAGCACGGCGTCGACCCCGAGGAGGCGGTCTTCATCAGCGCCGAGAAAGAACGGGGACTGGACAGCCTCAAAAAGGCCATCTGGGAGGAACTCGGTCTCATACGGGTCTACATGGACAAGCCGGGGCGGGGCGTCGACTACGAGGAGCCGCTCGTCCTGCGGGAGGGCGACACCGTCGACGACGCCTGCCGGAAGCTCGGCGGCTCGTTCGACGAGCGGTTCCGTTTCGCCCGCGTCAGCGGCCCCAGCGCCAAACACGACGAGCAGCAGGTCGGCCGCGACCACGAGCTCGCCGACGAGGACGTCCTCCGGATCGTGGTCTCGCGATGAGCCACACTGTCGCCGCCGGTCGGTCCTGGGTCCGTGCCGTCGGTCGCCGCCGCCTGCTGGTCGTCGTCGCCGCCGGGCTCGTGCCGTGGGTGGTCGTCCCCTACGAGGTCGGCGCCAGCCTCGTCTTCTCCTTTGGCCTCGTGAACCAGAACCCGCTCAGTCTCCAGCCCGTCGTCGGGTACGTCCTCGTCCGGACCGGGCCGCTCCCGCCGTCGCTGCTTGCCTGGCCGACCGCGACTGTCCTGTACGTGCTCGCGGTCGCGAGCGCCGCGCTGGCCGCCGTCGAACGCGAGGACCGCCGCGTCACGGCCGGGTTGTTCGCGCTCGCCGGCCTCGACGTGCTGTATTTCGCCGTGGCCTTCTCCTCCGTGCGCCTGCGCGTGGTGGCGCTCCCGCTGGGCGTGGCGCTGCTGTGGCTGGCCGCCTGGGAGAGCCTGCCCGACGGCTGGCGACCCTGAGAGTACCCGACGCCCGGCCGGGGGTCGGGGCCCGCCGGCCCGCGAGGGCCGGTCCCGTCTCCTGCGGCCTCCGGAACCCCCCGAAACGTTCGCCCGCCGGTATCCTTTTCGACCTCGCGGCCTACCGCTCGCACATGGACGCCACACTCGACCACACGATGGTCCGCGTCGAAGACCTAGAGGAGTCCCTGGAGTGGTACCAGACCCACCTCGACTACGAGGAGAAGGGCCGCTGGGAGGCCGACACGTTCACCAACGTCTTCCTCGGTCCCGAGGACGTCCACGACGAGGGCGCGTTGCTCGAACTCACATACAACCACGACGGCAGGTCGTACACGATGGGCGACGCCTGGGGGCACATCGCCGTCCGCGTCGGAGACGTCCACGACGCCTACTACGAACTGATGGACGAGGGCGTCGAGGACTACCGCCGGCCCGAGGACAACCCGGGCTACGCGTTCGTCAAAGACCCCGACGGCCACGAGATCGAGGTCGTCGAGCGCGACCACGGCGCCCGCTGGAGCCTCGACCACACGATGATCCGCGTCGAGGACGCCGACGCGGCGCTTGGCTGGTGGACCCGGAAGCTGGAGTACGAACACACCGGCCGCTGGGAGGCCGACACCTTCGCCAACTACTTCGTGAAACCCGAGGGCGCCGCCCGGGAGGCGATGGCCGTCGAACTCACCTACAACTACGACGGGCGGAGCTACGAGATGGGCGACGCCTGGGGCCACCTCGCCGTCCGGGTCGAGGACCTGGAGGAGGGGTGGGACCGGCTCGTGACCCGCGAGGCCGAGGACTACCGCGACCCCGAGAGCTGTGGCTTCAACTACGCGTTCACGAAAGACCAGGACGGCCACGAGGTCGAACTCGTCACCGCCTGACCCGGCGACCCCGGGCCGGTCGGTGTCTCCGTCCACGGTTGACCCAGTAGTCGGTCAGTATCCTGTGGTCCGCGGCCGATGCAGTAGCCGACTGATGTCCCCGCGACCCCGGGCGACCCAGCGGTCGGTCGGCGCCCCCCGACCCTGTCTCGGCCGACGCTCCAGTAGCCGGTCGATACTTCCGACCGGACGGCACCGACCCGGCCGGTCGCCCCCTCGTTGGCCACCGCTATCGGGGGGACTACAAAGGCGGATTTACCGACCGTTAGACACGCGTCTGACAGGTGTCAGACGCACGTGAATCAGTCACACGGCGGCTGAGCGCCCCGATCTGTCCGGCGCGGCCTCGACACATTCTCGTGCCGTTACCACAAAGCATTTATAACCTCCAATAGTGGTTACGACCGTACCCCTACCCATGACTGCAGTATCGAGTACACCGGTTTCGGTTCGGCGCGGCCGAAGGCTGGTCGCGTGTCCGGCCGGGTGGAAAGTTGCTGTGGTCGCTGACAGATAACCCAATCAAACTATGACAGGGACTAACGACAAACTCCGCGGGTTGTTCCTCGCGGTGCTGATGGTCGTGTCGGTTTTCGCCGGCACCATCGCACTGTCGGGAACAGCAGCCGCGGCGAACACCGATCCGGGCGTATCGAGCGCCACGGAATCGGGCGACGTCCTGACGGTCGAATTCAACCAGACCGCACTGGGAGACGGCTCGCGGCTTGACGCCGAGCACTTCCAGGTCTGGGTGAAACAGGCCGGCGAGGACAACTTCACGGAGTATAGCACGAACAGCACTGCAAGTGTCACGCTGGACGACGCCGACATCGAGCACCCGTACAACGGGTCGACGGCGAAACTCCAGATCGACGCCTCGCAGGGCTCGAACGGCGGCTGGGACGCGCTTGACCCGGCCGACGAGGTGAAGGTCAACATCACCAAGATCGACAGTTCGAACGCGCCGGACGGCAAGTACACGACCGGCAACTTCACTGTCGATCTCACGGCAGCCACGATAGACTCGACCAGCTCCGACTTCAACACGGAGGACTCGCCGGCTCGGGTCTATCAGGGTTCGCCGATCACGATCGCTGCCCGGAACGACAACACGCCGTTCCTCTGGGAGCGCGTGAGCGACAACCAGACGATCCTCGAGGGGTCGACTGGCGAGAACAGCCAGGCGGTCACCTTCGACTCGGGTAACCTCGAAACCGGTACCGTCTACCGTCTGATCTTCAACCCGACGGACAGCGGGACCCAGGACGTCTCCAACAAGGGCTCGCGCAGAGTCAGGTACGTCCGGGTCATCGACCTGGACCTCTCGGCGTCGCTCAACCAGGACGGGACCGAGTTCGACCACGACGAGAGCGTCGAACTCGACATCACCGGGGACGCCAACCGTGGTAACTCCGACCTCCTGGTCAACACCGGCATCGACAGTGAAATCGGCACGATAGACAACGTCGGCCAGATCGACCTCAGCTACTCGTACTCGCAGGCGAACTCGCCCGCGGGCGACTACACTGTCACTGTGACAGACGTCAAGACCGGCATCACGGTGACTGCCGGCGAGTACTCGGTCGACGAGTTCCCGGAGGCTGACTCCGCGAGCTTCGGCAACGTCGGCCGCGAAGAACGTGGCGACGTCGCCGAGATCCCGATCAACCTCCAGGGCACCGAGGATGAGGCGCCCGTCGTGGTCCAGATCGGTAACAAGGGCGACGTGAACTACGTCGTCAACGTTACCGTCGAGGACACCAACGGCGACGGCGAGATCGTCCTCGAGTTCAACAGCTTCAATGCGGGGACCAACATCTCCAAGCGCGTGGTAACCGCGCAGGGAGCTGACGAGGTCACCGCCTGGAGCAACGAGTCCGGCTCGTTCCTCGAGGACATCGACGACCTCGCGCAATCCGAGGGCCGCGGCATGGTGAGCAAGAACGCGACGCAGGCGAAGCTGGCGACGCTCGACGCGGCGACCTACGACCTGGAAGTCTCGACTGCGGCCGAAGGTGACAACATCACCGACCCGCAGTTCTCGAACTTCTCGGCCGAGGACGCCAGCGCGCTGAACCTCAACTCGCGTGCGACCGAGAGTAGCAGCGTGTGGGTCTCGCCGGAAGGCAGGACCAACACGGTCGACAAGGCCTACCTCTACGACAACATCGACGACAGCGCGGACGAGGTCGACGGTAACGTCACCCAGTCCGACATCGCGGCGACCGACGAGATCATCGTCCACCAGGTCGTCGCGACCGGTATCGAGGGCGCGATGCGCAACCGCACCGACCGCGGTGCGAACGCCACCGTCGCGTTCCTCGAGGAACTGAACACGTCCAGCCGCTCCGGCGCCTACGCGGTGTTCGATGCCGCGTTCCGGGAGCAGAACCCCGGCCCGAACGCCGCCAAGGAGCGGTTCGACCTCGACACCACGAACCTCAAGGTCATCCCGGACTACCAGAACGATACTTACTTCCTGGTCGTCAAGCTCTCTGGCATCGACCAGAGCAAGCTCGAGGGCGGTCAGGAAGGCGGTCAGGACTGGGACGCCCGCTTCGGACTTGAAAGCTACGACGCCGTCGGTCCGGTCATCGGCGGGACCGGTGGCGGCACCGTCGAGTCCGAGTGGACGTTCTACGACGCGTCCGCCTCGTTCAACAGCAGTGAGGGCGACACCGTCGTCGTCCGGACCCAGTCCAACCAGACCATCGCGGGTACGACCAACGTCGCACCCGGGACGGAACTGGAGATCCGGGTCCGCGGTCCGACCTATCTGGAGATCTTCAACGTGCGCGTCACGCCGAACCGCACGTGGTCGCTGACGACCGACGTCTTCGACGAGAAGGCCTCCAACGAGTCGCTCACGCTACGGGCGCTCTCGAAGGGTCTCGACGACCCCGAGATCGGGTCCGCTCCCGGCGAGGTCCGCGGCATCCCGCAGGCCACCGTGAGCTTCAGCGACCAGGCGGTCGTTGACTCCGACAACCAGGAGGTCGTCGTCGACTCCGCCACGCTCTCCGAGGGTGGCTACGTCGTCATCCACGAGGGTGGCGCAGGCGGCGAGGTCATCGGCTCCAGCAAGTACCTGAGCTCGGGTTCGCACCAGAACATCCGCATCAATCTGGACACCCCGATCGACGGTGAGACGACGCTGGTCGCGATGGCCCACCTCGACACCAACGGTAACAACCTGTACGAGTTCCCGGACGCCGACGGTCCGTACGCTGACGCGGACGGGAACCCGGTCATCGACAGCGCGACCGTGAACGTCGACACGCCGACGCCGTCGCCGACGCCGTCGCCAACGCCGACGGACACGCCGACGGATACGCCGACGGACACGTCGACGGCTACGGACACGGACACGGCTACGGGCACGGGCACGGCTACGGCCACGGACACGGACACGGAGACGCCCGGGCCCGGGACCACCACTGAGGGTGGCCCCGGCTTCGGCATCATCGTCTCCGTCATCGCGCTCCTCGCGGCTGCGCTCCTCGCGGCGCGCCGTCGCGACTAAGCGCTGAACCATCGGGCTGACGCCCGACCCCGACGTTCGACATTTTTTCGGCGCTCGCCTCGCCAGCGGCGGCTGTGTCCGGCCGGCACACAACGACAAGACATATAGTGGTCTCAGCGAAGATCAGAAACGATGCTCGATGCCTTGCTGTCGTGGCTGGCGTGGGCCACGCAGTTCTCGGACCCGCTCGCGTGGCTCGTCCTCGCGACGTTGCTGGCCACGGCCGTCCTCGACTGGGCGGGCCACCGCGAGCGGGCCCGCCTGGCGGGGCTGGCGGGGTGGGTCCTGTTCGGCGTCTTCTGGCTCTCGCTGGTGTATCACTTCGCCGTCGTCCAGCGGAGCATCGTCGAAGGGGTCGGCAGCGTCCTGGCGGTGCCACTGGCCGTCTACGTCGGCCTGTTGCTCTGGCAGGGCCGGGACTCGCTGTTCGTCCTATCGCGTGCGGTCGTCGTGATGGGGCTGGTGTTTTTCCCCGTCGAGTCGGTCGCGGCCATCCAGCGCCCGCTCGTCGAGACAGTGACCCGCCAGACGGAGTTCCTCATGAGCCTGACGGGCCACGACCCGGCGGTCGTCAGCGGGTCGGCGGTCGAACAGCGGGACCTCGACCCCTACCGGAACACCTTCGTGTTCATGACCGACCTGCCCTACACCGAGGAGACAGAGACCCACCGGATCACCTACACGATACTGGTCGCCTGTACCGGACTGGGGAGCATGGCCATCTTCGCCGGACTGGTCGCGGCCGTCGAGGCCCCGCTCCGGCGGAAACTCCGGGCGCTGGCCGTCTCGCTACCGGTCATCTACGTGCTCAACCTTTTCCGGAACGTCTTCATCGGCGTCACGTTCGGCAAACAGTACCTCCACGTGTTCCCCGACGTCGTGTTGGCGCTGTTCGCCAGCGAGGAGGCCCCGAAGGTCTCGTACTTCGTCGGCGACCGGATCATCTCACAGAGCCTCTCCGTGGTCGCGCTCGTCGGGATCACGTATCTCGTCGTCCGCGAACTCCCGGAGGTGCTCGCGGTCGTCGAGGACCTCCTGTTCGTCGTGACCGGGAGCGAGTACGACCTCGAAGGGGCGCTGGACATCGGGCCCGTGCGCGCCGACGGCGGCGGGTAGTCACTCCAGCAGTTCCTGCGGTGCACCCCCGAGTGCCGCCAGCGCGTCGCGTTCGACGTGGTGGAGGTCGCCGGGGACGACCAGCAGGTGGAGGGGGTCGCCGAACGACTCCGTCGCGAGCGTCGAGAGCCGCGCCGCCCGGACGACCGGGTCGGGCCCCCCGGCGCGGACGACGGCAACGCCCAGTCCGTCCCGCCAGGCACCGGCGAGGGCCTCGGCCGCCCCGTCGGCCCGCATGTAGGCGTCGTGTTGGGCGTCGATGTCCAGGAACACGAGCGTGTGCAACCCGCGCTCGCGGTTTTGCTCGACCGTCTCGACGACGCTGCCGGGGACGCCCTCGCCGCCGTGGGACCGCTCGAAGGGCAGCGTCGTCGCCTTCCCGAAGCGGTAGTTCTGGAGCCCCGTGAGGGCGCTGGCGGCCGCCTGTGCCGTGGTCCCGTGGACGACGCGGGTCTCTATCCCGCGGTCGTGGGCGCGCAGGCGCAGGTCGACGTGGGTCGTCGAGATCATCGTGTCGCCGGCGGTGAGAAAGACCACGTCGTCGGCCTCGGCGTCCGCGAGAACGTCCTCGGGGGACCGCTCGACGCCGGCGCGGTCCCGGACCTCGATGTCGACGCCGTGGAAGCTTTCGAGGTCGGCGACGGTCGCGCCGGCGAGTTTGCTCGTGTAGAACTCGGCGACGATACGGTCGGCGGCCGCGATGGCGTCCCGGCCGGCGACCGTCACCGAGCGCTCGTCGTACAGGCCCAGTCCCACGAACGTGAGCATACCCCCTCTCGGCGGGCGAGCGAATTAAGCCCCGCGACGCGCCGCGGGAAGCGTCAGGCTTACCGCCCGAGGGCGGCGAGCGTGTGTATGGCGGTTCCCTGCGTCCGCGTCCCCGTCGCGGAGGGCGAGGCCACCCGTCGACGCCTCGCCGCAGAGGACCTGGTCGACCACTCCCGCGAGATCGAGACCGCCGACGGGTGGATCTACATCCCCGTGACCGACCCGTTGGCCGTCGACGAGGACCTGACGGTCGTCTCCCGCGCGGTCGAGACGCGCGACACCCAGCAGACGCCCGCCGACCTGGTCCCGTTCGACCCCTCCTACGAACGGGTCGGGGACGTGGCCCTCGTCGACGAGGACGACCCCGGGCGCGCGGCGGCGCTCGCGTCGGCTATCGTGGAGTCGGACCTGCCCGTCGGGACCGTCCTCGACCGGGCCTCGAAGGTCAAAGGCCAGCAGCGCGTCCGGGACTGGGAGGTGCTGGCCGGCGAGGGCACGGAGACGGTCCACCGCGAGTACGGCTACGAGTACCTGGTCGACCTGGCGGCGGTCTACTTCTCGCCGCGGCTGGCGACCGAGCGCCACCGCGTCGCCGAACAGGTCGCCGCGGGCGAGCGAGCGTTCGACATGTTCGCCGGGGTCGGCCCGTTCGTCGTGCCCTTCGCGGGGCGGGGCGCGACCGCGGTGGGCGTCGACGTCAACCCCGATGCGGTGAGGTACATGCGCGAGAACGCACGGCGCAACGGCGTCGCCGACCGCGTGACGGCGGTCGAGGGGGGCGTCCGCGAGGTCGCCGCCGACTACGAGGGCTGGGCCGACCGTATCGTGATGAATCTCCCCCACAGCGCCGACGACTTCCTCGACACCGCGGTCGCGCTGGCCGGCGACGAGGCCGTGGTCCACTACTACGACATCCAGCACGAGTCGGACCCCTACGGACCCGGCGAGACGGCGGTCCGCGAGGCCGCCGAACCCGACTGCGACGTGACCGTCGAGACGCGCCACACCGTCCGCTCGTACGCGCCCCACGAACTGAACGTCTGTCTGGACGTTCGACTGACCCGGGCGTGACCGACTCCCAGGGGCGGGCCGATTCGCAATCCTTATTGTTGCTATCGATACAAACTGTGAGTGCGCGCCGGTGTAGCTCAGACTGGCTAGAGCGAATCCTTCGTAAGGATTAGGCCGAGGGTTCAAATCCCTCCACCGGCTTTCTGTGACGAACGGACGTGAGGAGCGAACGCCGCCGTAGGATTTGAACCAGGGAACGGAGCGAAGCGGAGTGACCGTGGTTCAAACTGCCTCCACCGGCTTCCCGTAAGGGTTCAAGTCCTTCCTGTAATCCTGATAGATAGGTGGAGTGTCACTAGTGAACCACCGATGCGCTAGCCCTGTTCGCGGAGCATCTCCCCACTCCGATCGACGAGGTGGATCCAACTGGCGTAGATATTGAAGCCAGCAGTCACATCGCCTCCGTTATAAACCACAGTCGAATCCTCGTACTCACAAGCATCTCGGTGCGCCCGCGCGCGTCCATCCCTCGGCTCGGTCAGCAAGCGAAATATCGCCCAAGCATAAATTCCGAAAATTATAATTTGTTTCATAAAGTATTCTCCGCTGCTGAAATACCGGGTGTCAGAGAAAGAGTGGCTAATCCTTTCAAACCTGTATTTGACCTACGGGCGGCCTGGTTCGTACTTTTCTACGCAGTGCTGGCGGTAGTGTTCCTCCTCAAGTCCCGTTATAAAATCAAGAAACCGTTCGTGGCCAGTTTCTTTCTCCTCCTCTGTTTGACGACAGTCGTCGGTACACAATTTCTGCCGTTCATAGCCTGGAACAAATTTCCGAACACGTATCCACAAACAGAAACCGACTACGAACTTCGAGTCGTGACAGAGGATGGTGAGGAACTCGTTTATGATACACGGGCAACTCTCGGTGGGACTGAAGTGATGGATCCGTATCTTACGAGAGATATGGCTGAGGAATACTCGAACTGCGAGAGCATCGAAGCAATGGAATATCTGCTTCGCAGGGCACGCGCCTACCGGAACAGTGTAGAGCAACGCTCAATATTGGCATTCACTCGGTTCCCACCCCACGGTTTAGACGATTGGTGGACGAAAAAGGAGATCAAGCAGTACGCGAAGTTTACGGGCATCCGCCTGTATGCGCGAAAGATCGTGTCCTCAGAAGACGGAACTGCGATCAAATCGGTCTCGGAGCGGATGGTGACCGAGTATCGGGAGTCTTCTGAACACGAATGTCCGGAGGTTACTGGAATCGGGGGGTGATCTCATTGTTTGTCAATTACTTTAAAAAACCAACGAGAGAGTCCCGTCTTAATCTCGTTGTCGCACGGTTTCTGGTCGGGGGGTACGTGATATGGAAAATGATGGGGTACAACTGGAATTTAGTCGTTCAGACGCCGTTTACCCTGGCACTCGAACCATATACGGCGTTACTCCCGCCCGCTGCTCCGTTAGTCCTACCTGTCGAAAAATGGATCTTGATGCTTTTGATGGTTTCGTTTATTTTCGGATATCGCCTCCGCCTCAGTACCTTCCTCGGAGCCCTGTTGCTCGGTCACTTGGGGGCCATATTAGCTACACTCAATCCATCAGGGGTAACTACGTCGTTATTCATCGCGGTATGGTTTCTTGTCTTCTTTGGGCTCTTCCACCAACAGAGCTCACTAACTTTAGAATCACCCGGGGACCAGCTTGATTCTCTCTCAACAACCAATCGTTACCTGAAATCGAAGGTTGGGCCTTTCGAGATGGATCCCCTTCGGTGGTCGCTACTCTCTATTGCGGTCGTGTATTTCGGCGCCGGTTTGCATAAAGTCGTTCAAGGTCCCTTCTGGGAGTGGGCGACGGTCGAGAACCTCAGTCGGACAATTGTCATGAGGAACGCACTGGAGGATATCTTCGGTGGAATCGGGCCCAACCTCGTTCAATACCCCTCAATCATTTTATTGGCAGCGATAGGGACCCTCGTCATAGAATTAGGGTTCGTGGTAGCTGTACTCGGCCGACTCCCCATCACTCCGTTCGTTCTGGGAATTTTCGTGTTTCAACTCGGAGTCGGGCTAACAATGGGGATATTTTTCTTTGATATCTATCCGTTTTTATTACTGTTTTTCGCTTGGGACAGTTTCGTATCCGCAACAGAGTCAGAGAACCAGCTCGACGTAGTCTATGACGATCACTCGTTGTTCTGCGCGCGGACGCTCACCCTATTCAAAGTGCTGGATGTTCGGGATTCGCTCACCATGTACGGTCAGCGTGATATGCCGGAACGGTATCGAGAGTCAGTCAACGTTGAGTCCGCAGTGTATGTGTTCAGCGATGGAGAAGTCTACCGTGGCTATTTTGCTTTCAGAGAACTCCTCAACCATTTTGGGATTATTTCCTGGATCGGCCGGGTGATGAGTCTCTCCCCCGTAGCTATAGCTGGCGAACGACTTTATGAATTCATCTCGAGAAGAACGAGGCGGGACTTCGACTAACAATGCAGTTAGCTGCTCGTTTCGCAGCGACCGTGGTCCGTTCTCACGCCGGCGGGGGGGTCGCGCCTCAGTCGGCCAGCCGCGTGTCGTCGTCGGCTCTCGACTGCTTTCGAGCGAACCCCGCCAGAAGCGCCGACGGTCCGTGAACAGGGGGCTGTCGGTCAACTCGGAACCGGCTGTGGAACCTCCTGGGTGTCGAATTCCGGGTTCCGAGCGGCGCCGGTCACTGGTCGACGACGGAGCCGTCCTCGTGGAGGCGGGTCACGACATCGCGGGGTTCGTACGGACCCTCGGCGACTGCCGACTCGTCCAGTTCGACGCCGATCCCCGGACGGTCGGGGACCCGGAGGTATCCACCCACGCGTTCCAGCGGTTCCGCCAGGAGTTCGCGCCCGGGTTCGCCGCCGTCCTGTTCGTACGGGTACTCCTGGATAGCGAAGTTGGGGATGCACGCGGCGAGCTGCAGACGCTCTCCGGTCGCGATGGGGACGTCGACCTTCCGAGCGATCGACGCCATGGCGTCGAAGTTCTCGGGGCGGGTCGGGTCGACCGGTATAATCAAGCCGCTCCGGTCGGTGGGTGGAGACATGCGATCAGCGGACGAGATCCGCCAGCGGATCGAGAAGCTGGAGGCGGCCTACGACAGGCACGACCCGCCGACCTCCGAGATGGAAGAGGAAGCCGAGGTCGCAATCCTCCGGGCCATCGAGGAACTGGAGTGGGTGCTCGAAGAGCACGACGAGGACAGCGGGTTCACGACCTGAGAGCGGCGGCTTTTTTTCGCTTCCCTCCTACCCCGGGTGTGTCCGACCGCCCCGGTCCCCGCGGATACGCCGGTGACGCCGCTATCGCGCTCGCGAGCGGCGCGGTCTTGCTCGGCGCCCTGGCCGTCACCGACGACCTCGGGGTGCTCGGGGAGTGGCGGGCCGTCGCGGCCGGGCTGGCCGGTGGCGTCGTCGTCGAGGCGCTGTTTCTGGCCGGGACGCCCGTCGCGGTGGTGGGACCGGCCGTGGGTCGGCCCGGCGAGCGGACTCGGACTCGTCGTCGGGGCGGTGGGGCTGGCGCTGTGGCTCGGTCCCGTCGTCGCCGCGGCCTGCTGGGGGCTGGTGGCGTACTTCGTCGCGCTGGCGGTCACGCTCGCGGCCACTCACCGGCGGGTTTGAGCCGCGTCAGTGGGTCAACACCACGAGCTTCCCGTCGGTCCGGGCCAGACAGAAGGGGCCGTCCGGGTCCCCGAAGGAGTTCGTCCGTCGCTCGGAGACGAACAGGCGGTCGAACGCCTCGCCGCAGGCGGGGCAGCGAAGCCCCTCGCGATTGGCCAGGTGCGTTGTCTCCCGGTCCTCCCGCAGGAGTTTCAGCCGCGGCGATGACATCCTCCTCGGCGTGAACGCCGAAGTTTCCACGCGCTCGGGGCCGGGCGGTCCCGACATCAACGGTGGCAAGATTCCGCCGCATGGGCGTACTCCGGTTCGTGCTCGGTACGTGAGCCCCCACGAGGGGTGTGGCGGATTCGGCGTCCCGACAGGGAC